>JAGRGB010000182.1 GCA_020445745.1 Rhodocyclaceae bacterium | reverse complement strand
GGCGCCGCCGGCGGTGCACGAGCCCATCACCACGGCGATCTGGGGAATGCCGCGGGCCGACATGTTGGCCTGGTTGTAGAAGATGCGGCCGAAGTGTTCGCGATCCGGAAAGACCTCGTCCTGGCGCGGCAGGAAGGCACCGCCGGAATCCACCAGGTAGATGCAGGGCAGGTGGTTCTGCTCGGCGATCTCCTGGGCGCGCAGGTGCTTCTTGACCGTCATCGGATAGTAGGTGCCGCCCTTCACGGTGGCATCGTTGGCGACGATCATGCATTCGCTGCCGCTGACCCGCCCGATGCCGGTGATCACGCCGGCCGACGGGGCCTCGTCGTCGTACATGCCGAAGGCCGCCAGCTGGCCGACCTCGAGGAACGGCGTGCCCGGGTCGAGCAGGTGGTTGACGCGTTCGCGGGGCAGCAGCTTGCCCCGTGAGGTGTGCCTGGCGCGGGCCTTTTCGCCGCCGCCCAGCGCAACCCGGGCGGCCTGGTCGCGCAGGTCCCCGACCAGCGCCTGCATCGCCCGTGCATTGGCACGGAATTCTTCACTGCGCGGGTTGATCCGGCTCTTTATCGTGCTCATGTCTCCTCGCCCAAGCGGGGTCTCGCCCCGTCACAGTTGGCGTTCGTCGTGGATCACCCGCGATGCCGCCGAGCCGCGGTAGTCGCCCATGGCCTGCAGCAGCGCGTCGGGACTGTCGGCATGGAGCAGCAGGCCGCGGTTCTCGGGCTTCATGAAGCCCTCGGCGACGGCGCCATCGAGCATCGTCACCAGCGGCCGGTAGTAGTCGCCCACGTCGAGCACGCCGGTCGGCTTGCGGTGGAAGCCCAGCTGCGCCCAGGTCAGGATCTCGAACAGATCCTCGAAGGTGCCGAGGCCGCCGGGCAGCGCGATGAAGCCGTCCGACAGTTCGGCCATCCGCGCCTTGCGGGTGTGCATCGAATCCACCACCTCGAGCCGGGTCAGGCCTTCGTGGCCGACCTCCCATTTCATCAGCGCCTCCGGGATCACGCCGGTGACGCGGCCGCCGGCCGCCAGGCAGGCATCCGCGGCAATGCCCATCAGGCCGACCTTGCCGCCGCCATAGACCAGCTCGATGCCGCGCGTCGCGAGCAGCCGGCCGAGGGCCCCGGCGCTGTCCCGGTAGGCGTCGCGCACGCCGGCGCGCGAGCCGCAGAACACGCAGATGCGCGCGAACGCCGCCATATCAGAATCCGCCCTCGGCAAGCCAGCGTTCGATCTGGTCGAGCCGGTCGACGCCCCAGAACGGCTCGCCGTCGACGATCACGAACGGGGAGCCGAAGACGCCCGCCGCGAGCGCTTCGCTGCAAGCTTCCTTGAGGCGCTGCTTGACCGCGTCGTCGTCGAGCGCGCGGTCACATGCGTCGGCATCGGCACCGGCACCGGCGGCCAGTTCGACGACGACATCCTTGCGCGAGATGTCGCGCCCATCGACGAAATAGGCACGGAACACCCCATGGGCGAAGGCGCGGGCGATGGCGCAGTCCCGGTCGTGCAGCCAGTAGTAGGCCCGGGCGGCATGCTGGGTGGCGACCGGGAAGGGGTCCGGAATGCGCAGCGCGATTCCCAGGTGGCGCGCGCTGCGGCGGATGTCGTGGAGCGAGTACGGGCCCTTCATCGGGATCGACGGCAGCGGCTGGCTGTCGAGCTGCTTGTAGACCACGCCGAGCAGCATCGGCTTCCAGTGCACCTTGCGATCGAAGCGGGCGGCCAGGGAGTCGATGCGCTCGCTCATCAGGTAGCCGTAGGGCGACGAGAAATCGAAGTGGAAGTCGATCGGATCGGGCATCTGCGCAGCTGCCTTCAGCGCTTCGGCCAGAGGATCATCTGGGTGCAGCGGAACAGCGCCAGCCGACCGCCGTGGCCCTTGACCTCGGCATCCCAGACATGGGTGTTGCGGCCACAATGGACCGCGGTGGCGACGCAGCCGATGCGCCCGTCGAGCTGGGTGCCGAGGAAGTTGCTCTTCAGCTCGATCGTCGTGAAGCCTTCGGCGCCGTCCGGCAGGTGGGCGAAGGTGGCGTAGCCGCAGGCCGTGTCGGCCAGCGCGATGATCGAGGCCGCATGCAGGAAGCCGTTCGGCGCGAGCATTTCGGGGCGCAGCTCGAAGCCCGCCTCGAGGCGGCCCGCCTCGACATGCGCGACCTCGAAACCGAACCAGCCGGGCAGCGTGCCAGGTGACCTGGCGTTGAGAAGCTCGAGCCCGAAGGCCGGGTTGAGGCGTGGTGGTGGCATCGCGTGTCCTTTGTCGGTCGGGCTACCAGGGCACGGTCTCGCCCAGGTAGTTGTAGAAACCACCACTCGGGAACGCCTCGGCATCGTCGATCACGCGACGCATGCCGGTCACCGATTCGGGCGGCAGCAGGGGTGCGTCGGGGCCGCCCATCTCGGTACGGACCCAGCCCGGATGCAGCGCGACGATGCGCGGGCCGCCGCCGGCACAGGCCTTGGCGGCGCACCGGACCGCCATGTTGGCGGCGGCCTTGGAGCACCGGTAGAGCAGCGCGAACGGGCTCTCGGCATCGCCGATCGAACCCATCCGCGAGGTCAGCACGGCGATGCAGCCGCCGGGCCTGATGTGCGGCGCGAATTGCTCGATCAGCGCGATCGGGCCGAGCACGTTGGTGCGCATGACCTGGTCGAACTCCTCCGGGTCGGGGGTCTCGAAGGCCTGGTTCCGCGGGCCGAGGGCGCCCGCGCACACCACCAGGTGGTCGAGTTCGTGCTGCAGGGCTTCGAGCACCGCCTCGATCGACGCCAGCTTGCAGACGTCGATCGCGTAGCTCGTGACCGCCGCCGGCAACTCGGTGGAGGCCGGGTGGCGCAGGCCGGCCAGCACCCGCCAGCCGGCGGCTGCGTACTGTCGCACGAACTCCAGGCCCAGGCCTCGCGAAGCGCCGACTACCAGCACGGTCTTCATCGTGTTCTCCTGTCGTTGCGGTCGTCGCCGGCGGTCGTCGGCGAGCGCCGCGCGGTCACGGGTTGAGCGCTTCGAGCGCCGCCAGATAGCGTGGCATCAGGTCCTCGGGGCGGCTGACGTTGAGACCGAGGTCGGTCATCAGGCCGTCCTTCAGGCCGTAGGCCCAGGCATGCACGGTCAGCTGCTGGCCACGGCGCCAGGCATCCTGCACGACCACGGTCTGGGCGACATTGACGACCTGTTCGAGCGCGTTCAGTTCGCACAGGCGGTCGTGGCGCAGTTCCTCCGGCAGGCAGTCCACCCGCTTGCGGTGCTTGACATGGACATCGATGACGTGGCGCAGCCAGATGTCCACCAGCCCCACCCGGGCCCGGTCCAGCGCAGCCTTGACGCCGCCGCAGCCGTAATGGCCGACCACCATGATGTGTCTGACCTTCAGCACCTCCACCGCGAACTGCACCACCGACAGGCAGTTCAGATCGGTATGGACGACGACGTTGGCGACGTTGCGATGCACGAAGACCTCGCCGGGCAGCAGCCCGATGATCTGGTTGGCCGGCACCCGCGAATCCGAGCAGCCGATCCAAAGGTAGTCCGGCGTCTGCAATTGCGACAGCTTCTCGAAGTACTGCGGGTCCACTTCGCGCATCTGTTGCGACCACGCGCGGTTGTAGTCGAACAGGTGGGTCAGCAGGTCGTTCTCGATCCGGGCCTCGTCCCAGTTCTCGAGGTCGAGGGCGAGGAACATCGTGCCTTCGATCGGCGTCGGGTAGTAGGCCGGGGCCTCCTGGAAGCCGAGTTCGCGGTAGAGTTTAACGGCGATCCGCATCGCCGGCAGGGTGTCGAGCAGGATCCTCTGGTAGCCGAGCGCGCGTGCCGCCTTGATCGCGGCCAGCGCGAGGTCGCGGCCGATGCCGAGACCGCGGAACTCGGGCTCGACGTACAGGCGCTTCATTTCGCAGACGCCTTCGGAAAACCGTCGGATGCCGACGCAGCCGGCGGGGCTCGACTCGTATTCGGCATAGAACAGGCGTCCCTCGGGCGCGCCGTAGGCGCCCGGCAGGCTGTTCATCTCGTCGGCGAAACCCTGGAACGACAGGTCGCGGCCGAGCCAGGCCGCGTAGTTGCGGAAGAACTGGCGCACGTGGCCCAGTTCCACCGAGTCGCTTGCGCCGAGAACACGCAGTGTGTTTGCCATGATTTTCCAGTCTCCGTTTGCGGGGCAGCCGAGAAGATACCGGAGCCCTCGTCGGTCGGTCAGCCCCGACGTACCCGGATCGGGCGGACGCGTGGTGCTCAGGCGGTCTCCGCGAACAATTCCCGGCCGATCAGCATGCGACGGATCTCCGAGGTGCCGGCACCGATCTCGTAGAGCTTGGCGTCGCGCCACAGGCGGCCGACCGGATACTCGTTGGTATAGCCGACGCCGCCCAGTGCCTGGATCGCCTCGCCGGCCATCCAGGTCGCCTTCTCGGCCGAATACAGGATCGCGCCGGCGGCATCCTTGCGCAGGCTGCGGGCGTGGTCGGCCCGGTCGCAGGCCTGGCCGACCGCGTACACGTAGGCGCGGTTGGCCATCCAGGTGGTGTACATGTCGGCGAGCTTGCCCTGCATCAGCTGGAATTCGCCGATCGGCACGTCGAACTGCCTGCGCTCGTGAAGGTAGGGCAGCACCGCGTCCATGCAGGCTGCCATGATGCCGAGCGGCCCGCCGCACAGCACGGCGCGTTCGTAGTCGAGGCCGCTCATCAACACCT
>JAGRGB010000024.1 GCA_020445745.1 Rhodocyclaceae bacterium | reverse complement strand
CCATCATCGCCATCGCCGCCACCTTCGCCCTGGGCGGCGCCGCCCTCGCCGCGGACGACGGCCCGGCCCAGGTCTACCGGCCGGGCCACGTCGGCAACTGGGCCGACAATCTGGGCTATCGCACCAGCGACCGGCAGTTGTCGCCGGACTACGAGCATGGCCGCGTCGAGCACCGCAACGGCTATGCGCCCGGCTTCGAGAGCGGCTGGACGGCGCCGCTGGGCCTGCCGGTCGATGGCGCAGCGGAAGCCGAGTCCGCCGACCTCGCATTCCAGCGCATGCTCAGGACCTTCACCGGCCCGAAGGAGGCCCGCTGGGTCAACAGGCTGGTGCCCGAGGCCTCGGGCGACTACGTCGCCATCGAGATGTCCGCCGACGACCAGTTGAATCACATCGTCGCCTCCTACACCCGTGACACGCTGGACCGCGGCGGCTGGGACAACATCTACGCGCCGGATTCGCACTACGCCGCACCGAACGGACTGCTTGCGGTCGACGTCGGCGACGGCGTGACCGTCAGCATCGGCTGAATCCCCATCGCGCGACCAACCACGGCCGGCCCCTTTCGCCGGCCGCTTTCTTATGCACGCTTGCCGACCTCTCGTGCGGGCGCTGGCCGGTGCCAGGCGCCGCACATCCCGACCATGCCGAATCGCCGATCGACCGGTGCTGTTCGCCGTCATGATTCCGGCGCTGATCGTCGCGCTCGTCATGTCGTGTGGCGCGTTCGATGGCCTGGCCGCGATGATCCTGTCGCTGGCGGACGGCCGCCTGGCGGCGCAGCAGGCGGAGAACTCCGGTGCGGTGTCCGACAAGCCGCGCGTGATGGCCTGCGGCTACGTGTCGCCGATCCTCGTCGACGAGCCCGACGCCACAGCCGCGACCGGCCCTGGCGAGCAAACGACCGAGGGTGCGCAGCGACCGGGTGGTCCCTGAGCGCCATGGGGGCCCATCGGCACCTGGAGAGGGCTCCCGAATCGGACCGCGTCCTGTAGGATTTCCCCTACCTGCCCGACACGATGCTGGCGGCGATGATCGAAACGCTCAAGAAGATATCGATTTTCAATGGCTTGTCCGATGACGACCTGGCCGCGCTGGCGGCCATCGTGGTGACCCGCCATTACCCGAAGAACGCGGTGATCGTGAATGAGGGCGAAAAGAACGACACCATGTTCCTGGTCTTGCAGGGGCGCCTGAAGATCTATGTCAGCGACGCGACCGGCCACGAGCTGGTGCTCAACATCCAGGGCGAGGGCGACTACTTCGGCGAGATGGTGCTCGACGAAGGACCGCGTTCGGCTTCGGTGATGACCCTCGAGCCCTGCGAACTGGCGATGATCACGCGGCGCAGCCTGCAGGACTGCATCGCCGCCAATCCGTCCCTCGCGGTGGCGATGATCCACAACCTGATCCATCGTTGCCGCATCCTGACCGGCAATGCCAAGGACCTTGCGCTGCTGGACGTATACGGGCGGCTCTCCAAGCTGTTGATGGCGCTGGCAGAAGAACGGGACGGGCAACTGGTGGTGGGCGAGAAGCTCACCAAGCAGGCGATGGGCGATCGCATCGGCGCCTCGCGGGAAATGGTGAGCCGGATACTCAAGGATCTGACCGCCGGCGGCTATGTGCGCATGGAGAAGGGGCGGCTGCACATCCTGCGCAAACCGCCGGCGCACTGGTAGCGCCCCGTGCATCCGGGCCCGCTTCGCGGCTCCGCGCGGGCGCGGCCGCTCAGCCGCGCAGCTGGTCGGCGAGACGCAAGGATTCCGGGCACGGCGACGACGCTTCGAGCGCCCGCAGCATGCGCCGCAGGCGCCCGAAGGCGGCGAGGCCTTCGCTGGCCGCGTCGAGCCGCAGCGCGGCGCGCATCAGCCACTGGTACAAGGCCTCGGCCGCGCTCTCCCGTTCGATCGCCTGGCGGCAGCCGCTCAGCACCGCCTGCCAGCTGTCGGCGCTCGCCAGGCGTTGCGCGCAAGTCGTCACGACCCGCACGAACTGTTGCCGATGGTGCTCGGCGCGGCAGAACGTCCACGCGTCGTCCTCGTCGGCGGCCAGGAACGGGCCGCGATAGAGATCGAGCGCCGCGGACAGCAAGGCCGACGTGGGCTCTGCCGCCACCTCGCCGCTGTCCAGCTCCAGTTCCAGGCGGTCCAGCGCGTCGGCATCGGTCCAGCACCAGCGCCGGTCGAGTCCGAGCCGTCCTGCGCAAAGGCGCAGCGCCTCGCGCCGCCCAAGGAGCTTGCGCAGGCGATGCAGGGCCATCGTGAAGGCATCGTGGGCGAAGTCACCATCGAGGTCGGACCACAGTGCATCGGTCAGTCGATGCTCGGGCACGTCGTCGCCCCCCAGGGCGATCAGCCCCTTGAGCAGGGCGAGCGGGCGTTTCGGGATCTTGTGCCCGAATCGCAGCGGGTCGCCATCGACCGTTACCGAGAAACCGCCGAGGGTTCGAATGCGGATCGGCTGG
Source organism: Rhodocyclaceae bacterium (assembly GCA_020445745.1). GTDB lineage: Bacteria > Pseudomonadota > Gammaproteobacteria > Burkholderiales > Rhodocyclaceae > Cognatazoarcus. Next base: position 59,365 of record JAGRGB010000024.1, on the reverse strand, counting down.
CGGGTTGTCGTGCGGTCGCCGGCGCGCGGCGCCAGCGCGCGACCGCGACCGGACCGGCCCCGGGCCGGCCGGCAGAGTTCTGACCGACTGCGGTCGTGGTGCAATGCTGCTTCGAATTCGCCTGGAACGTACATTTGCCTCGGCTCCTGAGTCTGCCCCGGCCGCCGCATGCGGCGAACCTGCCGTGGGGCCGGGGATCTGCTTCCAATGTAGGCGCTTCGCGAGTCAATCAGGCGTGCAAACGACCATCGAGAAATGGGCAGGAGTGCACAGTTCCGGCCCCGGCTGCCCACGGAGATGGCGGGCGCCGACGCCGCGATCGGCGTGCACCGCTCCGGCGTGGCCGCGGTCCGGAAACCCGCGGCCGCAGCCTGCGCCATTGCGTTAGCAATCCGTTAGGCGCGACCTGTTACCGTCGTTGGCACGTATCGGAACACCCGGCGTGACGACCACGGGTGTCGGTACCGAAGCGCAACTTGCACGCCCAACATCAGGAGGAATGAACCATGAAACCCATCGCACGATTGGCATCGGCCGTGCTGGCCTGCCTCGGCATCCTGGCCGCGCCGTCGGCGCCGGCCGCGGCGGACCCGTCGATGGCGGCTGCCGGTGACGCGGCCCGCATCACGATGCTCTACGACGCCTTCGGCACGTCATCGACGATGAAGAAGGACTGGGGCTTTTCCGCGTACATCGAATACGGCGGCAAGCGCATCCTGTTCGATACCGGCAACGACGCCGAGATCTTCGCCCACAACGTCGCGGCCAAGGGCATCGATCTGGGCCAACTGGATTTCGCCGTGGTTTCGCACCGCCACGGCGACCACACCAGCGGCCTGAACCATCTGACCAAGGTCAATCCGCAGGTGCCGATCTACGTGCCGAAGGAGAACTTCAGCGTCTTCGGCGCCGCGTTGCCGGGCAAGTTCCTCAAGCCGAACGAAGCGCTGCCGCCGGAAATGCGCTATTTCGACGGTCAGGTCCCGGCGCGCCTGCAGTTCGGCAGCGCCTGGCCCGCGGGCAATTTCAAGTGGGTGACGGAGAACGTCGAGGTCGCGCCGGGCTTTCACCTGATCCTGCTCAAGGGGCCGTGGGGCGTCGATCTCGAGGTCATGGAAGTGTCGCTCGCGATCGATACGCCGGAAGGCATCGTGCTGGTGGTCGGTTGCAGCCACCCGACCCTCGAAAAGGTGGTGGATGCGGCCCGAAGCTTGTCGACCAAGCCGATCCACCTGATCGTCGGCGGCACCCATCTGCTGCCGGCCAAGCCCGACGAGATCCGACGCATCGCACTGCGCCTGCGCGACGAACTGAAGGTTGACTACATCGCCCCGGTCCATTGCACCGGCGAGGCCGCCTTCGGCCTGCTGCGGGAGGCGTTCGCCGATCGCTACGTCTATGCGGGTCTGGGCACGACCATCACGCTCGGTGCCACGGTGACCGCCATGGACGAATCCGGCCAGGCGGCGGGGCCGGGCATGTATGCCACCGAGGATCTGCGTGAATACGATCTGCTGATGGCACAAAGCGACGACAATCCGCTGCGGATGCTTGCGCACGGGACGGAGGGTTTTCTCGCACTGGCCCTGGCGAGCGTTCGCTAGCCGCCGCCGGGCGGCCGCCGCAATCCCCGGATCGCGCGGCGGCCGCGCGATCCGGTCCGCGTCCGATCGACGTCCGCGGCCCCGGATCGCTGCGGCAGGAACTCGGCTATGCTGGGCCCGAGCGATCGAGCGATGCGACTGATGCCGGAACTGCCGTGCCTGCGCCTGGGTGTCGACCTGGGCGGTACCAAGATCGAACTGCTCGCGCTGGGCGCGGGTGGCCAGGAGCGCTGGCGCCGCAGGGTGTCGGCGCCACGCCACGACTACCGGCAGGCGCTGGACGCGATCGTCGCGCTGGTGAGCGAATGCGAGTCCGAGCTGGGCGCGCGCGGGACGCTGGGTGTCGGCATCCCGGGTTCGGTGAGGCATGACGGGCGGGTCAAGAACGCGTTCTCGACGCCGCTGGTCGGGCACGCACTGGCGCGCGACCTGGCAGAGCGCCTGCAGCGCGAAGTGCGCGTCGCCAACGACGCCGACTGCTTCGCGCTGTCCGAGGCGGTCGATGGCGCGGCCGCCGGTGCCGGGGTCGTGTTCGGCGTCATCCTCGGCACCGGCGTCGGCGGCGGCCTGGTGGTGCATGGCCGGCTCGTCGACGGCGCCAATGCGATCGCCGGCGAGTGGGGCCACAATCCGCTGCCGTGGCCGCGGGGCGACGAGCTGCCCGGCCCGTCCTGTTCCTGCGGCAGGCCCGGGCACATCGAGAGCTGGCTGTCGGGTCCGGGCTTCGCGCGTGCCTACGCGATGGCCGGCGGCGAGCCCCTCGCGCCGGCCGCGATCGTCGCCCGCATGCGGACCGGCGAGCCTTTGGCACGCCGCTGCTTCGACGACTACGCGGACCGCCTGGCGCGGGCGCTGGCCACCGCGGTCAATTTCCTCGATCCCCACGTCATCGTGCTCGGCGGCGGCATGTCGAACGTCGCCGAGATCTATCGCGAGGTGCCGCGGCGCTGGCGGGACCACATCCACAGCGACGAACTCGCCACCCGTCTGGAATGCCATCGCCACGGCGATGCCTCCGGCGTGCGCGGCGCGGCATGGCTGGGCGGCGGGCCCGGCTGAGCGGTCCTGGCGAGTCCCGGCAGCCGCGGCAGCGGTGCGCCGGTGGCCGGGTTCAGGCCGCCTGGTAGCGGCAGCGCCAGCAGCGCCAGCGCCCGCCCAGATGGTGCACGCCGTCGAGCCGCGCCGCGGCGGCCTGCGGCACCCGGCACAGGCACAGCAGGTGCCGCCGGTCGCGGGACAGCAGAACGTGACCCGGCTCGCCGCCGGTGGCTTCGAGGCATTCGGCGCGGGCGAGCGCCAGCAGGCGCCGCGGATCGCCGCACGGTGGAGTCTCGAATTCGCGCTGCATCACCAGGTTGGCCGCCGCGCCATCGCTGCCGAACAGGGTGGCGGGCCAGATGTGGCTGCAGCCGTCGGCGCAATGCAGCGCGAGGCGCACCGATTCGGCGTCCGGCGCCCGGAAGCGGCACACCAGGCGCCGGGCCTCGTCGTCGAGGTAGGCACCCTGCCAGCGCACGCGGTGCAGTCCGAGGCAGGCACCATCGGCGATCGCCTGGGCAAGGCGTGCGCAGGCCGCATCCTCGCCGCCGCATACCCAGACGATGTCCGGCCAGGCCGGGTCGATCGACTCGCTCATGACGGCACCGCGATGCAATCGCGGCAGCGGCCGGCCATCGCGTCGAGGTAGTCGGCGAGATGCTCGGAGAGGTCGCGCGCATCGTCCTCGGCGCCGTGGATGAAGCTCGACTTGCGCCGGCGCAGGAAAGGCAGGCCCATCACGTACAGGCCCGGCGCATCGACTACGCCGCCCTGGTGGCGGAGCGCGCCCTTGCGGTCCAGCACCGGCAGCTGCAGCCATGAATAGTCGGGCCGGAAGCCGGTCGCCCACAGCACCGTGCGGATGTTCTCGCGCTCGAGGTCGAGGCTGGTCGCCGGCGAGGCGTCGGTCCGCGTCGGCGCGAAGCGCTCGCCGGCGGGCAGCCCGTCGCCGAGGCCGCGGCCGGTCGCCCACTCGTCGAGTGCCGCCAGCAGCCGTCCCAGCTTGAGGTCGGCCAGCGCGCAGGCGTTGCGCAGCGACCCGGAGAACAAGGCCCTGCCGTCGCGCACTGCGGCCAGCCGGCCGACGATCCGCGCGCCCTCGCCGGCGAGCGCATTGAGGTCCATGATCGCCCGTTCGCGGGAGCCGACCAGCTGCGGCGAGGCCACCGCGCGGGCGCGGGCGAGGTCGTCGCGGCCGTTGCGCAACGCGTCGAAGCGCTCGTCCAGCAGGCCGGCGGCTTCCATCCACCACTGGATGTCGCGCCCGCGGTAGTGCCGCGGCATGCGCACGTGCTCGCCGGTGGCAATGGTCACCGGGTGGCCGGCGCGCTGCAGCTCGTCGGCCAGCTGCAGGCCGCTGGCCGAGGCGCCGACCACCAGCACGCCACCATCCGCGACCTGCGACGGATTGCGGTAGGAGAGCGGCGTCAGCTGCGCGACGCCGGCCGGCAGGTCCGCGGCCAGCCGCGGGATGGCCGGCCGGTTGAAGGCCCCGCTGGCCAGCACCACGGCGCGCGCCTGCCAGTCGCCGCGCCAGGTCCGTACCCGGTAGCCGCCGCCGCCGGCCTCGACCGAACACACCGCGGTGCCGGTGCGCACCGGCGCGGTGGTGGCCCGGGCATAGTCGGCGATGAACTCGGCGACTGCGTCGCGCTCCATGTAGCCGTCGGGATCCGGACCGCGGTATTGGTAGCCGGGCAGCCGGCTGAGCCAGTTCGGTGTCAGCAGGCGCAGCGAATCCCAGCGCTCGTTGCGCCAGGCGTTGGCTACCTCGCCGCGCTCGAGCACCACGTGCTCGATGCCGAGCGCGGCCAGGCAGTGGCTCATCGCCAGCCCGCTGTGGCCGGCGCCGATCACCGCCACGTCGATGCTGCGCACCGGCGGGCGCACCGCGGCGCCCGCTGCGCGTCCGTTGGCGGCGGCGTTCATGACACCGTGACCGACACGTCGGTCGGGTTGGTGATGATGTCGAACACCGCCGAGCGCTTCTGCGACTGGGCCACCAGTGCCTCGATCTCCTCCCGGGTGGCGTCGGCGTCGATCGTGTATTTCACCTGGATGCCGTCGAAGCCGTTGCGCACGTCGCCGTCGATGCCGAGGATGCCCTGCAGGTCCATGCCGGCCTCCAGCGTCGCCTTGACCGAGCGCAGCTGGATGTTGCGGTTCTGCGCGACGGCGGCGATGCCCGCGGTGAGGCAGCCGGCCAGCCCGGCGAGCACCACCTCCACCGGGGTGGCGGCGTGGTCCTCGGCGGCGAAGAGCTCCGGGTGGTCGGTCTCGATGCGGTGGGGCTGCCGGTGCTTCTGCTCCTCGCCGAGGCCGTAGAAGGTGTCGATGGTGCTGCGGGCGTGGGTGCCGTGGGCCCACTCGCAGCTCGCGCGCCACTTGAACCGGGCAGCCTCGGGGGCCTGGGTGAGGGCCTCGCGGGCGCCGAGCAGGGCTTCGACGTTGACGCCGTTATCGGCGAGGATGGTCTTGGTATCCATGGTGATTCTCCTGGTTGGTTGAAAGCGTCCGAAGGCGCATCGGACAGCAGCGACTTTCGGCCCCCAGCGTTGGAACCAGCGTGATAACGACCGTGGAAATTGCGGAATTTGCCGCCGCCGCGCCGCCGCCACCGGCAACGAATCGGGGCGCGCGGGTGTGGCGGCGCTACATCGCGACCGTGCGGAAGGCCCAGACGTCCTCGACCGGCATGCCGGCCTGGCGCTGGGCCTGGCGCACCGCTTCGGCGTCCGGCGCACGATAGAGGCACACCATGCGTTTGCGATCGACGGAAAAGAAGCTGCGGATGAAGCGCACGTCGCGCGCATCCAGGCACCAGGCGCCGGCGTCCTCGAGCGCCTGGATTTCGTCGAGCGTGACCGGCTGCGCGAAGCCTCGCCGGACCAGCACGTTGGCCGATCCCCGCTCCGCGTCGCCGAGGTCCGGGCGGTCGTGCACCGTGCCGGGCCACAGCCGGCGCGAGTCGGCCCCTATCGTGCGCAGCGCGATGCGCACCGACTCGGCGTCCGCCGCGCGGAAGCGGCATACCATCCGGCGGCCGTCGCGCGACAGCAGGCTGGCGAGCCAGTCCACGCGATGCAGCGCGAAGCAGCCGGCGCCGTCGTGCGCCATCGCCAGCACGTCGGCGGGAGACAAGGGTTTGTCGAATTTGCGCTCGAGATAGAGTTCAGGCACGGCGCTCCCTCCCGCATTCCCGGGCCCGGCGCGCGATCTCCAGCGCCCACGCGGCGACGCCTTCGGATTCGAGCCGCGCCACCGCATCCAGGTGGGCCTGCAGCACGGTGTCGTCGCCGGCGGCGAGTGCACACTGGGACAGCACCGCATGGGCGACCAGCATCTCGGTGGCACGCTCCAGCACCTCGGCACAGGCCAGCGCCTCGGCGGCACGGGCCTGCGATGCGGCGTGCCGGCCGCGCTCGCAGTCGAGCAGCGCGGCGCGGGTCTGGACGAAGGCCGTGCGGTGCTTGGCATCGGCCGCCCGCAGCGCTGCCAGCGCGGCGTCGAGCGTCGCACAGCGATCGTGCAGCGCGTATTCGCACAGCCCGACCAGCGCGTGGGCGAACGGCGCCTCGCTGCCCTCGCGCAGTTTCTCGCCGAGCACCACCAGCTCGTCGCAGCGTGCCCGGGCGGCCGACCAGCGTGCGCGCTGGATGTCGATCATCACCAGGTATTCGTTGGCCTGGTACTCGTTGATGCGGTCGCCGGCCGCCTTGCACAGCGTGCGCGTCTGCTGGAACAGCTCCTCGGCCTCGTCGAGGCGATTCTCGTAGAAGCGCAGCATGCCCAGCCCGGCCGGGATCGCCCGGTGGACAAGCTGGCGTCGGCTGGCCAGCGCCTGGGCTTCCATCAGCATCGCGTCGGCCTGGGCCAGGTCGCGCTCAAGCATCGCCAGGCACTTGGCGGTCTCGGCCATGCCGACGATGTGCTCGTCCTCGCTGCCGCCGCGCACGACGCGCTCCGACTGCAGGGATTGTTCCCGAGCGCCGGTCCAGTGGCCGTGCTGCCAGCGCAGGTAGGAGGCCATCTGGTAGGCCTGGCGCGCATGCGCCGCCGCGCCGTGGTCGAGGGCCTGCTCGGCCAGCGCCACGTAGCGCTGCGCCGCCGCTTCCCAGTCTTCGACCGGCGCCGCGTCGAGCATCACCATGTGGAGATCGATCGCCACCCGCACCTGTTCGGCCGCCGGCAGTTGCGCGGCCAGCTGCAGGCCCTTGTCCGCCAGCGAATGGGCCTCGTCGTTGGCGAAGAAGCGCAGGCACAGGCGCCCCGCGGAGACCAGCGCGCGCGCCGCCAGGCCGGGGTCGCCACTGTGGCCGGCGTGGTGGGCGAGGTCGGCGGCACGCGACAGCTCGAAGCCGAGGTCGTGCTCCATCCACTCGGCGACCTTGCGATGCATCAGCTGGCGGCGCAGCGGCGAGATGTCGTCGTAGATCGCGCGCGCGATCAGATCGTGGGCGAATCGCAGGGTGCCGTCGTCGGCGGTGCGCAGCGTCGCCTGCCGTTCGGCGAGTTCCAGGGCGCGGGTGACGGTGGCCGCGTCGACGCCGGCAAAGCGGGTCAGCGTCGGCAACTCGATGCGCGGGCCGAGCACCGCCGCCCAGCGCAGGACGTCCGCCCCTTCGACGTCGAAGCGCGCCAGGCGCTCGCGCACCAGATCGTCCAGCGAGCCGCCGCCCTCGGCTCCGCCCTCGCATTCGGCCCGCGCCAGTTCGATCGCCAGCAGCGGATTGCCGCCGCACTCGCGGCACAGGCGGCGTGCGTCGGCCCCCGGTGCGCGGCTGCGGACCAGTTCGGCGATGGCCGGCTCGGTCAGCGGCTCGAGCTTCAGCTCGTGCAGCAGCGCATCGCGGCGCAGGCCGCGCAAGGCCTGCTGCAACGGCGCGTTGTCGCGCAGCTCGGCCTCCCGCGTCGCGAGCACCGCCAGCACCGGCCGGCCGCGATTCATGCGCATCACGTAGTGCAGCGCCGCCGCGCTCGATTCGTCGCACCAATGCACGTCGTCGAACATCAGCACGGCTGCGCCGCGTTCGGATTCGGTCGCGACCAGCTCGCTCAGTTCGGCGAACAGGCGGTCCCGGTTGTCGGCCTGGATGTCGCCGAAGATGCGTTGCGCGGCCTCGGCGCGACGGGATCGCAAGGCATCGATCCACAACGCGAACGGCCGCATCGCCCCGGTCTCGAAGGCGCTCGCGGCGAGCAGATGGCGATCGTCGGCGCGTACCGCGTCGGCCAGGTCGTCGAGCAGGCGAGACTTGCCCATGCCGGCTTCGCCGCGGACCAGCACGACCCGGGCCCGGCCGGCGCCGCTGGCGACCAGCGCCTCGGCCAGCACCTGCCGTTCCCGCTCGCGGCCGACCAGCGTGTGATCGGCCGGCAGCGCTGCCGGCGGCGCCGCGGGTCGCACCGCTGCGGCGGCGTCGGCGCGCGTCGCGGCGCCTGCCTGGGCAGTGCCACGGCGAGCCTGCAGCAGCGCGCCGCTGGCGGCAATGCCGGCCTCGGCCAGCATCCGCATGCCGAGCTGGAATTGCTGCTCCGCCTCGTCGATGTGCTGGGCGGCGACCAGCAGCCGGATCAGCGTCGCCCGCGCCGCTTCGTCGTAGGGCGTGAGGCCGACCAGCGCGCGCGCATGGGGCAGGGCGCGCTGCGGTTGGCCGGCCAGCCGGCGCACCAGTTCGTGCAGCACCGCAGCCTGGGCGCGCGCGACCTGCTCCCGCTCGGCGACGCACCAGCAATGGAAGTCGTGGAAGTCGCTGAATTCCAGTCCTTCCAGGAAGGCGCCGGCGTGATGTGCGGCGGCCTGTTCGAGCGCTTCGGTCGGGGCCCGGGCCAGCTCGCCGGCGGCCAGCAGCTGCAGCGCGCGGCTGTCGATCGACAGGTCGCCGGCGTCGAGTGCGACGTGGCTGCGATCGGCGAGGATGCGCTCGCGCCCTTCGTCGTCGAGCAGGCGGCGCAGCTTGGACAGGCTCCAGCGCAGCGAGCCGCGCGGATCATCCGGCACTTCCCACAGCAGCTCGCACAGCTGCTCGCGCCGCAGCCGCCGGTCGGCGAGACACAGATAGGCGAGCAGCGCCCGGGTTTTCCTGGAAGGTGGCAAGGGCTGCGCCCGGCCGTCGCGGAAGACGCCGAACTCACCCAAGAACTTCAGTTCCAGCCTGGCCATCGATGTCCGCGGGGAGGGTTGCCCGTATTCGACTATAGGACCGTCGGCGCACGCGCGACAAGCCGCGGCAAGGCCCCCGCGGCATCCCGCGAGGGCCAAAAACCACGATCACTCCAACGCTGGATTCCTCGCTCGCCGCCGAGCATGGCAAGCGTATCGACAGCCCCGGACCCCGATAGAGAGGAGACAGCAATGGCCAGGTACGACAACATACTCGGCACGGTCGGCGACACGCCACTGGTGAAGCTCGCGCGGCTGGCGCCGACGGGCGTCAACGTCTACGTCAAGCTCGAGTCCTTCAACCCGATGGGCTCGGTCAAGGACCGCATGGCGCTGGCCGTGATCGAGGCCGCCGAGCGCCGCGGCGAACTCGAGCCCGGCCAGACCGTGATCGAGGCCACCAGCGGCAACACCGGCATCGGCCTGGCGATGGTCTGCGCCCAGCGCGGCTATCCGCTGGTGATCGTGATGGCCGAGAACTTCAGCGTCGAGCGGCGCAAGATGCTGCGCTTCCTCGGCGCCAGGGTGGTGCTGACGCCGGCCTCGGAGAAGGGCACCGGCATGCTCGACAAGGCCGTCGAGCTGGCCGACGCCCACGGCTACTTCCTGTGTCGCCAGTTCGACAACGAGGCAAACCCCGAGGCCCATACGCGGACCACCGCCGACGAGATCCTGAAGGACTTCCACGGCGAGCCATTGGACTACTTCGTCTCCGGCTTCGGTACCGGTGGCACGCTGCTCGGTGTCGCGCGGGGTCTCAAGGCGGCCGCCAAGGGCACCCGCGTGGTCGCCGTGGAGCCGGACAATTCCCAGGTGCTGGGCAGCGGCATCCCCCAGCCGCGTGCTGCCGACGGGCGGCCGAGCGCCAGCCACCCGAGCTTCCGCCCACACCTGATGCAGGGCTGGAGCCCGGACTTCGTCTCGAGCCTGACCGAAGCGGCGATCGACGAGGCGCTGGTGGACGAGATCGTGCCGGTGTCGGGCGACGAGGCGATGCGCATCGCGCGCGAACTGGCGCGACGCGAGGGCATCTTCGTCGGCACCTCCAGCGGTGCCACGCTGGCCGGGGCGCTGGCGGTGGCGCGCCGCGCGGCGCCGGGCAGCAACCTGGTGTGCATGCTGCCGGACACCGGCGAGCGTTACCTGTCGACACCGCTGTTCGACGGCATCGGCGAGGAGATGGACGCCGAGGAGATCGCGCTGTCGCGTTCGACGCCCGCCTGCCGCTTCGACCTGCCGAAGGTCTGCGAGGTCGCGGCGGCGGGCAGCCCGTTCGCCGCCGCGCTCGATCCGCAGGCCGAGGGTTTCGTCGCCGACCTGGTGCGCGACGAGCCGGTGGTGCTGTTCGCGCTCGAGTGGTGCGAGTTCTGCTGGTCGGTGCGCAAGCTGTTCAAGCGTCTCGGCGTCGCCCATCGCAGTGTCGACCTGGACTCGGTCGCGTATCAGGCCGGTGGCCGTGGCGGCAAGATCCGCGCGGTGCTGGCGCGCCACACCGGCAGCCCGACGATCCCGCAGATCTACGTCGGCGGCGAGCACGTCGGTGGCTGCACCGAGCTGTTCGACGCGATGCGCGAAGGATCGCTGCAGGCGCGCTTCGACGCCTGCGGCATCGCCTACGACGGTGGCGTCGATCTCGATCCCTACACCTTGTTCCCGCGGTGGCTGCAGCCGCGCGCGAGCGCCTGAGGAGGAGGCCCTGATGGATGCCACCGACGTTCCCGTGATCGACTTCGCCGCGCCGGGGCAAAGGGCGACGCTGCGCGCCCTCGACCGGCCGATCGGCCGGGGCGCGGTGCACGCGCTCCGCGCCGCCGGCGACTGCGCCGATCACGGCGAGGAAGTGCCACTGCAACATTACGCGATCTAGGAGCCGAGACCATGGCCTTCATCGATACCATTGCCGCGAGCCGGGCTGCCGGCGAGGTGCGCGACATGTACCAGCGCCAGCAGGCGTTCTGGGGCTACGTGCCCAACTATGCCAAGGTGTTCAGCCACCGTCCCGAGGTGCTGGCGCGCTGGGGCCGGCTGCTGGCCGAGATCCGCCGGCCGATGGACGACCGCCGCTTCGAGCTGGTGACCTTCGCCGCCGCCCATGCGCTGCGCAACACCGCCTGTGCGCTGGCCCATGGCAAGGCGCTGACCGCATTCTTCAGTGCCGAGCAGGTGCTGGCGCTGGCCGAGCATGGCGACACCGGCACGCTCGGCCCGGCCGAGCGCGCGATGATCGGCTTGGCGCGCAAGGTCGCGATCGACGCCGCGGCGGTGGACCAGGGCGACGTGGAAGCCTTGCGCGGGTACGGCTTCAGCGACGCGGAAATCTTCGACATCGTCGCCACCGCGGCCGGGCGCGCGTTCTTCACCAAGCTGCTCGACGGCCTCGGCGTGCTCGGCGACGCGGCGATGCTGGCGCTCGACGAAGCGTTCCGGCAGGGCCTGAGCGTCGGCCGGCCGATCGACGGCGACGATGCCGAGAGACTGAGCGACGCGGCCGAGCCGGTGCTGCAGGCATGAGCGGTGATCGCGCCGCCCTCGGCGACGCGGCCCGGGGGATCGATGCGCCGCCGCCCGGCGGCGTCAGGCGGCGGCCAGGGCCCGCCGCAGCGCGCCGAAGCGCTTGCGGTACTGGGCCGGCGTCAGGCCGACCTTGCGCCGGAACAGCCGGCTGAAGAAGCCGGCGTCCTCGTAGCCGACGGCCAGCGCGATGCCCTCGACCGGCTCGTCACCGGCTTCCAGCATCTGCTTCGCCTCCTCGAGCCGCAGGGTCAGCACGTATTCCATTGGCGACAGGCCGGTCGCCGCCTGGAATCGCCGGTTGAACGAGCGCTCGGGCAGTCCAGAACGCCCGGCCATCGCCGCGACCGGCGAGGGGCACCGGTAATTGTCCGCGATCCATACCTGGCAGTCGGCGATCAGGGCGTCCTCGGATTGGCGGGTACGAGCGAGCCGGGCGAACGGCTGCTGGCCGATCGCGTGCCAGTCGATCAGGTTCATGCGTGCCACCTGCATCGCCTCTTCGACGCCCACCAGCCGGGCGATCAGGTACAGGGCCAGATCCAGCCAGGTGGTGCCGCCACCGGCCATCACCAGGCGCTGGCCTTCGCCGGAGACGACCAGCGCGCGCTGGGGGTGCACGCGGGCGGTCGGATAGCGCTCGGCGAGGATGCCGCAGTAGGCCCAGTGGGTCGTCGCATCCTGTCCGCCGAGCAGGCCGGCCTCGCCGAGCAGCAGCGCACCCGAGCAGGCGGTGGCGAGGATCGCCCCCTGCCGGTGGCACTGGGCGAGCCAGCGCACGGTGGCGTCGAAGCGGCCTTCGATCGGTTCGCCGGGTGGCACCGCGAGCTCCGGCACGCACACCAGCGCCACCGGCGGGCAGTCGGCGAAGGCGTGGTCGGGAACGATGCGCACGTCGTTGCCTACCGTCATCGGCGTGCCGTGCTCGGACACCACCACCGGCGCCATCAGGCTCTGCGCCGTTCCCTCGCCGGTGATCAGCGACCAGTCGCGCCCGGCGCACTTGAACATGTCGTACATCCCGTAGACGACCGAGGCGGTGGTCTCGGGGATGGCGACGATTGCGACCGGGACCGGCCGCGGATCGTGCCGCGCTGGCTTCGAACTGGCCGATTTGTCCACTTTGCTTCCGATATGGCTTTAGTGCCTCGGCTCGGTCGGGCCTACCTTTGCACCACGACAACAGCGAAGGAGAACCCGTCATGCCAAGTCCGATTGAAATACTAGTCGATCCGATCAACCTCGGCCTGTTCGCCGCCTTTGGCCTGCTGATGCTGTGGGAGGCCAGCCGGCCGGCCCGCAAGCTTCCCGACGTGCCCGGCTGGAAGGCCCGCACCGCGCTGTCCTTCGCCGCCTATTTCATGCTGTCGAGCTATCTGCCGCTGGTCTGGGACGAACACCTGGCCACCTTCCAGCTGTTCGACCTGAGCGGCCTCGGCACCGTCGGCGGTGCGCTGGCCGGGCTGCTGATCTACGAGGCCGCGGTATACGTCTGGCATCGCGCGATGCACGCTTCGGACCGCCTGTGGCGGACCTTTCACCAGATGCACCACAGCGCCGAACGGATCGATACCTGGGGCGCGTTCTGGTTCAGCCCCGCGGACATGGTGGGATGGACCCTGCTGGGCAGCCTGAGCCTGGTGCTGCTGGTCGGCATCACGCCGGCGGCGGCGACGATCGTGCTCGTCACGGTCACCCTGCTGGCCGTGCTCCAGCATGCCAACGTGCGCACCCCGCGCTGGCTCGGCTACCTCGTGCAGCGCCCCGAGGCCCACCGCCTGCATCACGGGCGCGGCATCCACGGCTACAACTACAGTGACCTGCCGGTGATCGACATGATCTTCGGCACGTGGCGCAATCCGACCGACTTCGACGCCCCGACCGGCTTCTGGCACGGCGCCTCGCAGCGCGTGACCGACATGCTGCTGGCGCGCGACATCGCGCAGGACGCCGGCGGGCAGCCGCGGGAGCCGTTGCGGCCCCTGGGCTACGCTCAGAAGTGACACCGACCACCCGACAAGGAGAGAGACAGATGCCACGCTATCGCCATCAACTGCCGCAACTCGCCGGCCGCGCCTTCGTCACCGACGGCGGCCTCGAGACCGACCTGATCTTCCACCACGGCGTCGACCTGCCCCATTTCGCCGCCTTCACGCTGGCCGGCGATGCCGACGGCCGTGAAACCCTGCGCCGCTACTACCGGCGCTATCTCGAGCTGGCCGCGGCGAGTGGCCGCGGCATCGTCCTCGAGGCGCCGACCTGGCGGGCCAGCCGCGACTGGGGCGCATTGCTGGGCTACTCGGTAGACACCCTGCGCGAGGCGAACCGTGAAGCGCTGGCGCTGATGGTCGAGCTGCGCGACCGCACCGCGGCCACGACGCCGGACGCGGTGATCAGCGGCAACCTCGGGCCGCGCGGCGACGGCTACCGCGCCGAGCGTCGGATGAGTGCCGCCGAGGCCGCCGACTACCACGGCGAGCAGATCGCCACCTTCGCCGACACCGAGGCCGATCTGATCTCGGCGTTCACGCTGAACTACGTCGAGGAGGCGATCGGCATCGCCCGCGCCGCGCGGACGGCCGGCATGCCGGTGGTGATCTCGTTCACCCTCGAAACCGACGGCCGGCTGCCGTCGGGCCAGAGCCTCGACGACGCGATCCGCGAGACCGATGCCGCGACCGACGCCACGCCGGCCTACTACATGATCAACTGCGCCCATCCCAGCCACTTCCGGCAGCGGCTGGCCGAGGGCGGCGACTGGCGCGAGCGCATCCGCGGCCTGCGCGCCAACGCCTCGCGACTCAGCCACGCGGAGCTGGACGAGGCGAGCGAACTGGACGAGGGCGACCCGGAAGAGCTGGGCACCGACTACCGCGAGCTGCGGCGGCTGCTGCCGGGGCTGGCGGTGGTCGGGGGCTGCTGCGGCACCGACTACCGTCACGTCGCGGCGATCGCCCGCGCCTTCGACGCCTGAGGCCGGTCGAGTGGGCCGTCGCGCGAGCTGTCGGCCCCACGTCGCGCTGGCCGGCAAGCCACCGGCGGAAGCGCTCGTGCCCCGTCGCACCCCTTTCGCCCGTAGGTCACCGGCTCCCCGACCGTGCGCGCGAGCGGCGGACCGGGCTGCGGTGGCCTGCGCTGCGGCTCGCGCCCCGCGGGCGAATCGACGCCGGGGCGGGGCGGGGCGTGCGGATCGCGCGCCGGCGCGGCCCGGGGCGATGGCCAGGCGGACGATCGACAAAGACCTCGTTTGCGACATGGAATGCCGATTTGATGTCTAATCGGCGTCATGGGCCGCAAGCACCCCTACGTATGCTCCGTCTCGATGACCATCCGGCCCGCCGCCCGGATTCGTCTGTCTCGCCATAGGCCCGAGATACATGTCGTCGATTGCTGAACCCGTGCCCCGGCTGGCGGGGCGGTCGAAGGATACGCCGGAAGGCGTCGCACGACGATTCTGGGGCCTGTTCCTGCCGATCTTCGGGCTGGTCGCGCTGTGCGCGCTGGCGGTGGGGCTGCTGGCCGAGCGCAACGTGGAGGCGGATGTCGAGCGGCCGGCGATCCGCGTCGCGGCCCAGCTGAAGACCCACCTCGACGACGTCCTGTTGGTCTATGCGGACGCCCTGCGCAGCATGACCCGGCGCGAGCCGAGGCTGATCCGCCAGTTCAACGCGGCGACGCCGGATCTCGAGGTGGTCGCCGACGAGTTCCTGACGATGCTGTCCCGGGCCGACGATCGCTTCCAGATCCGCTGGATCGACGAGAAAGGCATCGAAAAGGTCCGCCTCGACCAGGATGGGAGCGGCGTGATACGGCGGGTCGGCGACGCCGATCTGCAGGACAAGTCCGGGCGGCCCTACGTGGTGGCCGGGCTCGGGCTGGCGCCGGGCGAGGTCTACGTGTCGGCGCTCGACCTCAATGTCGAGCACGGCGTGATCTCGCAGCCCCATGTGCCGACCCTCCGGCTGGTCTCGCGGGTGTTCGACCGGGCAGGGGGTGCCCACGGCATCTTCGTGCTGAACGTCCATGCAGCACGGATCCTCGATCGCTTCCGCGCGATTTCCGGCGCCACCCGGACGTATCTGCTGAACGCGGACGGGTTCTGGTTGAGCAGCGTGCGTAGCGAGGACGAATGGGGCTTCATGCTGGGGCGTGGCGAGACCTTCGGACAGCGCCATCCGGCGGTGTGGGCCGAGATGGGGGCGCAGGCGGAGGGCCGCCTGATGAACGCGTCGGGCTTCTGGACATGGACGACGCCGACCGTGTTGCCGGAGTTTGCCGAGGGCGACCCTTCGCTGCGCTGGCGGATCGTCGCCCATGTGCCGCCGGCGGAGATCCGCGACAGGTGCGCGGTCGCCTGGGGCATCGTGGGGGCCAGCGCGCTGCTGATCCTGGCGGTCGCCGCGTGGTCCCTGTGGCGCTTTTCGGTGGCGGCCCAGGGTCGGCTGCAGGCGCAGCAGGCCTATCGCCGGGAGGCCGAGCTGCTCGCCGACGCGAACCGCTCCCTGAAACAATCGATCGAGAATCAGCGGGTTGCCGAGCGTGGCCTGAAGGCCGCCGTCGAACGGCTCACGGTGTCCCGATCGGAAACCGAAGCGGCCCGCCAGGAGGCGGAGCGTGCCAACCGTGCCAAGTCGGCATTCCTGGCCAACACCAGTCACGAGATCCGCACGCCGCTCAATGCGGTGATCGGTTCGGCCTATCTGCTCGGCCTCACCAAGCTCAGCGGCGAGCAGCGCAAGCACGTCGAGACCATCGGCATTGCCAGTCGCTCCCTGCTCGAACTGATCGACGACGTGCTCGACCTGTCCAAGATCGAGGCCGGCGAAATGCAGCTCGACCCGGTGCCGTTCGCGCCGGCAGCCCTGCTCGGCGAGCTTCGGTCGATGTTCGATGCGCTGGCGCGACACAAGGGGCTGGCGCTGAAGGTGCTGCCGCTGCCGGCAGAAATTCCTCCGTCGGTGATCGGCGATGTCCGCCGCTTCAAGCAGATCCTGGCCAATCTGCTGAGCAACGCGATCAAGTTCACCGACCAGGGCAGCGTCACGGTCGGCATGGAGGCTGTCGACCCGGCGCCGGCTGCCGGCGACCTGCGCCTGCGTTGCTGGGTGACCGATACCGGCATCGGTGTGCCCCAGGCGCTGCGCGACAAGCTCTTTGCGCCGTTCGTGCAGGCCGACGTGTCCACCTCGCGACGCTTCGGCGGCACCGGCCTGGGCCTGTCGATCGTCCGCCATCTGTCGGAGATGCTCGGCGGCCGTGCCGGCCTCGACCGCGTCGAGGGCGAGGGCAGCACGTTCTGGTTCGAGGTCCTCGTGGAACGGGCGGAAGCCGCATCGAGCGCCTCCGAAGCGGCGATTGCCGAGGGCCAGTTGCGCCTGGTCGTGGCGGTCGGCGACGCTGCCGAGCGCCAGGTGATGGTGCAGATCGGCGAGCGCTTCAATTGGCAGGTGGACACCGTTGACAGTGGCAGGGCCCTGGTCGAGCGCGTGCTGAAGACCTACGAATCCGGGCTGCGCCTGGACGGCGTGCTGGCCGACTGGCACCTGCCGGAAATGGATGGCATCGAGGCGATCAAGCGGATCCGGACAAGGCTGTGGGATGTGCCGCTGGCGGGCGTCGTGATGGTGCCGGCGGCCGAAGATGCCGAATTCCGCAGACAGGACGGGGCGATGCTGGCAGATGCCGTCGTCACCAAGCCGATCGATGCGTCGAGCCTGTTCAACGCGATGAACGGCGCGGCCTGTGCCCATGGTCTCGGCGTCGACCACGTCATGCGCCACACCCGCATCGACGGCAACGATTGCCAATGGCTGTACGGCATCCGCGTCCTCGTCGTCGACGACAGTCCGATGAACCTGGATGTCTGCCAGCGGATTCTCGAGCACGAAGGGGCCGTCGTGACGGTGTGCCGCTCCGGGGAAGACGTGCTGGCTCGCATGTCCACGGTCGGCGAACGCTACGATGCGGTGCTGATGGACATGCAGATGCCCGGCATGGACGGTTGTGCGGTCACACGCGGATTGCGCCAGGCCGAGGCCTGGCGCACGGTGCCGGTGATCGCGCTGACTGCGAGCGCGATCGCCAGCGAACGCGATCGCGCGTTCGCCTCCGGCATGAACGATTTCCTGGCCAAGCCGATCGATCCGGCCGCTCTCGTGCTGTCGCTGCGCAGCCACGTCGAGCGCGTGCGCGACGAGCCGGTGTCGGTCGTGCCGCGGCAGGCGGAGCCACGGGGCGACGAAGTGTCGTTCCCGGCGATCGAGGGCATCGATCGCCGTTTCGCGATGCGACAGCTGCAGGGCGACCAGGTGCTGTTCTTCAGCCTGTTGCGTAGTTTCTCGACCGAGCACGCCCACGCCGTGGCACGCCTCGGCAGCCTGATCGATGGCCGGGACATCGATGCCGCGGCGGCCTATCTGGAACGGCTCCAGAGCCAGGCGGGGTATCTTGCCGCCAGCGCGGTGTTCGACCACGCGCAGGCGCTCAATGCAGCGCTGGTCGATGGCGCGGACACCCTGCCCACGCTGCGGCAGCAGTTCGAGGAAACCATCCAGGGCTTCCTGCAGGCGATCGAGCCGTGGACGCAGGCGCGCCCGGGCCCGCAGGCCGAACTCGGCGAGACCGTGCCGACGGCCGAAGTCCTGACCCTGGTCGGCGAGCTGCGCGGTCTGCTGAAGAGCTTTGCCCTGTCCGCCGAGAATTGTGCCCGCCGGATCGTCGACATCCTGCGCGATTCGTCGTGGCTGGTGCGCTTCGAACCGATCCTCGATCTGGTCGAGGGACTGCGCTACGACGAAGCGCTGGCGGCGCTGTGGGAATTCGAGGTCGCACTCAAGGGCGGCAAGGGTGCCGGCGCGCCACGGCGGCCGCAGGCCGAGAACCTGTAGGCCGTGCGCCCTGGCCGGCGGCCACGCGAGTGCGCCGCTGCCGACCCGGACGAAACGGAGTTGCCGCGAATTCCGGTCGGTCGAAGCGCGCGTCCAAGTCCCGATGCCGGCGAAGTCACTGTTGCGAAAGACGGGATGACGTGTGAACGATCGGCGCGTTTATTCCGGGTGCCGTCGCCGGTAGAGTCGGTTTTTCGCATCTACGGCCCACCGCACCGGCACCGCAACTTTCGCGGCACGCCAGTGGCGGGCGCCGGATATCACCGACTTCGGAGACTTTGAAATGAAGATTCTTGGCATCAGCGGCAGTCTGAGACGGAATTCCTACAACAGGCGCCTCTTGCAGGCGGCGGACGCGATGCTGGGCGAGGCCGCGAGCGTCCACATCTTCGACCTCGCCAAGCTGCCCTTCTACGACGCCGATCTCGATGGCGACGCGAAGCCGGCGCCGGTGCGGGAACTGTTGCAGGCGATCGCCTCGGCGGACGGCATCCTGTTCGCGACGCCGGAGTACAACTACAGCGTACCGGGCGTGCTCAAGAACGCCATCGACTGGGCGTCGCGTCCGGCGTACACCTCGGTGATGCGCGGCAAGCCGAGCGCCATCGTCAGCGCATCGCCGAGCACCCTCGGTGGGGTCCGCGCCCAGGTCCACCTGCGGGACATCCTGAGTGCAACCCTGACGCCGGTGTTTCCGTCGCCGGACTTCCTGCTGGCCTCCGCCCACAAGGCGTTCGACGAGTCCGGCGGGCTCGTCGATGCGGCCAGCGCGGATTTCCTGCAGAAGTATCTGCAGGGCTACGTCGCCTGGGCCGGTGCGCAGGCAGCCGGCGCGCAGGGCGGGCAGCGCTAGTCGCGGTCCGAGCGCAGCGACCAGTGACGGCACGCGGGCAGGCCCGGCGCCGGCGGGAGCCCGATCGAGGTCGCCGCGACGCGCCGGCGCTGCCGGGCGAGGGACCTCGCGGCCAGTTGCTGCGGTCCGCCTCCCCTCAGCCCGGCGCGGCCGAGCGATCGAACCGGGTCACGCTCAGCCCGCCGTCGTCGGCGAGTTCGCACAGGTCGAGATCCCGCGCGAGGTG
Source organism: Rhodocyclaceae bacterium (assembly GCA_020445745.1). Lineage (GTDB taxonomy): Bacteria > Pseudomonadota > Gammaproteobacteria > Burkholderiales > Rhodocyclaceae > Cognatazoarcus. Next base: position 40,083 of record JAGRGB010000024.1, on the reverse strand, counting down.
GAGGGTGCCGGCGTAGTGGGCGGCGGCCTCGCGGGCGACGTCGGCGATCAGCGGACCACGCCCGTGGTCCCGATAGCGTGGGCTGAAGTGGGTCAGCACCAGGTTCGGCAGCGCGGCGGCTGCCGCGAAGCGTGCCACCCGGGCGGCGCAACTGTGCATCGGTGCGGGCCCGATGCGGGTCGCGACGTCGCTGGTGTAGGTCGCCTCATGGACCAGCACCTGGGCATCGCGGCAGGCGTCGGCGAGCAGCTCCGGGGTGTCGTTGTCGCCGGCGACCACCACGCAGCGTGCGTTGGCCTCGGGCGCGAACCGTGCAGCCTCGAGCAGCCGGCCGTCGTCCAGCAACACGTCCTCGCCGCGCTGCAGGCGGCCCCACAACGGCCCCGGCGGCACGCCTGCGGCCAGCAGGCCAGCTCGATCGAGCCGGCGCGGTGGCGACTGTTCGCGCAATGCGAAGGCGAACGACGGCACGCGGTGCGAGAGCGGCACCGTCGATACGAGCAGCCCGGCGATTCCGAGCGGGGCGTCGCTGCAGGCGACATCGACGAAGGCCAGCTCGAAGTCCAGGCGGGAGTCGGTCAGCGCCAGGGCGCCCTGGACGAAGCGACGCACTTCGTCCGGCGCGACGATGGTCAAGGGCTCGCTTCGGCCATTCATCGATGCGTGCGCGAGCAGACCGGGCAGGCCGAGGCAATGGTCGCCATGGCGGTGGGTGATCAGCACCGCATCCAGCGTGGCCGGTGAAAATCCGCTGTGAAGCAGCCGGTGCTGGGTGCCCTCGCCGCAGTCCACAAGCAGCCACCGGCGCCGGCCCGGCGCCTGTATCGCCAGCGCGGAGAGACTGCGGGTCGTGGTCGGAACGCCCGACGAGGTGCCGAGGAACTGGAACTTCATCCGCGGAGCTTAGCAGGCGCGGGTGCGCCTGCAGCCGCGCCGTCGAGCAGGCAATCGCCGGCGATCGGCCGGGTCGCCGCGAACTTGAGCCATTCCGTGACACAGACTGTGACACGCGCCACGGTCGGCGTCGAAAGTCGGCCGCAACGGCTTTGGGCCATTGACAGCGGCATCTACAATCTGAATGTCCTACGGGTGACCACAGGCTGCGTAGCCTCCGGCAGTCGCCGCCGATCGGTCGCCGCAGGACGTCCGGACCGGCATACCAGCCGAGTCCGGCGCCGCGCTCCGGCGCTGTCGTGGTCGAGCGCGGTTGCCCTTGATGGATGGAAACGATGGCAACGGATCTCGAAGGGGTCGACCTGTTTGCCGGTCTGCCCTGCGAAAAGCTCGAAATGCTCGGCCGCAGCGCGCAGCTGCGCAGCTACCCGCGGGGTGCGGTGGTGGTCAGCCAGGGCGACGAGGCCCATGGCATGTTCGTCGTCCGCAGCGGCAACCTGAAGGCCTTCCTGATGAACGAGAACGGCCGGGAACTGACCCTCTCCCATCATGGTCCCGGCGACTACTTCGGCGAACTCGCGCTGCTCGACGAGGCGCCCCGTTCGGCCTCGGTGATGGCGCTCGAACCCTGTGAACTGCTGTACATCGGCCGAGCGGATTTCCTGGCGATGCTGAAGGCCAGCCCGGATTCGATGGGTGCCCTGCTGCGCAACCTGGTGGCCCGCATCCGCACCCTGACGCGCAATGTCCATGCCTTCGCGCTCGAGGACGTGTTCGGCCGCATCCACCGCCTGTTCGATACCGTCGCCACGCCGGAGGGCGAGCACTGGGTCGTCGAGCCGCGCCTGACCCAGCAGGAGATCGCGAACCTGGTCGGCGCCTCGCGCGAGATGGTCAATCGCATCGTGCGCGATCTGGTGGCCGGCGGCTACATCGCCACCGAGCGCAATCGCATCGTCATCCGCCGCAAGCTGCCGGCGCGCTGGTAGCACCTCCCGCGAACGCCCGTCGGGGCTCGTCCGATCCGCATTGCACCTCGCCCGCGGCCGCTGCCGCGCCTCGCTGCCGTTAGGGTGCGCCACCGGCGTCGATCGCCGGGGCTCGCCGATCGCCGTCAAGTGAATCCCGTCACTGCACGCAGGTGTGCCACGTCATAGGCCGTCGGCGCGCCAACCCGCATCCTGGAGCCATCAACCGGCAACCGTGTCGGTACGGCTTCGCCGCCCGCCGCTGACGGTCCGTCGGCAGGACGAGTTGGCTGCTGCGATCGCCCGCCATGGCCCGGCGGCGAGCTGCGCGCCCGGACAGGAGACGAAATCATGGCAAGACTCGAATCAAGGCTCGCGGCGCTGGTCGTCGGCACCGTCATGTCGACGGCGGTCCATGCGCTGCCCGTCACCCTCACCAAGCTGACCGGCGTCACCGGCGGCGTGCCCGCCGCGACCGCGGTCTATCGGGCGGAGCTCGGCGCGATCGGCATCATGGAAATCCTGTCGCTGTCGATCCGCGATGTCAGCGGTGGCTTCGGGGGTGCCGCCGGGCAGTTCAGCGGTTTCGATCTCGATGCCGCGATCCTGTCCAACGTGTTCTGCGCGAGCGCCGCCTGCGCGGCCGGCCTCAGCGGCCTGCCGGTGTTCGACTACCTGCCGTCCGGGACGATCTTCAACGCGGGTGCGCAGCGGCCACCGTTCGACGCCAAGCTGTTCGGCAGCGACGCCTCCGGCACCGAGGTCGACGACATCGTCGCGACCCTCGGCATCTTCGACGGCAACGCCACCACGGTGATTCCCGGGGCAGACGGCTTCATCAGCCTGGGCGACTTCGGTCAGGTGATCTTCAACCTGGTCTCGCCGGTCTCTTCCGCCGGGCTGTTCCTGTACATCGGCGAAGTCGGCGACAACGGTGAGGTCGCGGGTTCCGCGATCGATGTCTCGGATCGGGCCGCAACGATACCGGAGCCGTCCGCGCTGGCGCTGGTGGCGATGGCCCTGTCCTGCTGTTCGTGGATGCGGCTGCGATCGCAGGCGCGGGGAGGGCGGCGCGACCGGAATCGGCGCAACACCGCGCCCGCGATGTGCATGGACCCGGCAACCGTCCTCAATCCTCGGCCGATTCTTTCAACCACCCGGTTCGAGTACCGGGCAACAAGCAAGGAGTAGGTCCATGGCCCAATTCAAAGTGAAAAACCTGATGGTGGACATCGCCTCCGCCAAACTGGACGAGATCGCAGGTGCCATCTGTCATTTCCCGACCAACGCGTGTGTCAACTTCACGCTGCACTGCCGGCTCAACACATACCACTGTCCCGATCGCAGCCTGCTGTGCAGGAATCCGACATTGACGGCCTGCTTCCGGGGTTCGTGCTTCCTTTCCGACGGCTGCGGCGTCAATTATTCGACCTGCATGGATACCCGCCTGTGGGTGATCGACTTCGAGCGTCTCGTCATCAATCCGGACGACATCAAGGCCGTGCAGGGCCAGCTCAACGAGGCCCTCAAGGCATTGAGCGTGCGCAGCGAGGAGATCTCGCACGACATGAAACCCAAGACCGTCGAGCAGGCAGAGATGCTCGAGGCAGGGCTGAAGGCCGCGCTGGAGGAGGTCCAGGCGGCCAGGAAGGAGATGGGCAAGTGAGGCGGAAGATGGCCGGGCCGCCTGGCGCGGCAAGCGCTGTCCAGCCACGCAGGAGGTGACGAGGTGATCGATTCGGCGGCATTGAGAACGATCACCGGAGCGGTCTTCCGAGCCAATCCGGACTACGAGATCGTGCTGATCGATCGGATGCCGGAGGAATACCGCAGGCAGTTCCAGGCCGAGGCGGACAAGGACCCGGCGCTGCACGGCGTGCTGTGGCCGACCGAGAACAAGGGCCTGTCGCCGAAGACCCTGTGCCACGAGACGGCCTTGCTGCTGCACTCCCTGCGCCAACCGGGCAGCCTGCCGGCCTACGTTCGAACCCGTCTCGGCTCTGGCTGCAACCAGGCCATCGCCGAGCTGGTGCTGGACGGCGTGCTCGAACTGGCGACCGGTCCGGACGCGCCATTCGTCTCCGGCCCCGCCGCCCACGGCCTGATCTACCAGGACGAAGCCATCGAGCTGGGCAGCGGAAGGATTTCGGTGCTGTCCCGGGAGGCCCTCCGCTACGGGCAACTGCTGCGCGTCGATGGCGTGGCCGAGCTTTCGTCCCGCCTCTATGCGTACAACACCATCCCGATCACGTCGGCCTGGCGTGAACGGCTTCCCACCCTCGCCGCGGTCGAGGATTTCCTCGGCGTTCGCGGAGATGCCGCCACGAGCCGATCCCTCGAGCGCCACTGGGCGCGGCTGGACGAGCGTGAAGGCAGCGAGGGCTGGATCATGTGGCGGCGGCGTGAACCGCGCTGCGCAGGCACCCGGTGGGCAACGGTCCGCCAATGCAAGCTGTATCTGAGCCCGAGCGCCGACGCGCTGCCGCGCTTCTGGCCGGTGATCGTCGAGCTCTTCGCGCGGTGCCAGGTGGCGGCGTTCAAGGTCGGGCGGGATGTCTCCGGCCTGCTGCGCCCGGACAAGATCGTGGCCTATCCGGACTCCTTCGAGCAACTGGCCGCGCTGGCGGCGACCTTGCAGGAGCACCTGCAGGACTGTCCGGCACAAGGCACGCCCTTTACCGCGGGCATCGACGACGCCGGTCTGTTGTCGTGGGGCATGGATCCGCCGGGCGAGGATCGAATGCCCGGTTCGAGCCTTCCGGAAAGCTGGCGGCTGTGGGTGACGAATCGGCTGGCCGTCGCGCTCGTCACCGCCAAATCGGCGCCAGGCGATATCGAGCCATGGCAGTTTGCGCTGCGCCGGCTGAGCATCGAAGGCGTGGACATCAAGACCTGGGCACCGGCCAGACAGGTCCGGGACGAAACGAGGAGCATCTAGGTGGCGAGCATAGCGGATCCCCTGGTAGTACCCGAAGACGTGGATTTCTCGCCGGTCGGCGAGCTGAGCCCGGAACTTCGCCGACGCCTGGCCTGCGACGCGGGCGACGTGGCGATAACCCGCCATCGCTCGCGTACGCCGTCGAAGGTCATCAACGCGGCGGCGGCCGGCCTGCTGAAGGAGTTCCGCACGCCGACGACCCTGGGCGACGGCGTGCTGCGCTACAGCATCGCCATCGGCAGCGACCCGCACGAGACGCTCCGGGAGGCCTTTCCACTGATCCAGGAGCTGGTCAATTCCCAGCTTCTGGTGCCCGGCGACACGCCTCAGGCCGAGGAGATCGTGACCAGCCTTGCGCCCGGCGCCGAGGTCGACCGCTACACCATCGTCCGCTGCGTGCAGTCCCTCGACGACTCCGAGCTGTACCAGGCGCGGGGGCCCGGCGATGCGCTGGTCGCCCTCAAGCTGGTCCGCGCGAAGGGTGGCGCCCTGGCCGCGCGGCTGATCGAGCACGAATCGCGCGTGCTGCGGCACATGGCGGAGAAGGGCCTGCCGATCGCCGTCGAGGCCGGGCTTTGGGACGGGCGCGCCTACCTCGTGCAGCCCTGGCTGGGGGGCGTCGCCGCCGACGTGGCCGCCGCGGAGTGCCGCCAGGCACCGCTCGCGGCCCGCGGGGGGAAGCTGCTGTCGCTGTGCGTTGCGATGCTCGATGCCTACGCCGGGCTGCATGCGCGCGGCGTGGTTCATGGCGACATCCATCCCCGCAACATCCTCGTCGACGCCGACGGCCGGATCCACCTGATCGATTTCGGGCTGGCGCGCATCGTCGGTGCCCGGGATGCTTCCGCCGGCGTGCAGCGCGGCGGCGTCGGCTTCTTCTTCGAGCCCGAATACGCATCGGCGCGCCTGGCGAAACAGGCGCTCCCGGCGGCCTCGCTCGCGGGCGAACAGTACGCGCTCGGCGCGCTCGTCTATTTGCTGCTCACCGGGCATCACTATTGCGACTTTTCCCTTGGCCAGGACGAGATGTTGCGCGAGATCGCCAGCGAGGAACCGCTGGCGTTCGCGCGCCGGGGGGCGCGGCCATGGCCCGCGGTCGAGGCCGTGCTGCGCCGCGCGTTGAGCAAGGATCCACGACAGCGCTACCCCGATCTCGACGCTTTCGCGGCGGCACTGAAGGCGGCGGGCGATCGGCGGCCCGATCCGGAGAGCGTGGACTCCGATGCCGCCGATTCGGCCCGCTCGGCAAGCGGGCACGGACAAGCTCTGCTGTCACGCGTGCTGCAAAGGCTGGGCTGGGATGGTGCGCTGATGCGCGACGGGTGGACCCGGTCACCCACCGCGTCGATCAACTACGGCGCAAGCGGTGCAGCCCATGTCCTGTACCACGTGGCCACCGTCGGCGGCGATCCGGCCCCGCTGGCCCTGGCGGACGTCTGGGCCACGCGGGCCGCGGCGATGGTCGGCGACGAAGGGGCCTTCCACAACCCGGCGATCGAGATCACTGCAGACACCGTCGGCCGTGTGTCGCCCTACCATTCCCCGAGCGGGGTCTTCGCGGTGCAGGCGATGATCGCGCTGGCCAGGGGCGACGACGCGTCACTGCAGGCAGCGCTGGCGGCCTTCGGCGCGGCTGCGCGGGCGCCGTGCGACAACCTCGACCTGACGCTCGGTCAAAGCGGCGTGCTGCTGGCGAACACCTTGCTCGTCGAAGCACTCCCCTCGCTCGAACTGGCCGAACGGGCGGGCCTGCTGTCCCTGGGTGAATCCGGCGCGGCGCGTATCGCCGAGGTCATCGGCGCCTCGCCGCCGATCGCGCGCAACGACCGGATCACCACCCTGGGCATCGCCCACGGCTGGGCCGGGCTGATCTACGCCCTGCTGCGCTGGTGCGAGGCAAGCGGACAGGTGCCTCCTGAGGGCGTGTCCGAGCGGCTCGACCAATTGGCCGCCTACGCCGAACCGATCGGCCGCGGCGCGCGCTGGCCATGGCAGGTGGTCGCCGGCGATCCGAGCTACATGCCCGGCTGGTGCAACGGCAGCGCAGGGCTGGTCTTCCTGTGGGCCCTGGCCCATCGCATGCTGGACGACTCGCGCTACGGGAAACTGGCCGAGATGGCCGCCTGGAACGCCTGGGAAGAACCCGGCCGGGCAGCGAACCTCTGTTGCGGCTGGGCGGGGCGCGGCTACGCACTGCTGCATTGCTACAAGCACACCGGCGACCCGGCCTGGCTGGCACGGGCCCGGATCGCCGCCGAGCGGGCGGCCGAGTGGATCGGCCCAGCCCTGTCGGACAGCGCGGATGGCTACCAGGACAGCCTCTACAAGGGCGAACTGGGCGTCGCCGCACTGGTGTTCGACCTGGCATCGCCGGGGGCATCGGCGATGCCGCTGTTCGAGTCGGAACCGGCTGCCGGTGATCGACGCGTTCGCGCCTGACCCGCGAATATTCAAGGCGCCGCCCAATCGAGCCTGGCGCGACAGGACTGTCCGGGTCGGTCGCGGCAAGGGGCGCTGTCCAAGGTCCGCTCCTGCGCCAGGCGAAGCGCCGCAGGCCTGGTGGCGGTCCGCTTCGGGGGCGGGTTCACCTCGCCAGGCCGGATGCGACGCGCGATTTCGCCGGCCCGCCTACGATACAGGATCGAAGGCGGGCGCATGACGAAATCATCCCGGCGACGGCCGCTGATCCGGCGTTCGAAATCGTTCGAGAGACCGTGGCATGCCTGATCGGACAGTGCCGATCAGGACCGCTTCCCCGGATCTGCAGTCCGGAGGAAAGACGGTCAGTCGGTACATTTCTGCATCATCACCAGGCGCCCCCAATGGAATACGGGACCATACTCGATGCACTGGGATCCCGAGTGACGGACGACCGACAGCGTCGAGATCGACTTGATTTCGGTAGCGGAGGTCTTTCCGCACACGGAGACGCGTTCCAGGAACTTGGGGTCATACTTCTTCAGGTAGGCATATTGCTCCCGCATCACACAGGGCGTGAGGCTCTTGCCGTCGACGTCGGTCACCCTGACGCTGCCGTCCGCCGTTACCGAAACGAGGACCTTGGTTTCCGGCAGGGTGTCGGCTGCATCCTGCGCCTGTACGGTGACGCAGCCCGCAAGCGCCAGAAGGACCACGAAGGTCCGTGCCGACCTGAGGGGCAAGAAACCGCTTGTCTTGATGTCCATGTCTTCCTCCTCGAATTGACCGTCGGAATCGACTGTCGTCTGGATGGTGCGATAAAAACTCAGTACCGCATGGTTAGCTGCAGCAAGACTGTTCGATCGGCATAGAAAAGCGGTGTGCGCGGGCTTCCGTTCCAGTCCGTGTTCTGGAACCGGAAGCGACGATCAAACAGATTATGTACGTCAATCGAAAAGCCGAATCGCTGACGAGGTTCTTCGTGCGAGAGGTGAACATTCGCCAGCCAGACGTCCTCGGTGCGATCGACGATGCCACCGCCAGGATCGATCATCGCGTGCTGGCGAAGGTGCGTCGCCTCGATGCGACTGGAAAGCCGATCGGTTAGGTGCCACCAAATGCCGATCGGCACGAGTTCGGTACGGACATACGATGGCAGCGTCGGCGAGTCGGATGCGTCGCCGGTAAAGTCCAGCTTTTCGACGATCCAGTTCAAGGAGAGCGCGATGTCCGCTGTCAGCGGCTTTTCGACATAGGCCTCGTACAGCCACTCGTCCCAGTCCGTTCTGCAGCCGACTGCAAAGCCGCAACCCGCATTCGGCACATCGAGGAGCCGATGTGAGGCCCCTGCGCCAATCCGGCCACCGTTGCCGAGACGATGATCGACCGAAATCGCCTGGGAACGCCAACGAGTTCCGGTGAAGTCGTCGAAGGTCTGGTTGAAACCTGCGAAATCCGTGGGGAGAATCGTCTGGTCGTAATACTTCGGACCTTTGATCCCCTGCGCAATCGCCAATTGCAGCCTCGTGGGAGCAGCGAGATCGTAGCTGAGGCCGATCTTGCCTCCCGCCCGAGTGGCCGAGGCCGGCGGCATGTCGTCGAGGTCGTCGTGTGTCGCGGCGACGTGAACGGTCATCTTGTTCGAATGTTTGTAGTCCACGCGGCCATATATGGTCGTATGAGTGCTTCGCGCCCACATCGGTGGAAATCCGAAGGACGGTATCTGGACCCCTTTCGAGTTCTCGCGGTAATGGCCTGCGCCCAGTGTGAGCCGGTGTTCGGACAGGTGCGAACTATGCAGGATTTCGACTGTATTGGCGTATGCCGTGGTGCTCAGTGTCGATGAGCCGAATACTGGTCCAAAATCGAACTCCGACCTCTCGCGCAGCCGATCCGACGAGGCGACGATCAGCGTTTCGGAATCTGTCCCGGGGGCATGGCGAAATGCCAGCCGCGCCGTGTCGCGATTCAGCGGATTATCCACGAGCGGGGGCATGCTGTCTTGCAGCAGGCCGGGCACGTCGGGCCCGCCCTTCAGCTCGGCCGTCGATAGCTCCGCCAGTACCGTATGGGTGGCGCTCGGCGCAAAGCGCATGCCGAGGTGTGTTCCGGATATGCGGGTGTCCGGAAATCCATCCAGACCGCTGCGTTGATAGTGATAATGGTTCAGCGATACCTCGGCTCGTTCGGCGGCCCTCATCGCGGCAATGCTCGCCGCCCGCGTCTCTTGATTGCCGGCAACTGCGGTGACGAACAGGTGTCCGGTGCCGCGCAGGAAGAGGTCTGTCCCCTCTTCGGGCGACAGGGCTCGGGAACCCTCTGCAATCGGGAACTTTTGCGCGACGACGTGCTGGGGAAGCGGCGCACGGCCCAAGGGCTGTCGCAACCGCGCCTTGAGCGATGCCGAGGTTCTGGCGGCTTGATGCCGGGGCATCAGGGTCAATGCATCCGCGAGAAGCCGGTGACCGGAGGCGCCGATCGGGTCGTCGAAGAGGGCGTCGATAGCTGCGCGTCTCAGGGAAAGGTCGAACCCGAGACGCGAGTAGGCGGGCCCCAGACTCGCGCTATGCGCAGCCCGATCGATATCCAGCAAGTGCGGCGAGCGCAGCACAGCCCGGTTGTCGTTCAATTCGATCGCCCGCCGCCCGTCGGCCAGCGCACCGACCGGATCGTTGTCGCGCAGTTTGCGCAGGGCATCGAACTGCCACGGCGTCGGTGAAGCGGGATCCAGACGGCGGGCCAGCTCGAGTTCCTTGCCGGCAAGCGCGCTGCGGTCTTCCTCGACATAGACTCGCGCCAGATAGGCCCGCAGTTCGGCATTGCCGGGGTCGAGCAGTACCGCGCGCTCGATGTCGCGACGGCCGTCTTCGTAGTCACCGCTGCGCACGGCCGCCAGGCCCTGTCCGAAATAGGCGAGGGGATCGGAATCGTCGGCGGCGAGCGCTTCGCCGAAGCGCTGGCGGGCTGCGCCGGTGGCGCCGTCGATCAGTTCGGCGAATCCGAGCAAGGTCTTGGCGCGCGGCAGCTGCGGTGCCCGGGCGGTCAGTTCGGCGAGCGAACGGCGGGCGGCCGCGGTGAGGGTCAGGGACAGTTCCAGCTCGGCCCGGCGGGCCCACGCGAACGGGTTCTGCGGTGCCAGCCGGGTGGCGTCACGGGCCGCGGCGAGCGCCTCGTCGAGTGCGCCGCGGGCCTGCCTGGCGTGGCTCAGGGCCAGCCGGGCGGCGGCGGAATCCGGGCCCGCCGCGGCGGCCTGCCGGGCGGTATCGCTGCCCTGGGGCTGGTTGCGGGCCACCTGGATGAGTGCCGTCAGGGCCGCCAGGGCGGGATCGCCCTCGTGCTGCACGCGATCGAGGGTCGCCACCGCGTCATCGACGCGGCCGAGGGCCAGCAGCAGCGAGACGCGGGTACTGGTCGCTTCCGGCCCGTTGCCGACGCCGTCGAGGAGCCGGAGCGCGTCGCCATAGCGGGCAGCGGCCATCTGCGCCTGGGCCGCCCGCAGGGCATCTGCCTGTGCGGCGGGCAGCCTCGCCAGCGCGTCGTCGTCGTGCCAGACGATCTGCGGATAGTGGATCGCCCAGCGCAGGGCGTCGAGCGGACGCACCTCGATCTGGCGCGGCCCGGCGTCGGCGATCGCCTCGATCGCTGCGCCGGCCGGCAGCACGACGCTGCCGTGGGCGTTCTCGGTGCGCACGGTGCCGGATTCGACGACGACCTGTGCGCGGCGCTTGCGGCTCGCCACGCTGAATTCGGTACCCTCGACGAGGGCGTTGATGAACGGCGTGGTCACGCTGAAATGCTTGCGCATGCGCGTGATCACGTGGAGGAATCCTTCGACCAGGCCGAGCTCGGTCTGCCGCTCGCGGCTGGCGGCAAGCACGTGCAGGGTGCTGTTCTCGTCGAGTCGCAGCAGCGAGCCGTCCCGCAGTTGAACGGCCGCCCGCCCCGGCGGGCGCACCGCGATCATGTCGCCGGCGCACAGGGTCGCCGGCACTTCGATCACTTGCCACGGCGAGGTCTCCGTCGCCCGTCGCTCGACGAGGCCCTCGGCGTTGATCAATTGCCCCGCCGGCTCGTCACAGGCGGCAGTGGCAAGCGTCGACACCGAAGCGGCCAGCGTGGCGACGACGATCCTCCCCAGACATCGCGCGACCCCGGGTCGCGTCGGCCAGCAGTGCATGTTGTGCGCCTCGCCAGAAGTCATTACGAATTGTTGCACGCCGCATATGACACTCTAGCGACCCGCTATGACGATCACAAGGCGGGGTGACGCACGCCTCGTTGGCAGCATGAACTATGTCACGAAGGCTCGCTGCCCGGCCGTGGGCCGGCGTGGCGTTTGCCCTTGCCGCCGCCGGAATGCCTAAAATGGGCGGCCTCTGCCTGGAAATCGATGCCATGAGCGAAGCTCGACGCCTCCGTGCCGGACGCCGCGGCCCGGATGTGTCCGGCAGCAGGGCCGTTCGATGTTCGATGACCGGGCGGCCGGAATGATTCGCCAGCGTTCGCCGGGTGCGGGGCGGCGGCCGGTGCTCGTCCTGAGCCTGCTCGGCGGCCTGCTGGCCGGCGCCAGCTGGCTGACGCCGTTGGCGACGCTCGAGCCGGCGCTCGGGCTCGACTTCCTGTATGCGATGCGTGGCCCGCGCCCGACACCGGCCAACATCGTCGTCGTGGCGATGAATGGCGCATCGGCCCGGGCGCTCGGGGTGCCGCCGCGGGCCGACCGCTGGCCGCGTCGCCTGCATGCCGAATTGGTGGACGGGCTGCACGTGGCCGGCGTGCGGGCGATCGGCTTCGATCTGCTGTTCGCGCGGCCACGCGACGCGGGCGACGACGCCGCCCTCGCCCAGGCCATTCGACGGTCGGGGAACGTGGTGCTGGCTGAGACGGTCGAGCGCGACTTCGTTCGCGACGACGGTGGACGGGTCGTCGCCGCCGTCGAGGCCAGCCGGCCGCCGCTGCCACTGTTTGCCGACGCCGCGAGAGCGACCGCGCCGTTCGTGCTCCCCAAGACGCCGTACGGCGTGTTCGAGTTCTGGGGGCGGGTGCCGACCCTGGGCGATCGACCCTCGCTGCCGGGGCGTCTCGCCGAGCTTCTCGGCGTCGCGTCCGATGGGATTCCGGACGGTGCCATAGCGATGAACCTCTATGGTCCGATCGGCAGCTTCGAGACGATCGCCTATCCGACCGCGCTGGAAATGCTCGCCGATCCGGCCCGGTCAGCGCATTTTGCGGGCAAGGCGGTGCTGGTCGGCTATTCGGAGACCAACCAGTCGCGCCAGGTCGATGCCTATCAGACGCCCTACACGCGCGCCGATGGCGTGGATGTCAGCGGTGTCGAGTTGTGCGCCACGGCGCTAGCCAATCTGCAGGACGGTTCGTGGCTGGCTCGGCCGGGGGCGGGCGTGGTGATCGCCCTGCTGATGCTGCACGCCGGCGTGCTGGTCCTGCCTTGGACGCTCGTCGGCACCCGGGCGGCGCTGGTGGCGATGCTGGGCATGCAGGCGCTCTACGGGGTTGGCGCGGTGGTCGCGTTCGCCAGCTACCAGCTGTGGCTGCCGGTGGTCCTGCCGCTGGCGGTGTCGCCGATGATTGCCGTGGCCCTCGGCGCGAGCCATCAGCAACGGCGTGGCGCCCGGCGTCGCCGCGAACTCGAGCATGCGATCGAGTTCGGGCTGTCGCCCGAAGCCCTGGCCAGGCTGTCGTCGCGGATCGGCGACGTCGGCAGCGGGCGGACCCTGTTCGCGGTCTGCCTGTGCAGCGACATCGTCGCCTTCACGCGACTCAGCGAGGGCCGCACGCCGCAAGCGGTGCGCGACATGCTCGACCTGTACCTGGATCGTTTTGCGCAGGCCGTCGAGGCCCACGGCGGGCACATCGCCGACATGGTCGCCGATTCGGTATTGTCGCTGTGGTTCGCCGAGGAGGATTCCGCTGAGGCAGTGGCCGGGGCCTGCGCCGCCGCGCTGCGCCTCGATCGCGAGATGAACGGGCCCCACCCGGCGCCGGGTGCCCTGCGGACCCGCCTGGGGCTTCACTGCGGCCCGATCTTCTACGGTGCGGTCGGCCGGGGCGGGCGACGGGAGCTGCACGCGGTGGGCGATATCGTCAATACCAGCAGCCGCATCGAGGGTGCCAACAAGTACCTCGGCACGCGGGTGCTGGTGTCGGGCCAGCTGTCCGACCACATCGGCGACGATTCCGCGCTGCGTCCCCTCGGGCGATTCGCGCTGGCCGGCAAGGAGCAGGTCCTCGAGTTGCTGGAACTGGGGCGTGGCGCGGCATCGGCGACTGTCGTCGATCGCTTCGCGGAGGGGCTCGCGGCCTACCAGCGCGGCGATCTTGGGCAGGCGAAGGCGGCATTCGAAGCGGCCGTCGCCGCGGGTGACGACGGGCCGGCGGCATTCTATCTGCGTCAGTGCGAGGCTGCCGCCGCGGTCGGCGCAACCGGCCCCGCGGGGGTCGCGGTGCTGCCGGGCAAGTGAGCGTCGGACCAGCCGCCCGGCGACTCAGGCGAGGCTGGCGGTCGTCATCGCCTGTCGCGCGCCGGCCAGCATCGGGAGCAGTGCCGCCGCGTCCACCGGCCGCCCGTACAGATAGCCCTGCATCAGCCAGCAATTGAGCCGCTGCAGCAGATCGGCGGTCGGCCACGATTCCACGCCTTCGGCGACGATGCGCATCCCGAGGCGCGTGCCGAGGGTCACCAGGGCGCTGATGATGGCGGCCTCGCGGTTGACCGGCGTCAGCTCGCGCACGAAGGAGCGGTCGATCTTGACGGTATTGCAGGGCAGGTCGCGGAGATAGCTCAGCGACGCGTGGCCTGTCCCGAAATCGTCGAGTGCGACGCTGATGCCGCGCGCCTGCAGCGCTTCGAGGATGCGCACCGTGGCGCCCAGGTTGCGCAGGCCGAGGGCTTCGGTGATCTCCAGCTCGAGGTGGCGGGGCGACAGTCCGCTCGTTTCGAGCGCGGCGTCCACGCTGGCCAGCAGATCACCCTGTTCGAACTGGACCGCGGACAGGTTGACCGCCACCTGCAGGCGATCGAAGCCTGTCGCATGCCAGTGTGCGGCCTGCATGCAGGCGGCTTTCAGCACCCATTCGCCGATGTCGACGATCAGGCCGGACTGCTCGGCGATCGGGATGAACTGTGCCGGGCCGAGCAGGCCGCGCCGGGGATGGTTCCAGCGCACCAGGGCCTCGACCGCGACGACCTCGCCGTTGCGGGAGTCCACCTGGGGCTGGTAGTGCAGCAGCAGTTCGCCGCGCTCGACCGCGCCGTGGAGATCGCTTTCCAGCGCCAGAGCGCTGGATTCGAAATGACCGCTGCTGGCCGGGTGGTAGGCGCGGTGGCCGTTGCGTCCGCAGGCCTTGACTTCGTAGAGGGCGGAATCGGCACGCCGCAACAGGGTCTGGCAATCGCGCCCATCGCCAGGATAGGCGGCGGTGCCGATGCTGGCGCTGATGCGTACCGACAGCTCGCCCAGCTGAATCGGCGGTTCGAGGGCCTTGAGCAGGCGCCGGGCGACGGCCTCCACCTCGTCCGGATGACGCAGCCGCGACAGCAGCACGGTGAATTCGTCGCCCCCCCAGCGCGCGATCAGGTCGCCATCGCGCAGGCAGGCGTCGAGGCGTTTCGCGACGACCTGCAGCAGGCGGTCGCCGGCGTCGTGGCCGAGTTCGTCGTTGATGCGCTTGAAGTGATCGAGATCGACGAACATCACGGCGACCGAGGCGCCGCTGCGCGAGGCGCGCTCGATCGCCCTGGCCAGCGCGCCGTCGAACTGGTTGCGATTCGGCAGGCCGGAGAGCGGGTCGTGCAGGGCCTCGAAGCGGATCCGGTCGATCGATCGCTCGCGCTCGGTGACGTCGCGAAAGCTGTAGACGGAGCCGATGCGATTGCCGTCGAGGCACTGGGCGCGGATCAGGTACTCGACCGACCGCCCGTCCTTGAGTTCGAGCAGGGTGGGGGCGGCGACATCCGCCTGCGGGTCGAGCCGAATCAGCGACGGGTCATGCAGTTGCGTACGAAAGTGCGCGAGCAGGGCTTGGGCGGACAGGTGCCGGGCCATGGACTCGGGAATCGCCCATAAGTCGACGAACTGGCGGTTGACCTGGGAGGAGTGCCCGTCGCGATCCAGCACGAGCAGCCCGTCGAGGGTCGCATCCATGGTCGCGTTGAGCAGTTGCATCGAGCGCTCGAGTTCGAGATTGACCCGTTCGAGTTCGGCCGTGCGGCATTGCAGCTCGCGTTCCTGGACAACCCGCCGCAATGCTTCACGCACGGTCAGCACCAGGTCCGCCTCCTGCCACGGCTTGCCGATCAGCCGGTACAGATTGGCCTGGTTGACGGCGGTGCCGATGGCCGAGACGTCGGCCTGGCCGGTGAGCAGGACCTTGAGCATCGATGGCCTGCGCCGGTGCACCTCGGCGAGAAAGTCGGCGCCATGCTGGCCCGGCATGCTCTGGTCGGAAATCAGCAGGGGCACCTCGGCGCCTTCCGCCGCGAGCTCGTCGAGCAGCGCCAGCGCCTCCTCGGCAGTGGTCGCCAGTTCGACTTTGCAGCTGTCGTCGAGACCGCGCAGCAGTTGCTCGCGCAGTGCGCTCAGGATCAACCTGTCGTCGTCGACGCAGACGATGGTCGGGACGGCGGTGCTCCGAGCCGAGGTCATCCGAGCGACGCCCCGACCAGGTCGAGCAACTCGCCCTCGTTCCACGGCTTGTGGATGCAGGCCAGCAGGTTGGCCTCGCGCTGGGCGCGCTCGATCGCCAGGGGTTCGACCTGGCCGGTGAGCATCACGGTCATCACCGTGGGGTGGGCATCGTGGACCTGCGCGAGGAACTCGTCACCCTTGACGCCCGGCATCAACCAGTCGGAGATGATCATCAGGATGCCGATGCCGTCTTCGGCCAACTCGTCGATCAGCGCCCAAGCTTCCTCGGCGCTGGCGGCGGTCTCGTACAGGTAGCGGTCGCCGAAGCGGCGCCTCAGCTGCTCCTTGAGGCTGCTCAGCACGGCGATCTCGTCATCGACGCAGAGAATCGCTGACCTGCTCATCGGAGCGCTCCGGTTCGCGGCATTCGCTGCGCGTTCATGCCGCCAGCGCCACCGGCGCGCCGCCGGCATCGGCAGTCGATGCCGGCACCGGCAGGCAGACACGGAAGGTGGTCTGGCCAGGCCGACTGTCCACCTCGATCGTACCGTCGTGCCTGGCCACCACTTCACGGCAGATGTGCAGGCCGAGGCCGGTGCCTTCGCCGCGCGGCTTGGTGCTGAAGAACGGCTCGAAGATGCGGCTGCGTACCGCCTCGGGGATGCCTGGGCCGTCGTCGGTGATGCTCACCACCACCTCGTCGTCGCGACGAAGCGCGTCGATCGTGATCCGGCCGCTGCCCTGCAAGGCATGCAGCGCGTTGTTGACGAGATTGGTCCATAGCTGCACGAGTTCGTCGGGGTGGCCCTCGAGCGAAGGCAGGTTCTCGAAATTGCAGCGCAGTTCGACGCCTTGCTTGATCTGGTTGCGATAGAGTTCCAGTACCGTGTCGATCGTCGCGCGCAGGTCGAAGCGCTGTACTTCGGAGTCGTGCTCGACGCGGGCGTAGTTCTTCAGCGCGAAGACCACCTTGGCGGCACGCTCGACCGCGCTGAGGATGGTGTGGTTGTTCTCGTTGAGGCGGGTGAGGTCGTAGGCGAGCTTGAGCAGCCGGTCGCGTGACGGGTGTTGCAGCAAGGGCATCACGCGATCGAATGGCGCCCGCACGCCGATGTCCACCAGCAGGTCGGCGATCGATCGGGCATTGGCGATGCCGGCTTCCTCTAGCTTGCGGGACAGGGCACGCATCACCGGGCGGCGTTCGGCCGAGGTTACCAGTGGTGGGCGCTTCAGCGCATCGTCGACCATCGCGAAGAACTGTCTGCGGGTCGGGGCGTCAATGGATTCCGCCAGCTCCGGCAGATCGCGCAGGCTGCTGTGCAGCGCGGCGTCGCCGTTGCCGGCTGCTGCCCGGATCGCACCGAGCGGCGAGTTGATTTCGTGGGCGATGCCCGCGATCAATTGCCCCAGCGCGGCGAGCTTCGCCGATTGCACGAGCTGCGCCTGGGTTTGCCGGAGATCTTCCATCGCGGTCGCCAGCTGGCGCGTCTGGCGTTTGCGCAGCACGGTGAAACGGGTGAACATCCAGCCGATCACGACGGCGGCCAGAAGCAGCGAGATGCTGGTGCCGTACGACGCCAGCGTGCCTACCCGTTCGCTCTCGCTGCGCCGTGCGATGGCGGCTTCGCCGATGTCCTGGGAGAGTTCCACGAAGGCGGGATCGACCTCGTTCTCGTCGACCTCGATCGCCTGGTCGACGAGACCCCGGTCGATCAACGAGAACTCGCGATCGAGGACGCCCAGGTAATGCCGGTAGCCGCTGTCGAGCACGCCGCCGGCATTGGAACCGCCGGCGCTGATGCTACCGAGCAGTTGCGACGCCCGGCCGCGCACCCGGCTATAGGCTTCGCTGGTCTCCTCGTCGAAGCTGTGCAAGCTGATCGCGCGCCATTCGATCGCGTTCATCTCATTCAGCGCGCTCTGGAACTCGATCAGGTGGCGCTCGGTCCGTGCGCTGTCGGCGGCCCAGTGGCTGAGCCACTGGATGCTCAAGGTCGCCGCGATGGCGACGACGATCGAACTGACGACGACGCGCGACGCGGACTGAAGTAAGGCCATGGGACGCCTCTCCGTCGAAGATTTCGGTTGCCGGGTGATCCATGCACGGCAGCGGCCCGCCGCCCCGGATCTCTCGTGTCGTCAACGGACGAGCGCAGGTCGGGCTTTACGCGAGAATCGTGGAAAGCGTTGCAGGAAACACGAATACGTTGCGATGAACCTGCCCATGCGGCCGCGCGGCTGGGGTCGATCGAAGGTGGCCGGCGCGCGCCACGACGGGATGCGCGCAGCGGCTTGCACCCGGCAACGAAAAGCGGCATCATTCGCGCCGCGCTGGCGGTGGCGGTCCCGGGTGGCCGAGCGGCCGGGTGGCGCGATGCGGGAATAGCTCAGTTGGTAGAGCGCAACCTTGCCAAGGTTGAGGTCGCGAGTTCGAGACTCGTTTCCCGCTCCAGAAATGTCGGGGAGGCGCATCCAGCGGATGCACCTCCCTTTTTTGGTTTACGCTGCGAAGGGACATGAACGACGTGGCGATTCCTCGGCCGGACCACGTGCTGCCGGCCTACGGCGGGGGCAGCATCCTCGATCTGGTCCAGTGGATCAGGGCGCGGCTGCGGTCGAAGCCTGGCGACGGTCCCGCAGCGGTGCCCCCGGGCGTGCCGGTCGGAGGCGGCCAGCGGCTGGTGCTGGCGCTGTTCGACGGCCTCGGCGATCGTTACCTGCGCCAGCGCGGCCCGGGGTCGGCGATGCTGGCCGCCCGCCGCGCGGGCCTGACGTCGGTGTTTCCGTCGACCACCGCAGCGGCGGTGACGACGGTGATGACCGGTCTGTCGCCCGCCGAGCATGGCCTCAACGGCTGGGTCTGCCGGGGACATGGTCGGGTCGGTCTGTTCGAGCCGCTGCCGATGATCTATCAGGACACGGGCAAGCCGTTGCGCCATCTCCTGCGCCTGCAGCGCCTGTTTCCGTATGCGTCGCTGTACCAGCGTCTCGGTTGCATCGCCTTCATCGTCAGCCCCGCCAGGCTGGCTTACTCCGACTTCAGCCAATTGCACAGCCGGGGCGCCGCGGTGGCCGGCTATTCGTCGATGGACGAGGTGCCCGAACTGCTCGACTTCGCCCTCGAGCGGCTCGGCCCGCGGGGTCTCGTCTATCTCTATTTCCCGCATTTCGACGGCGCTGCCCACGATTACGGCATGGCTTCGGAGGACCTGGCGGCGGTGTTCACGCGGCTCGACGACTGCTTCGCACGGCTCGACGCCTGTTGCCGGACCGGCAACGCGATCCTGCTGGCGACCGCCGATCATGGCCTGATCGACGCGCCCGAGGACCAGATGATCTGCCTGGGCGCCGAGCCCGCCATCGCCTCGATGCTGGCGTTGCCGCTGTGGGGGGAACGGCGGGCCGCCTTCTGCGCGCTGAAGCCGGGAAGCGAGCAGGCGTTCCGCGACGCCATCGCGGCGCGCTGGCCGCAGCAGATCGACGTGATGAGCGCCGAAGAGGTGCTGGAAGCGGGCCTGCTGGGGCCCGGGCGACCCCACCGGGACCTGGCGATCCGGCTCGGCGACCTGTTGCTGCTGCCGCGCGGCGCCGGCACGATCGTGGACGCCGCCGCGCCGCACGAGGTGCATCGTCTGGTGGCCGTGCACGGCGGCCTGTCTCGTGAGGAGATGGGCGTGCCGCTGCTGGTGGCCGGCGCCGCCTGAGGGCGCTCCGGGGCGCCGCCCGTTGCCAGCCGGCGTCGCCGACCGATGGCGAGCTGACGCGCGAGGTCACGCTCCGCCCATCGCCGCCGGCCGAGGGGCGGTGATCGTCAACTTCAATGCAGATCGTCCTTCGCGGGGGGGACCGGCAGCACTCCGATGCCTTCGTCGAGCAGGGATTCGATCTCGTCGCGGCTTGCTTGCCCGCGCACGCTGCGGTGCTCGGATTCGCCGTAGTGGATCCTGCGCGCCTCGTCCGGGAACTGATTGCCGACGTCGTGGGCAGCGGCCGCCATCGCGCGCAGGCTGGCGGCAAGCTGCGCCGCCAGCATCCGGGCCGACGGCGGCTTTGCCGAGCCGTCCGGCTGCTGGCGCGGGGCGCGCAGATAAGCGGCCGACGGGCGGCGGTTCACCTGGGTGCTGCCACACGCCGGACAGGCCACCAGGCCGTGTCCGCGCTGGCGCTCGAACTCGCCGCCCGAGGCGAACCAGCCTTCGAAACGGTGCCCGTGCTCGCATTGCACGTCGATTACGATCATCGCGACGAACCGCAGCGAGCCCTCCGCCGCGGCGGGGGCCCGAGGGTCAGGGGAGGGGGGGCGAAGGTGTCACGGGCGCGGTACATCCCCGCCAATGTACAGCAAACGGCGCCTGCTCCTCAGGCTCGTCGTGTGTCGGGGCGCCTGCGGCCGGGCGCGCGCCGTGGGCTGGCATAGCGGGTCCAGTGCGCGCCGTCACCCGGCCGGCCGAGGGGAGCGTTCACCCTCCCTCGGTGGCGATGGGGGGCGCGAAGCGCAGCTTGGCGCGCGACGAACCGGCTGGCCGTTCGCGGTCACCCCGATAGGTCGCGCAGCGACAGGGGGGGCGTCCCGTGTGAACAGTGCCGATGCGGGCTAAAATTCGATGCCGGGGCGTCGTGTGCCGCCCGTCGAGTACCCACAGGACATACCATGACCGACCGCTACGCCGTCATCGGCAACCCCATCGCCCATAGCCTGTCGCCGCGGCTGCATGCCGAATTCGCCCGCCAGTGCGGCCAGGACATCCGCTACGAGGCCATTCTCGCGCCCGCCGACGGATTTGCCGACGCCGTCCAGGCCTTCCGTCGGGCCGGTGGCAAGGGCGTCAACGTGACCGTGCCGTTCAAGGTGGCGGCCCTCGAACTCGCCGACCGGCACAGCGAGCGGGCGCGAATGGCGCGCGCGGTGAACACCCTGAAGTTCGACGACGACGGCATCTTCGGCGACAACACCGACGGTGTCGGCCTGGTCACGGACATCCGCGACCGGCTCGGCGTCGACATCGACGGCCGCCGGGTGCTGGTGCTCGGCGCCGGCGGTGCCGCCCGCGGCGTCGTCCTGCCGCTGCTCGAGGCCGGCGCCTCGTCACTGATCATAGCCAACCGCACGCCGGAGCGCGCGGTCGAGCTGATCGCGCCGTACGGCGTGCGCGCCGGCCTGCATGCCGGTGGCTTCGGCATGCTCGGCAAGCACGAGTTCGACATCGTCATCAACGCCACCTCGGCCAGCCTGTCGGACCAGGGCCTGCCATTGCCGTCCGGTGTGTTCGCGGCCGGCTCCCTCGCCTACGACATGGTCTACGGCAAGGGCACGACGCGATTCCTCGCGGACGCCAGCGCGCAGGGCGCGGCGCTGTGTTGCGACGGCCTCGGCATGCTGGTGGCCCAGGCGGCCGAATCATTCCGCCTGTGGCGAGGCGTGATGCCGGACATCGCGCCGGTGATGGCGATGATGCAGCATGCATGATGTCGAGTGCGGCGCCGGACCGCTCCGATGCCGCGGTTCCGTGACGAGCAGCGACCGATGAACGGGACGCCGCGCGTCTTTCTGGGCTCGTCCACCGAGGTCGCGGAGTACATGCGCGCGCTCGAGACCGAGCTGGGCGGCATGGGTTTCGCCACCGTGCCCTGGCACGGCAACTTCGGCCTGGCGCGCAATACCCTGGACGAACTGTGGCGCATGACCCATGAGGTGGACTTCGCGGTATTCGTCTGGGCTGCCGACGTGATGCACAAGGAGCGTGGCCGGCAGCGCTGGGCGACGCGGGACAACGTGGTCTACGAGGCCGGATTGTTCGCCGGTGTGTTGTCCCCGCAGCGCGTGTTCCTGGTGGTCGAGGCGGGTGTCGACATCAAGATACCGAGCGACTACCTGGGTATCGGATTCGCATCGTTCAACCGGTCCGACGAAGCCAGCATCCGGCGCGCCGCGGGCGAGATTCGGACGGCCATCGACCGCGCCGTGCGCGAACTCGAGGAGGGCGACCCGACGCGACTGGTCGCCGGGCTGTGGGCCGACGCGGTGGTGAACCGCGACGAGAAATCGGTGATCTCGCTGTTCGAGCTGCGGCACCGGGCCGCGGGCACGCTCGACATCGTGAATGGTCGTGCCTGGGATCCCGACGGCGAGCTTCGCGCCCAGTTCTGGTCCACCAGCTCTCGATTCGATCCGGCCACCCACACGCTGACCTATTCGTGGCAGGGCATCCATCCCCGCGAAGCGGTCGTCTCGGAGCATTTCGGCGTCGGTTCGCTGAGCTTCGACCCGGAGCAGCGCGACCGCGCCACCGGCTGGTTCTCCTGGTCGCCGCGGTCGGCGCTCGACCAGACGATACTGGTTTCACGCAGTTGCCTGCGCGCGTCGGAGGCGGATGCCGTGGACTTGTTCTCCGACGACCGGCAGACACGGCGGCAGGCCGTCCAGCGGCTGCTGAACTGGCGCGAGCAGATCCGCTAGCGGGGACGGTCGGGTCGCCGGCCGGACGCGGGACGACCCAGGCGCTGGGGCCGGCCGGCCGGCATCGCGCCGGTACCCGACGGGCGATCCCGATCGGTGCCGTCCAGCGGGCCGCCCGCGCACCTTTCGGCGATCACCGCGGCATGGCGAAGCCCGGCCGCGGGCGATTCGATTTGATCCGGCGCTGCCGACAGCCTGTAATGGGAGCGGGCGGCAACGCCCCCGACAGCCGACATGTCATTGCCCTGCGATTGCCGGCGGACGAAAGCCGCCCGGCGCCACCGGGGGAGGAGCCGTGATGGCCGAGATCGATTACGTCAGCACCGAGACCGCGCGGATGTTCATGGACGAAGCGGGCGACGCCGAGCGCGGCGTGGCGCTGTGGGGCGACTCGGTGCGCGTGCTGCACCGCGGGCCGCAACGCACGCGCGTGCACGTGCGCTCGCGTTCCGCCGAGCGCTGGATCGACAACGACGCACTGGGCGGCCGACCGCTGCTCGAACTCTACTTCATCGACGTCGGCCAGGGCGACGGCACGCTGATCGTCACGCCGGAGCGCAAGCACGTGCTGATCGACGGCGGCTGGACCCGGAAATACCAGCCGACCGGCAAGAACGCCGCCGACTTCGTCGACTGGAAGTTCCATTCGGACTACGGGCTCGACGAAATTCATCTCGACTGCATGATCGCCTCCCATTGCGATGCCGATCACTACGGCGGCCTGGGGGATCTGCTCGACCGCGGCAGCCCGCGCAACGCCGCCGAACTGGACACCAGCTCGACACGGGTGGACGCGTTCTTCCACGCCGGTGTGTCGTGGTGGCGGGACCTGGGCGGCAACGGGCGCTGGCTCGGTCCGGAGAGCGGCGGCTGCCTGACGCGGCTGCTCGGCGACAAGTCGCACCTCGCCCACGTGCTGGGCGGCGCCGACGGCTTCACGCCGCAGGGGGAGTGGGGTGATTTCCTGTCGCTGGTATCCACCCATGTCCCGGAGGTGGGGCGGCTCAGCGACATCGCGAACGACGCCGGCTGCGTGCCGGGCTTCAGCCCGCGGGACGGCGCGGTCACGATCCGCGTCCTGGGACCGGTCGAGAAGACGGTGGGCGGTGCACCGGCGCTGACCGACTTCGGTCGCGACGACTACAACACCAATGGCCACAGCTTGGTGCTGCGCCTCGACTACGGCGACAGCCGGATCCTGCTGACCGGCGATCTCAACGACAAGGCCCATGCCGAGTTGCTCGAGCGCTGGGGCGAGAACACCAGCCGTTTTCGCTGCGACGTCGCCAAGGCCTGCCATCACGGCAGCGACAGGATCTCCTACAGGTTCCTGCAGCGGATGAACGCGACCGCGACGATCGTGTCCTCGGGCGACAACGAGAGCCACTCGCATCCCCGCCCCAGCGCGCTCGCCGCCTATGCCGTCACCGGCCACAAGACCCTGGCCGACGACGGCCTGGCGATGCGCACGCCGCTCCTGTACTGCACCGAGATCGCCCGCAGCATCGCCCTCGGCAAGGTTTCCAGGCTGACCATGGCGAGCCATGCCGACTTCCCGTTGCCGGCCGCTGGGCTCGCCATCGACAAGGACGACGGCAAGGCCGAGATCCACTATTCGGGAACGGCCAGCGGCCCTCGCTCGGGCTTCAGCGGCAAGCGCGGGCTGATCGGCTCGCGCACCCAGCACCGGCTGATCTACGGGCTGGTCAATGTGCGCACCGACGGCAACAGGATCCTGTTCGCGGTGCGCGACGAGAAGCACGGCGGCTGGGAGATCGAGACGATAGACGCGCGGTTCTAGGCGGCGATCGGTTCGGCACGCCGTGTGTCCTGCCGGACGAGGCTGGCCCGACGTGGATCGGCACGCACGGGGCGGGCGGCAATGCACGCTAGCCTGAACGGCTCGCCGCGTGCGCCGTTCGGGGAGGCGGTGGTCCGCAGTTCCACGGGCCGGCGGCGCGCCGTCCGCTGCTTCAGCGGACGCGGGGTGCGCGACACACCCGAAAACCGATGTTGTCGTTGCGGGTGCCAGGGGGGTCCCAGCCGCGGTTGGCGCAGCGGGTGTTGTCACGACCGTTGAACCACGAACCGCCGCGCAGCACCCGCGGGCCGTCGGCCGCGTCATCTTCGCGGCCGTCATCCGCATCGTATCGATAGGTCCGGTAGAGGGTGCTGGTCCATTCCCAGACGTTGCCACTGAGGTCGCTGAAGCCCTCGGGGCCGTCGCCGCCGGCAAAGATGCCGACCGGCGTGGTGGTGCGCACGTGGGTCTCGAAGGCATTGCAGCGTGCGGCGCTGAATGCCTCGCCCCAGGGGTAGCGGCGGGCCGCGTGGCCGCGCGCGGCGGCTTCCCACTCGGCCTCGCTCGGCAGACGCCAGGGCTCGCCGGTCTGTGACGCCAGCCAGGCGCAGAAGGCGCGCGCCTCGAACCAGCCGATGCCGACCACCGGCTGCGCCGGATGGTTGGAGGCCGGGTCGTTCCAGAGTGCCGGCTGCGTCTGGCGTCCGGCCGGATACCATTCGTCGAGCTGCGCCTCGAACTCGGTGTCGCTCAGCGCGGCGATCCGCTTCCATTCGCTGGCTTGCTTGGAGGTGATGCGGCCCCGATCCAGCGCCTTGTCGATCCGGCCCGGCACCTGCAGGTTGCTGCGATCCTCGCGCCATTGCTGCTTCGGACCGTCCGCGGTGCTCTCGCCGCGCCACCAGCGCTGCGCGGCCTCCCCATGCCACCAGCGTCCGTCCTCGTAGCCACCAGCCTCGACGAAGCAGCGGAACTCGGCGTTGGTGACCGGGAAGCGGCCGAGCGCGAAGGGCCGGACCACAACCCGGTGAACGGGTGACTCGTTGTCAAAAAGGCCTTCGTCGCTGCCGATCGGGTATTCGCCGCCTTCGATGGCTACCGTCGGCGGCAACAGGCAAGGGCCGTTCGCGCCGTCGCGACGCGCGAAGCGCGGATCGCCGAGTTCGCCGAGCGCGCGGGCGGCGGCGATGCGGGCGCGCAAGTCGGCCTGCGGGTCGCGGCTGCGTTCGATCAGCGCCTGCCGCAAGCCGTCGCGCGCTTCTTCCGGCAGCTGCACGTCCGGCTGGGCCGCGCAGCGTCCGGCCAGAGGCAGGTTGCGCTCGGCCAGCGCGGTGACATGGGCCAGCGCGTCCGGGCTCATCGCGGCGGCGAGCAACTGAGTCTCTTCCCAGCCGGTGGCCGCCAGCGCCGGCAGCGGGTCGGAGTCGGCCAGCGTCGCCAGCACCTCGTCGAGGGGCGGCGAGACTTCGTCGGCCCGCCAGGCGCTGTTCGCGTGTTCCGGCTGGGGTGCCAGGGCGAGGGAGCGCGCGGCGAAATATTCCTGCAGCAACTGGTGGCAGAACAGCACCTCGTCGCGTTCGACGACGAGCACCTGCAGCGCCGCCGCGGCTTCGAGCAGGTCCTCGGCACGCGCATTGCCGGCCAGCAGCGCGAGTGATTCGCCGTAGCGCAGGCGGACATGGGCGCTGGCACCTTCGGCGCGGCCAGCCTGCATCGCCACGGCGAATTCGGCGAGCGCGGCGAACAGCAGGCTGTTGGCCGCCAGCTCGAAGCTGTCGGCCCATTCGTTGCGCAGGATGCGCTCGTAGTCGTGTCGCTCCAGCAGGCCGTCGGGCGCGAACAGGGGGTGCTGCCGTTCGCCGACCTCGCGCGCCAGCGCGTGGCGCACGAACAGCGTGAACAGCGCGGCGCGGCCGCTGTGCAGCGCCTCGCCGGCGCCGGGCAGCTCCACCAGCAGGCGCAGGAAGAAGGGCGAGCGGAATACCTCCAGCTGTGGCGTGCCCCGCAATTGACGCCACAGCCGGGCGCCGTGCTCGCCGCCGTGGCGATCTAGGAAGTCTGCCACCTGGCCGTCGTCGAGCGCCTTCACCCGCACATGCGGCACCGCCAGCTGCGGCGAAGATAGTGGCGCGCTGTAGTCCAGGCTGCGGCATGAGAACACCACCCGGGTGCCCGGCCCGAGCTGGGGCAATTCGGCGAGAAAATCGCGCCAGCGTCCGATGCGTTGTCGATACTCGTCGGCGTCGGCATGGGGCATTTCGTTGATCGCGTCGAGCAGCAGCACCAGACGGCCACTGGCGAGGAGGTCCTCGAAGCGCGGCAGCTGGCGGTGGCGGGGGCGCTGCCACTGCTCGGCGAGCCACTGGACCGGCGACGGCCATGGTTCGCCGTCCGCCGCCGGGCGGTAGCGGTTGAGCGGCAGCAGCAGCGTGACAGGCGCGGTCGCCGGGTCGGCGGCGCGCAGCCCGTCGATGGCCAGGTCGAGTTCGAGGCGCTGCAGCAGCGTGCTCTTGCCGCAGCCGGGCGGGCCGAGCAGCACCAGCGCCGGCGCACCGACCTGGGCCAGCACTTCCCGCAGGTCAACGAAATCCTGGGCCTGCTCCTGCCAGCGCTGGCCTTGCGCCTTCGGCCCCTGGTCGAGCAGCACGTTCAGGCGGGTGAAGCGCTTGTCGATCCGGTAGCGTGGCTGCGACCACTGCGCAAAGCGTGTGATGCGATAGTCGTCGAGATCGCGCGGGCTGTGCGAGAGGAGGCGCTGGTGGGTCGCTGCGTCGAGGGTTTCCGGCTCACCGGCGGCGAGGGCTGCGCGCAGCCGGTCGAGGCTTGCCAGCGCTGCGTCGGCGGCTCGAGGACCGGCTGTCGGCACAGCGGCGGTCCGGGGCTGGCGGGCCCAGCCGACGATCTCTTCGACGATCTCGAGCCAGGCCTGGTCGCGCTCGCCGGTGTGCTCGGCGAAACCGATGATCGGCTTGCCGTCGGCGGGCCGCGCCTGCAACGAAGCGATCTGCTCCTGGAGCCGCCAGGTGCAAGGCCGCAGGATGATCGGCACGATGCGGATGCCATCGCGCTCGCACCGTTCGCGCAGCCGTGGCAACTCCTCGCCGTAGATGAAGTCCGATGCAATGAAGGCCGGACTCACCAGCAACAGCGCGAGGTCGCAGCGCTCGATCGCGTGGGCGATCTCGTCATGCCAGTCGTCACCGCCGTCGATGCAGCGATCGTCCCACGGCGCGAGCAGGCCCTCGCGCCGGAAGCCCTTCAATTGCAGGGTGAGCGCGTCCTTGAACGCCTCGTCGGCATGCGCATAGCTGATGAAGATCGAGTAGCCGTCGGGCGCGCGCTCGGTCATGGCTCCGGGATGGTCGGACGGGATGTCAGCGGGGATGTTACTCCCGCCATGACGTTAGCTTCCACGCCCGCAGCCATTGTGGGCGACTGGCGGGCCGGCGGATCAGGCCGGCCGGTGCGGCGATTTCGGTCCGGTGTCGGCCGCGCGCCACCGACGCCGCTGCACCCGGGCCGCCCGCTTTGCGTCGCTGGCTATTTGCGACCAGCGCGTCGGCCCCGCAGGAACGCGGCTGCCTGCTCCTCGCCGTCCGCCATCAGGCCGGCGATGAAGGTCGGCGCACGGTTCAGCTTGGACGCGTAGTCGAGGTGCTCGGCGTAGCCCTCGCTCATGGTGATTTCCGCGAGCGCGATCGGCTTCTTGTCACTGGCGGCCAGCTTGCCGCTCGCAAGCCATGCATTGACCTTGCGGACGAAGTCCAGCTCCTGATTGAGCGACAGATTTCCCGCCAGCTCGTTGCGCCGGTCCTGGATCGCCTCGCTGGTGGTCGGTTCGGAGTTGCGCAGCTGCGGGTTGATGCGAACGATCCAGATCTCGTCCGGCTTGTCGCCGAGCTCGACGCCCTGCAGGAACTCGCGCAGTGGCGGGTTCTGCGAGAACAGCCCGTCCCAGTAGACCGCGTCGCCGATGCGGGTCGCCTTGGCCATCGTCGGCAGCGTCGTCGATGCCAGGATCGCATCGAGGCTGATCTCCGCGAGGGACGAGTCGAACGCCTTGAACTGACCCGAGAGCACCTCGACCGCTCCGACCAGCAGCCTCGGCTCCGCCACCGGCTGGGCGGCCTCGGCGAGGGGCAGGTGCGTATCGAGGAGGTCGCGCAGGTCGAAGAACTGGCGACGCGGCGCGACCGACTTGAGCAGCTCGGTCGCCGCGTCCACCGGCGGCAGGTAGGGGCTGGTGCCGAAGGTCGGCATCAAGCCGCTGTCCTGGAGTTCCGCGGTCAGTACCGTCCAGCCGTTCCAGATCAGCTCGGGCGGCAACAGGGCCGAATTGTCGTGCCAGAATGCGTCGAGCATCGCGATGGCCCGCTGCCTGCCCTTTTCCCTGGCAGTTTCGGCGACCAGGCCGCACCAGGCCAGCGCAGCGCAGATGGCGCCGCCCGAGGTGCCGCTCAAGCCGGTGATGCGGTAGCCGCCTTCCCTCTCGCCGGCCACCAGGATCTTCAGCGCGCCGGCGGTAAAGGCGGTCTGGGCACCACCGCCCTGGCAGGCGATTGCGACGCGTCGCGTGGGTTTCAGTGAAGCGGGTTTGGCCATCTCGTTGCCCTCCAGGTGCTCGCTGCACGTTCATGCCTGCCGCGCATGCCCGGCCACGCCGAGCGGCTTCGACGTGTGACGCGACGGCGCAACCTGGGACTCGGGCTGCGCGGCCGATGTGTCGATGATAGCGGTCGAGGCCTGCAGCGATGCTGCGACTGCCGCATCGCATCGCGCCGATGGGACGGATGGCACATCTGGCCTACGACACCGCCGGATTCTCTCCCAAAACCAACTCTTTGTTCATGCTCCCGCAACCAACATCGCTTGGATGAATAGCAGGAGACTGGAGCGGCCATCGTGATCGACGACCCTGAGATCGAACACCGGGCGCAGCAGTGTCGCCGCTGCCGAAGGCTTCCCCGTGACCGAGGCCGTGCGCGAAAGCCTGCGGTCCCGCGCGGGCCTGGGTGCCGTGCCGACTCAGCAGCAGCCGTTGCGCGACAGACTCGCAGCGCCGGCGCGCGTGGTCGATACGCTGCCGCCCCATGTGCCGGCCGGGATGCGCACCGACGACGAAATCCTGGGCTACGGCGAACACGGCGCATCGTGGTCGACGCCTCGGCCGTGCTCCCATGGCGCATGCACGAGCCGGAGCACGAGCGCATCGTCGCTGCGCTCGAAGCGAACCCCGTCTGCAGGATTTCGGCCGCCAGCCTGCCAGAGGCGCCCATCGTGGCGCGCGCCCGCCGGCAACCGACGATGCGCGCCCAGTCGCGCCGGTTCATCGACGAGACCGGCGCCGCGCTCGTGCCGTTCGACGAGCAACAGGCTCGCTTGGCCGATGCCGCCTGCCCGAGCCATGGCAAGGGCCGAGGCCATCCTGCCCCACGTGACCTGGGCGATGGCGCGGTTCATGCGCCCGCCAAGGCCCGCGGGGAACCTCTGCTGTCCGTCGGCCAGGATTGCAGCCAGACACGGACGTCGCGCGACGCCGGCTGCGAGCGCGTATTCGCGGAAGCCGCGAGCGGCGCGAAGCGCGATCGGGCGGCACTTGATGCCGCGCTCTAGTCCATGCGCGGCGGCGACAGGCTGGTGGTATGGAAACCGGACCGGCTCGCGCGCTCGAGCCGGCAACTGCTCGAGACGGTCGAAGACCTGGAGCGGCGCGGCATCGGCCTCGAGATCCTCACGCAGAACGTCGATACGGCCAGCGCCGGCGGGTGTCTGATCCTTGCCGTGTTCGGCGCGATCGCCGAGTTCGAGCGCGAGATCATTCGCGAGCGCACCCGCGCGGGCCTGGATGCGGCGCGCAGTCGCGGCCGCATGGGCGGCCGGCCGCGGGCGATCTCGGACAAGGACCTCAAGCAGGCCCGGGCGCTGATCGCCGACCCGGAAATCACGGTCGAAGGTGTAGCCGATGCCTTGGCGTCGGCGCGTCCAGCCTGTACCGGTACTTGCCGGCCGCGAGGCACGCGGCGCAGGCATCCGAAGCCCGATCGGCCGCCAAGGAAGGGGTTTCGGGGAAAGCTGGTACGCGACCTCTGTCGCCCCCCTCGTCAGTGGCGCTCGGCGCCTCCAGAGCAACTGTCGCTGGAGCCCCAAGGGACTGTCACCGCCGACAGCGCCCTTTCGCCGCGCTGCGGCAATCAGCGGCAGCCACTCCAGCTGGGTCGGCAGGCGGCCAGGGACACGACCGCGGCCAGTTGCTGCCGCTCGTTCAGGCCCGAGTCCGTCCGTCTGAACGACGGTAGACCGCTGAATGCCGCCGCACGGCCTCATTCGGCGCTTCGGCGGTCGCGGTCGTCCGGCCTGCCACTATCGGGTAGCGGCAACTCTACCCGGCGGCCTCCGCAAGGCGCTGGACGCGATCCCGGCATCACCTTCCGAGGCCCATTCCACCCATCCTTCCGACCCCTTGGGACGCACTTTTTGCCATTGCGCCGAAGCAACTGTCGCTGCGGCTATCGGCCTGCGGCCCTTGCCGAGGCGGATCCACCGAGCACCCGTTCGCAGGTCATCCGATTCTGACCGGGCGTCGGAAGCCTGCAAGCCAGAACCCCGCGGCCTGCTCAAGTTGTCGTCGAATGCGCCGACAACCCCCGGGTGATGAAGGAATGCTTCTTGGCCCACTGGCTATCGGCAAGGTGTCCCTATGTTCAGCTGGTTTGAACGGTTGCTCGGAAACGTCCCCTGGGGGACCAAGCTGGTGACGATGGTCGCAGTACCTGCCGTCTCGGTGGCAGGACTCGGTTTCTTTGCGGCGCAGACGACCACCAAATTCGCGAACGAGTTCGCCGAAGCAGTCGCATCGGCGGGCGAAAGCCTGAGTTCGGCTTCCGATGCGCGGCGGGCCTCGGTGGCGATGGATCGTGCCCTTTACGCCCTGATCACGGCATCCGAGGCCGACGACATTCGCAGCAACGCGGTCAACGCGATCCGCCTCGCGTCGGAACTGGAAGAGACCCTGCAAGGCTTGTCTGCCAAGTGGCCGGATGATGGATCCGTCGGCCGTTTGGTGGCCTTGAACGAGAAGATCAAGGGGCCACGCCTGCAGGTGATCAAGTTCGCCAAGCGCGACCAGGATGCCGCGGCCCTGGCAAGCTTGAAAGGGATTTCGGTCGACCTGGAAGAAATCGCATCGCTCGGTGAATCGATCGTCGCCAATTCACCCAGAATTCTCAACGAAGTGGCGACCGAGAAGAAGATGGAGGCCGAGGCGGCAACGCGCATGGTGGCGATCGCAGCGGCGGCAGGGGTCCTGCTGAGCCTGCTCTTCGCCATTCTCGGCCGGCAACTGCTGGTTCGATCGCTGTCCTCGCTCGGGAGAGAAATCCGGAAACTATCCGAAGGCCATCTGCTGCCGGCCGCGCAGGTCAATGGTAGCGACGAAGTGGGACGCACGCTGGGCACACTGCTGCAGACCATCCACGGGCTGCGAGGCGTCGTCCAATCCATCCACGACCGCTCCAGCCAAGTGAGTGCCCACACGTCCAAATTGGACGGGCTGGCAAACGACGTGAACGCCAGCAGGCTGGAACTGATCGCGGCTGTCGACGAGGTTCGCAGACTTGCGGAATCGGTTGGACACGTAACATCGGAAACATCCGTTGCGGTGGGTCGCCTAGGTGAAACGAGCGACGCCACCGACACTGCGATCAAGCGCAATGCACAGCGGATGTCGGACGTGCTCAATACGTTCGATGCCTTCCATGGCCAGATGGCGGGCACGCGCGGCACCGCTGCCGAGTTGGCCAAGGCGGTGGAATCGATTAGCAAGATTACCGGTTCGATTGGAGAGATTTCGGAGCAGACCAATCTTCTCGCGCTGAACGCGGCCATCGAGGCTGCGCGCGCCGGTGATCAGGGGCGCGGATTTGCGGTCGTGGCCGACGAAGTCAGAACGCTCGCCGAGCGCACCCGTAGCGCGACCGAGGAAATCCAGGGAATTGCCGGAAGCGTCCGCGGCTTTGTCGGCGATACGCTCGATTCGCTCGAAACCGCCAGCGACAATGCGGCTACCAGTCAGCAAGCGCTGCGGGAAATCGCCGCGGAGATCCACGATTCGAAGCAGCAGACCGCGGCGGTGGTCGAGGTCATGCGCAACATCGACGCACTCAGCCGCGCCCTGCAGGGCGCCGCGGCAGGGCTTCCGAGCACGATCAAGAAACTCAGCGCGATGACCAGCACCAGTACGGCGCAAGCGGCGTTGCTGCGCGACTGTTCGGAGGAACTGCAGCATTCCTCCAGTGGTCTGGGGCAAGTCTTGAGTCGGTTCAAGCTGTAGCCGTGCAAGCCACCACGTCGATCGCATCCAATCCTGCACGCTTCAATTCTCAAGGAGCCATCATGCTCAACAAATACCTCGCGTTTCCCCTCGCATTTTGTGCCCTCGTCTCTTCGGCGCTGGCCGCCAACCACGTCGTCGAGCAAAAGGGCAAGGCCTTCTCCGTGAAGAGCCTGAATGTCAAGGTCGGCGACAGCGTCGAATTCGTGAATGCGGATCCGTTCAACCACAACGTCTTTTCGCTCTCCGACATCAAGACCTTCGATCTTGGCTCGTACCCACAAGGGCAATCGAAGAAAGTGGTCTTCGACAAGGCAGGGCAGGCCGAGGTGGAATGCGCGATCCATCCGGACATGATCCTGAAGGTCGAGGTTTCGGAATGAAGCGCCACGGCGTGCGTGCTGCCGCTGTCTCGCTGATGCTGCTCGGCGCAGCAACCGCGTCACCGATGGCCGCCGCTGTCGATCTGCCAAGCGACGTCGACTTCCCTCACCGCGATTCACCAGAAGCGAGGGTCTATCGCGGCTCGATCGTGTTCTCCAACTACTGCGTGCTCTGCCATGGTCAGAATGCAGATGGCAAGGGACGCGCAGCGAAACTCTATACCCCGCCACCGGCCAATTTGCGCAAGAGCGACAAGACTGATGAGTACAAGGAACTGATCATCCGCCGCGGCGGGGCGCCGATGGCTCGGTCCGAGTTCATGCCACCTTGGGGGGCGGAACTGACCGAAGAACAGATCTCCGACGTGGTGTCCTTCCTGCGCTCGATCGCACCCGAAGACGCCCCGCGCTAGCAATGCTTTGATCAGAGGATTCACATGAACAAGCTCAAGAACATTCTGACTGCCTGTGCCATCGCCGTGGCTGGATCCGTCGGCGCGGCAGGCCCGGCCGAACTCCTCGCGCACGCCGATGACATGACCTGGCTGCTGCCCGGGGTTCCCTATCCCACCGAGAACGCGCCGACTCCGGAACGCGTGGAACTGGGCAAGAAGCTCTTCTTCGATCCGCGGCTGTCGGCGGACAACAGCGTCTCCTGCGCCACCTGCCATAACCCGGTATTGGGCTGGGCCGACGGCCGTGCGACGGCCAAGAGCATCCAGGGCAAGGACCTGCAGCGGGCGTCGCCGACCATCGTGAACGCCGCGTTCAACAGCATCCAGATGTGGGACGGGCGCAAGAAGTCGCTCGAAGACCAGGCCATGGGCCCGATGGAGTCGATGGTAGAGATGGCGATGAATCTCAATCGCCTGTTCGCGTGGTTGAAGTCGGACGCCGATTACGCAGCGGCCTTCGCTGCCGCCTATCCGGGCGAGGCGATCGACGACAAGACGGTGTCGAAGGCAATCGCCAGCTTCGAGCGCACCGTGATCAGCAACAACTCGCCGTTCGACCGCTGGCTGCGAGGCGATGCCAATGCGATGTCGGCCAGCCAGATCCGCGGATTTCGCCTGTTCACGGACGAGAACAAGGGCAATTGCGCGGTTTGCCACCAGGCACCGAACTTCACGGACAACGGATTTCACAACCTTGGCCTGCCATCCTACGGAGCGCCCGAACCCGATGTCGGCCGTTACGCGATCAAGCCGATCGCGGTGCTGAAAGGCGCGTTCAAGACGCCGACGCTGCGCGAAGTCGCTCGCACGGCACCGTACTTCCACGACGGATCGGCGAAGTCCCTGATGGAGGTCGTCGAGCACTACAACAAGGGCGGCGTCGTTCGCAAGGACATTTCGCCGGAGATGCGGGAGCTGGGTCTTTCGCAGCAGGAAATGCAGGACATCGTCGCCTTCATGCAGGCCCTGACTTCGCCGCAGATCAACCTCGCGCTGCCGGAACTGCCCTACTGAGATCGGCATGCTGATTTGCCACCCGCCTGCGATCGCGGCGAGCGAGATCACCCCCGAGGCGGTGTATCTCGCGCGTCGCCGGGTGCTCTTTGGGGCCGCTGCGACGGCAGTGGCGGCGTGGCTGCCGAAACCGTCGTGGGCCGCTGCGCTGCCTGGTCTGCTTCCAGGCGACCGCTTGAACACCTGGCGGGAAATAACCACTTACAATAATTTTTACGAATTCTCGCCGGACAAGGAGGCGGTCGCCACGCTGGCCGGCGAACTCCCGTTGCATCCTTGGACGGTGAAGATCAGCGGCGAGGTCGAGCATGAATTCGAGATCGGCGTCGACGACCTGATCCGCCGTTTCGCCCAGCAGGAACGCATTTTTCGGCTCCGCTGTGTGGAAGGCTGGTCGATGGTCGTGCCCTGGCTGGGTGCCTCACTGGCGCCGTTGCTGGCGCTCGCGCGCCCGACCTCCCGCGCGCGCTACGTGCGCTTCGTCGCGCTGCTCGATCGCAAGCACATGATCGGGCAGCGCCGCGACAGCCTGCCATGGCCATACACCGAAGCGCTGACCATCGCCGAGGCAATGCATCCCTATACAACGCTCGTGACCGGCCTGTATGGCAAGCCCCTGCCGCCGCAGAACGGCGCGCCGGTCCGTCTCGTCGTGCCTTGGAAGTACGGCTTCAAGAGCATCAAGTCGATCGTCGCGATCGATCTTGTCGAGACCCGTCCGGCGACCACCTGGAACTTGGTCGCTCCGGACGACTACGGCTTCTTCGCCAATGTGGACCCGAGCCGAGCACTGGCGCGTGGCAGCCACTCGCGCGAGACCCGGATCGGCGAATCCCGCAAGCGGCGCACCGAACCCTTCAACGGCTATGGGGATGCGGTGACGGGCCTGTACCAGGGCATGGACGAAGCGGACCGCTTGTGAGCCGGACCACCGGAAAGGGAAGACATGGACGCTCGGCCGCCCTCGTCTGGGCGGCGCTTACAGCGCCGATGGCCGTGTTGCTGCTCCGATATCGGCTCGATCACCTTGGCGTCAATCCAATCGAAGCGCTGATCGCCGAGAGTGGGCAATGGGCGATCCTGGCGCTGATCGGCAGCCTGGCGATCACGCCGGCGAAGCACGCGCTGATGCGAGTGTGTACCCGCGTCGGCTACCGTTTTGGCCGCCGTGCGAGCGATTGGAACTGGTTGATCCGATTGCGACGCCCACTGGGACTGTCGGCGTTCCTTTGGGCCGCGTTCCACGCCGGCGCGTACTTCGTGCTGGAGGTCGAGGGCGAGTGGGCATGGCTGCTCGAGGACTTGCGCGACAAGCGCCACCTTGCGATCGGTGTGGCCACCTTCTTCGGCCTGCTGCCGCTGGCGCTCACCTCGACGAATGCAGCGAAGAAGCGCCTCGGGAAGCGCTGGAAGCCGCTGCACAGATTGGTATATCCGATGTCGATCCTGGCCGTGCTGCACATCGATCTACAGGCAAAGCCCGGCGATCCGCTGGCTTGGCCCTATGCGGCAGCGGTTGCACTTCTCCTCGGCTACCGCATTGTCGTGCGACTAGCCACTGGCCGCGGACAACTCGAACGGGACGGCGAGTTGGCCGCCGACAGAGCCCGGTCGCCATGCCGCGGCGCCACCACCGAAAACGCCACCGCAGCCATCTGCCACCCGAAGAAGCCCGGTCACCCGATCTTCAAGACGACGCGCTGTCTTTGACTCGCCAAGACGGATGGCTGCGCCACTCGCACTCACGCCGTTGAGCTGCTGATCGATCGATCGAGCGGCAGGTCAGGGTCGATTGCGCGAATCGCCAAGTGCTTCGACTGGGTATTCTGGTTGCGGGTCGGTGCCACCTTGGCAATCCAGGTCCGGGCCACCGCCTCGAAACTGCCATCACCGGCGACGCGCGTGCGTTCCTTGGCGGCTTTCCGCTCGGCCGCGGGGTCAATGCCTTCGTCGATGGCTTGGCGGGATTCCGCAGCCCGCTTGCGTGCGTCAGGTCCGCGCACGTTGGGGTACTTCCCCAGCGCCAGAACCTTTTCCTTGCCCCCGAAGCGATAACGCAGGCGCCACAGCTTCCCGCCGGCGGGTGACACCTCCAGGTGCAGGCCGGCGCCGTCGGCAAGCCTGTAGGCCTTGTCACGCGGTCGGGCGTTCTTGATCTGGTTGTCCGTCAGCATCGCCCAGCTTGTGGGTAAATGCATGCGTCCGATGTCCATCTTACCGAAACTACCCGCAAATCTACCCGCAAATTTTGCTGGCTGCGCCTGTTTCTTCGTGTCCAGTCTTGGACAGAGAAATCGATTTACTTGTTGTTTTTAATAAACAAACTATTCATAGGTGGCGGTCAGCAGATGAGTTCTTGGTGCCCGGAGCGGGACTCGAACCCGCACGCCTCGCGGCTCCGGATTTTAAGTCCGGTGTGTCTACCGATTTCACCACCCGGGCGGATCTGCCGGCCGGGTTCAGGTGCCGCGCGCACGTTCCTGTTCCGGCAGGACGATGTTGACTTCGAGAACCTCGTAGTTGTCCTGCTTCTCGAGCTGGACCTTGATGTCGTCCGGGTTGACCGGGACGTATTTCGAGATCACCTGGATCAGGTCGCGCTGCAGCGCCGGCAGGAAATCGGGGCCGCTGCCGCCGCCCACGTGCTCACGGGCGATGATCAGCTGCAGACGCTCCTTGGCGATGGAAGCGGTGCGCTTCTTCTCGCCGAAGAGGTAGGAGAGCAGGGACATGGCTTACTTCCCTCCGAAGAGGCGCTTGAGTATTCCCGGCTTGTCGTAATCGACGAAGCGCAGCGGACGCTCCTCCTGGAGGAAGCGGGCGACCACGTCCTGGTAGGCCTCGGCGACTTCGGTGCCCTTCAGATGGATCGCCGGCGTGCCCTGGTTGGAGGCATGGAGGACGTTTTCCGATTCGGGAATGACGCCGATCAGCGGTACCCGCAGCAGTTCCTGGATGTCCTTGTAGGAGAGCATCTCGCCGTCGTCGACGCGCTTGGGCGAGTAGCGGGTGACCAGCAGGTGCTCCTTGACCGGGTCGCGGCCTTCCTGGGCGCGGCGCGACTTCGACTGCAGGATGCCGAGGATGCGGTCGGAGTCGCGCACCGAGGACACCTCGGGGTTGGAGACCACCAGGGCT
Organism: Rhodocyclaceae bacterium; assembly: GCA_020445745.1. GTDB lineage: Bacteria > Pseudomonadota > Gammaproteobacteria > Burkholderiales > Rhodocyclaceae > Cognatazoarcus. The sequence continues at coordinate 2,640 of JAGRGB010000024.1, read as the reverse complement.
TCGTCGGCGAAGGTCAGGGCCAGCACCGCACCGCGCTCGATGCCGGCCGGCGAGTCGCAGACGACGAAGTCGAAGGCCATGTGCTCGAGTTCGTGAAGCACCTTCTCGACGCCTTCCTCGGTCAGCGCGTCCTTGTCGCGGGTCTGGGAGGCCGGCAGGATGAACAGGTTGTCGGTGTTCTTGTCCTTGATCAGCGCCTGGTTCAGCCGGGCTTCGCCGTTGATCACGTTGACCAGGTCATAGACCACGCGGCGCTCGCAACCCATGATCAGGTCGAGGTTGCGCAGGCCGACGTCGAAATCGATGACTGCGGTCTTGAAGCCGCGCAGCGCGAGGCCCGATGAGAATGCAGCACTCGTGGTGGTCTTGCCGACCCCACCCTTGCCCGATGTAACGACGATTACGCGCACGATGACCTCTTGTCCTTGTTGTCCCGGTGGGCTGGTTCAGTCCAGCGATAGTGGCTCTACGTTCAGTTCCTGCCGGTCTGCGCTGTGGCGCAGCCGGACCTGGGTGGGCCGGCCCGCGACAGCGGGCGGGATTCCCCTTTCGAAGGTGCGATAGACGCCGGCGATCGAGACCAGTTCGGGACCGAAGTTCGAGCTGATCACGCGGGCGGCGGTGTCGCCGTGGGCGCCGGCCAGCACGCGCCCGCGCAGCGGGCCGTAGCACTGGATGCTGCCGTCGGCGATGACCTCGGCGCCGTGGCTGACACCGCCGAGCAGCACCAGGTCGGCATTGCGGGCGTAGATCTGCTGTCCCGAGCGCACCGGCCGGTCGATGTACATCGTCGGCGCGACCACCGGGACCGGCGGCGGTGGCGCCGGCTGCGGTTCCGGTTCCGCGGCTGGCCGCTGCTGCGGCGGCGCGGCGGCGCGGGTGTGTTCGGAGCCGAGGATCGCGATGCCGGCATGGCGTGCGCCGGGGACCAGGCTCTCCGGCAGGTTGCACGCCGCCACCGGCTGGGTGCGGTAGCGTCGCAGCAGGCTCGTCAGGCCGGTCCAGTCGATTCGCGCCGGGATCTTCGACAGTGCGCCGAAGTCGAGCACCAGGGGCTCGCCGTTGAAGAAGTCGGGCATGCCGCCGAGCATCACGTGCAGTGCGTCGGCGAGCTTGGCCGGCTCGGTCTCGCGCAGCAGCGCGACCATCACGCCGAGGGTGCTGTCGCAGAATTCGACGGGCTTTGGAACTGATGCGTCGGTCATTGGCGTAGCGGATGCCGGCTAAATCGCGAAAGTCTACTTTTCGCCGCTGCTGCCGGCAAGTTGGCGTGGCCTGCCGGCCGCGCTGCTCACTGAAGGGTCGGGGGATGCTCGATCAGGTCGCGCAGTTCGTCCGCGTCGAACACGTACTCGTGGTTCGACAGTTCGTCGTGGATCCGCGCTTCTCCCTGTTCGTCAATGATGCGCTCGATTTCGTCGCGGCCGAGGCTGCGCAGCACGTCGGCGATGCGTTCGCGGTCGCGGGGCCAGTCGTGGCGCAGCGCGCGGCTCCGGAACAGGCGGACGGTCTCTTCATGGAACAGCCGCCGCAACAAATCTTCGCAATCGAGCCCCAGAAGTTCGTCCTCGGTGACCGTCGTCGCGAGCCGATGGACCCGTGACCAGCCGTCGGCATCGCGGCTGTCGGCACCGGGCAGCTTCTGCACGAACAGGCAGCTCGCGGCCTGTTCGTCGGCGGCCAGCCACAGGCCGGTGTGCTGCTGCTCGGAGCGCTCAAGGTAGCCCGCGAACATTGCTGCCACCGACTCGCCCTCGATCGGCACGAAGCTCTGGTACGGGCGGTCCAGTCCGGGCACGTCGAGGGTCAGCATCAGGCGGCCGTCGGCGAACAGCCGCGCTGGCGGCAAGGCCGCGTCGAAGGCTCCGGCACGGGCGTGGCCGCGAATGTTCAGGCTGGCGTCGCAGTCGACCACCAGCAGCTCCACCGGGCCGTGGCCCTGGAGCTGGAAGGTCAGGCGACCGGGCTGCTTCAGGTTGCCGGCGATCACCGCGGTCACCGCGGCCACCTGGCCGAGGACGCTGCCGAGCGCCGGCGGGTAGCCCCGTCCGTGCTGGATGCGCAGCCAAACGCTGCCGAGGCGTGCGAAGGCACCGCGGATCTCCAGATCGTCGAACAGGAAGCGGCGCACGAAGCTGTCGCCGGTGGTGTCAGTCATCGCGCCGCCCGAGAAAACTGGCGAAGGTGGCCGGCGCGAAGCCGACCAGCAGGTGGCCGTCGTCGGTCTCCACCACCGGGCGGCGGATCAGGCTCGGGTTCTCCTGCATCAGCTGCACCGCGGCCGACTGGGTGTCGAACTCGCGCTGCTCGGGGCTGAGCCGGCGCCAGGTGGTGCCCCGGGTATTGACCAGGGTGCGCCAGCCCAGCACCTTGCACCATTGGTGCAGGCGCTGCGAGTCGATGCCGGCCTTGCGGTAGTCGTGGAAGTCGTAGGCGACGTCGTGCTCCTCGAGCCAGGCGAAGGTCTTCTTCATGGTGTCGCAGTTGCGGATGCCGTAGATCGTCGTCATGGCCGTTCGGGGCGTAGCGTCGGGATGGTTCATTCTATCGCCTCAGCGCGCGCGCCATCGCGTCTGCCATGGCGCCGCCGGCGGCCCGGCGCTGCTCCCGGCGCGGCGAGCGCTTCGGGCCGCGGTCGCT
>JAGRGB010000181.1 GCA_020445745.1 Rhodocyclaceae bacterium | reverse complement strand
GCCGGCCACCGCCGGCCCGCTGTCCGACTTCGCCGAAAACGCGCTGATCGACGCGCTGCTGCGCGGCCAGACCCTCACCGCCCCGGCGACGATGCACTGGGGCTTCACCACCGACGCGTGCACCGACGCCGGCCCCGGCACCGAGCCGTCGGGCGGCGCCTACGCCCGTGTCGCCGTCACCGCCAGCCTCGCCAACTGGGCTGGCACCCAAGGCGCGGCCAGCACGGTGGCCAGCACCGGCACCAGCGGCACCACGTCGAACAACGTCACCATCACCTGGCCGACCACCACCGCCAGCTGGGGCACGCTGAATGCCCTGCGCGGCTACGACGCCGCCTCGGCCGGCAACCAGTGGATCTGCCTCGACCTGGCCGCCCCCTTCGACGCCACCTCGGCCGGCATCACGATCAACTTCGCGCCTGCCCAGTTCCAGTTCTTCATCGACAACTGAGGCGCTGACCACCCCATGACGCCAGCCCAGCAATCCGCCCTCGAGGCCCTGATCGGCCGCGGCCTCGGCGCCGGCGAACTGACCACCCTCGACCCCCTGGTCACCGCCCGCAACGACATCGCGATCGCCGACGCCCTGTCGGCCGGCCGCACGCGCATCGCCGAGCGCCGGGTGTCGGAGCTTGGGGTGCGCAAGTCCCTGGGCGTCGTAGACGCGAGTCGCCTGTTGTCCGCGCTGAAGGACAGCGCCGCCGCGGCCGACGCCGGCATCGTCGAGCCGTGGCTGTCGGCTGTCCTCGTCGCGATGGGGGTGCCCGTGGCGGATCATCCGGCCTACCAGGAGACCGTCGGCAGCGCCTGGCGCTGGCTGACCCAGCCCGAAGGCCTGGACATCGGCGCCAATGCCGCGCGCAGCATGCTCGACCTGATCGCGGCCGGCATCCCGGGGCTTGCGGCGACCTGCGCCACCGTCAAGGCCATGGCCGAGACCGCCGACCCGGTGCCGATACGCGACGTGTCGGCCGCGCTGAACGAGGCCTGACGATGGCGAATGAATTGACGCTGGTAGCGGGTACCCCGAAGACGGTCGTTTCGAGCGGCGCGGCTGTTGCCAGCGGCGCGATGTCGGCCGCGCCGGCATTCAGCTACAGCGTGGCGGCTGACGGCGGCGGATTCCCGGACGCGGAAATCGCGTTCAGCGGATCGTTCGCGGCAGCGCCCACCGCGGGGAAGATCCTGGCCGTCGTCGCGCGCGAGCTGAACGTCGACGGCACGCTCGATGCGCCGGTGCCGACCACGTCGTATCCGTACCGCAAGGTGGCCACCCTCGTGGTCAGCGCCGACACGACGCAGACGCTGAACGCCCGTGCGCACGGCATGCCGCGCGAGTGCGAGCTGTACCTGTACAACGTCGATACCGGGGTTTCGGTTAGCGCCGGCTGGACGATGAAAGTCACCCCGATCAGCTATCAGCCGGCTGCCTGATGTCGTACCTGCACCTGCCTCGCCGGCTCACCGAGCAACCATTGGGGGGCGTCGTAGAGCCGGAGTGGCGCTCTAGCCTGACGCAGGGGCTCGTTCTTCTGACCTGTGGTTCCCCGTTCGACCTCGTTCGAGGCAGTTACGGCAAGCCGTACACATCGACGCCGGACATGGCCGAATTCCAGGCCCACAAGGGCTGGCATGGCGACGTCGGTCCCAGCGTAAACACAGGCTGGATGCACACGGATCACAACGTCTCGGGGTTCCCGGTGACGATGCTGATCTGCTACAACTCGACGGGGCACGCACACGACGCGCAGATGGGTTTCGGCGCGCCGCCGTCCGACGGTATCTACATCGGGTCTTTTTCAGGTTTTGCCGGCAAGTCGTGCCCCCGGTTCATGACCGACGCGGGAGTGTCGATCGTTTCAGGCAACGACTACGATATCCAGAATCAGCAGCCGCGAATTTCCATTGCAGTGTGCCGCAGCGCCACTGATTTCGAACTTTTCGTGGACGGCACCAGCGTCGGGACGGCCAGCGCCGCGACAGACGACATAACGCCATCCCACACGCTCTATGTCGGGATGGTTCGCCGCTCCTCATTTGGCGTGGAGAGGCAGGGGGCATTCACAAGGAACATCGCGCGGGCCGTCTGGAATCGCGAACTCGACACGGAGGAGCGCGCCGAGGTCTTCAGGAACCTCTGGCAACTGTACCGCGACGGCGATCCGCACGCCTGGTTCAACCTGCCCGGCGGCGGCGCCACCGGTAACCTCTCCGTCTCCGGCGGCGCCCAGCCCGGCGGCAGCGCCACGCCGTCCGCCACCGTCGCGCTGGCCGGCGTCACGATCGCCCAGCCGGGCGGCAGCGCCACCCCGGCCGCCTCTGTCGCGCTGTCGGCCGCGGAGATCGCCGTCACCGGCGGCAGCGCCAACCCGACGGCCACCGTCACCCTCAGCGCCGCCGGAATCGCCCAGGTCGCCGGCATCCTGAACCTCTCCGCCGAGCTGCTGCTCGCCGCCGCCGACGGCGCCCAGGCCGGCGGCAATGCAAACCTGGCGGCCACCCTCGCGGCGCTGGCCTCCGGCGGTGCCCAGCCCGGCGGCAGCGCCACGCCATCCGCCAGCGCCGATCTGCAGGCCGCCGCCGGTGCCCAGCCGGGCGGATCGGCGAACCCCACCGGCAACGTCGCCGGCGACCTGTCGGTCTCGGGCGGCGCCCAGGCCGGCGGCAGCGCCACGCCGTCGGCCGACGCCGATCTGCAGGCCAGCGGCGGCGCGCAGCCGGGCGGCGCGGTGGTGATGGACATCACCGTATCGCTGGCCGCCACCGGCGGCGCCCAGCCGGGCGGCTCGGCCAGCCCCACCGCCACCACGGCCGGCGAGCTGTCGGTGTCCGGCGGCGCCCAGGCGGGCGGATCCGCCGCAGTCAGCGCCACCGTATCCTTGACCGCCGCCGGCTTCGTGAACGTGATGGCCACCGGCGTCCTGGCGATCGACGTCGCGCTGTCGGT
>JAGRGB010000023.1 GCA_020445745.1 Rhodocyclaceae bacterium | reverse complement strand
GGCGGTGACGATGGTGATCCTGTCGAAGTCGGTGTGGGTGACCGTGCTCGGCAATCCCGAGCCGATCTTCCCCTACACCCAGCCGGCCCTGTTCTCGCTGCCGATCGCGTTCTTCTTCTCGTGGCTGCTCTCGGTCACCGACAACAGCGCACGCGCCAACAAGGAGATCGCCGCATTCGACGACCAGTACGTCCGCTCCCAGACCGGTGTCGGCGCAGCTGGCGCGAGCGCCCACTAGCATTTCCTCCGCTCCTACCCGTGAGGAGTCTCGGCGGCACCTTCGGGTGCCGTCTTTTTTCGCCGGTCGACGGCGGAAGGGTAAGATCGGCACGTGGAATGTCGCGAGAGCGAAGATGAATCGTCCGCAATTCCGCGGCAACCCGGTACACGCACGATGATCCCCGGGACGATGCGGGCCATGGTGCTCGAGCGGCCGGGCGAACCGCTGCGGCCGAGCACCCGCCCGCTGCCGGCGCCCGGGCCCGGTCAGGCCCTGATCCGGGTCGCGGCGTGCGCGGTGTGCCGCACCGACCTCCACGTGGTGGACGGCGAACTGCCCGATCCCGCATTGCCGCTGATCCCCGGGCACGAGATCGTCGGCCACGTGGTCGCCCATGGCGACGGCGGCGGACGTCACCCGATCGGCAGCCGGGTCGGCGTGCCGTGGCTGGGCCGGACCTGCGGCCACTGCAGCTTCTGCCGCAGCGGTGCCGAGAACCTCTGCCCTTCTGCCCGCTTCACCGGCTACACGCTGGACGGCGGCTACGCCGAGTACACGGTGGCCGACGAGCTGTTCTGCTTTGCGCTGCCCTCCGCCTACGACGATGTACACGCGGCGCCGTTGCTGTGTGCGGGTCTGATCGGCCATCGTGCCTACCGGATGGCCCTCGATCACCCCTTCGGCGGCGCGATCGAAAGTGTCGGGCTTTACGGTTTCGGCGCCGCCGCCCACCTGATCGCCCAACTGGCGGTCGCCGAAGGACGGCGGGTGCTGGCCTTCACCCGCGCGGGCGACGTCGCCGCCCAGCAGCATGCGCGCGATCTCGGCGCCAGTTGGTCCGGCGATGCCGACCGGCAAGCGCCGCAACCGCTCGACGCCGCGCTGATCTTCGCACCGGTGGGTGCTCTGCTGCCGCGTGCACTGGCGGCACTTCGTCCGGGCGGCAAGGTGATCTGTGCCGGCATCCACATGAGCGACATTCCCGCCTTCCCCTACCGCCTGCTGTGGCAGGAGCGCAGCATACGCTCGGTGGCCAATCTGACCCGCGCGGACGGTGACGATTTCCTCGATCAAGCCGGCCGGGTTCCGCTGCGGGTCGATACCACCAGCTACCCGTTGATCCGCGCCAACGAAGCCCTCGACGACCTGCGGCAGGGCCGCCTGCAGGGCGCGGCGGTGCTGCTGCCCTGACCAGGCCGGCGACACCGCGCCCGGCGATGCGCAGCGATCGCTTACGAACTGTGGCTTTTCCGAATTGGCGCGAGGCGTCGCAGCGGTAAACTCGCCACCATGAAATCCATGCTGCGCGCATTCGCCACCCATCGCATCGGCCTGCTGCTGCCGGCGGCCCTGGCCGCGCTGTTCGCATCACTGCTGCACTTGCCGCTGCCGTGGATGATCGGGCCGCTGCTGCTGGTCAGCGGCCTGCGCATCCATGGCCTCGCCGTGCAGGCACCGCCCGGTTCTCGTCAGGCCGGCCAGTGGGTCATCGGTGCGGCACTCGGCCTCTACTTCACGCCGACGGTGATCTCCGAGTTGCAGCGCAACGCGCCGCTGATTCTCGGATTGGCGGCGTGCTCGCTGCCGCTGGGCATGATCTGTGGCGAGCTGATCCGCAAGCTCGCCGGCTGCGATCGTGCCACCGCCTACTTTGCCGCGCTGCCCGGCGGAGCCAGCGAGATGGCGGTGCTGGCGGAACGACATGGCGGCGCGGTGGATCTGATCGCCGCCGCCCACGCGCTGCGGGTGACGGTCGTCGTCGCGACGATCCCGCTGGCGCTGACCCTCGCCGGCGCCCACGGCAGCGATGCCTATGCACCGTTGGTCCGCGAACTGGACCTGCAGCGCATGCCGCTGCTGGGCGCAGCGAGCCTCGCCGGCGTCGTCGCGCTGCGCTCGCTCGGCATTGCCAACGCCTGGGTGCTGGGCCCGCTGTTCGCGGTCGGGGCGCTCACCGCTGCCGGCGTCCCGCTGACGGCGATGCCGGGCTGGCTGGTCAATGGCGGCCAGTTGCTGGTCGGTGTCGCCCTCGGCGCACGCTTCGCGCCGGATTTCTTCGAGCGCGCGCCGCGCTTCATGAGCGCCGCGCTGGCCTCTACCGTGCTCGCACTGGCACTCGGTACCCTGCTGGCCCTGCTGTTCGCCGTGGTCGCGCCGGCAGCGACGGCGACGCTGGTGCTTGCCGCGGCGCCGGGCGGCATCGCCGAGATGTCGGTGACCGCGCGCGGCCTGCAGCTGGGGGTTCCGCTGGTGACCGCCTGTCACGTGTCGCGGGTGGTGCTGCTGAGCCTCGGCGCCAGCCCCTGCTTTCGCCTGTTCCGTCACGTCCGGGCTCGCCAGCGCTGCTGAATATTCCACGATGTCATGGCGGTCGGGTCTTGCGCTGCCCGCAGGGCAGATGCCACCCTGTATCCCGTAGGAAAACAGGGCATAAGCCGCACCTATACTCTGAGCATCGACAGCGTGCGCCCCATCGAGGAGCGGATCTGGCATGGCGGATTTCCGGACGGTATACCTTTCATCGAGCTTCAAGGATCTGCAGCAGCACCGCGAGGCCGTCTACAAGGCGCTCAATCAGCTCGCCAACATCAAGGTCATCGCGATGGAAGACTATGTCGCCCGCGACGACCGGCCGCTGTCGGCCTGCGTCAAGGACGTCGCCGCCTGTGACATCTACATCGGACTGTTCGCCTGGCGCTACGGCTTCGTGCCACCGGGGGACGAGAATCCGAAGCGGCTGTCGGTCACCGAATTGGAGATGGAGGCCGCGGCAGACAAGCATCGCCTGATTTTCGTGCTGCGCGAGGACGCCCCCTGGTCGCCAAGGATGATGGACAGCGTCACCGGCGACAACGAGCGCGGCGCACGCATCGAGGCGCTGCGCAAGCGCCTGCTGGAGGACCATCTGGCGACCGAATTCGCGGATCCGGCCGGTCTCGCGATCGCGGTCTGCAACGCGGTCAGCAACCTGCCCGACGCCAACGCCCATGCCGGCCCGCGCCCGCGCCGCACGCCGCAGAAGCTGCAGCGGGAGGTCACCCACGCACTCTATCTGGCCCATCATCCGGCCGATGTCGGACAGGCCACCGAACTCGCCCGCGAGCTCGCCGCCGGGCTCGAGCGGCCGACCAAGCTGTCCAGCGAGACGCTGTTCGCCGACGACACCCGGGGCGTTGCGATGCGCGAGGAGAATGCGATCGCATGCCACGCCGCGGCAGCGCTGATCACGCCGCAATCGCTGCCCCAGATGCTGGCCGACGCCGACACCCTGAGCGAGACCCTGCAGGTCATGCGGGCCCGTACCGGTGCGCTGGCGCTGCTGTTGTCGAACGTCAGGCGCAAAGACCTGCCGGCCGCCTGGCTGGCGGACGAATGCTTCGTGCTGTCACCGTCCGAGTCCGCAGGCGACAGTCCCCTGCGGGCAGCGCGCCGCTGGCTTGCCGATCGCCAGCCACCGGCGGCCAGCCGCAGTGTCGGCGTGCCGGTCTGCATCGTGGCGATGACCCGCGGCGAGCTCGATCAGCTCGAGAACGACACGGCGCTCCTCGCCGAGCTCACCGGCGCCGAACAGCAACAGTACGATGCACTGAAGCACGCCCTGGCGGTCGAGGGCATCGACTGGAAGGCCCGCTACCACGACAGTCGTCATCGCTGGCGTCCGTTTCGTGCGGATGGTTCGAGCGTGCGCGTGATCGCCGAGGAGATCGCCGACGCCGTCGGCCGTCGCGGCCAGATCCAACAGCGCCAGCGTCACGTCCGCCTGCAATGGTATCCGTTCGACGCGCTGGTCGAGGACAACGCACGCCTGCGTCCGACCTACCGCGCGATTGCCCGCGCCGGCTGCGTCGTGCTGGTCGACGAGGTTTCGCTGTTCCATCCGGCCCTGCGCCAGGCTTTCCAGAACTCGCCGTTCTTCAACAACGATCTCGTCGCGATCGTCACGGTGTCGCCGTTCGATCCCGGCCGCGAGGAAGTCGAGGCGCTCCTCGAGGACGCCACCCGGCGGCGCCTGGCCGGTGCCTTCGACCGCTATGCGGTGGAGTTCGACCCCCAGTGCGAGCTGGCGGTCGGCAACGAGCGACGCTTCAAGCGCTGGCTGCACTGCAGCCTGCCGGCAACGCTGTCGCGCCTGCAGGAGCCGCAGCCCGACCGCAGCGCCCTCGGCGCCCTGGCGGCCGAACTCGGCGAGGGCGGCCTGCAGCCCAAGCGTGACTATGGCTGGGGCGGCGGAGGCCGGAATTGATCTGCACCTTCTACTCCTACAAGGGCGGCGTCGGCCGTTCGATGGCGCTGGCCAACGTCGCCGACGTGCTGTCGCGACGCGGGCTGAAGGTGTTGATGATCGACTTCGACCTGGAAGCGCCGGGACTCGAGCAGTATTTCTACCGCGGCGACGAACGGGAGCAGCGCGATGCGGTGCGCCGCCAGCCCGGCCTGCTCGATCTGCTGCTGGCCTACAAGGAAGCGATGTCGGTGACCGGCGGTGGCGACGACTTCCGCGAGATCGGCCGCTACATCGCCAGCATCTTCCCGCGCCGTCCCCAGGGTGGGCGCCTCGACCTGCTGCCCGCCGGACAGCGTCTGACCGCGGAGCAGCTGGCCCGCTACGCGCTGGCGCTGCGCAGCTTCGACTGGCAGGATTTCTATTTCAACTGGGAAGGCGACCTGTTCTTCGAGTGGTTGCGGCGTGCGCTCGGCAAGGCCGGCTACGATCTGGTGCTGATCGACAGCCGTACCGGCGTGACCGAGATGGGAGGCATCTGCGGCTACCAGCTGGCCGACGTCATCGTCATGATGTGTGGCGCCAACCACCAGAACGTGGACGGCACCTGGAGCATGCTCGAGGACTTCCGCTCCCAGCCGGTCGAGGGCCTGCGACGGGGCCGACCGATCGAGATCGTCGTCGTGCCGGCGCGCGTCGAGCAGTGCGCACCGGCTCTGCTTTCAGAATTCTTCGCCCGCTTCGACGCGCGCTTCGGCGACCTGCTGCCGGCCCGGCTGGCCGATGCCGGCATCGGCTTTCGCGACCTGACGATCCCCTACGACCCGCAGTTCGCATTCGAGGAGCGGGTCGCGCGCAATCCCGAGGAAAAGGCCGCCAAGGAGCACCTGGCGGCGACTTTCAGCCATCTGGCCGACGTCATCGTCAGCCTGTCGCCGACCGACACGCCCCCCGGCAGCCCCCTCGGGAAGGTCGCCGCCGATGCCGCCACGCGCCTGGGCGGCGTCGCCGGGGCCGACGATGTCCATCCGCCGGCGGCCGACACCACGACCCAGGCGCGCTACGACGAGACCAAGCGCTTCGCCGACTTCGACATACTGTTGTCCTATGCCGGCCAGGATGCCGCCCACGTCACCGAGCTGCGCCGGGCTCTGGTCGGGCAGGGCATTCGTGCCGCGGTGGACGCCGCCCAGGGCGCGGTCAGTACCGACTGGAAGCTGCGCATGGAGGGCATGCTGGCCCACGCCCGGGCGCTGGCCGTATGCCTCGGCTCCGCCGGCTTCGAGAGTCAGCAGCAGAAGCTGGTGACGCTGACGCTGATGGCCCGCGATGCCGGGCGCGACATCGCACTGCTGCCGGTCCTGCTGCCGGGCCACGACAACGATGCCCCCGCGGACGCGGCGCTCGCCGAGTTCCATACCGTGGATTTGCGCCGCGGCATCACCAGCGACGCGGTCGAGGACCTGGTGCGTATCCTGCGCCGCCCCCAGGCACGGCCGGTGGCCGGCGGCATCGATGCGGCCGCCATCGAGAGCGAAGAGCGCTGTCCATACATCGGGCCGACTGCGTTCGCGGAACACCACGCCGACCTGTTCTTCGGTCGCGACGAAGAGATCGCCATTCTCGCCCGGCTGGTGACCGAGAACCCGCTGGTGCTGCTGATCGGCCCCAGCGCCAGCGGACGCAGTTCGCTGCTGCGCGCCGGCCTGTTCCCGAGCCTGCGCAAGACCCATCCGGACTGGAAGCTGGTCGATGCGCCCAGCATCGCGGCAACCGACACCGCGATTTCCCGCGTCCTGCCGCCGGCACGGACCCGGGAGGCCGACACCTGCGCGGGCATCGCCGCGATTGCCGATCGCCCGCCGGGTTCGGTGGTCGTCGTCATCGACGCCCTGTCGCAATCGGCGCGGGTCGAGGCCGGCGAGCGCAACGCGGAGAGCGCCGCCGCGGTGCCGGAACCCGGTCGCGTCGCCCGCGGCGCGGCGCTGGTGCGGGAACTGACCGAGGGTGGTGCCCGGGTCGTGCTGGCCCTGCGCAGCGACGAGCTCGAGGAGTGGTCGAAATCCGCCAAGGGCGGTCCATTGGCCGCAGCTGCCCGCCTCGAACTGCGACCACTGCCGGCCGAATCCCTGCGCCAGATGGTGGAAGGGCCGGCAGACCGGCTGGGACTGGCCTTCGAACCGGGCCTGGTGGACCGCCTGATGTCGCGCAGCGAGAACGAACCCGGCGTCCTGCCGTTTCTGCAGATGGCGCTGTGCCGGCTATGGGAGCTGCGCCGCAGCGGCTGGCTGACCAATGCCGCCTACGACAGCTTCGGGGGGCTGCGCGGCATCGTCGTCGAGGCTGCGGACCGCGCCTTCGAGTCGCGTGACGAGCAGGAACGCGAAGCGATGCGACGCGTCGTGCTGCGTCTGCTGCAGGTGGCGCCGGGCGGCACCCGGGCCACCGGCCACCGGGTGCGGGCCTCGGCGCTGTGGGGCGACGGCGGCAGCGAAGCGGCGGCGGTCGCCGATCTGGTGGCCCATCATCTGGTGGTGGTCGGCCGCGACGGCAGCGAGGCGACGGTCGAACTCGCCCACGAGACCCTCGCGCGTGACTGGCCGCGCGTGCTGATCTGGCTCGAGCAGCAGCGCGATTTCCTGGAGTGGCTGCACATGACCCAGGCCGAGGCCGATGCCTGGCACGCCGCTGGCGAGGCCGACGAACTGCTGCTGCGCGGCACCCCCCTCGAGGATGCGGAGCATCTGGCCAGCCGCCACGAGGCAGAGCTGGGGCACGACGTCCGCAATTTCGTCGCTGCCAGTGCGGCCCATCGCGACCGCCTGAAGCTGCGCACGATCCGGGTGAGGACGGCGCTGGCGACGGTGTTCCTGGTCATTGCCGTCGCCGCGGCCTGGGGCTGGTTCGATTCGGTGCAACGGGGGCAGGAACTCCTGAAGCAGCGGCTGGCGCTGCTCGTCGAACTGAGGTCGCTGGAAGCCGAGCGGAACATCGCCGAGTCCCAGCGCATCGAGGCGGAAGCCCGCCTCGGCGGACTCCAGTCGTCCCTCGACGAGGCGCTCGTCTCGCTGCGCGACGGCGCGCAGGCAAGCCTTTCTGCGGCGCCCATCCAGCGGGCGGTCGAGGAGGCCCGGCAGGTGATTCAGGAACAGAAGACCTACGTGCGCAAACGCACGCTCGAAATCGACCGTCGGCAGGACCTGATCCGCGACATCCTGACCAATCAGGCTTCCAATTCGAAGACCGGCAAGTGACCAGTGACCGGCGCGCCACAGCTCAGACGTTGAGGTAACGGATGGGATTGATGTTGCCAGCCTTGAAGTGCTCGCCGACCGGCATGCCGAGCAGGGCTTCACGCGCCGACGGCGACGCCACCTCGCCGGTGAACTCCCAGCGCCCGGCTCTTGCGACCTCTTCGGCCGGCCGAGTGACATAGGCCGTAGTTCCGGCCTCGTGCCAGGCGTCCACGCGATAGACCTCGCGCACCTCGCCATCGGCAACCGCCAGCGCATAACGGACCTTTCGACGCTTGTCGGCGCCGATCCGCCAGACGCCGCGGGTCGCTTCGTAGAGCGCCCGGGGATCGATCCCGCGGCGGTAGCCGTGGCCGATGTTGATCAGCACCATCGGCCGCGTCGCCGCATCCGGGTCGTCGGTCGCCGCGCCGTCGGCAGCCTGGCCAGCGGCCGCAGACTGCCCGGCCCCGGGCCGCGCCTGCGCGTCCGCAGCGGCGCCGTCCGACAACGGTGCTTCCTGCGGTTCCTGCGCGCCGCTGCCGGCATCGATCTCTTCGATCAGAATCCGCGCGAATTCGTCGCCGGAGCCGAACACCACCCACATCGGCACGCTGAACACGCTGCCGAAGGCTGCCAGCGCGATGGCGCCGACCGAGGTCAGCATCGCCATCGTGCCGGCGACCGAGAGGCCGAGGCGTTCGTAGGCGTCGCGTTCGTCCCAGCCGATGCGCTTGAGCTCGCGTCCGAGCAACTGCATGGTCCGCGCCGAGAACGCCGGATCGATGCTCGCCTGCAGCGCCAGCTGCACCTTGACCGCTGGAAATTCACGTCCCTGCCGGATCTCCAGCAGACGATCGGCCCAGTCGCGCAGAGCGCCGCGCTCGGGCTCGCCAGCGCGGCAGATGATGTTTCCCGCCCAGCGCCGGTAGCGTGCATCCGACGATTCGTCGTTCAGCTTCATTGAACCCTCCCCGTGCGACGCTCGCCGCGCGGCCCGCGCCATGCGCCCGGGGCGTACGCAGCGGCTGCGCCGCTTCACCGACCGGGTCAACATACAACAGAGCGACGCCAACGCTCGCGAACAGGAGACCGACGGGGCGGTCAGCCGGCGTCCTCGCCCTTCGTCGGCGGATAGGTACGCCCGCACAGCCGCGGCAACTCGGGCGAGGGGACGAAGCAGGCGATGTGGTCCGGTGCCGACAGCGGCGCGGCAAAGCCGACCACCGAATCGCGCACCACCGGGCCGGCCTCGATGCGATTGATCGCCGCGAAATGCCGATGCGCGTAGCGCGCCACGTCGAGCGCGTGACCTTGTCCGGTCGCACCGCAGACCACGAATACCGGACGGTAGCCCCGGCGCGCACCCAACTCCACCGGGGCGAAGCCGATGTCCACCGTCACGCCGTCGAACTGCAGCGCGCGTCCATCGACCATGGCGCTCAGCGCCGCGCAGTCGGCGCTTTCACCGGCGTCGTCGAGGTGGGCTCGGATACGTGATTCGATTTCGCGATAGCGCTCGACGATCTCCGCGGAAATTTCGCGCTCCCGGTAATCGACGTACATCGGATACGCCAGCGCCAGGGTCATGACCAGGAGCGCCAACGCCAGCAGAATCTGCAACGGCCGGGACTTCACAGCCGCCGCTCCTCGAAGCGGTCGGGCTGCCGGCTGCGCCAGATGATGATCTGCGCGCCGAGCCGGGCCTCGAGTTCGTAACCCCCGCCACCGCCGAGCGGATGGTAGCTGACCAGGCTGGCCAGGGCCGGCGAGGGAATGCGGGTCGGCAATTCACCGGTGCGCAGGCGCGACCGCTCCACTGCCGAGCGGGATTGCTCCAGGAGATGCAGCAGGTCCTTGCGGATCTGCGCCGGCCCCGGCCCCGCCTGGGGCACGGCCAGCCACAGCGAGGTCGCGGCTGCACACCACGCGGCGATCGTCCACACCAGCCGCAACGGCCCGTCGGCGGCTTCGTCGGGCTGCGCTTCCCGCGCCCGCTGTTGTCGTGCCTCCCACTCGTGAAGGTCCTCGACCAGCATCGAAAATTCGTCGCCCGGCGGCCCCTTGCCTGCCATCGCCCGTCTCCGCTGCACGACCGCGCCGCTGCGGCAATCGCGGCAATCGCGGCAATCGCTCCAGGGACCTATCGGCCCGCGCCCGAACCACTTGAGCGAGCGCCCCGCGCCGATGTCCCGGCCAAAAAGTGTCGGCACGCTCGAAAATACGCCAAAGCCGACCCCACGACAATTGGACAAACAGTTTTTTCATTTTATTCCAATCAGTTACAATGAAAGCAAGTCGAGTTTGCAGGACGTCGACATGTGCTCGCGAGATTCCCCGCCCGACCGCGCCGGACGCCGACGCAGCACAGCGGACGAAGATCGGCGAGAATTCGCGAGGTGCGAAGACCATGCCGGAGGAAAAGCCGATGACCCGCCTGAATCGGATCGAAGCCTGTGTTTTCGATGCCTATGGCACGCTGTTCGACGTTGCCGCCGCGGCGCGCAACCTCCAGCATCGGCTCGGCGGCCAATGGCAGGCTCTGGCCGAGATCTGGCGCAACAAGCAGCTGCAATACACCTGGCTGCGCGGTCTCGCGGGCCACCACGCGGATTTCTGGCAGGTCACCGGCGACGCGCTTGATTTCGCGCTGGCCACCCTCGCGCTCGAAGACCCCGATCTGCGCGATGAACTGATGGCCCTGTACCTGCGCCTCGGACACTATCCGGAAGTGCCGGAGACGCTGCGCACGCTGAAGGCGCGCGGCCTGCGTCTCGCGATCCTGTCCAACGGCTCGCCGCGCATGCTGGCCGCGGCGGTCGACAACGCCGGCCTAGGGGACGTCTTCGATGCGGTGCTGTCGGTCGAGGAGGTCGGCGTGTTCAAGCCCCACCCGTCGGTCTATCAACTGGCGGTCGACCGCCTCGGCGTGAGCGCCGAACGGATCTGCTTCCTGTCGTCGAACGGCTGGGATGCCTACTCGGCCAAGGCGTTCGGATTGTCGGTGCTGTGGTGCAATCGATTCGGCCAGGCGCCCGAGCGGATCCCGGCGACGCCTGACG
Source organism: Rhodocyclaceae bacterium (assembly GCA_020445745.1). Classification (GTDB taxonomy): domain Bacteria; phylum Pseudomonadota; class Gammaproteobacteria; order Burkholderiales; family Rhodocyclaceae; genus Cognatazoarcus. The sequence continues at coordinate 23,817 of JAGRGB010000023.1, read as the reverse complement.
GCGAGATCGCGACGCTGGCGGAACTGCCCGGCCTGCTGGACTGATCGATGCCGGAGGTCCACACTCTGCTGGCCTTTCTCGCCGCCTCGATGCTGATCACCGCAGCACCCGGACCGGACAATCTGATGGTGCTCTCCCAGAGCCTGTCCCGTGGGCGCGCCGCCGGCCTCGGCCTGGCGCTGGGATGTGCGGCGGGATGCCTGACCCATACCCTGTGGGCGACCCTCGGCGTGAGCGCGGTCGTGGCGTCGTCGCCGACGCTGTTCACGGCGCTCAAGCTGGCCGGCTCGGCCTACCTGCTGTGGCTCGGCATCGCTGCCCTCGGCGCTCGCGGAGCGCATCTCGCAGGCAGCTCCGCCCGGTACCCGCGCGAGCCCTGGGGACGCTATCTGCGCCGCGGCTTCCTGGCCAACGCCATCAACCCCAAGGTCGCCCTCTTCTTTCTGGCCTTCATGCCCCAGTTCGTCGATCCGGCCGTGGGGCCGACCAGCCTGCAGATGATGGTCCTGGGCGCCGTCTTCGTGCTGCAGACGATCGCCATCTTTGGCCTGTTCGCGGTGGCGGCGGCACGTCTCGGCGAATTGCTGTCGCGCCATCCCGGGGCCGGCCGCTGGCTCGACCGCATCGCCGGAATCGTCCTGATCGGCCTGGCGGCGCGCCTCGCCCTCGAATCGCGGCACTGAGGATTCGCGGCCGGCAGGCGCCGAATGGATAGAATTCGGCCATGAGACGCGCATCCGCCACTGCCTTGCCGGGCCCCGAGCCGACCGAACGCCACGACTGGCAGACCCTCCGCGAACTGCTGCCCTATCTGTGGGCCTACAAGTACCGGGTGCTGATCGCCCTGGGCTGTCTGCTTGCCGCCAAGGGTGCCAACGTCACCGTTCCGATCGTCTTCAAGCAAGTGATCGACAGGCTGGACATCACCCAGGCGCAGGCGGTGATCGTCGTGCCGGCGGCGCTGCTGCTGGCCTACGGTGCGCTGCGCTTCTCGACCTCGATGTTCACCGAACTGCGCGAGCTGGTGTTCGCCCGTGTCACCCAGCAGGCGGTGCGGCGGATCTCGCTGCAGGTCTTCCGTCACCTGCACTCGCTGTCGCTGCGCTTCCATCTGGAGCGCCAGACCGGTGGCCTGACCCGTGACATCGAGCGCGGCACACGCTCGATCGGCTCGCTGATCAGTTACACGCTCTATTCGATCCTGCCGACCCTGGTCGAGATCAGCCTGGTGATCGGCATCCTGCTGGCGAACTACGACGCGGTGTTCGCCGTCATCACCACCTGCGCGCTGGTGCTCTACATCACGTTCACGGTAATGGTCACCAATTGGCGCACGGCCCTGCGACGCATGGCGAACGAACTGGATTCGGCGGCCAATGCGCGGGCGATCGACAGCCTGATCAATTTCGAGACCGTCAAGTATTTCAACAACGAGGGCTACGAGGCAGAGCGCTACGACGAGCAATTGCGGAAATGGATCGCCGCGCAGATCCGCAACCAGACCTCGTTGTCGGCGCTCAATGCCGGCCAGGCCCTGATCATCGCGATCACCGTGACGCTGATGATGTGGCAGGCGGCGGGCCGGGTGGCGAGTGGCGAGATGACCCTCGGCGACATCGTGATGGTCAACGCATTCCTGATTCAGCTCTATATCCCGTTGAATTTCCTGGGCGTTCTCTACCGGGAGATCCGCCAGGCACTGACTGACATCGAGCGCATGTTCGGGCTGATGCACGCCCACCGCGAAGTCGCCGACGCCGACGGCGCCCGCAGCCTCGAGCCGGGACTCGCCGGCGTGCGTTTCGAGCACGTAGAGTTCGGCTACGACCCGCGCCGCCAGATCCTGTTCGATGTCGATTTCGAGATTCCGCCGGGACGCACCGTGGCCGTCGTCGGGCACTCCGGCTCCGGCAAATCGACGCTCGCGCGGCTGCTCTACCGCTTCTACGACGTCGGCGGGGGTGCCGTGCGGGTCGGCGGCCACGACATCCGGGAACTCACCCAGGCGAGCCTGCGCGCGACGATCGGCATCGTTCCGCAGGACACCGTGCTGTTCAACGACAGCCTGTACTACAACATCCGCTACGGCCGGCCGGATGCCGGCCGCGAAGAAGTCGAGGCCGCAGCCCGCGCCGCCCAGCTAACCGATTTCATCGCGCAGTTGCCGGAAGGTTTCGAGACCCGCGTCGGCGAACGCGGCCTGAAGCTCTCCGGCGGCGAGAAGCAGCGGGTGGCGATCGCCCGGGCGCTGCTCAAGAACCCGTCGATCCTGATCTTCGACGAGGCGACCTCGGCGCTCGACTCGAAGACCGAGAAGGCGATCCAGGCCCAGATCGACCTGGCCGCCCGCGGCCGCACCGCCTTGGTGATCGCCCACCGGCTGTCCACGGTGATGGGCGCCGACCAGATCATCGTGCTCGACAACGGGCGGGTGGTCGAGCGCGGCAGCCATGCCAAACTGCTCGCCGCCGGCGGCCCGTATGCGCAGATGTGGCTGCTTCAGTTGCGCGAACAGCGGGAGGCGGACTCGTAAGCAACCGCCGTCGGCACTGCGACCACCGCAGCCGCCGCCGGTGTCGCCAGGGGGCGCACCGCGCCGACGCGATCGGTGCCGACGCAACCCAATGATGATGGGAGGAGAGGTGTGGAGGATTGGAGCATAGACCGCCTGGTCAAGAGCATGCGATCCATCGATCTGGCAATGCCTGGAGACTTCCGGTGGATCATCGAGGTCTTCGTCGTCGTCTTCATCGCCTTGCTGGCCAAGATGCTGCTCGGGCGGTTCTTCAACCACCTGGCCGAGCGCTTCGCGAAGACCGACAACCTCTGGGACGACACCCTGCTGGATGCGGCCCGCCGACCGGCCGGCGTCCTGGTCTGGGCGATCGGCCTGTTCTGGGCCTTGGAGATCGTCCGCCAGCATGCCGACACGGCCTTGTTCGAGATCGTCGAGCCGGCCAGGCGGGTGGTGGTGATCGGTCTGATCGCGTGGTTTCTGGTGCGGCTGATCCGTGGTACCGAGGAGGTGCTGGTGACGCCGCGCCCCGGCAAGAAGCCGATGGATCACACCACCGCGCGGGCGATCGGCAAGCTGCTGCGGGCCTCGACGATGATCACCGCGACGCTGGTGGTGCTGCAGACCCTGGGCTTCTCGATCTCCGGCGTGCTGGCATTCGGCGGCATCGGCGGCATCGCCGTGGGTTTCGCCGCCAAGGACATGCTGGCCAATTTCTTCGGCGCGATGGTGGTCTATCTCGACCGCCCCTTCGCGGTCGGCGACTGGATCCGCTCGCCCGACCAGGAGATCGAGGGCACGGTCGAGGATATCGGCTGGCGGGTCACCCGGATCCGCACCTTCGACCAGCGACCGCTGTACGTGCCGAACGCGACCTTCCTGAGCATTTCGGTCGAGAATCCCTCGCGGATGAAGAACCGCCGGATCTACGAGACCATCGGCATCCGTTACGCCGACATCGAGGCGATGCCGGCGATCGTCAGCGACGTCACCGAGCTGCTGCGTGCCCATCCCGAGCTGGAAACCGAAACCCGCACGCTGATCGTCAACTTCAACAGCTATGGGCCGTCGTCGCTGGATTTCTTCGTCTATGCCTTCACCAAGACCACCCAGTGGGTGAAGTTCCACGAGATCAAGCAGGAAGTGCTGCTCGACATCTACGACATCATCCGGCGACATGGGGCCGACATCGCCTTCCCGACGACCACGGTACATTTCGGCGACCCGCTGCAGATCGAGCGGCGACGCGCCGACACGGCATCCTGAGGGCCGCAAGATGACTGGCCGGCGGAGCGATTGAAGGGATGCCCGAACACGCGGCCCTGCCCCATCTGAGGGAGACCATCCTGTTTCTGGTGCTGGCGGGCGTGCTGATCCCGCTGCTGGAAAAACGCGCGATCAATCCGGTGCTGGGATTTCTCGCGGTCGGCACCGTGGTCGGCCCCTACGGCCTCGGGGCCCTGGCCGGCGACTACCCGTGGCTCGCCAACATCAGTTTCACGAGCAGCGAGGACGTCGCCACCTTCGCCGAACTCGGGGTGGTCTTCCTGATGTTCACGATCGGCCTCGAGATGTCGGTGGAGCGGCTGTGGGCGATGCGGCGCCAGGTCTTCGGCGGCGGCGGCGCCCAGGTGCTGCTGTCCACCGCGCTGATCACCGCGATTGCCACGGCCTGGGGTCACGCCTTCGATGCGGCACTGATCCTCGGCCTGGTGCTGGCCTTCTCGTCCACCGCGGTGGTGATGCAGCTCCTCAGCCAGCGCCGCGACCTCGGCACACCGCTCGGGCGGACCGGCTTCGCGATCCTGCTGTTCCAGGATCTGGCGGTGGTGCCCTTGCTGGTGCTGATCGGCGTCATGGGCCAGAAGGCATCGCCGGACGGATTCATCGCCCTGCTGGCGGTCGCGGCGATCAAGGGCGTGCTGACCGTGGCGGCCATCTACCTGCTCGGCAGCCGGGTGGTGCGCCCGATGTTCGGCCACCTCGCCAGCACCCGCGCACCGGACACCTTCACCGCCCTGACCCTGCTCGCCAGCCTAGGCGTCGCCGCCCTGACCTGGGCCGCCGGGCTGTCGATGGCGATGGGCGCGATGCTGGCCGGGCTGATCATCGCCGAGACCGAGTTCCGCCACGAGGTGGAAGTCACGATCGAGCCCTTCAAGGGGCTGTTGATGGGCCTGTTCTTCATGTCCGTGGGGATGGGCATCGACCTCCACGCGCTGCTCGATCATCCGCTGATGGTACCGCTGTCGGTGGCCGGGCTGATGCTGCTCAAGGGCCTGATCCTGTTCGTGCTGCTGCGCCTGATGGGCTTGTCCTGGGGCCGCTCGACCGAGGGCGGAATCCTGCTGTCGCAAGGCGGCGAATTCGCCTTCATCGTGATCGGCGTCGCCATGCACACGGACCTGTTGCCGGAACCGATCGGCCATTTCATGCTGCTGGTGGTGGGCCTGTCGATGCTGGCAACGCCGCTTGCAAGCCGCCTCGGCCGCAGTCTCGGCGACCGCATCGATGCACACCTGGGCCGCCACGACACCGTCGACGAAATCGGCGCGACGCCCGCCGCAGGCCACGTCATCGTCGCCGGCTGCGGCCGCGTCGGCGAAATGATCGGGCAGATGCTGACGCAACACCGGCTCCACCACGTCGCCCTCGACAGTGACGCCAAGCTGGTCGAGCGGCTGCGCAAACGCGGGGTCGAGGCCTATTATGGTGACGCCGGCCGCCCCGAGCTGCTGCGCCGGCTGAAGCTCGACCAGGCCCGCGCGGTGATCCTGACGATGGGCGACGAGGCCGCGGTCAGCCGGGCGGTGGGCGGCATTCGCCGGCTGGCACCGGCGATCTGCGTCGTCGCCCGCGCCCGCGACGAAGCCCACGCGATGGCACTTCGCCTGCGCGGCGCCGATGCGGTGATCCCGGAGACGCTCGAGGTCGGGCTGCAACTCGCCGGCGCGACCCTCGAACTGCTCGGTTTCGGCGAGGACGACGTGCGGCAGTCGCTGGAGCACGAGCGGGTCCAACGCATCGAGCGGGTCCACGAACCGCTGGTCAACAATGGCGCACCCGTCGCCGACAGCGCCTCCGAGGAACGGACATGACGACCAGGCCCCGGATCCTGCTGATCGCCACCGGCGGCACGATCACCGGCGTCGCCGCCGACCGCTCGCGGCCGAGCCACTACCGGGCCGGCCGCCTCGCTGCGGATGCCTTGCTGGCGGCAGTGCCCGAATTGGCCGGCGTGGCCGACGTCACGGTGCGCCAGCCCTTCAGCCTGGACAGTTGCGAGATGGGCCCGGACCACTGGCTGCAGATCACCCGCGAGGTCGCCGCCGGCATGGCCGACAACGACATCACGGGGGTCGTCGTGACCCACGGCACCGACACACTCGAGGAGAGCGCGTTCTTCGTGGACCGCCTGATCGAACCCTGCAAGCCGATCGTGATGACCTGCGCGATGCGACCGGCGAACGCCCTGTCGGCGGACGGTCCGTCCAACCTGATGCGGGCATTCGAGGCGGCATCGACGGCGGCGCTGGCATCGCTGGGCACCGTCGTGGTCGCCAATGAACGGATCCACGCCGCGGCCTGGCTGCGCAAGGGTGACACGCTCGCCCTCGATGCCTTCGATCGTGGCGGATCCTGCGTCGGCCGCTGCGGGCCGGTCGAGATCGACACCCGCCCGCGGCTGCCGGCGCGGGCGCCCGGGCTGCTCGCAGGATTGGCGCGGTTGCCCCGCGTTGACGTGCTGTGGATCGGCGCGGGCAGCAGCGCCGACCTGCTGTCCGCGTGCCTCGAGCGCGGCGCGCGCGGCCTGGTGCTGGCATTGCCGGGCAACGGCACCCTGCCGGCCGCATGGCGCAGCGCGGCTGCCGATGCGATCGCCCGCGGTGTGCCGGTGGTACGGGCCAGTCGCACCGGTGGCGGCGCCGTAGGCGCTGCGACCGACGACACGGCGATGCTGTTCGCCGCCGGCCGGCTGGGGCCGCCCCAGGCCCGGGTCGCGCTGATGCTGGCCATCGCGGCGGGACTTCCCGCCCGCCATTTTTTCGATTGACCGGCGCCGCCGGGACAATCCCCGGCGGCGCCCGATCGACGCGGCGCAGGCTTCGCCGCCGACGGTCAGAGACCGGGATCGCTGCCGCCGCCGGCCAGTGCCGTCTCCACCATGCGACGCGGCAGGTGGGGCGCGAACAGCTCGATGAAGGCATACACGTAGCCGCGCAGCCAGGCATTGCGCAGGATGCCGATGCGGGTCGTGCTGGTCTCGAACAGATGGGCCGCGTCGAGCATGCCGATATCCTTGTCGTTGCGAGCGTCGAAGGCCATCCGCGCGACGATGCCGACCCCCAGGCCCATGCCGACGTAGGTCTTGATCACGTCCGAGTCGATCGCCGTCAGCACCACGTTCGGCTTCAGCCCGCGGCCCAGGAAGGCCTTGTTGATCTGGCTGCGACCGGTGAATGCCGAATCGTAGGTGATCACCGGCCAGTGCGCGATCTCCTCCAGCGTGAGCGGCCTGGCCTGCAGGATCGGATGCTTCAGCGGCGCGATCACGCAGCGGTTCCACTGGTAGCAGGGCAGCATCACGAGGTCGTCGTAGTCGGCGATCGCCTCCGTCGCGATCGCCACGTCGGCCTCGCCCGCCAGGACCATCTCGCACACCTGGCGCGGGCTGCCCTGGTGCAGTTCGAGGCGAACCGCCGGGTAGCGCCGGAGAAACTCCTGGACCACCGACGGCAGCGCGTAGCGGGCCTGGGTGTGGGTGGTGGCGATCGACAGCCGGCCGCGGGTCTCGTTGGTGAATTCGTCGCCGACCTGGCGCAGGTTGTCCACGTCGCGCAACACCCGTTCGGCGATCATGATCACCTGCCGGCCGGGCTCGGTAAGCCCCACCAGCCGCTTGCCGTGGCGGCCGAAGATCTCGATGCCGAGCTCCTCCTCCAGCAGGCGGATCTGTTTCGAGACCCCCGGCTGCGACGTGAACAGAGTCTCCGCGGCTTCCGAGACGCTGAACCCGTTGCGGGCCACCTCGAAGACATAGCGAAGTTGCTGAAGATTCATCGGACCTCCCGGGGCATGGACCGCATCGGGCGCACAAATAACTTTTGGTTCTTAGAGTTTAACCCACACCCCCTTTTTCGGATCTATGCCCGAGCCTTACGATGCAACGCAACAACCGCATCAGGGCATCCCATGGATTTCGCTTACACAGCAGCCGGCTTCGCGGTCGGCGCCATCGTCGGACTCACCGGTGTCGGTGGCGGTTCGCTGATGACGCCGCTGCTGGTGCTGATGTTCGGCATCCATCCGTCGGTGGCGGTCGGTACCGACCTGCTCTATGCAGCGATCACCAAGGCCGGCGGCACCCTCGCCCACGGTCTCAAGGGCACCGTCGACTGGACCGTCACCCGCAGGCTCGCCAGCGGCAGCATCCCGTCCTCGCTGCTGACGCTGTATCTGGTCGGCACCTTCGCCCCGGGTGGCATCGAGGGCGCGTCGGACATCATCAAGGTCGCGCTCGGCATCGCACTGGTATTGACTGCCATCGCCATCGTGTTTCGCCGCCACATCCAGAAGTATGCCGTGCGCCGCTTCGGCGAGCACCCGAATCCGCGACGGATCGCAGCGCTGACGGTGCTCACCGGTGCGGTGCTCGGCGTGCTGGTGTCGATTTCGTCGGTCGGTGCAGGCGCCCTCGGCGTCACCGCTCTGATCTTCCTGTATCCGGCAATGCCCGCGCTGCGCATCGTCGGCAGCGACATCGCCCATGCGGTGCCGCTGACCGCGGTCGCCGGCATGGGTCACTGGTGGCTCGGCAGTGTGGACTGGGCCCTGCTGGGCAGTCTCATCATCGGCTCGCTGCCAGGCATCTGGCTCGGCAGCCATGTGTCGACCAGGATCCCTGATCGCGTCCTGCGTCCGATTCTGGCCACCATGCTGGTGCTGGTCGGCGCCAAGCTGATCGCCCACTGAGCGCCTGCCGGCGCCCCCAACGCTTCAAGACTGAGAGAGATTTCATCATGTATCGCTACGACGCCTTCGACCAGCGGATCGTGGATGAGCGCGTGGCGCAGTTCCGCGACCAGACCAGCCGCTACCTGGCCGGCGAGTTGAGCGAGGACGAATTCCGTCCGCTGCGCCTGCAGAACGGCCTGTACATCCAGAAGCAGGCGCCGATGCTGCGCATCGCCGTCCCCTACGGCCTGCTCAGCGCCCGCCAGTTGCGCCGCCTGGCGCATATCGCGCGCACCTACGACAAGGGCTACGGGCACTTCAGCACCCGGCAGAACATCCAGTTCAACTGGCCCGCCCTGGAGGACGTGCCGCAAATCCTCGAAGAGCTGGCCGAAGTCGAGATGCACGCGATCCAGACCTCCGGCAACTGCATCCGCAACTTCACCTCCGACCCCTTCGCCGGCGTCGCCGGCGACGAGCGCATCGACCCGCGGCCGTGGGCCGAGATCTTGCGCCAGTGGGCCACCTTCCACCCGGAATTCGCCTACCTGCCGCGCAAGTTCAAGATCGCGGTCAACGGTGCGGAACAGGATCGCGCGGTCATCCAGTGCCATGACATCGGCCTTGATCTGGTTCGCGACGACGCCGGCGCGACCGGCTTCCGCGTGCTGGTCGGTGGCGGTCTCGGACGCACGCCGATGATCGGCAAGGAAATCGCGGCCTTCGTGCCATGGCGCGACATTCTCACGTACTGCGAAGCCATCCTGCGCGTCTATAACCGCTTCGGGCGGCGCGACAACATGTACAAGGCGCGCATCAAGATCCTGGTCAACAGCCTCGGCATCGACGCCTTCAGGGCACGGGTCGAAGAGGAATGGGGACACGGGCGCGGCGGACCCGCCACGCTGACCGAGGAAGAAGTCGCGCGCGTGACATCACACTTCGTCGATCCCGACTACCGCCCGTTGGCCGGCGACGATGCCGGCTATCTGAGCGAGTTGGGGCGCGACAAGGCCTTCGCCGCCTGGGCGAAGCGCAACGTGCGCGCCCACAAGCGGCCGGGCTATGCCTCGGTGGTGCTGTCGCTGAAGAAGACCGGGATCGCCCCGGGCGACATCACCGACGGCCAGCTCGACCTGGTCGCCGATCTCGCCGAGCGTTTCAGCTTCGGCGAGGCGCGCGCGACCCACGAGCAGAATCTGGTGCTCGCCGACGTCGAGCAGTCACGGCTCGGCGAGCTGTGGCAGTTGCTGCGTGCGGCCGGGCTGGCGACGCCGAACATCGGCCTGCTCACCGACATCATCTGCTGTCCCGGGGGCGACTTCTGCAACCTGGCCAACGCCAAGTCGATTCCTGTTGCCGACGCCATCCAGCAGCGCTTCGACGATCTCGACTATCTCCACGACATCGGCGACATCGAGATCAACATCTCCGGTTGCATGAACGCCTGCGGCCACCACCATGTCGGCCACATCGGCATCCTCGGCGTCGACAAGAAGGGCGAGGAGTGGTACCAGATCACGGTCGGCGGCGCCCAGGGCAACGACGCCTCGCTGGGCAAGGTGATCGGTCCTTCGTTTGCCCGGGCCGAAGTGCCGGACGTGATCGAACGCCTGATCGAGACCTATGTGGACAACCGCTACGCAGACGAGCGATTCATCGATACCGCCCGCCGGATCGGCATCGAGCCGTTCAAGGCGCGGGTCTACACGAAACGGGAAGCAGACAGGAAGGTCGCCAATGGCTAAGTTGATCGTCGACGGGAAGATTTGCAATGACGACTGGCAGGTGGTGCCGGCCGACGCGACCGAGTTGCCGGACGGCAGGCTGATCGTGTCGCTGGCCATGTGGCGCGATGGCGACGAGCGACTCGCCGGGCGCGATCAGGTCGGCGTCTGGCTGGAAGCGGACGACGATCCGGCCGAGATCGCCTTGGCCCTGCCTTCACTGCCGGTGGTCGCGGTGAATTTTCCGAAATTCGCCGACGGACGCGGCTACTCGACCGCTGCCCTGCTGCGCACCCGCTACGGCTACCGCGGTCAGTTGCGGGCGATCGGCGAGGTCCTGCGCGACCAGTTCTTCTATCTCGAGCGCTGCGGCTTCGACGCACTGCAACCGCCCGAAGGACGTTACTCCGACACACAGCTCGAGGCGGCGCTGGCCAGCCTCGCGGATTTCTCCGAACCCTACCAGGCGGCCGTCACGCCGCCCCAGCCGGTATGGCGCCGCCATGTGCGGGAAGGTCTGGCGCGATGAGCGGAAACGTTTCGATGCTGCGGCCCAAGGGCGGCAATCCGGCCACCTCGCCGGAGCTCACGGACGAACTGCGCACTGCGGTCGACGCCCGGGCGGCGGCGGCACGCGAGCTGCTCGCGTCGGCGGTCGCGGAGTTCGGCGGCGACGGTGAGGTCGCCTTCGCCAACAGCTTCGGCGCGGAAGACATGGTTCTGACCGAACTGATCCTGCGCCTCGGACTACCGATCGAGATCTTCTCCCTCGACACCGGTCGCTTGCCGGCGGAAACCTACGACCTGATGGCCCGCGTCGAGAAGCATTATGACACCCGTCTGAAGGTCTATTTCCCGGACGCCGCGGCCGTCGAGACCTACGTCCGCAACGAAGGCATCAACGCCTTCTACGAATCCGTCGATCTGCGCAAGCGTTGCTGCCAGATCCGCAAGGTGGAACCGCTGCGGCGTGCCCTGGCCGGCAAGAAGGCGTGGATCACCGGACTGCGCGCGAGCCAGTCCACCACCCGTACCGGCTTGCCGAGCAGCGAATACGACAAGGACAACGGACTGCAGAAGCTGAACCCGCTGGCCGAATGGTCCGAGTCCGAGATCTGGGCCTTCATCCGCATCAACGAGGTGCCGTACAACGCGCTGCACGACCAGTTCTACCCGAGCATCGGCTGCGCGCCGTGCACCCGGGCGATCGCGGTCGGCGAGAACGTGCGCGCCGGTCGCTGGTGGTGGGAGGACCCGACCCTGAAGGAGTGCGGCCTGCACGTGAAGGGCTGAACTCGCGCCCGGCGCCGCCGCCGGCCGAGGATTCGCGGTTGTGCCGGCGCCGGTCCGGCAGTCGACCGCTGGCCGGACGCGATCGGCGCGATTCCGCGGTCGAGATCGTCCGCAGCGGGCCACTGCTGCCGGCCACTGCTGCCGGCCGGCAGCGACCATTTCCCGGTTCATCTCGCCAATCCATGCCCCCGCCGGGGCGATGCCGGCGAGTGGATTTCCGGCGCGCCCGGCGCCGTCACCGCACTGCCGGGCTCTGCCATGACGCACGCCCCATCCCCGCTGTCCCTCGGGCCGACCTGGTTCGCGGCAGCGTGGAAACGGCGCGCCCGCTTCTCGTCTGCAGCCATCCGATTGCGCCCGGCGTCCGGATGCCGACCGCGGCGCCGCGATCACCGGGCCGGGTCGACAGCGGCATGCCGCCGCGCCGATGGCGCCGTCGCGCAGCACTCTCCAATCGGGGCCTGCAAGCCGGCCACCGGGCCGTTCGGACCTGTCGTCTAGAATGAACTCGCGGTGGTGTCGCCTGACATTGGAGGTCCATGACATGACAGAGTCGCAACGACGGACGGTGGCCGAACTCGTCGTCTCGTTTCTCCGCGCACGCGGGATCGACCGGGTCTTCGGATTGCAGGGTGGCCACATCCAGCCGATCTGGGACCAGTTGGCGCAGCACGGCGTGCGCATCATCGACGTGCGCGACGAGGGCGCTGCCGTTCACATGGCCCACGCCCATGCCGTCCTGACCGGGACCCTCGGCGTGGCCATGGTCACCGCCGGGCCGGGCGTCACCAATTGCGTCTCGGCGATCGCCAACGCCCAGCTCGAGCGGGTGCCGGTCCTGCTCTTCGGTGGATGCGCGCCGGTCGCCCAGGACGATCTCGGGCCCTTGCAGGGCGTGCCTCACGTGGACATCCTGCGCCCGATCACTCGCGGCGCGCGCACGCTGCGCTTCGCCGATCATATCGTGCGCGATCTCGACAAGGCGGCAAGTCTTGCGCTCGGCGACGGCGGGGCACCGGGCCCGGTCTATGTCGAGATCCCGACCGATGTGCTGCGCGAAGACGTCGCGGCCCCACTGGTGCTGGAGGAATTCCTGCGGACCAGGGCGGCGCGGCGACTGCCGCCCGATGCCGCAGAGATCGAACGTGCGGCGGCGACCATCGCCGCTGCCGAGCGTCCGCTGGTGGTCACCGGCCGCGGTGCGTGTTGCGCCGCCGCGGAACTGGTCCGTTTTCTCGACCGCAGCGCAGCCGCCTATCTGGATACCCAGGAGAGCCGGGGCCTGGTGCCGCCCGACCACGCAGCGGTGGTCGGCGCATTGCGCGCTCGGGCGATGCAGGAAGCAGACCTGGTGGTGGTGATCGGACGCAAGCTCGACTACCAGCTCGGCTATGGATCGCCGGCAGTCTTTCCGCGTGCGCGCTTCGTTCGCATCGCCGACTGCGGCGAGGAATTGTCGGACAACCGCCGCGGCGAGGTGGAATTGCTGGCGAATCCTGCGCTGGCCCTGGCGGCGCTGGCCACGGCCCTGCCCGCCGCCGTCAGTCCGGCGGCCCTGGCCTGGCGCGACGAGCTGCACCGCATCCACCAGGACCGCTCGGCGCGCTATCTCGCCGCCCTGGCTGATGCACCGCCCGGCAAGGACGGGCGGATGCACCCCAACCGGATCTTCGCGGCCTTGCACGAGGTGCTGGCACCGGACGCGATCACCATCGCCGACGGTGGCGACATCCTGAGCTTCGCCCGGATGGGCCTGCCGCCCCGCACCTACCTCGACGCAGGCGCCTTCGGCTGCCTCGGAGTCGGGGTGCCCTACGGCGTCGCCGCGGCACTCGCCGATCCAGGCCGGCAGGTGGTGGTGGTGAGCGGCGACGGGGCGTTCGGCATCAACGCGATGGAGATCGACAGCGCCAAGAGGCACGACGCCAAGGTGGTGTTCATCGTCGCCAACAACGCGGCTTGGAACATCGAGCGCCTCGATCAGGAGATGAACTACGGCGGCCGGGTCGTCGGCACCACGCTGCAGTACGCCGACTACGCGGCGATGGCGCGGGCCTTCGGCCTGCACGGCGAACGTGTCGAGGACCCCGGCGAACTGGTGACGGCACTTCATCGGGCGCTGGCGAATGCACCGGCACTGGTCGACGTGGTACTCACCCAGCACGCGCTTTCGTCCGACGCCGGCAAGGGTCTGGGCTTTGTGCACCGCTATCAGGCGCTGACCGCCTGGGACGAGGCCGAGCGGCGACGCCGCGGCATCGCCGCCGGCTGACCGGACCAGGGGCACCGGGCGCTGCAGCCTGAGGCCGGCACTGCGCCGGCCGGCCCGCTCAGGCCTGCGTCGCCAGGTGCCAGAGTTCCTCCAGATTGAGCAGCGTGGTGCGGACCACCGCCGGATCGACACGGCCCTCGTCACGCATTGCGGTCAACTGCATGCCGACCGCGTGGCTTCCCATGCGGCCGCGATAGGGGCGATCCTGCGACAAGGCCTGCAACACGTCGGCGACCACCAGGATCCGGGTCTCGAGGTCGATCTCCGCGGCGGCACGGTGAAACGGATAGCCCGTGCCGATCAGGTTCTCGTGGTGGGAGGCGGCCCAGCGCGGAATCGGCGAATCCGGGAACACGCGGCACAGGATGCGGAAGGTATCGTAGCTGTGCCTGCTGATCACCGCCCGCTCGGCACGGCTCAGCGGTCCCGGTTTTTCGAGGATCTCGTCCGGCACCCGGAGCTTGCCGATGTCGTGCAGCAAGGCGGCGACCTCGAAGCTGCCGGCGAGTTCGGCCGGCAGCTCGAACAGCTCGTAGAGGCGGCGCGCAACCTTGGCCACCCTCAGTGAATGCTCGTGGGTGAATGGGCTCTTGGCGTCCACCACCCGTGCGAACAATCGCGCCAGCGCCAGCACGTCGCGATCGCCGAGGTCGCGCAGCGGCGAAGCATGCGGATAGTTTTCCAGATACTCGAGCAGATAGGCCGGGTCCATCGCCAGCCAGAACGACTCCCGACCTCCGATGCGCTCGAAGGCCGCGACCAGGTCGGGGTTGAAAAGAACGCCCGAACGGGCTCGCACGGTGTCGACCAGCTGATCCCGCGCAGCGAGGATCGCCTCGTCGACCTGGCTTGCGTTCAGATGCGGCGCCTGAAGCGCGTCGACCCGATCGGCGAGGAACAGCAGGTTGCTCTGCAGCGCCAGTTCCGGCGGAACCCGGAGCTGCTGGATCTGCTGCCACGGCGTGTGGTGCCAGCGAACCACCGATGCGAAGCAGCGCAGCGGCGCGCATTCGAGCAGATAGGATTCGCCGCGCCGGCAGTGGGCCTCGGCGCCGCTCCAGGTCAGCCCGTCGGTCAGGCGACGATGCTCCATGGCCCGCGACACACCACAGTCGTGCAGCATGCCGGCATAGAACAGGAACGCCTGCCGCTCTTCATCCCAACCGATCTCGCGGGCAATCGACTCGGCGATCCAGGCGACCCGCTTGCCGTGCTGCAACTCGTCGATACCGACGAAGTCGAGGACGGTGGTCAGCGCGCAGATCGCGCGGTGCGGATCGATCTTCATGGCATGCCTCACCCGGACGCGGCACCTTCAGGCACCTTCAACAAGCCTATCGGCACCCCGTCCGGGGGCTTGAGCACGCTACCTGAAGAGTTTCTGAAGGCCCTTCTGGAACTCCTGCTTGAGCTTGTCCTCGGCCTTCTTCTTGACCTCTTCCTTCTTCTCCTCGACCTTCGCCTTGACGTTGTCGCTGAGCAGCGACTGGGTGTCGAGGGCGAATCCCGGGTCACTGAAGCTTCCCTTGACACGGATCGGCACGGTGACGCCCCGCACCTTCTCGAGCGGCTTGCCCCCCTGGCCGGTCAGGGTTCCGACGACCGAAGCCCGCACCAGATAGTCCACGCTTTCGGAGATCAGGTTGGCGCTACCCTCGCCACGAACCCGCAGCAGCGGCGAACGCATCGCCAGATCCTGGTTGCGGGCAACGCCATCGGCGAATTGCACGGTGGCGGTCAGTTCGGTGAAATCGGTCTGGTTCGGCCCCTCATCCGCCGGCGCCGGCTTGCCGGTCAGCGTCGCCTCGGCCTTGCGCATGAAGGCGGCGATGTTGATGCCCTTCAGCGCGCCGTCGGCGAAGCGCAGTTCGACGTCACCGGCCAGCGAACGCTTCAATGCGTCGGCATCGGCGCCTCGACCGCGAAGCTTCGCGGCCACATGCGCGCTGCCGGTGATGCGCGGCGCCTCACCGGTCAGGTCCTCGGTCAACGGGCCGATCTGCACGCCACTCAAGCGCTCGTCGAGGGTCAGTGCCGGCGCCGCCTGCCGCCCGTCGACGCCGATGTTGCCGCTGTAGCGGCCCTGGTACAGCGCGGCTTGCGGCTTCAGCGTCAGTCGCCCGCCGGCCAGCGCCAGCTCCAGCACGATGTCGGAGAGCTTCAGCCGGCTGACCGTCATCCGCTCGAGGCGAAGGCGGCCGTGTACCTCGGGTCCGACCGGAATCAACGGCGCCTTGGCATCCCCGCGCTGGTCGGCCGGCGACTTCTGATGGCCCGCCTCGGTCCCGCCGTCGGGCGGCAGGTAGCGGTCCACGTCGATGGCGTCGGCGGCCAGCTCGAAGGCGACCGTCGGCGCCGCATAGCCGTCGACCGACAGGCTGCCTTCGATACGGGTTTCGTCCAGCCCGATCCGCAGCCCCTTCGCGGAAGCCGAACTGCTGCCGGCATCGAAGTCGGCCTCGAGACTGGCCTGCTGCAGTACGGCGGCATCCCGCGTCGGCGGCAGCGCAATGCCGAGGCTTGCGGCCAGCGCCTTCGGGCCGAACGATGCAATGCTCAGGTGACCTTTCGCCCGCGGCTCGGCCGACAGGCTGGCGAGGGTCGCGTCGAGCATCACGGTGACACCCAAGCCGCTCAATTGCAGGCCTTCGATCCGACCCTCGCCGCTGCCGAGGTCCACCGCGATCTCGCTCGCAGCGACCGAGATCCCGGCCTTGCCGCCGGGCAAGGCCTCGCCGGTTCCGCCGAACTCGACGGCGAGACCAGCGACACGGTGGCGGTTGGCGGCCAGATCGGCCACGATTACGCCCTTCATCGACAGGTCCGCACGCATCGCCGGATCGCCGCCGGCGAGCTTCGCGGACAGTTCCAGCGGCATCGGCTCGCCGGACGCAAAGCTTCCGGTCTCCAGCGACAAGTCGCTGACTTGATAGGCGCTGCCGGTGGCTGCGTCGTGCCAGCGTACTACGGCATCGCGCAGGGTCAGTCCGCCGAGCGCCAGGGCCGTAGGCGCCATGCCGGGCCGCGCAGCCGGTGCCGCGGTTTCGGCCTTGCCGGCTTCGATTTCGGCCCCGGCCCTCGCCAGATCGGACCAATTGCCGAGGCCTCGCCGATTGCGCTCGAGGCTCAGTTCCAAACCGTCGAGCGTGACCCGATCCACCTCGACGCGGCCCGACAGCAGCGGCATCAGCAAGGCGCGCACCTGGGCCGCGCGGATGCTCGCGAACGGCCGCTCGGAGAAACCTTCGGCGTTGCCGAGGCGGGCAGCACCGATCTCGACGCCGATCCACGGGAACACCGACAGGCCGAGTTCGCAGTCGATCGAGAACTTGCGTCCGGTCTGGGCTTCGACCAGCGCCCCGATCCGTTCACGGAAATCGTTCGGATCGAACACGAACCTGAGGTAGGCGAACAAGCCCGCCAGCAACAGCAGCAGGACTGCGGCCACGATCACGACGATACGCACAACCCTGTTCATCGGCGCCCCACCCGTAAGATCAGTGCTGCGAGGCTAGCAGCCGCCCCCAGGCGCGGCAACCGCGGGATGCCAATGGTGACATTTGCGCCCGCCCCGGAACTAGAATCCTTCGATTTCCTCCAACCTGCAGCCAGCCAACGCGAACGATGCGATGCCCCGGGTCCTGATCCTTCTGCTGATGCTGTGCGCGGCACTCGCTCCATTGCCGCCGGCCGCCACCGCGAATCCGCCGACGCCCGCGGTGCGCGTGGTCGACATCGACGGCATCATCGGTCCCGCCACTTCGTCGTTCGTCACCCAGCAGCTTGCTGCGGCCCGGGCTGCCGGCGACCGGCTGCTGGTACTGCGGATGGATACCCCGGGCGGTCTCGACACCGCGATGCGCGAGATCATCCAGGGAATACTGGCCTCGCCGGTACCGGTGGCGACCTTCGTGCATCCGGCGGGCGCGCGCGCCGCCAGCGCCGGAACCTACATTCTGTATGCCAGTCACATCGCTGCAATGGCGCCGGCAACCAATCTCGGCGCGGCGACGCCGGTGGCGATCGGCATCTCGCCCGGCGGTGGCGGCGAAGACGGGCAGGAGCCGGCCGCCGGGACCGAGCCCGACAAGCAGACCAAAGGCGAAGCCAAACCACGGCCGGGCGGCACCATGGCGCGCAAGGCGGTCAATGACGCCACCGCCTATCTGCGCAGCCTCGCCGAACTGCGCGGGCGCAACCTCGAATTTGCCGAGAAGGCGGTGGTGGATTCCGCCAGCCTGTCGGCCCGGCAGGCCCTCGAGGCCGGCGTCATAGACCTCATCGCCGAAGACGTGCCGACCCTGCTCGCGCAGATCGATGGTCGCGAATTGCAGATCCTCGGCGCCACCGTCACGCTCGCGACCGCCGACGCCGGCATTCTGGCCGTTCAACCCGACTGGAAGCACCGCCTGCTCGGCGCGCTGGCCAATCCGCAGCTGGCGGTGATCCTGATGATGATCGGCATCTATGGCCTGTTCTTCGAATTCACCAGCCCAGGCTTCGGCGTGCCCGGCGTGGCCGGTGCGATCTGCCTGCTGATTGCGCTCTATGCGTTCCAGATGCTGCCGGTAAACTGGGTCGGGGTCGCCCTGATCGGCTTCGGCGCGACGCTGATGCTGGCGGAGGCATTCCTGCCGAGCTTCGGCGCGCTCGGCGTCGGCGGCCTCGTCGCGTTCGTACTCGGCGGCCTGTTCCTGATCGACTCGCGCTTGCCGGCGTTCGGCCTGTCGATTCCGTTCCTGCTCGGCATGGCAGCCTTGAGCGCGGTCACGCTGTTCGCGATCGGCGGCTTCGCCGCCCGCAGCCACCGCCGGCCGCTGGCCAGCGGCACCGCGACCCTGGCCGGTGCCGACGGGCAGATCAGTGCCGTCGACGACAGTGGCACCTGGGCCGTCGTGGACGGGGAATCCTGGCGTGTGCGCGGTCCTGTGGCGCTGGCCATCGGCGACCGGATCCGGGTCAAGGCGGTGGACGGCCTGACCCTGGTGGTCGGACCGATCGACGACGATTCCGACTCAGCTAGGAGCTGACCATGCCCATCGACTTCACCTTCGGTTTCGCACCACTGATCCTGGCGCTGGTCTTCCTGATCGTCGCTTCCCTGAAGATCCTGCGCGAGTACGAACGCGGCGTGGTGTTCCTGCTGGGCCGCTTCTGGCGCGTCAAAGGGCCGGGCCTGATCATCATCGTACCCGGCATCCAGCAGATGGTCCGGGTGGACCTGCGGGTCGTCGCGATGGACGTGCCGTCGCAGGACGTCATCTCGCGCGACAACGTCTCGGTAAAGGTGAATGCGGTGCTGTACTTCCGGGTCGTGGATCCGCAGAAGGCCATCATCCAGGTCGAGCAGTACATGGTCGCCACCAGCCAGCTCGCCCAGACCACGCTGCGCGCGGTGCTCGGCAAGCACGAACTGGACGAGATGCTGTCCGAGCGCGAGCGTCTCAACCTCGACGTGCAGAAGATCCTCGACGCGCAGACCGAAGGCTGGGGCATCAAGGTCACCAACGTTGAGATCAAGCACGTGGACCTGAACGAGACGATGGTGCGCGCGATTGCCCGCCAGGCGGAGGCCGAACGCGAGCGGCGCGCCAAGGTGATCCACGCCGACGGCGAAAAGCAGGCCGCGCAGGCACTGATGGAGGCTGCCGAAATGCTGTCGCGCGAGCCCGCGGCGATGCAGTTGCGCTATCTGCAGACGTTGACTCAGGTCGCCGGCGACCGCTCGTCCACGATCGTCTTTCCGGTGCCGGTCGAGATGATGGAGCGGTTCTTCGCTCGCAACGCGGAAAAGGACTAGCCCGCGCCGCGGCCCCCATCCACGCGCCGGAACAGCAGATCCCAGACACCGTGGCCGAGACGGATGCCGCGCGCCTCGAACTTGGTCAGCGGCCGGTACCCGGGCCGCGGTGCGAATCCCGCGGAGGTGTTCTCCAGCAGCGGCTCGGCCGACAGCACCGACAGCATCTGGTCGGCATAGTCCTGCCAGTCGGTGGCACAGTGCAGGTAGCCCCCGGGGATCAGTCGCTCTGCCACCAGTCGCACCAGCGGCGGCTGTACCAGGCGCCGCTTGTGGTGGCGCTTCTTCGGCCACGGATCGGGAAAGAAGACATGGACACCGGCCAGCGTCGCCGGCGGAATCATATCGCGCAGGACCTCGACCGCGTCGTGCTGGACAATGCGCAGGTTCGCGATGCCCCGCTCGTCGATCAGCTTGCACAGATTGCCGACTCCCGGGCCATGGACCTCGATGCCGATGAAATCCTCGGCCGGTCGCGCCTGGGCGATCTCGGCGGTGGCCGCGCCCATGCCGAAGCCGATCTCGAGCACCAGCGGCACCTGTCGGCCGAACAGGGCCACGGCATCTATCGGCGCCGGCTCATAGGCGATGCCCACGGACGGCATCATCCGCTCGAGGTGACGGGCCTGAGCCGGCGACATGCGCCCCTGGCGCAGCACGAAGCTGCGGATCGACTGAGACGTCAGCCGCATGGAATCCGGGGGGTCGTTCATCGCTGGAAGCGGGCGGGCCGGCGCATGCCAGACGCGCCGATGGTTCAGGCGCCGATCATGCCCGAGTTCGGAGAACTGGGGCTGGCGGTATAGGTCTTCCTCGGCATGCGCCCGGCAAGGAAGGCCTCGCGGCCGGCCTCGACGCCGAGCTTCATTGCCCGGGCCATGCGAATCGGCTCGTCGGCACCGGCGATAGCGGTGTTCATCAGCACGCCATCGCAACCGAGTTCCATCGCAATCGCGGCGTCCGATGCGGTACCGACCCCGGCATCGACCAGCACCGGAACCTGTGCCTGATCGATGATCAGCCGCAGGTTCCACGGATTGAGGATGCCCATGCCCGACCCGATCAGGCTCGCCAGCGGCATCACCGCGACGCAGCCGATGTCCTCGAGCATCCGGCACTGGATCGGATCGTCGGCGCAATACACCATGACGTCGAAGCCGTCCTTCACCAGGATCTCGGCTGCCTTGAGGGTCTCGGGCATGTTCGGGAACAAGGTGTGGGCGTCTCCCAGCACCTCGAGCTTGGCGAGGGCATGGCCGTCGAGCAATTCGCGCGCGAGCCGCAGCGTGCGCACCGCTTCGTCGGCGCTGAAGCAGCCCGCGGTGTTGGGCAGAATCGTGTAGCGCTGAGGCGGCAGTATGTCGAGCAGGTTGGGCTCGTCCGCGGTCTGTCCGATATTGGTGCGACGGATCGCGACGGTGACGATCTGGGCACCGCTGGCCTCGATCGCCTGCCGGGTCTCGTCGAAATCCCGGTACTTGCCGGTACCGACGAGCAGCCGCGAGCCATAGCGTCGGCCGGCGATTTCGAGTGCATCATTCATGTCTGGCGTCCAGGTCATCAGGCTCAGCCGCCGCCGACGGCGATGACGATCTCCAGGCGGTCACCGTCCTCGATCGTCGTCTCGCGATGACGGCTTTTCGGAACGATCTCGCCATTGCGCTCGACCGCCAGGCGCTTGCCGGCGAGCTTGCGCGTTTCGAGCAGGGAGGCGACGGTGGTGGGCCCGGACAGGTGTTCGGGCCGGCCGTTGAGGGTCACGTGAATCATCTTTCCGGTAATCAGGCTGCGGCGCGAGAGTCGAATTCTAGCCCGGTTTGGCGGCGGCGTCGCAAGCCCCCGGTGGCTGCTGCCGGCGGGCATGACGAAGTCGTCCGGACGAAGCGGCATGCTGCGGCCGCCGATCCCCTTGCGGCGCGCCCGACGCCATGCCAGCATCCTGCGGTCGACCGCACGACGCGGTCCCTCGGAGGAGACCACCCATGGCTGGATTGCGACTGCTGGGAGCGGCGGTCGGCGCGCTGTGCTGCGTTTCGGCACAGGCCGCCGACTATTCCGATGCCATCTTCTTTGGCGACAGCCTGTCGGATGCGGGCAGCTTCGCGCCCGTCCTGCCGCCGGGCACCGGACGATTCACGACGAACCCCGGGCCGGTGTGGGCCGAGGCCCTGGGCAGCCGGCTCGGTTTCACGATCACACCGGCCAATCAGGGCGGCACCGACCATGCCGAGGGCGGTGCGCGGGTAAGCCAGCGACCGGGCTTCCCGGACTTGCCGCCGACCGGTGGGGCGACGCCGGTCACCAGCCAGATTGCCGCCCACCTTGGCGCCAACAGCGGTGTGGCGGACCCGGATGCACTCTATTCGGTGTGGGCCGGCGCCAACGACATCTTCACGATCGCGCCAAGCGCCGCGAGCGATCCGGCCGCGGCGCAGGCCTACCTGCAGGCCACCGCCGGCGAACTCGCCAGCGAGGTCGCCCGGCTGGCCGCCACCGGCGCCCGCCACATCATCGTGTGGAACGTACCGGACATCGGCGCGACGCCGTTCGGTCTTTCCCAGGATGCCGCCGGAGCAGCCGGCCTGACCGCGCTGTCGGCCGGCTACAATCAGTTGCTGGAAATCGGTCTGGCTGCATCCGGTGTGCCGGTGATTCGCCTCGACACCTTCGGACTGCTGCGCGAGGTGCAGGCCGACCCCGCACGCTATGGCTTTGCCGATGCCAGCCTGCCGGCCTGCGGCGCCACGCCCGCGCTGCTCTGTACCACGGCCAACCTCGTCGTGCCCGGCGCCGACCAGAGCTTCGTCTTTGCCGACGGCGTGCATCCGAGCACCGCCGGCCACGCGCTGCTCGCCGACTACGCGTTCGGCATTCTGACCGCGCCGGCGCTGGTATCGCAGCTCGCCGAGGTGCCGGTACGCAGCCAAGTGGCGCTGTCGCGCCGGCTCTGGCGGGTCACCGAGATCGCGCTGTCCACAGCGGATTCCGGCGGCAACGGCGCCTGGGCCGACGTCGAGGGCGGCGAAACGGAGATCGACGGCACCGAAGGCTCGCCATCGGGGCTGGCGATCGGCCTCGATCGCCGCGTTTCCCCGAACACGCTGATCGGCGTGGCGCTGTCGTTCGAGCGCAGCGAACCGGACTGGCCCGACGCCGGCAGCTTCGAAGCCGAGGAGGTCGCGCTGTCCACCTACCTCGGCTGGCGCCGGGGTGGCCTTTCGATCGCCGCCCATCTGAGCTTCGCCAGCATCGACTACGAGACCGAGCGGGAAATGCGCCTGGGCAGCGCGACCCGCCGTCTGGAAGGCGACACCGACGGCGACCGCGCGGCGATCGGCATCCAGGCGGGCTACGCGATCGACCTTGGCCGGGTGCACCATGGGCCGTTGTTTTCGGCGCTGCTGCAGGAAGTCTCGGTCGGAAGCTTCGCCGAGCGCGCTGCCGATGGCTCGACCTCCTCCTCGATGACCTTCGACAAGCAGCGGCGCAGTGCCACGCTGCTGTCGGTCGGCTGGCAGGCGTTCATGCGCGCGGGACGGTGGACGCCCTACGGCAGCATCGTCCTCAGCCACGATGCCGACGGCCGCAGTCGCCAGGTCAAGGCGGCCACCAGCCTGTCGCCGCAGTTCGTCGAGTTCGACGCCGCAGCCACCCCGGACGGCTACGCGACCGCCAGCCTTGGAATCGTCGGCCAGCTCGCCGACGGCATCCGGCTCGGCGCCGACCTCGTCTCGGTGGTCGGCAGCGACGAACTCGACGACAGCCGATTGTCGCTGTCTCTGCAAATGCCGTTCTGAGTGCCATGCGGCCCGTTGCACGGGGCATGCACGGGCCGCTACAATTCCGCCACTTCTCGCCGGAAACCGAGGCGGGCCGGCGATGCGGGTGTCGTATAATGGCATTACCTCAGCTTCCCAAGCGTGCGACGCGAGTCGCATAGGTGCCTGGCCTACTCGGTACGCTGAATCCGAGTGTCACAGGTCCGGGGTCGTGAAACGCGGCCCATGTTTGAACCGGCTTCGTCTGGTTCGACCTATGCGGCGAAGGCTGCACAAGTAATTGATCCGCATCCCGCCAGGGATGACTGATCCAGGGGTTCAGCCCCCTGTAGTCTAGGAGCGGTGCGTCACTGGTAACGGTGGGGTGCTAAGCGCTCTGACAATGTAGCCACCTTGCGGGGTACGCCAGATCCCGCGAGGGGTTTGGCGTGATTTCGGGAGTTGCACCCGGATGAGGCGCTAGGCTGAGTTGGTCG
>JAGRGB010000180.1 GCA_020445745.1 Rhodocyclaceae bacterium | reverse complement strand
CTGCTCCCGGCGCGGCGCGCGCTTCGGGCCGCGGTCGTTGGGCGCCGCCGCCGGTCGCGCGGCCGGCGCGGCATCCTTCAGGCGCATCGTCAGCGCGATGCGCTTGCGTGCCGCATCGACCTCGACCACCTTGACGCGGACGATGTCGCCGGCCTTGACCAGTTCCCGCGGATCCCGCACGTAGCGCTCGGCCATCGCGGAGATATGGACCAGGCCGTCCTGGTGTACGCCGATATCGACGAAGGCACCAAAATTGGTGACGTTGGTGACCACGCCCTCGAGCTGCATGCCGGGGGCGAGGTCGCCGAGCTTGTCGATGCCGTCGCGGAAGCGGGCGGCGCGAAACTCGGGGCGGGGATCGCGGCCGGGCTTGTCGAGCTCTGCGAGAATGTCGCGCACCGTCGGCAGGCCGAAGCGCTCGTCGGTGAACTCTGCCGGATCGACGGCCGCGAGGCTGCGGCTGTCGCCGATCAGCTGACGGGCGCCGCGGCCGAGGCGGGCCAGGATGCGTTCGACCACCGGGTAGGACTCCGGGTGAACTGCCGAGGCGTCGAGGGGATCGTCGCCGTCCATGATGCGCAGGAAGCCGGCAGCCTGCTCGAAGGTGCGCTCCCCCAGCCTCGGCACGGCGAGCAGCGCGCGGCGCGTGCGGAACGGACCGTGGCTGTCGCGGTGGGCGACGATGTTGGCGGCCAGCGACGCGTTGAGGCCGGAAACCCGGCCGAGCAGCGCGGCCGAGGCGGTGTTCACGTCCACGCCGACCGCATTCACGCAATCCTCGACCACCGCGTCGAGGCGCCGCGCCAGCGCCGGCTGGCTGAGGTCGTGCTGGTACTGGCCGACGCCGATCGAGCGCGGGTCGATCTTGACCAGCTCGGCCAGCGGGTCCTGCAGCCGGCGCGCGATCGAGACCGCTCCGCGCAGGCTGACGTCGATGTCGGGGAACTCCCGGGCGGCGAGTTCGGACGCCGAATATACCGAAGCACCGGCCTCCGACACGACGACGCGGGTCAGTCCGAGGGGCGGGTGTTGGCCGATCAGCTCGGCGACCAGGCGGTCGGTCTCGCGCGATGCGGTGCCGTTGCCGATCGCCACCAGGTCGACGCGGTGGCGGCCGGCCAGCGCCGCCAGCGTGGCGATCGCGCCATCCCAGTCCCGGCGAGGCTCGTGGGGGTGGATCGTGGCGGTGTCGAGCAGCTTGCCGGTGCCATCGACGACGGCCACCTTGACGCCGGTGCGCAGGCCCGGATCGAGCCCCATCGTCGGCCGCGGCCCGGCCGGCGCGGCCAGCAGCAGGTCGTGCAGGTTGTCGCCGAACACCCGGATCGCCTCCTGCTCGGCCCGTTCGCGCAGGGCTGAGATCAGCTCCAGCTCGAGATGCAGCGAGAGCTTGACCCGCCACGCCCAGCGCACCGTGTCGCGCAGCCAGCGGTCGGCCGGACGCCCTTCGTCGCGAATGCCGAAGCGCGCCGCGATGCGGCCTTCGCACGGATTCGGAACGCCTTCCGCGTCAGCGTCGACGGGGTCGCTGTCGAGCCCCAGGGAGAGGCGCAGCACGCCCTCGTTGCGTCCACGCAGCATGGCCAGCGCGCGGTGCGAGGGCACCCGCGACAAGGCCTCGCGAAAGTCGAACCAGTCGCGGAACTTGGCCCCTTCCTGCGCCTTGCCGTCGATCACCGTGGACGCCAGCATGCCGTGTTCGCCGAGGTAGGCGCGCAACTCGGCGAGCAGGGCGGCGTCCTCGGCGAAATGCTCCATCAGGATCTGGCGCGCGCCGTCGAGCACCGCCTTGGCGTCGGCGAAACCGGCGTCGGCGTTCAGATGGCCGGCGGCCTCGCGCAGCGGGTCGAGGCGCGGGTCGGCCAGCAGGCGCTCGGCCAGCGGCCCGATGCCGGCCTCGCGGGCGATCATTGCCTTGGTGCGGCGCTTCTTGCGGTAGGGCAGGTAGAGATCCTCGAGGGCCTGCTTGGTGTCGGCGCTGCGCAGCGCGTGCTCGAGGGCGTCGTCGAGCTTGCCCTGCTCGCGCACCGACTCGATCACTGCGGTGCGGCGCTCCTCGAGTTCGCGCAGATAGCCGAGGCGCTCGTCGAGCAGGCGCAGCTGGCCGTCGTCGAGGCCGCCGGTCGCCTCCTTGCGGTAACGGGCGATGAAGGGCACCGTCGCGCCGTCGTCGAGCAGGCGCACCGCGGCGGCGATCTGCCCGGCGCTGGCGTTGAGTTCGGTGGCGAGCCGTTGTTCGATCGGAGGAAGCATGATCCTGGAGACTGTAGTCGGATGCGCGGCCTGAGCGCCGGATCGGTGGCGGTGCGCGAGCCGTCGAATGCGCGCACAGGCCTGCGCATGCGCTCTTGCGTCCGCAGCCGTACGGGGCTTCTCGCCTGCTGCATCCGGGATTAAAGGAAGCCGCGGATCTTGCCGAAATTCCCGGCTGGCGCGCAAGTCGCACATATCTCGCAATAGACCGGGGAGCCACACCGATGTTCCGAACCGCCGCCCTTCGCCTGATCGCCGCGACGATCGCTTGGCTGTCATGGGCGCTGCCGTGCACCGCCGGCGCGCCCCAGATCCAGCTCGCGCGGCTGCAGGCCCTGCCGTTGCCGAGCATGGCCGCGCAGCTCGCGACCACGGCGCGCGCCCCTGAACTGACCCGGGCCTACGCGATCGATGCCGTCAGCTTCTATTTCGACGGCATCCGGGTGGTCGCGGACGAACTCGCCGGCGGCGCGGTGGCGCGCGACGACATGGCCCGCCAACGCCTGCAGGCGGCGCTCGACGCCGGTGAGGTGACCTTCGACGGCCGCCTTGACGCGGCCTCGGGCGCGCTGCGTGCCCGCGTCTGGGTCGACGGCCGGCCGCTGGCCGAGCTGCTGCGCTGAGCGGGGCCGCGGGTAGCCGTCAGCGGTTGATCAGCTGGGCCAGCCGGGCGCGGTAGGCGCGCACCGCCGGGTGCCGCGGCGGCATCAGATCGAACACGTCGAGCATCGCGCGCCGGCCGGCGTCGTCCTCGAAGCCGCGGTTCCGACGCACCACTTCGAGCAGCATGTCGAGGGCATCCTCCCAACGTTCGTCTGCCGCCAGCCGGCGCCCGAGCGCGAGCCGCGACGACAGGTCGTCGGGATCGGCCGCGACCCGCGCCTCGAGATCCCCGCGCGCGACCTCGATGCCGTCGCCGGCGGCGAGCCGCAGGCGGGCGCCGAGCTCCCTGACCCGGTTCTCGTCGCGTGCGCGATACTGGAGTGGGCGCAGCAGTTCGGCGGCTTCGTCGCAGCGGCCGTCGGCGATCAGCAGTTCGGCGAGTTCCAGCGCCGCACCCTCCAGCCCGGGCTCGGCGGCCAGGGCTTCGCGCAGCAGCGCTTCGGCGCCGGCGGCATCACCGTCGGCGCGCAGCGCGGCGGCGCGGGTGACCAGAACCGCGTTCGGCGACGGCAGCCAGCGCAGGATGAATTCACGCAGCGCGCCCTCGGGCAAGGCGCCGGAGAATTCGTCCACCAGTTGCCCATCGACGAAGGCCTTGACGTTGGGGATGCTGCGCACCCCGTAGCGGGCGGCCAGCTCCTGGTCGACGTCGGCGTCGATCTTGGCCAGCCGCACACGACCGTCGAAGCTGTCGACGACCTTCTCCAGCACCGGCGTCAGGCTGCGGCAGGGGCCGCACCATTCGGCCCAGAAATCCACCAGCACGAGGGCCTGCCGGGAGGCTTCGACGACTTCGGTGTGGAACTCGGCGGCGGTCACGTCCTTGCCGAATCGGCTCATCGCTTGCTCCTTGCTGCTGTGCTCGACCAGGACCACTTGGGGCCGACCGGGCCGAGATCAAGCCCGCGCCGCCAGCGACAGGTCCACCAGGGTCTGACGTCCCACCCAGCTTTCCCCGGCCGCCAGCTCCTGGGCGCGGCCGGCCACGGCGGCTTCGACGCACAGCATCCGGCGAAACTCGCCGGCGGCGATGTCCGGCAGCTCCTCCGCGGCCTGCTGCCAGGGGTTCCAGACCACCACGTCGGTGAAACCTGCCGCGCTGATCGCCAGGCTGCGGCTGCCGTCGCGCAGCAGCAGCGGGCCGTCGACGTCGGTGTAGATGCGATCGATGTGGTCCTCGACGCGGACATGGTCGCCGCTGTCGATGCGCCGCTCGCCGTCGCGGGTGCCGTCGCGGTAGCTGTGGCGGGCGAGGCCCTCGAGGCGGATGCGCTCGACCTCGGTGACGCGCAGGTAGGTGTGCAGGGCGCCGGTGAAGGCGAACGCACCATGGCCGGTGTTGCTCGCCTCCAGCTCGATCGACAGGCGCTCGCCCTCGATCAGCACCGTCAGCTCCAGTTCGAACGCGAACGGCCAGATGGCGCGACTGGCCTCGTCGTCCTCGACGCGCAGCGTCGCGAGCGCAAAGTCCTTGCCGCCGCGCTGTTCGGTCGGCGTCCAGCGGCGGGTGCGCAGCAGGCCGTGGCGGGGCAGCCGGCCCTGGGCCGCGAACTGCGGCCAGCACACCGGCACGCCGCCGCGAATCGCCCGACTGCCGTCGAAACTGGCGCGCTCCGAGACGAACAGCCAGTCGCTGCCGCCGGCCGGGCACCACGACAGCAGTTGCCCGCCGAGCAAGGCGATCACCGCACGGGCACCGTCCGCGGTGGCGAGGCGGAGGGCGGGCTGACCGCGAAAGTCGATGCTGTCGAATGGATCCATGGGGAGTTCCCGATCGTCGTCGAAGGGCGTCAGCCGCCGCGCGTCACCGGCCGCCGGCCAGCTCGGCATGGCGGAAGCAGCTCACCAGGTGGTCGTTGACCATGCCGGTGGCCTGCATGTGGGCATAGCAGATGGTGCTGCCGACGAACTTGAAACCCGCGGCCTTCAGCGCCTTGCTCAGGGCGTCGGACTCGGGGGTGGTGGCCGGCATCTCGGACAGGCTGTGCCAGTGGTTGATACGGGGACGACCGTCGACGAAGTCCCACACGAAGCGGTCGAAGCTGCCGTGGCGGGCCTGCAGCTCGAGAAAGGCCCGCGCGTTGCCTACCGTGGAGAGGATCTTGGCGCGGTTGCGGACAATGCCGGCATCGCCGAGCAGGGCCGCGACGTCGGCCTCGGTGAAGGCCGCGACCGCGGCCGGATCGAAATCGGCGAAGGCCCGGCGGTAGCCGTCGCGCTTGCGCAGGACCGTGAGCCACGACAGCCCGGCCTGGGCGCCCTCGAGCACGACGAACTCGAACAGCCGGCGATCGTCGTGCACCGGCACGCCCCATTCCTCGTCGTGGTAGCGCATGTAGAGCGGATCGTCGCCGCACCAGCCGCATCGCCCGGTGTCGCGGGACGGCGATGCCGTGCGTTCGCGCCGCAGCCCGTCCACCATCATGATCAGGGCTCCCCGCTCGTCCGCGTCGAGGCTCTGCCAGTGGCGGCCCGCGAGGCCGGCGTGGAGGGCGTAGGCAAGGTTCATCGACGGACTGTGGCCTGCCGCCAGCAGGCGGCGCAGGGCTTCGGCCACGCCGAGCCGTCGCAGCGTGGCGACATCGCGGATGCCGACCGTCGCCAGCCAGGCGGCGGAGCGGGGGCCGATGTTGGGCAGTTGGTCGAGCGTGCTACGGGTCATGGCGGGCTACCGATGGCAATAGCGGAATTCTGCCGCCCGCCGAGCGGAAAGCAAAACGCCGCCCGCAGGCGGCGCCGGCCGGCGCGCCGCGGTCTCAGAACTGCTGCAGCGACAGCACGCCGAGCTTGACGCTGTTGTCTTCCGGGTCGTTGGAGAGCACGAAGCCGAGATTCTGGACGAATCGCAGCATCCGCTCGTTCTCGGACAGGAACACCCCGTTCATGTACTTCAGCCCGCGGTCGCGGGCGGCCTCGATCAGGATCCCCATCAGGCGGCGGGCGAGGCCCCGGTGTTGCCAGCTGTCTGCGACCACCACCGCGAATTCGCAGGATTCGCCGTCGGGATTGACCGCATAGCGGCAGACGCCGACCTGCACCACGCCGTCCGCGCCACCTTCGCCCTCGGCGGCGGGAACCGTGGCGACGAAGGCCATCTCGCGGAAATAGTCGATCTGGGTCATGCGCACGACCATCGCCGGAGGCAGCTCGCGCACGGTGTTCATGAAGCGGAAGTACTTGGTCTGGGGCGACAGCTGGCGCACGAACTCGATCTCGTTCTCGGCGTCCTCGGGCTTGATCGGGCGGATCGTGACCTCGGTGCCCTCGGACTGCCAGGTGCTGATCAGGTGCGAGGGGTAGGGGTGGATCGCCATGTGCGAATAACGCTCCGCACCGGGCGCGATGTTGTCCACGACGATGCGCGCATCGACCGCCACCGCGCCGTGTTCGTCGACGATCAGCGGATTGATCGTCAACTCGCGGATCCACGGCAGTTCGCAGATCATTTCCGAGACCCGCAGCAGCACGAATTCGAGCGATTCCATGTCGGCTGCCGGCATCGTCCGGAACTCGCCGAGCATCGGCGCGATGCGGGCGGAAGCGATCAGGTCGTGGGCGAGGTAGGGGTTGAGCGGCGGCAGGGCCACCGAGCGGTCGCGATGGACGTCGACCCGGTTGCCACCCTCGCCGAAGGTGACGACGGGTCCGAACACCGCGTCGCGGGTGCTGCCGACCATCAGTTCGCGGCCATTGGGCTTGGCGACCATCGGCTCGATCGCGACGCCGTTGACGGTGGCCTCGGGATGGTTCTTGCGGATGCTGTCGAGAATCTCCTGGTAGGCCGAACGAACCGCCGCGAGATTGTTGAGGTTCAGGCGCACACCGCCGGAGTCGGTCTTGTGGGTGATGTTCGGCGAGTCGATCTTCATCACCACCGGCAGGCCGATTTCCTCGGCCAGCACCATCGCCTCGGTCGCCGTGCGGGCGATCACGGTCTGCGCGATCGGAATGCGGAAGGCCGCCAGCAAGGCCTTGGACTCCATCTCGTTGAGCACCTTGCGGCGCTCCGAGAGGGCGGTCTCGATCACCAGCCGGGCGCTTTCGATCGATGGCGCCTTCAGGTGCGACAGCGATGCCGGGGTCTGCACCAGCAGCTTCTGGTTCTTGTAGTAGGCGGAGATCTGGCTGAACAGCTCGACCGCCGGTTCGGGAGTGCGCTGGGGCGGCAGCCCGGCCTCGAGGAACAGGTAGCGCGACTCGAGCATCATCTCGCGCCCGATCCAGCAGGCCAGGACCGGCTTGTCGGCCTTCTTGTCGACCTCGATGATGGCTCGCGCGACGTCGGTCGGCGAGGTCATCGCCTGGGGCGACATGATCACCAGCACGCCATCGACGTTGGCATCCTCGAGGACCGTCGTCAGGGTGCGGCCATAGCGCTCGGCATCGGCGTCGCCGAGGATGTCGATGGGGTTGCCGCGCGACCAGGCCTTGGGCAGGAATTCGTTGAGCTTGGTGACCGTCGCGTCGGACAACTGGGCGAGCGGAATGCCGAGATCGGCGGCGCGATCGGCAGCCATCACCGCCGGGCCGCCGCCGTTGGTGATCACCAGCAGGTTGTCGCCACGGGGGTGGAAATTCGTGAACAGCGCGCTGGCGGCGGCGAACATCTGTCCGATGCTGTAGAGGCGGACTGCGCCGGAACGCCGCAGGGCGGCATCGAACACCGCATCCTCGCCGACCATCGCGCCGGTGTGCATCAGCGCTGCGGCCGAACCCGCGGCATTGCGCCCGACCTTGATCACCAGCACCGGCTTCACGCGGGCAGCGCCGCGCAGCGCGCTCATGAAGCGGCGGGCATCGCGCACGCCCTCGACGTACAGGAAGATGCTTTCGGTGCGCCCGTCCGACATCAGGTACTCGACGATCTCGCCGAAATCGATGTCGCTCGACGCGCCCAGCGAGATCACGCTGGAGAAGCCGATGTTGTTCGGCTTGGCCCAGTCGAGGATCGCCGTGCACAGGGCGCCCGACTGCGACACCAGCGCGATCGAGCCCTTGTGGGCGTTGCCCTGGGCAAACGAGGCGTTGAGGCCGAGGTCCGGGCGGATCAGGCCGAGGCAGTTGGGTCCCAGGACGCGGATGCGGTGGCGCCGGGCGTTTTCCAGCACCGCCCGTTCGAGGGCGGCGCCGCGCGGCCCGCTCTCGGCGAAGCCTGCGGACAGGATCACCACTGCCTTGGTGCCGGCCTGGCCGCAGGCATCGACGATCGCCGGCACGGTCGCCGCCGGGGTCGCGATGACCGCCAGATCGAGACGATGCGGGACGTCGTCCACCGACTTGTAGCAGGGCTGGTCGAAGACTTTCTCGCGGTTCGGGTTGATCGCGAACAGGCGCCCCTTGAAGCCGGCGTCCAGCATGTTGCGGATGACGATCGCACCGATCGAGCCATCGCGGTCGCTGGCGCCGATGATGCCGACCGAGCGCGGCTCGAACAGCGGTGTCAGGTAGTGTCTTTCCTTCATCTGGGAACCCTGCTGTGGGGTGGACCGGAGTTTACGGGCAAAGGCATCGCGGCGCCCACCCGCGGGGCGTGGACCTTGGTTGTCGGGCTTCTTCCGCACGCCATCCAATCGACATCAGGTCGATAGCGGCCATAACCGCCGGGGCTTGACACCCGGGTTGCGGATAGTGCAGCGCACAAGAACCATTGTGGCACATATGCCAAGGTGTGGGTCGATCCGTGGCGTGCAGGAGACAGGCTGCGGGCGTTGCCGATTGCGCTTCTTGGCGCGATGTGCTGTCGGTTCATCGTCGCTTGCTCAGCCCAGCGTGAAATAGAAGCGGGCGCCTTCGCCGGGCGCCGATTCGGCCCAGACCCGCCCGCCATGGCGCTGGATGATGCGCTGGACCGTCGCCAGCCCGATCCCCGATCCCTCGTACTGGCTGTGCCGATGCAGCCGCTGGAACGGCTGGAAGAGCTTGCCGGCGTGGTTCATGTCGAAGCCGGTGCCGTTGTCGGAGACGCAGTAGGCGAGCTGTTCGTCGCGTCGCTCGGCGAGGAAGCGCAGCTTGGCGACCTCCCGTTCGGCGCTGAATTTCCAGGCATTGCGGAGCAGGTTCTCCATCACCACGCGGATCAGCACGCGGTCGGCCTGGACCACCAAGCCCGCCGTCACCTCCAGGTCGGTACGGCGATCGGGGCCCTCGGCGCGCAACTCGTCGACGATCTGGATCGCCATCTCGGAGAGATCCACCGACTCCTTGCGCAGCGTCTGGCGCGTCAGCCGGGCGAGCTCGAGCAGGTCGTCGATCAGGTTCGCCATCCGGTGGCTGGCCGCACGGATGCGACGCAGGTACTGCATCGCGAGCGTGTCGAGGCGCTCGCGATAGTCTTCCTCGAGGACGTGGGCAAAGCCGTCGATCGCCCGCAGCGGGGCGCGCAGGTCGTGGGACACCGAATACGAGAAGGCTTCCAGCTCGCGGTTGGAGGCCTCCAGCTCGGCGGTCCGCAACTGGACCCGGTTCTCCAGTTCGTGGTTGATGTTCTTCAGCGTCAGCTCGGCGATCTTGCGGGTCGAGATGTCGTCGAGGGAGCCGTTGATGCCGAGCACGCTGCCGTCGGGCGCGGGCACCGGCCGGGTGGTGGCCTCGATCCAGCGGATCTCGCCGCCCGCGGTGCGCAGCCGCAGCTCGGCTTCGAAATGGCTGCCCGGCGTACTCAGCAGGTGGGCGACGCGACGCTGGAACTTGCTGCGGTCGTCGGGGTGGAGGAATTCTTCGAGGGGGGCGCCGAGGCTCTCGGCGATGCCGAAGCCGGAGATCTTCGGCCACGCGCTGTTGAGGAAGGTCAGGCGACCCTCGGTGTCGGTCTGGAAGATCACCTCGTTG
The DNA here is from genome assembly GCA_020445745.1 of Rhodocyclaceae bacterium. Classification (GTDB taxonomy): domain Bacteria; phylum Pseudomonadota; class Gammaproteobacteria; order Burkholderiales; family Rhodocyclaceae; genus Cognatazoarcus. The sequence continues at coordinate 47,151 of JAGRGB010000180.1, read as the reverse complement.
ACCGACTCGACGACGTCGCGATAGCGGGCTTCGCTCTCACGCAATGCGCGCTGGGCGGCCAGCCGCTCGCCGATGTTGCGCAGCACGCACAGCACCACCGGCTCTTCGTCCAGCTCCACCGGCACCGCAGTGGCCTCGACGTCGAGCGCCTCGCCGTCGATCCGCCGGAACTGGAACTGTTCGGCGACCGCCGCGCGCTCGCTGTTGGTGGTCATCAGGCTGGAGATGCGCTGGCGCGCTTCGATCTGATGCTCGGGGTCGATCAGGTCGAGCATCTGGCGGCCGAGCATTTCGTCCTCGCTGGTAGCGCCGAAGATTTTGACGCAGGCCGGGTTGGCGAGGCGGATGACACCGTCGCGGTGGACGAAGATGGCGTCGGGCGACAGGTTCACCAGGCTGCGGTAGCGTGCCTCGCTGGCGTGCAGGGCGCGCAGTGCGGCAATGCGTTCGTCGATGTCCTCGAATACCGCGATGTAGAGGCGGGCGTCACCGCTCTGGTCGCGCAGCAGACTCAGATTCATGCGCACCCAGATCTCGCGGCCGTCCTTGCGCGTGAAGCGCTTCTCGCGGGTGTTGGTGATCCAGCTGCCGTCGAGGATGCGCTGCAGCGCCTCGCGGTCGGCCGGACGGTCGTCCGGGTGGGTGACCAGCACCGCCGAACGGCCGACCAGTTCTTCGCGGCCGAAACCGAGCATCTGGCACAGGGTGTCGTTGGCCTCGACCCACTTGCCGTCGAGTCCCAGGCTGGCGATGCCGACCGGTGCCTGCTGAAAGGTCGTGCGGTAGCGTGCCTCGCTGTCGGCCAGCGCCTGCTGGGCGAGGCGCTCGGCCGTGATGTCGCGGATCACCCCGCGGTAGCCGGTGAAGCGGCCGTCGGCGTCGCGCAGCGGCCGGCCGGAGATCGCGTACCAGCCGGCATCCGGCCTTCCCTCGTCGATGCGGAACACGAAATCCGAGAACGCCTTGCCGGCCTGCTGGGCGCTCGCCAGCTCCGGCCAGTAGCCGCCGGTGCCGCGCTCCTCGGCGATCTGCTGCAGGGTGTGGCCGAGCCAGCGCTCGCGAATCCACGGCGCCAGCGATCCACCCGCGGTGGCGATGTCCGAGAAGCGCATGCTGTCGTCCTGCTCCCAGTACCAGTCCGACGACAGGGCCACCAGGTCGCGAAAGCGCTCTTCGCTGGCGCGGCGCTCGCGCGCCGCCTCGACGCGCCCGGTGAGGTCGCGTCCGACCCCGCGGTAGCCGGTGAAATGGCCGTTGCGCTCGAGCATCGGCCGGCCGATGAACTCGAGGTGGCGCAGCCGGCCGTCCTGGTCGCGCCGCGAGGTGACGACCCGCAGCTCCTTCCGCTTGGCGACGCAGTCGCGATAGTCGTCCCAGAATCCGTCCGGCAGATCCTCGAATTCGAGGTCCCAGGGACGCATGCCGATGAAGCTGCTGGGATCCATGTTCGCCGTGCTGCGGATGCCGTTGCTGACCAGCGTGAAGCGATGCTGGCCGTCCACCTCCCACAGCCAGTCCGCGGAGAGCTCGATGAAGTCGAGCAGGCGGCGCTGGTTCGACTCGGCGATCTCGGACACCGTCTGGCTGAAGGTGACCGCGAACTCGTAGCGATTCTGCAGCCGCTTCAGCACTTCATAGGCGAGCAGCGCCGCCAGCGCGATCAGCACACCGCTGGCGAAGGGCACGTAGCGCTGCCAGCCGACCAGGCTGGCGCCGCGGTAGTGGGCGGTCACCGCCCACCCGTCGAACGCACCGGCCAGCGGCGCGCTGCCGATTCCGGGCGCCGGCGTGCGCCGGCGCGCCAGTTCCAGCGCGATGCGCGGTGCGTCGACGCCGGCCTCGTCGAGCAGTCGCGCGGTCGAATAGGTCTGCGACCAGCCGTCGGGCATGCGCAGGACGACGCGCACGGTGCGGCTGGGGATGTGCTGGACGAGCTTGACCGCCGGTACTTCGCTGTCGATCGGGCTGTTGTCGAGTGGTGGCCCGAGACGTTCGGCGAGCTGTTCGCGCAGTCGGTCGCCGTCGGCCTGGCGCCGCTGCGATTCGAGCAGCAGATCGAGCGCCTCGACGAAGGCGCTGACGTAGGTCGCGGCACTGCGCGCGGCCATCGCCAGGCGCTGTCGGGCGATCTCCTCGAGCGACCGATCGACCCCGTAGGTCGCCACGATCGCCAGCACGAGACCTGCCGCGAGCACCACGCGGGCAATGAACTTGCGCTGCGCGATCCGCTGCAGACGGGCGTTGCGCATCACCAGCGGCGCGCTCCCGGCCGCGTGCATTCGTCCCGTGTCGCATCCCGGACGCCGATTTCACTGCTGCAGAGTTCCGGATGCACGCCGAGCCGCCCCCTATGCCGATTTCTCATGATACGACCTGAGACCAGGCTTCGCATCAACGGGCGCCGACGGCGGGATGCATGCGGCTGGCGCCGGCGATAGAATCCGCTCTCGCCAGAATACGCTCGCGGCGGGCGGGCAAGACCATGCTCGAACTCAAGGATTCCAGCCTGCTGAAGCAGCAGTGCCTGATCGACAACCGGTGGATCGATGCCGCCGACGGTGAATGCATCGCGGTCGACGACCCGGCCAGCGGCCGTCTGGTCGGCTGCGTTCCGAAGCTCGCTGCCGCGCAGATCGACGCGGCGATCGACGCCGCTGGGCGGGCGTGGAAGCCGTGGCGTCGCCTGTTGGCGCGCGAGCGGGCCGAGGTGCTGCTGCGCTGGCATCGGCTGATGCTCGAACATGCCGAGGACCTGGCGCGGCTGATGACCGCGGAGCAGGGCAAGCCGCTGGCCGAGGCGCGCGGCGAAGTGGCCTACGCGGCGTCGTTCGTCGAATGGTTTGCGGAAGAGGGCAAGCGGGTCTACGGCGACACCATCCCGACCAACGGCCACGACCGGCGCCTGATGGTCATCCGGCAGCCGATCGGCGTGTGTGCCGCGATCACGCCGTGGAACTTCCCGGCGGCGATGATCACGCGCAAGGTCGGTCCGGCGCTGGCCGCCGGCTGCACGGTGGTCGTCAAGCCCGCCGAGCAGACGCCCTTCACCGCCCTGGCGCTCGCGGAGCTGGCGCTGCGTGCCGGTTTCCCGCCCGGCGTGATCAACGTCGTCACCGGCGATCCGCTGGTGGTCGGCCGGCAGCTGACCGCCAGCGAGATCGTGCGCAAGCTGTCGTTTACCGGCTCCACCGAGGTCGGCCGGCTGCTGATGGCGCAATGTGCTCCGACGATCAAGAAGCTGTCGCTCGAACTCGGCGGCAACGCCCCCTTCATCGTCTTCGACGATGCCGACATCGACGCCGCGGTCGACGGCGTGGTCGCATCCAAGTACCGCAACAATGGCCAGACCTGCGTCTGTGCCAACCGCATTCTGGTGCAGGACGGCATCTACGATCGATTCGCCGAGGCGCTGGCCGGCGCGGTCGCGCAACTGGTGGTCGGCGACGGTCGCGACGCCACCACCCGGCTCGGGCCGCTGATCGACGACGATGCCCTGGCGAAGGTGCAGGCCCACGTGGACGATGCCCGTGCGCGCGGCGCGCGGCTGCTCGCCGGTGGTCGTCGCCACGCCCGTGGCGGCCGGTTCTTCGAACCCACCGTCCTTGCCGACGTCACCGCCGACATGCGCATTGCCCGCGAGGAGACATTCGGCCCGGTGGCACCGCTGTTCCGCTTCGACAGCGAGGACGAGGCGATCGCGATGGCCAATGCCACCGAATACGGGTTGGCCGCGTATTTCTTCTCGCGCGATGTCGGCCGCATCTTCCGCGTCGGCGAGGAACTGGAATTCGGCATGATCGGCATCAACACCGGGGTGATGTCGAACGAACTGGCGCCCTTCGGCGGCGTCAAGCAATCGGGCATCGGCCGCGAGGGTTCGCGCTACGGGATCGACGAATACCTCGAGATGAAGTACCTCTGCCTGGCCGGGATCGACCGCTGATGGCCGGCGCCGGCCATTCGGGCCAGGCCCTGCCGTCGCCGTGGGTGACGCGCTTCTCGGGGCTGATCGTCCCCGGCGGCACGGTGCTCGACTATGCCTGCGGCAGCGGACGACACGCCCGCTGGCTGGCCGGCCGCGGCTACCGGGTCGAGGCCGTCGACCGCGACGCGGCGGCCTTGGCCGGACTGCAGGAATTGCCTTCGCTGCGCACCCTGCAGGCCGACCTCGAAGACGGCCCGTGGCCCTTCGGCGGCCGCCGCTACGTCGCGGTGGTGGTGACCAACTACCTGTTCCGCCCGCGTTTCGACGCCCTGCTCGATCTCGTCGCAGCGGGCGGGCTGTTGATCGCCGAGACCTTCATGGTCGGCAACGAGCGCTTCGGCAGTCCGCGCAACCCGGATTTCCTGCTGCAGCCGGGCGAACTGCTCGCGCGCACCGCCGGCGCGTTCACGGTGGTCGCCTTCGAGCAGGGTGAGATCGCCCAGCCGAGGCCGGCGGTGGTCCAGCGCATCTGCGCGCTGCGGGGCGAGGCCACGATGTCCCTGCCGTCGGCCGGCGCGGTGCACCCCTGATCCGATCCCGGCTGTCCGCCGGCCAATGGCGGGTGGCGGCGAAGTCCTGAGAAGGCCGGGACGCCAATGCGTCGCGCCGGTGCGCCAGGAAAATATTGATCCGTATCAACCTTTGCTGCCATCGCCATTGCATGGCATGCTGCCATGCAGCATATTGTGTATCAATATACTTCATACTATTTACTTCACACCATAACTGGAGACATTGATGCGCAAAGCCGCCCCCCTGCTGCTTTCCCTTTCGCTGTCGATCGCCGCCCCGTGTCTCGCGGAGGATGGCATTCACTGGGCCTACGACGGCCACGGCGGGCCCGATCACTGGGCAGATTTGTCGAAGGATTTCGCGATGTGCGGGATGGGGCGCAATCAGTCGCCGGTGGATCTGGTCGCACCGGTGCAGGCGGAGCTGGGTGCGATCGAGTTCGACTATCCGCTGGAAACCAGCGACATCGTCAACAACGGCCACACCGTCCAGGTCAATATCGCGCCCGGCAGCTCGATCAAAGTGGGCGGCCGTAGCTACTTGCTGAAGCAGGTGCATTTCCACACCCCGAGCGAGAACCGCATCGACGGCAAGAGCTTCGCCGCCGAAGCGCATTTCGTGCATGCCGACGCGGACGGCAACCTGGCCGTCGTCGCGGTGTTGTTCGACGATGGCGCCAGCAGCCCGGCGCTCACCGCGCTCGACCCGCAACTGCCGGATCGCGCCGGCAAGCGCCTGCCGCTGCAGGCCGCCAGTGCGATCGCCGCGTTGCTGCCTGCCGAGCGCGAACACTATGAATACAGCGGCTCGCTGACCACGCCGCCGTGCTCGGAAGGGGTGCGCTGGCTGGTGATGAAGCAGACGATGACGATGTCAGCGGGCCAGCGCGAGACTCTGGCACGGCTCATGAACGGGCCGAACAACCGGCCGGTGCAGCCCTTGAACGCCCGTCTGGTGCTGAACTGACGTTCGTCACCGGGCGACCGGCCGCCGCGGCGCGATACCGCCGTGGCCCGCATCGCCCGGAGGCCGGCGCCGCCGCGATGGTCAGCGGCGCGGCCCGATGACGGCGCTGCCCGAATCGGCGAGGACGCGGCCGGCCAGCTCTGCGAGGCCCGCCGGCCTGAGGTCGTCGCAAGGGTAACTGCGCGCCTCGGCGAAGCGTCGGTAGTTGCGGTTCTGGCTGCGCTGGTAGAGCGGGTCGTAGTGCTGGTCGATCAACTCGGCGAACAGGGTCGGCAACTCGCGTCGTCTTGCCAGTTCGCACCAGCGCTCGAGGGTTTCGTTGCTCTGCAGGCTCTTCAGGCAGGACAGACGGAACGCGAGGTCCTGCGGATCGTCGCCCAGGTAGGCGTAGTCGCGCAGCAGGAACTCGAGCCGCGCGCGGCGGGTGGCATCGATCGCCACGCAGGGGCTGTCGCGCATCGCCTCGATCAGGGCGTCGGGCACGTGCAGGCGGCCGATCTTCTTGCTCTCGGCTTCGACGAACACCGGCAGTTGCCGATCGAGTGCGCGCAACTGCGACCAGATGCCGGACTCGAAGCGCTTCTGCGATGGTTGCGGCTGGCCGGGCAGGGCGCCGAGCACCGAGCCCTTGTGACAGGCGAGGCCTTCGAGATCCAGGGTCTGGGCGCCCGCGGCGGCTAGCGCCTCCAGCAGCCGGGTCTTGCCGCTGCCGGTGGCGCCACACACCACGCGCCAATCGAAGCCGCCCGCGAACTCGTCGACTTGCTGTACCGCGTGCCGGCGCCAGGCCTTGTACCCGCCATCGAGCTGGCAGGCGTCCCATCCGATCATCCGCATCCAGCTCGTCATCGAGCCGCTGCGCTGACCGCCCCGCCAGCAGTAGACCAGCGGGCGCCAGCTGCGCGGCCGGTCGAGGAAACGGGCCTCGAGATGCCTTGCGATGTTCCTCGCCACCAGGGCGCCGCCGACGCGCCGGGCGTCGAACGGCGAGACCTGCTTGTACAGGGTTCCGACGCGGGCACGTTCGTCGTCGTCCAGCACCGGGCAGTTGATCGCGCCGGGAATCGCGTCCTCGGCGAACTCGGCCGGCGAGCGCACGTCGATGATCTCGTCAAACTCGTCCACCTGTGCTACGGTCGCGACGCCTTTGCTCATGCCATTCCTGCCCGCTCGGGCGAAGTTTTCGGGGCCGCCGGCTGTGGCGGCGACTGCCATGGATTCCATCAGACTCACGCAATTTTCCCACGGCGGCGGATGCGGCTGCAAAATCGCGCCGGCGGTGCTTGCCGATCTTCTTTCCCGCGCGCCGGCCGGCGCGGTGCCGCCGCAATTGCTGGTCGGTGCCGAGAATGCCGACGACGCGGCGGTCTACCAGCTCAACGAGCGCCAGGCGATCGTCGCCACCACCGATTTCTTCACGCCGATCGTCGACGACCCGTTCGACTTCGGCCGGATCGCCGCGACCAATGCGATCTCCGATGTCTATGCGATGGGGGCGACGCCGATTATGGCGCTGGCGGTGGTCGGCATGCCGCTGGATAAGCTGCCCGGCGAGGTCATCGGCCGCATCCTCGAGGGCGGCGCCGCGGTGTGTCGCGATGCCGGCATCCCGATTGCCGGCGGACACTCGATCGACGTGCTCGAACCGATCTACGGTCTGGTGGCACTCGGTGTCGTCGATCCGGCCCGGGTCCGGCGCAACGACGCCGGGCTTGCCGGCGACCGGCTGCTGCTCGGCAAGCCGCTCGGCGTCGGCGTGCTCAGTGCGGCGCTGAAGAAGGGTCTGCTCGACGCCGACGGCTACCGCGAGATGCTGCGCCATACCACCCGCCTGAATACCCCGGGGCCGCGCCTGGCGCAGATCGGCGGTGTCCATGCGATGACTGACGTGACCGGCTTCGGGCTGGCCGGGCATCTGCTCGAGATCTGTCGCGCTTCCCGCCTGTCCGCCGAACTCGAGGCCGGTGCCTTGCCGCTGATTCCGGTTGCTGAGCGCTTCGCCCGCGAAGGCGTGGCGACCGGCGCCTCGGCCCGCAACTGGGCGGGCTACGGTGGGCAGGTCGAGATTGCCGCGGCGCTGCCGTCGCACCTGCGCACCTTGCTCACCGATCCACAGACCAGTGGCGGCCTGCTGGTGAGTTGCGCGGCCGATGCCGTGCGCGATGTCTGCCACGTGTTCCACGACGAGGGCTTCGACGACGTCGCCCAGATTGGTTGCCTGGCGGCCGGCGAGCCGGCCATCGTCGTGCGCTGAGGGGTCATCCGCCCGCCGCCGCTCAGCTCCGGCGATCGAGCAGGGGGCGCAGCGCCCGCCAGACGTGGTCGAGGATCGCCGGCTGGGCTTCGGCGGTCGGATGAAGACCGTCTTCGAGGAACGCTCCGGGGTCGAGGGCGATCGGCTCGAGCAGGAAGGGCAGCAGGGCGACGTGGCGATCATCGGCGACCGCGCTGAAGCTGTCCCGGAACTTGGCGGCGTAGACCGGGCCATAGTTCGGTGGCAGCCGCATGCCGACCAGCAGCACGCGGGCGCCGGCGGCGTGGGCGGCATCGATCATCCCCGCCAGGTTGTCGCGCATCAGCAGCGGTGGCAGGCCGCGCAGGCCGTCATTGGCGCCGAGGGCGAGGATCAGCACGTCGGGCCGATGACGCTCGAGCGCCGGCCGCAGTCGCGACCGTCCGCCGGCCGTGGTTTCGCCGCTGACGCTGCCGTTGACGACCCGCCCGTCGAAGCCCTCGGCTTCGAGGCGGCTCTGCAGCAGGCTGGGCCACGACTGGTCCGCCCGCAGGCGATAGCCGGCGGACAGGCTGTCGCCCCACACCAGGATGTCGGCGGCATGTCCGATGCCGACGACCAACACGAGGCATATTGAGACGATGGACTGCAGCAAGGGCATGACATTCTCCAGGGCAGTGATCGAGGCGCGCGCCCTCGGTCGGCGGGTCGACGTGGCGGGCAGCCCCCAGGCACTGACCATTCTCGACGATGTCAGTTTCGCCGTGGGCGCCGGCGAATCGGTGGCGATCGTGGGTGCTTCCGGCTCCGGAAAGTCTACCTTGCTGGGCCTGCTCGCCGGCCTCGATGCGCCGAGCAGCGGTGAGGTGCTGATCGACGGCCAGTCGCTGTTCGCCCTCGGCGAGGACGAGCGCGCGGCGCTGCGCGGCGACAAGATCGGGTTCGTGTTCCAGTCGTTCCAGCTGCTGCCGGCGCTGACCGCCCTGGAGAACGTGATGCTGCCGCTCGAGCTGGCCGGCGTGGCGTCGGCCGGCGGCCAGGCCCGGCAGTGGCTGGAGCGGGTCGGCCTCGGTGAGCGCCGCAGCCATTATCCGCGTCAGCTCTCCGGGGGCGAGCAGCAGCGGGTCGCCCTGGCGCGGGCCTTCGTGCCGCACCCCGCGCTGCTGCTTGCCGACGAGCCCACCGGGAACCTCGATGCGGCCACCGGCGCGTCGATCATCGATCTGCTGTTCTCGCTCAACCGCGAGCACGGCACGACCCTGCTGCTGGTGACCCACGACGAGGCGCTGGCGGCCCGTTGCGGGCGTCAGCTCCGGATGCATGCCGGCCGGCTGTCGGAGAGCGTCGCCGCGTGACGGCCGCGTGGTCGGACTTTGAGACCGATCAAGCTTGTGCACCGACCATGTATCGAAAATTTTCGTCGCGTGCTGGAATGGGAATGTAGGCTATCCGGGCCGGTATCGACGCCGGCCTGCGTGGTGGCCGCAGCTGCGCGACCCTACTCGAACGAGGTTCTTCCCATGCCGCTGATTGAATGGAACGCTTCGATGGCCACCGGCCACATGGAGATCGACGCTCAGCACACCGTGCTGCTGGCGATTCTCAATCGCCTCCATGAAGCAATCCAGGCCGGGGAGGGAGAGGCGATCACCGCGCCGGTGATCCGGGAATTGATCGAATACACGCGCTACCACTTCCGCAGCGAAGAAGCATTGATGGTGCATATCCCCGCCGAGGCCGCGCTGGCCCACAAGAGCAATCATGCACGCCTGCTGCAGGTGGTGCGCGAGTTCGAGGCCCAGTGTGATCGCGGCGACATCGAACCCCAGGAATTGCTCGATTTCCTGAAGGACTGGCTGCTGGTGCACATCACCGGCACCGACAAGCACCTGGCGAGTCTGCTCGGCAAGGAACGGCAGCCGGCCTGAACCGCGGCCAGCTCAGTCGAGCGAGGCCAGCACACCACGGGCAGCGGCGAGGCCGCTGCGTACCGCGCCTTCCAGGGTCGCCGGATAGGGGCCGCGCGTGTAGTCGCCGGCCAGCCACAGGCCCGCCAACGGCGTGCGGTTGTCGGGCCGCGCGATGCCGGGGCGGCACGAGAAGGTGGCGCGCCGCTCGGCGATGCTGCGGATCCAGGTGGGCATCGGCAGGCGTTCGAAAGCCCGTTCGAGCTGCCGCCGGACGGCCAGCTCCAGCGCTTCGTGCGGCAGCTCGTCGTAGCGGCTGCGGGCACTGACAACCGCCGCCAGCAGGCCGCGGGGGCCGCCCAGGCGGCCGCGGTCGAACAGCCACTGGGCGGGTCCGTCGACGAGACCGACCATCGGTGGACCGGACAGGGGTGAGTTCTCGTAGCGCAGATAGACCGTCGTGATCGGCTGGTGGTCGAGCGCCTCGATCGATTCGCGTACTCCGGCCAGCGCCGCAAACGGTTCGAGCAGCGGCGCGGCGTGATAGGGTGCGGTGGCGACCACCACCTGCTCGTAGCCGACCCAGCTCGGCCCGCCATCGAGCCAGAACACGCCGTCCTCGACGCGGATCGCGCGGATCGCGTCCGAAGTGCGCACGTCGTGGCCCCGTCGACCGAGCCAGCGGGTCGCCGGCACCGGGAAGAGTTCGGACAGGTCTACCCGCGGAATGAGCAATTCGCTCGCGGCGCTGCCGGCGGCGAGGCTGTCACGCAGCACGTTGGCGAACACCTGGGCCGAGGCCTCGCTTGCCGGCGTGTTCAGCGCCGCCACGCACAGGGGCTCCCACAGCCGCGCGCGCAGCGTCGGGGTCTGGCCGAGATCGTCCAACACTTCGGCCACCGGCCTGTCCGGCGACACCTGCCAGTGGCGGCGACGCAGTCGGCGGATCAGTTGCGCGGCGGCGAGGCGGTCGGACCACGCGAGTCCGCGGGCACGGGCCAGGCCGACCGCCAGATGCAGCGGTGCCGGCAGGCGCGCGGCGCGCAATTCGAAGCCGTCGGGGTAGGCGATGGTGAGCGGCAGGGTCTCGAGCAGCTTTGGCGACACCCCGACCTGACGCATCGTCTGCAGGAGCTGCGTGTAGGCGCCGATCAGGATGTGCTGGCCGTTGTCCACCGGTGGATCGTGGCGCGTGACGACGCGCGCACGGCCACCGAGTACGCGCCCCGACTCGAACACGGTCACCCGTACGCGCTCGGAGCGGGCCAGCGCGACCGCGCAAGCGAGTCCGGCGTAGCCGCCGCCGATCACCGCGACGTCGGGCTTCATGCCCGGATCCAGGTCGTGCCGGCGAGCCAGATCTTGCGAAGCGGGGTCAGGGAGGTGCGACGGTCGAGCACCTTGAAGCCGTCGCTGCGGATCTCGTCGAGCAGGGTGCGATAGATCGCCGCCATCACCAGGCCGGGCCGCTGGCTCTTGCGATCGACCGCCGGGAGCTGTTCGAAGGCCTTGCGGTAGAAGGCCTGTGCCCGCTGGAACTGGAATTCCATCAATTCGTGGAAAGCCGGACTGTAGCGCGCCTCGAACAGTTCCTCGGCGGCGACACCGAAGCGCTGCAGGTCCTCGACCGGCACGTAGATGCGTCCGCGGCGGGCGTCCTCGCCGACATCACGGATGATGTTGGTGAGCTGGAAGGCCATGCCGAGGTCATGGGCGTACTTCAGGGTCTGGCGGTCGTGGTAGCCGAAGATGCCCGCCGACAGCAGCCCGACCACGCTGGCCACGCGGTAGCAGTAGAGCTGCAGACTGCGGAAATCGGCGTAGCGCGGATGCTGCAGATCCATCTGCATGCCGTCGATGATCTCCAGCAGCTGCTCGGCCGGCAGGTCGAAATCGCGGGCGACCTCGGCCAGCGCCTGGCCGACCGGATGGCTGGGTCGGCCATCGGCGATTTCGCTCACCTCGCAGCGCCACCAGTCGAGCTTGCTCTGGGCGATAGACGGATCGTGGCATTCGTCCACGACGTCGTCGACTTCGCGGCAGAAGGCGTACAGCGCCGTGATCGCGCGACGCCGGTCCGGGGGCAGGAAGAGGAAACTGTAATAGAAGCTGGAGCCGCTGGCGGCTGCCTTGTCCTGGCAGTACTGATGTGGATCCATGTCGGGTTCAGCGAGTTGTCGCGCGCCAGACCAGGCGGGCCCAGTCGGCCCTGCCCAGGCTTGGCCGGTGGCCGAATACATCGTATCCGACCGCTTCGATCCGTTCCAGAATGCGCAGCCCGCCCTCGACCACCAGCCGCAGCTCCCAGCCGATGCGGCCCGGCAGGCGACGCGCGAGGGGCGCACCGTCGAGCATCATCGCGCGCGCCCTCGCGACCTCGAATCCGAGCAGCGCTCGCCATGCGTCGTCCACCCGTGCGTCGGCGATGTGGGCTTCGCCGACGGCAAAGCGGGCCATGCTGTCGGCCGGCAGGTAGATGCGCGCCTTGCGCCAGTCCACCGCGATGTCCTGCCAGAAGTTGATCAGCTGCAGCGCGCTGCAGATCGCGTCGGAGTCGCGCAGGTTGCGCGCGCTCTCGGCACGGTAGAGGCGCAGCAGCAGCCGCCCCACCGGATTGGCGGAGCGCCGGCAGTAGTCGAGCAGTTCGTCGAAGTCGCGATAGCGGGTCTTGACGACATCCTGGGCGAAGGCGTCGAGCAGGTCGCGCAACAGCGGCAACGGCAGGTCCCAGCCATGCACCGCGCGCGCCAGTCGCAGGAACATCGGCTCCGACAGTTCGCCACCGCCTTCGATCGCGTCGAGCTGGCGGCGGTAGGCATCGAGTCCGGCGAGACGCGCGCCGGCTTCGGCGTCGCCCTCGTCGGCGATGTCGTCGGCCGAGCGCGCGAACGCGTAGATCGCCTCGACCGGCTCACGCAGGCGAGCCGGCAGCAGCATGGAGGCAACCGGAAAATTCTCGTAGTGATCGACGGGCATGACGGGCGCTGCGGAGTATATCGGATCGACAGCCGCGCGACCGGTCGCGCCGCACGACGTCCTCCGCGACGGCGGCGGCAGCGCCGTCCGCGTGAGCGAACGCCGGGCCCCGTCCGCCGACCACCCGCAGCGATGACCGCCGACCGTGACCGGTCAGCCGGATCCCGTGCGGTCGCGCTTCGGCCTTCGCCGTCGCGTCAAGCCAGTTCCACGTCGAACATCTCGCCTTCCTTGACGAAGGTCAGCGGCCGGTGGTCGTCCAGGAGCTGCCCGAACACCGCCACCGGTCCGGCGGCCCGCGGGCGATCGTCCACGCTGTCGGGGGTCGGACCGAAGAAGATGCAGAAGGCGCCGCCGGTGGGCAGGTAGGCGAGGTCGCCGACCTTGACCTCGGCCGAGGCCGTCGCCGGCAGGTCGATCTTCAGCGAGGTGCCGAAATAAATCTCCTGGCCACGCACCCGCGCATGGGCGTGAAATGGCAGGGCTTTGACGACGCGCCGGCCGACATCGCTGTCGTCGATGCGGGCGCGCAGGGAAAAGTCCCGGTTATGGATTCTTATGTTGTACATGTTCGACCCTCCAGCATGGCTGCGACGCCCTCGCGCCACGCGGGGGCAGGGCGACAGTCTAACCCGGAAACCACGCCCGGCAGGACGCCCGAGCGACGCCGGCGCCATCGTCGCCCAGGCATGTGCGTGCCGCTGGCCGAAACTGCTGCCAGCGCGGGTGCAGTGCCTCAGTCCTCGCCGGTTCCGGGATGCGCCGCCAGGCTTGCGGCCTCGACGACACTCATGCCGACGCGCAGTCCCATTGCCGCGGCGGCATCGTTCACGACCGTGATGTAGCCGTTGCCGAAGCCGTCGCGGGCGTCGCCGAGGCAGGCGCTGTCATGACTGTAGCAAGCGGCCGCGAGGCCGGCGCGCTGCAGCATCGCCAGGGCGGCTACGCCGGCGTCGTCCTTGCCGCGGCCGGCGTCATTGAAGAAGCACAGCCGGGCGCCCGCCCGCAGCGCATGACGGGCCGTGCTGCGGCCGCCGTGGCTGCCGGTGACGACCACCCGGCCGCGGTGACCGCCATGCAGGCGGGCGGCACTGTCGATCAGCACGATGGCGCCGGCCGCCGCCTCGCGCGGCGGCGCCGGCAGCGACAGCAGGCCGGCCGCCGACGCCGGATCGCGGGCTTCGTCATGGGGCAGCACGCCGAGGCGCCGGCAGCCGAGGCGCTCGTCGAGGGCAGCGACGTTCTCTTCGCGGCGGCTCATCAGCGGGTCGACGGCGTTGGCGATCCAGCCGACGAGATCGAGACCGCGGGCGCGAATCGCATCGGCGGTGAGCAGCGCGTGGTTGATGCAGCCCAGCCGCAGGCCGACCACCAGAATCACCGGTGCCGCCAGTTCGGTGGCGAGATCGGCGGTGTCGAAGTCGCGCTGCAACGGAACGCGAAAGCCGCCGACGCCTTCGATCAGCAGCACATCCGCATGCGCCGACAGGGCGTCGCGGGCGGCCAGGATCACGGCCGGATCGATCGTGCGGCCCTCGTCGGCGGCCGCGATGTGCGGAGCCACGGCTTCCGCCAGGCAGATCGGATTGACCAGACGGTAGTCGCTGGCGAAGCTGCTGGCGCCGATCAGCGCCATCGCGTCGTCGTTGCGCAGGCCGCCGTCGATCGTCCGGGCGCCGGCCGCCACCGGCTTCATGCCGAGCGCGCGCAAGCCGGCTCCGCGGGCATGATGGAGCAGCGCGCAGGTGGCGTAGGTCTTGCCGATCTCGGTGTCGGTGCCGGCGATGAAATAGCTGCGGCTCGCGGTCACGGGCGCTTGTGCAGGATCAGATAGAGGGCATCGTAGCCGACTTCGACCAGGCCATCGGCACGGCGGTAGGCTTCGAAGCGGCGCTCGACGGTGCGCCAGGCCTGCCGGCCGAGCAGGCTGCGCCGGCGATCGTCGCCGACCTCGTGGGCGCCGACCGCCTTGATCGCGCGCAGCAAGCCGGCAAGGTCCGGGGCGCAGGCGACATGGCGGCGGCGTTCTCGTGCCGAGATCGCGAAGCCGGCCGCGGCGGCGGCCGCGTCGAGCCGTTCGGGGGTGACGAATTCGAGCACGTGGCGGGCGTCGTCGATGCCGGCGAAGGCGGTACGCAATTCCGCGAAGGTGCCCGGCCCCAGCGTGGACAGCCACAGCACGCCGCCGGGGCGCAGCGCCCGCGCGAACTCCGCCAAGGCCGCTTCGGGACGGCACCATTGCAGGCACAGGCTCGACCAGATGGCGGCGGCACTGCCGTCGGCCAGCGGCAGGGCATGGACGTCGGCGGCGACGCAGGGCTGGTCCGGTTGTCGGCGCCGCAACTGCGCCAGCATCGGCAGCGCCAGATCGACGCCGAGCAGCAAGCGATCGCCGAAGCTCGTGCGCAGCGCCGGCAGCCAGTGCCCGGTGCCGCAGCCGGCGTCGACGACGGCGCCGGGCGGCGGCGGATGATCGAGCGCGAGCAGGGACAGGCGATCGCAGATCCGGCGCTGGACGGTCGCCGCCTCGTCGTAGCCGGCGGCGGCGCGGCCGAAGCTCTGCGCGATCCGCCGGCTTGCCCCTTGCGACTCCGCGAAGCGCTCGTCTGCGCGACTCGCCCGGGCACCGGCGACGGAGCCGCCCGGCTGCTCGGTGTGGCTGTCATGGCGGGGGGCGCGGTTCATCGATCCGGCTCGTGCAGGAAACCGTCGATCAGCGCCGCGCAATCCCGGGGTCGGGAGAGATGGGGCGCGTGACCGCACTCGCCGATCAGCGTCAGGCGTGCCTGCGGCAGCGCGTCGCTGAGGGCGACCGCCGTCGCGGCCGGCATCAGTGCGTCGTCGGCGCCGTGCAGCACGCGCACCGTGTGGGTCAGTGCCGACAGTCGGGCGCGCAGGTCGGTGTCGTCGAGCAACTGCAGGCCCGCGGCGAGGCCGCCTGCGGCGTGGGGGGCGGTGGCGCTGCGTTCGAGCTCGGCGGCGACCGCCCGGCGGTGGCCGTCGCCGAGGGTCTGCAGGGCATGAAAGCGCGCCAGCATGCGACCCGGGTCGGTCGCGAAGTCCGCCCTGAAGCGTGCCACGAGCGCGCCATCGAGGCCGGCGGTCCAGCCGGGACGGGCGCTGAAGCACGGGCTGGTGCCGATCAGCACGATGCGGCGCACCCGGTCCGGTGCGAGCAGTGCGATGCCGATCGACAACAGGCCGCCCAGTGACCAGCCGCACAGATCGAAGCGCGGCGGACAGGCGGCGAGGATCGCCGTGGCCCACGCCGCAAGCCGCGGTGCCATGCCTTCCGCACCGCCGGCGTGACCGGGCAGGGCGGGCATGATGCGCGGGTGGTCCCCCATCGCTGCCGTCGCCGCATGCCACACCGCCGGCGACGACGCCCAGCCGTGCAGCATCACCAGGGGCGGTCTCATGGCGCCGCCTCGAGGGTGCTCAACAGGGCCAGCAGGCGGTCCACGTCGCCGCCGGTGTGGGCCGCGGACAGCGAGATGCGCAGCCGCGCGCTGCCTTCGGGCACCGTCGGCGGGCGGATTGCCGGGACCCACACGCCTGCCTCGTCGAGGGACCGTGACAGGCTCAGCGCGGCGTGGTTGCCACCGACGATCAGCGGCTGGATCGGTGTCGCCGAGTCCGCCAGTTGCCAGCGGCTGGCGCCCAGGCCCCGGCGCAGTCGCGCCACCAGCGCCTGCAACGCGGCGCGCTGCGGATCGGCGCCGCGGATCAGCCGGAGCGCGGTGAGCAGGGCGTGGGCGAGCGCCGGCGGCGCCGCGGTCGTGAAGATGTAGCTGCGCGCCTTCTGCACCAGCCATTCGATCACGCTGAGGTTGCCGGCGACGAAGGCGCCGGCCAGTCCGGCGGCCTTGCCGAGGGTGCCGATCAGCACGATCCTCGGCGAGGCAAGCTCGAAATGGGCCAGGGTGCCGCGCCCCTGGGGACCGAGCACGCCGAGGCCGTGGGCGTCGTCGAGGACCAGCAACGCGTCGTGGCGATCGGCCAGCTCGAGCAGCTGCGGTACCGGCGCGAGGTCGCCGTCCATGCTGAACACGGTGTCGCTGACGATCAGCCGGCGGCGGGCGGGCGTGGTCGCCAGCAGGTGCGCGAGGTGGTCGAGGTCACGGTGGGGATAGCGGCTCAGCCGGGCGCGGCTGAGCAGCGCGCCATCGACCAGCGAGGCATGGTTGAGGCGGTCGGCGAAGATCGCGTCGCCACGGGCGGCGAGGGTGCCGACCGCGGCGAGGTTGGCCATGTAGCCGGTGGAAAACGAAATGGCGCGCTGGCAGCCGCAGAATTCGGCCAGGGCCTGTTCCAGGTCGTCGTGGGCGGTGTAGTGGCCGCTGACCAGGTGCGAGGCGCCGGCGCCGGCGCCCCAGCGTCGCGCACCTTCGGCCAGGGCCTCGCCCAGTTCCGGGGCGGCCGCCAGGCCGAGGTAGTCGTTGCTGCAGAAGGACAGGTAGCGCCGGCCGTCGCGCAGCACGTGTGGGCCGCAGGGTGACTGCTGGGATCGTCGTTGGCGCACCAGGCCGAGGCGGTCGATCTCGTCCAGATCGGCGCGAAGATCGTCGAGGAACATCGGCTTCCGCGAATCGAGCAAATTGCTATCTTACTGCGGGCGGGCGCCGGCGGGTCGGGCGGGGCGCGAAGCGCGCCCCGCTTCGGGCAACGGGATGGGGATTCAGGCTTGGCTGAGGCGGCGCTTCGCAGCGAATCCGAGCATGCCGATGCCGGCCAGGAACAGTGCGTAGGTGTGGGGTTCCGGCACCGTGGTGACGCGGGATTCGAAGCTGTACGACGAAAAGCGCGGCCCGCTGCGGGCGAACAACGGCGCGTAGTAGTAATCGCCGGCACCGAGCAGGACGCTGGTGAAGCTGTTCTGGTAGGTGCTGCGCGAGAAGATCGAGCCGGAGACCAGCTCGTCGGTCGCGTCGAACAGCCCGAACGCCAGCCTCGGCAGGGTCGTGCCGCCGGTGAATGTCACCCGCGAATCGTTACCGAGGGTGAACGCGAAGATGCCGTCGAAGCTGCCTGCCGAAAACAGGATCTCGGATCCGCTTTCGACCGAATCGTGCTCGCCTTCGAACGAAGAAAACACCGCCGCCTGGGCTGTCACAGCCGCCAGCGCTACGGGCACCAGTACCGCAATCAATCGCTTCTTCATGCCGGGCTCCTGGGTCATGGCGGGCGGCCTCGCGTTGTGCGACGCAGCGCCCCGTGCCCATGGACAAGCACGCAGCGTGCCCGTGGCCGGGCCCGGTCCTGCGGCCGGACGAGCAGCGGCACCAGAAACATAAATCGTTATGAATAAATAAGTTGGTTTGTATATTTCATCCTGATCCCATATGCCATAGGCAGAATTGCCGAGCCACCCCGGCCATCCGGATGGCAGCTAGTGCACCGCAATCGTGCGGGCGCACCGCCGTGGTGCTCCGCGCAGGCGCCGATCACGGCGACGCGAGGCTCGCGTCGAGGGCTCGAACCGCGCGCTCGACGAGCTCACGGCTGAGCGCCTGGTCGAGCACGTAGGGCGGCATCAGGTACACGGTATTGCCTATCGGGCGCAGCAGCACGCCCTGTTCGACGGCGGCGGCAAAATAGCGGGCTGCGAAGTCGCTGCCGGCATCGTCGACGTCGAAGGCCAGGATCATCCCGCGCTGGCGCAGGTGGCGGATCGGGCGGTGGGCCAGCAGTTCGGCCGCGGATTCAGCCATCCAGCGGGCTCGCTCGCGGTTGGCGGCGAGCACGTCGTCTTCGTCGAAGATGTCGAGCACCGCGAGCGCGGCGCGGCAGGCCAGGGCGTTGCCGGTGTAGCTGTGGGAGTGGAGGAAGGCGCGGCCGACCGTGTCATCGTAGAAGGCGCGGTAGATCTCGTCGCGGCACAGCACCACCGACAGCGGCAGGTAGCCGCCACTGATGCCTTTCGACAGGCACAGCAGGTCCGGGCGGATGCCGGCCTGTTCGAACGCGAAGAAGCTGCCGCTGCGGCCGAAGCCGACGGCGATCTCGTCGGCGATCAGGTGCACCCGGTAGCGGTCACACAGGCGACGCGCCAGGCGCAGGTATTCCGGGTCGTACATGACCATGCCGGATGCGCCCTGGACCAGCGGTTCGACGATCAGCGCGGCGATCTGGCGGTGGTCGCGCTCGAGGGTCTGTTCGAGCACCGCGGCCGCCCGGCGGGCGACTTGGGCCGCGCTCTCGCCGGCAGCCGCCCGGCGGGCGTCGGGCGTGGCCACGGTCGCCGCCGGCCGCAGCAGCGGTGCGTAGGCGTCGCGGAAGATCGCGACGTCGGTGACCGCCAGCGCACCGACGGTCTCGCCGTGGTAGCTCCCTTCGAGGCACAGGAAGCGGTTCTTTTCCGGCTGGCCGCTGTTGCGCCAGTAGTGCTGGCTCATCTTCAGGGCGATCTCGGTCGCCGATGCCCCGTCCGAGGCGTAGAAGGCATGGCCCAGAGATCCGCCGGTCAGCGCCGACAGACGCTCCGACAGGGCCACCACCGGTTCGTGAGTGAAGCCCGCCAGCATCGCGTGCTCGAGGCGGCCGAGCTGATCCTGCAGGGCCGCGTTGATGCGTGGATTGCAGTGTCCGAAGAGGTTGGTCCACCACGAGCTGATGCCGTCGATGAGGCGTCGGCCCGAGGTGTCCTCGAGCCACGGGCCGTCGCCGCGCGCGATCGCCAGCAGCGGTTGCCGCTCGTGGTGCTTCATCTGGGTGCAGGGGTGCCAGACCGCGGCCAGCGATCGGGCGAGCAGGTCTCGTTCGGGCATCTTCGGGTCCTCCAGGCGGTTTGGGGAATGCTCGGACCGGCGCGCCGGGCTGTCAAACGCGCGACCGTCCGCTGCCGGCAGATGGCGTGGCGCCGCGCGCTATCATCCTTCCATCGGATGCGCGGCACGGTTGCCGCAACGCAAGGAGGCGCGATGGCCGCAGGAAGCTTCGAGGTACAGTTCGGCGAATTTCTCGCCGAGGAACTTCCCTACCGCGAAGCGCTGGAGCATCTCAAGCGCAGCATCGCGGCGATCGTCCGCGAAGACCGCGGTGTGACGGCGTTCTATATCGGCAAGGGCAGTGGCACCAACCCGATCGACGCGATCTACCGGCGCTATGATCGCAGCAAGCACGCCGAGGAGTTTACCGAGGACTGGGCGCTGTACGCATCGCCGTGCGCGCGGACCGTGTCGGACCTCGAGGGGCGCCTGAACGACTATTTCATGAAGCGCGACCCGAAGCGCTGCACCAACGAGGGCAAGGGCTCCGGCGGTGCCCCCAGCGCCCAGCCGACGCACTACATCTACCTCGCACTGCGTCGCCACTAGCAGCGCCCGTGCGCCGCCGACAAAGAGCCGCCGCCGGCGCGCTGGCCATCGTTCGCGGCGCTTTTGCTACCATCCGGTCCGACCACGGTCGCCTCCCGCCATCGTCCCGGAGCCGTTTCACCGATGCTGATCGTCCTGTCGCCCGCCAAGGCCCTGGATTTCGAGACACCAGCCCACGTCGATCGACGCACCCAGCCGGTGCTGCTCGACGAGGCCGAGACCCTGGTCGGCGTGATGCGCGACAAGAGCCCCCAGCAACTCGCCGAGCTGATGAAGCTCTCCGACCCCCTGGCCAGCCTCAACGCGGCGCGCTATCAGAACTGGAAGCGGCCGTTTACCCGGCGCAACGCCAAGCAGGCGGTGCTGGCTTTCGACGGCGACGTCTACGGCGGCCTCGACGCGCCTTCGCTGGACGAGGAGGGTCTGGCCTGGGCGCAGCAACACCTGCGCATCCTGTCGGGACTCTACGGCGTGTTGCGGCCGCTCGACCTGATGCAGCCCTATCGGCTCGAGATGGGCACCCGGCTGGCCAATCCGCGAGGCGCCAACCTGTACCGCTTCTGGGGACCAATCATCGCCGACGAGCTGGGCAAGGCGCTCAAGCGCCAGCGCGGCGAACGGGTGCTGGTCAATCTGGCTTCCGAGGAGTACTTCAAGTCGGTGGACCGGCGCACCCTCGGCGTGCGCATCGTGACGCCGGTGTTCGAGGACTGGAACGCCGGCCGCTATCGTGTCGTCGGCTTCTTCGCCAAGCGGGCGCGCGGCCTGATGAGCCGCCATGCGATCGACCATCGGCTCGACGAGGTCGAGGAGCTCAAGCGATTCGGCGGCGAAGGCTATGGCTACGTTGGCGAGGTCTCCGACCCGGACCGCTGGGTGTTCCGGCGCCGCGTCGATTGAACGCAGCGCGGCAGGGGAGGATCCATGCGCATCAGTTCGAACTTCGATTCCGGCTCGGTCGAGGTGGTGGACGCCGCCGACCCGTCGCACATCCGCCTGCGCTTGCGTCACGACAATGCGGCGTCGTTCTGCCAGTGGTTCCATTTCCGCGTCCTCGGGGTTGCCGGCACGGCGTTGACGATGATCTTCGAGAATGCCGCCGACGCGGTGTTCGCCGACGGCTGGCCCGACTACCGGGCGCTGGCGAGCTACGATCATCGCAACTGGTTCCGCATCGCGACGACCTCCTACGAGGACGGCCGCCTGGTGATCCGCCATACCCCCGAGCGCGACAACATCTACTACGCCTACTTCGAGCCCTACTCGTTCGAGCGCCACATGGCCTTGCTGGGCACGGCCGAGCTGTCGCCGTGGGCCCAGGTGGTGAACCTCGGCGCCAGTGTCGAGGACCGCGACATCGACATGGTGGTGGTCGGGCGGCCGCGGCAGGATCGCAAGCCGGTCTGGATCACCGCCCGCCAGCATCCCGGCGAGACCATGTCCGAGTGGTTCGTCGAAGGCTTGCTGGAGCGCCTGCTGGACCCTGCCGATCCGGTCGCGAGGAGGGTCCGCGAGCTCGCCTGCCTGTACATCGTGCCCAACATGAATCCGGACGGCGCGGTGCGCGGCAACCTGCGCAGCAACGCCGTCGGCGTCAACCTGAATCGCGAATGGCGCGAGCCCAGCCTCGCGCGCAGCCCGGAGGTATTGCTGGTACGGGAGCAGATGGAACGCACCGGCGTGGCGCTCTACCTCGACATCCATGGCGACGAGTCGCTGAGCTACGTGTTCTTCTCGACCGCCGACGAGGTGCCGGGCTTCAACGACGATCTGGCCGCGCAGCAGGCGCGCTTCGCCGCCGCGTTCAGGGCCGCCAGCCCGGACTTCCAGACCGAGCATGGCTACCTCGCCGGCCGCTTCGGCGACGAATTGCTGAGCCTGGCGTCGAAGTGGGTCGCCTGGCACCACAAGTGCTTGTCGCTGACCCTGGAGATGCCGTTCAAGGACAATGCCAATCTGCCGGATGGTCTCACCGGCTGGAGCGCCGCGCGCAGCAAGTGTCTCGGCGCGGCGGTGCTGCTGCCGCTGCTGCAGTTCCTGGAACAATGAACCCGCAAACCGCCGTCGCCGCGCTGGCGGCTGTCCGCAAGGCATGGGGCTCGCGCTTCGTCGAAACCGGGCAAGGCGTGAAGGCGCTGCGCCTCCGACCATGCGCCGGGCGGCGGTGCTCCGCCGCGCAGGAGCGCGACCTGCCGCTTCGTCGCGCCTGGCCGGACAGCCTGCCAGCCCGCGCTCGGACCCGCCCGCCTGCGGTCTCTGCCTCCAAGCGCCACTGCTGTCGTGCACCATGTGGCAAGCGGCACGGTCGCGTCGGCGGGCTGGCGGTTAGGATCGAGGGGCACTGGGCAGTCGGGACCGAAGTGATTCCGCTGGCCATCCGAGGGGTGTGACGCCGGCCGGCCGCCCCACGGAACCACCGGCCGTCGGTCTGCACCAGGCCCGCCCCAGTTGCACCAGCGTCGCTGACGCTTGCGTTGCGCCGGCGTTTGGGCGAGGCTCGCGCCTTTGACCGCGCCACCCCCACCGATGAACATGGCAAGGCTTCCGTCCCGCTGCGAACCGCTTACCGTGCGCGGATTGCGCTACAACGTGCGCCACTGGGGGCCGGACGACGCGCCGATGGTGTTCTTTCTGCACGGCTGGATGGATTCGTCGGCCACCTTCCAGTTCGTGGTGGACGGGCTTTCCCGCGAATGGCATGTGATCGCCCCCGACTGGCGCGGCTACGGCGACAGCGAATGGTGCGGCGGGCCCTACTGGTTTCCCGATTTCTACGCCGATCTGGATGCGTTGCTGGCGCGATTCGCGCCGCACCGAGCCGCGCAGATCGTCGGCCACAGCATGGGGGCGAGCATCGCCGGCAGCTACGCCGGTGTGCGCCCGGCACGGGTTGCGCGGCTGGTGATGATGGATTTCCTCGGGCTGGCGCCGAGCCGGGCCGAAGAGGCCCCGGAGCGGCTCGGCAGTTGGCTGCAGGATCTCGGCAGCCGGCCCGAGCTGCGGCGCTACCCCGATCATGCCGCCCTTGCGCAGCGCTTGCGGCAGGCGAACCCGCGGCTGTCGGCCGAGCGCGCGGAGTTCCTGTCGCGGGCGGTGTCACGGACCCTCGCCGACGGCAGCGTGACGATGGCGTGCGATCCGTGGCATCGCGTGCCGGCGCCGGTGCGCTACCACACCGAGGACGTGCTCGCCTGCTGGCGGCGGATCGAGGCGCCGGTGATGAACCTGATCGCCGACGACGGCTACGTCGCCGCCCGCTTCGGCGGCGAGACCGGTGAACTGGCGCGCCGGCTGGCGTGCTTTGCCGACCAGCGCAGCGTGACGGTCACGGACAGCGGCCACAATCTGCAGCACGACCAGCCCACGCAAGCGGCCGCGGCGATCGAGTCCTTCCTGGTGCACGGCTGAGCACCTGCGTTCGGTCGGCAGGAGCTCGTGGACCCGCCGTGCGCAGTCGATCGCGGTGCCGAGCGGCGGCAATCACTCCATCGCGAGCAGGGTGCGCGCCGCGCTGAAGCGCCTGGCGAAGTAGCGATTGTCCATGCGCTCGATGCGGACCCGGCCGCGGCGGCTGGGGGCGTGAATGAAGCGCTCTTCGCCGACATAGATGCCCATGTGCGAGAACGGCCTGCCATTGGTGTTGAAGAACACCAGATCACCGGCCGCGAGCTCGTCGCGGGCGATCGGGCGGGTGATCGCCGCGATGTTCGCGGCGCTGTGGGGCAGGTGCTGGCCGCTTACCACTTCCACCAGGTAGCTCACCATGCCGCTGCAGTCGACGCCGGCATCGGGATTGCGCCCGCCGAAACGGTAGCCGGTGCCGAGCAGGTTGTATGCGGAGATCACCAGCTGCTCGCGGTCGGACGGCCGGTAAAGCGAAAAGTAGGCGCGCCCGTCGCGGATGTCCGGCTGTCGCGGGATCGTGCGCTGGGGGCCTTCGTCGGGTGACGTCGGTGGCGCGCCGGCGCAGGCGGCTAGGGTGGCGGCGATCGCGGCGACGAACAGGCGCTCCATGCTCATGCCTCCAGGCGAAAGGTGACCGGTCCGTGATTGGTCAGGGTGACGAACATCTCGGCACCGAAGCGGCCGCAGGCGACCGGCGAATGGGCCGCACCGGCCAGGGTGGCGAGCGTGGCGAACAGGGCTTCGGCGCGGGCCGGCTCGGCGGCGGTGGAGAAGCCCGGCCGGGTGCCCTTGCGCGTGTCGGCGGCGAGGGTGAACTGGGGCACCAGCAGCAGCCCGCCGGCCACGTCGCGCAGGGAGCGGTTCATGCGCCCTTCGTCGTCCGCGAAGATGCGATAGCCGAGCAGGCGCTCGACCATGCGCCGCACATTGCCCTCCTGATCGTCGCGCTCGACGCCAATCAGCGCCAGCATGCCGCGCCCGATCGCGCCGACGACCCGGTCGTCGACGGCGACACGGGCGTCGGTGACGCGCTGGATCAGCGCGATCATCGCGGGCTGGCGCCGGCGGCGCGACGGGGATGCCGGTTCATGGCGGCCAAGCTTATTCGAGCGCCGTCAGTCGATCAATTCGACCGTGCCGCTGACCGTCACCGTGACGCTGCCCTCGCCGGCCGCGAGCGGCGTCGGTGCGGCTTCGGCGCTGGCCAGCGACGCCCGCATCATCGGCACCGGCGGGCGATGGCTGCCGGCATTGAGGTCCAGCTCGCGGATCCGGTACTTGCGCCCCAGGGTCGACGCGGCCAGTGCCGCTCGTGCCTCGAAATTCTTCAGCGCCTCGACCAGGGCGCGGTCCTCGGCGCGGCGGCGGGTGGCCGGAGACGGCGACAGGCTGATGTCGGCCACCGCCATCGTTGCCTGCAGTCTGCCGAGCAATGCCGACAGGGCGGCGACATCGGTCGATTCCAGCTCCAGCGTCGCCCGCATGCGCCAGCCCTCGATCTGTGCGCGGCCGGCGGCGGAGCGGACGCTGCCGTAGATCGGATTGCTGTGGTTGCCGGCGCTGCGCACAGCGACCTCGGGCTGCCCCTTGGCGGTTTCCAGGGCGTCGGCGATGGTGCGGTTGATCCGTGTCGCGAGTTCCGCAGGGGATGGGCCGCTGGCCTCGACATAGGCATGGGCGATCGCCAGGTCGTTGGCGGCGCCGACACTGGCCTCGGCGGTCAGCCTGACGGTCGGCGGGCCGGCCGGGAGCGGTTCGGCTGCGGACGCCTCGGCCAGCAGGCCCACGGTGAGCACGGCTGCGGTCAATCTGCGTATCATTCGTCGCTCCTGTGCGGGATGCCATGGCCGAAGGGTAGCGCGTCCTGCGCGCGCGTGGCGGCGGACGAGGCGGACCGCCCGACACGGACTCGCCATGGACCCGCATCGGCTGCGCGCCGCCCTCTATGTCGCCGTCTCGGCCAGCGCCTTCGGTGCGATGGCGATCTTCGCGCGCTTCGCCGCCGCCGACGGCGCCGATGTCGTGGTCGTGCTGTTCCTGCGCTTCGCCCTGGCCGGCACGCTGATGACGGTCGCGATGATGATCGCCGACCGGCGCTGGCCGCGGGGCCGGGCGCTGGCGGTGCTGTCGGGCATGGGCGGCGTCGGCTACGTCGGTCAGTCGCTGTGCTTCTTCTCGGCCCTCGGCCATGCCTCGGCCGGCATGGTGGCGCTGCTGCTGTATCTGCACCCGTTCATCGTCACCGTGATGGCGGCGGTGCTGTTCCGTCACCCGCTCGGCCGGGTGCGCTGCGCCTGTGTGCTGGCGGCCACGGCCGGCACCGCGCTGACCATCGGCGGCGATCTGCACAGCCAGCCGCTGGGCCTGCTGCTGGGCGCCGGCGCGGCACTGATCTACTCCGCCTACATCCTGGTAGGTGCGCGCGTGCTCGAATCCCAGTCGCCGCTGGCCGCCGCCACGGTGGTGATGCTGAGCGCCGCCGCGGTGCTCGGCGTACTCGTCGTGCTGACGCGACCGGCGTGGCCGGCGAGCGCCGCCGGCTGGATGTGGATCGGCCTGATCGCGCTGGTATCCACGGTCGTGGCGATGGTGCTGCTGTTCGCCGGCATGCGCCGGCTGGGGCCTGCGGACGCGGTCACGCTGTCGACGCTGGAGCCGGTGGTGACCTTCGTGCTGGCGGCGCTGGTGCTCGGCGAGCGGGTGAGCGCGCAGCAGACGGTGGGCGGCGTGATCGTGATCGGTGCCGTCATCTGGCTTGCCCGGGCCGGCGACCCGGGCACGGCTCAGCCGTCGATCCGTTCGAGCTCCCGCTCGAAGCGGTGAGCGTTGGCGACGTAGCCGCTGGCATTCTCCATCAGCCGCTGCAGGTCCTCGTCGGACAGCTTGCGGATGATGCGGCCCGGTGATCCGACCACCAGCGAGCGGTCGGGTACCACCTTGCCTTCGGGGATCAGCGTGTTGGCGCCGATGATGCAATGCTTGCCGATCACCGCCTTGTTGAGCACCACCGCGTTGATGCCGATCAGGGAGCCCTCGCCGATCGTGCAGCCATGCAGCATCACCATGTGCCCGATGGTCACGTTGTCGCCGATGGTCAGCGGCACGCCCTCGTCGGTGTGGAGCACCGAGCCGTCCTGGATGTTGGTATTGGCGCCGATCGTGATCGGGTCGTTGTCGCCGCGCAGCACCGCGCTGAACCAGATGTTGGCGTTGTCGCCGAGCACCACCGAACCGACTACCGATGCGCTGTCGGCGATCCAGCAGTCCTTTCCGATCACGGGCGTGCGATCACCGAGCCTGTAGATCGCCATGACACTCCCTCAAGTTGGAAATCCGGTCCCGTCCTGGCGCGGGGCCGGCAATGATAACAGCGGGTCCCGGCAGTGAAAATAGCTTGCCGGCGACAATCACCTGATTCCACGGTGCTTTCCCGAGTCGCGTGGTGAGCGGGCGGTGCCCGGTCAGAGCACCTTGCCCGGATTGAGGATTCCGTGCGGGTCGAGCGCCGCCTTGAGGTGGCGCATCGTTGCGATCTCGGCCGCCGAGCGTGAATAGCCGAGGAAGGGCTTCTTGATGGTGCCGATGCCGTGCTCGGCGGATACCGAGCCCCGGTAGTCGCGCACCACCTCGTAGACCGTTTCCTCGACCGCCAGCTCGGTGGCCGCGCTGTCGTCGGGCAGGGCGAAGATGAAATGCAGGTTGCTGTCGCCGACATGGCCGAAGAACATCGCCGCGCGTCCCGGCCACAGCCGGCTGACCCGCTCGCGCAGGATCTCGACCACGGTGCCGATGTCGCCGATCGGCACCGACACGTCGAAGGTCGCGCACGGCGCGAAGGTGCCGAGGATCTCCGCCACTTCGTCGCGCAGCGCCCAGAAGCCGGCCACCTCCGCCTCGGAGCGGGCGATCGCCGCGTCGAGCACCCAGCCGGCCGCCATCGCTTCCTCGAGCATCGCCTCGAAACGCCCGCCGTCGATCTGCGGGTCGGCGGCCAGCATGTCGGTGAGGACGTAAAGCGGGTAGCCGTCGGGCAGCGGTGCCCGCGCTTTGCCGACCCCGTGGGCGATGCCGTAGTAGTCCGCCCACATCAGCTCGAAAGCCCCCACCGCGCCCATCAGGCGGCGCTGGGCGTGGCGAAGCAGGGCCACCGCCGAGCGATAGTCGGGCAGCGCGCACAGCGCCGTACATGCCGTCGCCGGCAGCGGATGCAGCCGGAACACCGCCCGCGTGATGACACCGAGGGTGCCTTCCGAACCGATGAACAGCTGCTTCAGGTCGTAGGCGGCGTTGTTCTTCTGCATCTTGTTCATCATCGACAGCACCGTGCCGTCGGCCAGCACCGCCTCGAGACCGAGCACGTGTTCGCGGGCCATGCCGTAACGGATAACCCGGTTGCCGCCGGCGTTGGTGGCGAGGCCGCCGCCGACGGTGGCGGTGCCGCGGGCGCCCCAGTCGAGCGCGAACAGGAAATCACGTTCGCGGGCGGCTTCCTGCAGCACCTGGATCGGGGTGCCGGCGGCGGCCGTTATCGTCGCCGCGGCTTCGTCGATCTCCTCGACGCCACGCATGCGCTCCAGGCTCATCGCGATCTGGTCCTCGGCGGCGATCGCCGCGCCGGCGACGCCGGTCATGCCGCCCTGGGCGACGACGCCGACGCCGGACTCGTTGCACAGCGCCAGGATGGCCGCCACCTCGGCGGTGGAGCGCGGCCGCAACAGCGCCATCGGCGTGCGTGCCGGGGCGCTGCTCCAGTCGCGCCGGTAGCGCGCCTCGATGTCGGCGGCGTCGATGACCTGGTCGTCGCCAAGGGTGTTCCGCAACTGCTCGACGATGTCTTCCATGACCGCTCCGTTGCCGGTGCCAGCGCGCATCATAGCGACATCGGCGGTGCCGGGGAATCGTGCTCGGGGGCCGGCGGCGGAGGTGTTAGCATCGTCGCCCGGCCAACAACGGAGTGCCCCGATGCTCAGCTACCGCCATGCTTTCCATGCCGGCAATCACGCCGACGTGCTCAAGCACGCCGTGTTGCTGGCCGTGCTCGACCATCTCGGTCGCAAGGACAAGCCGCTGACCCTGGTGGACACCCATGCCGGCGCCGGTCGCTACGCCCTCGACAGCGCCCATGCCGACAAGACCGGCGAATGGCGCGACGGCGCCGCGCGCCTGTTCGGCCGCGACGGGCTGCCCGCCTTGCTCGACCGCTACTGCCGGGCGATCGCCGGTTTCAATCGCGGTGGCCCCCTGCGCTTCTATCCGGGCTCGCCGCTGCTGATGCACGGCGCGCTGCGGGCGGATGACCGGCTGCGCCTGTTCGAGCTGCATCCGACCGATTTCGGTTTCCTCGAGAAGGCCTTCGCCGCCGGCGACAGGCGGGTCGTGCTGGCCCGCGAAGACGGATTTCGCGGGCTCAGGGCCCTGCTGCCGCCGCCGAGCCGCCGGGCGCTGGTGATGATCGATCCGGCCTACGAGCGGCGCGAGGACTACGCAGCCGTGGTGGACACGCTGCACGACGCGCTGCGGCGCTTTGCCGGCGGCTGCTACATGGTGTGGTATCCGCGCCTGCAGAAGGCCGAATCGAAGTTGCTGGCCGGCCGCCTGATCGAACTCGCGCCACCGTCCTGGCTGCACGTCTGGCTCGACGTGGCAAGGCCCTCGCCCGATGGCTTCGGCATGCACGGCAGCGGGCTGGTGCTGTTCAATCCGCCGTGGACGCTGCCACGGGATCTCGCCGAGGCAATGCCGGTACTGGTCGATCGGCTCGGGCGCGACGGGCACGCGCGCTTCGGGCTCGACAGCCACATGCCGTGAGACGCGCGGCGGCTCAGGCGAACAGGTAGGGGAACAGGCGTGCCCGCTCGCCCGCCGACAACGCGCGGACACGGCGGATGTTGGCGGTCGGTATCGCGTCCGGATCGGGATGGCGGGCCAGCACCCGGCTCAGGCTGGCCTCGCGGATCAGGTGCAGGATCGGGCACGGCGAGCGGTTGGTGAGGTTGGCCGGATCGTCGGCATCGGCGTCGGCGAAGCGGTAATGCGGATGGAAACTGGCGATCTGGAACTCGCCCTGCCAGCCGTACTGGCGCAGCAGCAGGTCCGCGAAATCGAGATAGCGCAGGTAGTCGTCGAAATCGCCGAGCAGGCCGTCGATCGCCAGCAGCGTGGTCTCCAGCTCGGCGGCGGGTGTTTCCGCCAGGCGCCGAAGTTCCGCCAGCAGGGTGTCGCCGAGTTCGTCCTCGTCGACCGGCCGGCACGGCGCGATGCGCACCTGGCCGCGGCGACGGGGTGCGGCGGCGAACGGGCACAGGTCGAGGCCGATGACGACCTCGTCGAGCCAGCGTTCGACGGCCTCGGCGAGGCTGTTCACGCGGTTCCCCCGGCGTTTCCTGCGCGGTGCCTGGCGGGCTGGGCAACGACGGGCGCGATACCGGTCGGCGCGAGATCGTGCGATTCGGCAGGGTCAGGTCGGGGCTTCATCGATGGCAATCGCCGGGACTTCGGTGGCAGGCCGCAGTGTAATCCAGCGCGGCCGCGAGGACCGGGAGGCTCAGCCGATGAACACCGGATCGGAGAACACCAGCGTGCCGTCACTGCGCATCATCAGGTTGTCGGCATTGAGGATGTCCGGCAGCACCTGGTATTCCTCGATGAAGTCCGACAGCGCGGCCAGTGCCTGGTGGATGTCGTCGCTGGCGATCGTCGGACCCTGGACGAGGTTGTAGAGGGCGATGCGCCCCATGTCGCGGCCGAGCTGCGACCATTGGCGGCACCCCTGCCAGTAGCGTTCGATCAATACACAGGCCTGGTTCGCGGCGGCACTGCCGGGGGCGAGCGGCAGCAGCCGCTCGACTTCGAGCAGATGGAACGGATAGCCGGACAGGGCTCGGCCGATCTCGCCATGGTCGGCGAAGATCTGGAGGAAATGTCGGCCGCGGGGCCGATCGTCGGCCGTATACAGAAAGTAGTCGGCCGGCGAGCTCACCACCTTCATCACCCGTTCCGGCAGCGCGGCGTCGAGCACGATGCTGTACTCGCCGCGGGCGATTTCGCGCCGTCCGTCGAGCAGGGGGTGCGCCGGCACCGGGTCGGGCAGGACGATCTCTGCGCGACCCAGGGTGGCGCGGGCGGCGGCAATGTCGATCACCGGCGCCGCCGCGTCAGCCGATGATGTTGTAGCCGGCATCCACGAAATGCACGCCGCCGGTGATGAAGCGGCCGGCGTCGGAGACCAGGAAGGCGGTCAGCGCGCCGATGTCCTCGGGGGTCACCAGCTTGTGCATCGGTGCCCGTTCGACCGCGGTGGCCATCAGGCCGTCGAATCCGGCGATGCCGGACGCGGCGCGGGTCATCAGCGGCCCCGGCGAGACCGCGTTGACGCGAATGTTCTTCTGGCCGAGTTCGAACGCCATGTAGCGGGTGGCGGCTTCGAGGGCGGCCTTGCACAGGCCCATCACGCCGTAGTTGGCGATCACCTTTTCCGAGCCGAGGTAGGTCATCGTCACCAGCGCGCCGCCGCCGGCCTTGTCGAGCAGTGGTTCGGCGGCCTTGGCGAGGCGCACGAAGGAATGGGTGGAGACATCCATCGCCTGTGCGAAGCCCTCGGCCGAGGTGTCGACGACACGGCCATGGAGGTCGGCCCGCTTGGCAAAGGCCATCGAATGGATCGCGAAGTCGAGCCGGCCGAAGGCGTCGTCGATCGCGGCGAAGGTGGCCGCGATCGACTCCGGGCGGGTGGCGTCGAGCAGTTGCACGTGCTTGACACCGAGCCGTTGCACGACCGGCTCGATGAAGGCGCGCGTCTTTTCGTTCTGGTAGCTGAGCACCAGCCTGGCGCCCGCATCGACGCAGGCTTCGGCGACGCCGGTGGAGATCGATTTTTCGTTGGCAATACCGGTGATCAGGCCGACTTTGCCTTTAAGATCTACAAGAGAGGGCATGGTGGGCTCCGTGGGGTCGGGTGATGGGAATAGTGCGCTGCAGCATGCGTTGGCGCAATTCATTACGACTGGAAGCGAGACCACCTTTAGCCGAACTGTTGGATCGAGGCCACTGCACGGAGGGATGGCCTTTCCTTTTATGTTGCAGTGCAATATAATAGCCCTGCTACCTCACCACGACCAGTGCGATGCCCCCCGAGCCCATTTTCGTCTTCCTCGACTTCGACGGTGTCACCCATCCCTGGGGTGAGGTCGAGGATTTCCGCTGCATGCCGCAGATCGAAAGGGTGCTGCGACGCAACGAAGAAACCCGGGTGGTGATCACTTCCGACTGGCGCACGCTGTTCTCCGAACACAAGCTGGCGGCGCGCTTCGCCGAAGATCTCCGGAGCCGCGTGGTCGGCGTCACGCCGCACCTCGTGCCGCGCAAGGGCGGAGACCTGCATGGCCTGCGTGAGCGAGAAGCGCGTCAGTGGCTCGCCCAGACGGGCCACGAGGGCGCGCCCTGGCTGGCCGTCGACGATGCGCCGGGCAACTGGCTGACGCGTTCGCGGCTGGTGCTGACCGACTTCAAGCGCGGCTTCACCGAAGAAGATGCGGTGGCGATGAACAGGCTCATCGAGCGCCTGCGAAACGCCGACGAGGGTCTCGAGGAACATCCGCTGCGCAACGCGCTCTGGGCTTGAGTCCACGCCGCTTGCGGCGGGTACCCGCCCGCAGGCACACTGGGCTTTCGGGGTCATAGGGAGCGCTGGGTGGAGTCGGGCACCGAGATCTTCGTCCTGTTGTCGATCGCGCTGGCGGTGTGGTTCTGGGTCGATACCCTGAGGGCGCGCGAGGCCGGCATCGCGGCGGTGCGTGACGCCTGCCGCAATGCCGGGCTGCAGCTCCTCGACGATACCGTCGCCACCGCTTCCGTGCGCCTCGGCCGCAACGATCGCGGTCACGTCGTGATCCGCCGGGTCTATCAATTCGAGTACAGCGACACCGGCGACAATCGGCGCAACGGCAGCGTCACGCTGCTCGGCAGCCGGGTCGTGATGATGTCGATCAGCCCGGAGCTGGTGGAACTGCTATGACCGCGACCGTGCGGCTGCGGGCCGATTTCTCGCGGCGCGAGGTGGTCGACTGGACCCGCCTGCCATGGCAGGCCTCGCCGCTGCCCGGCGTCGAGCGGCGCATGCTCGACCGCATCGGTGGCGAGGCCGCCCGTGCGACCAGCATCGTCCGCTATGCCGCCGGCGCCGCCTTTGCACCCCATGCCCATCCCCTCGGCGAGGAGTTCCTGGTGCTCGTCGGCTGCTTCGAGGACGAGCAAGGCCGCTATCCTGAGGGCAGCTACGTGCGCAACCCACCGGGCTCTCGACATGCACCGTGCTCGCCGCAGGGCTGCACGATCTTCGTCAAGCTGCGTCAGTTCGCGCCGGGCGATCTGGCGCGCCGGGTGGTCGACACGGCCGGCGGCGACTGGCTTGCCGGCCCCGCCGCCGGCGTCGAGGAGCAAGCCCTGCACGGCTTCGGCGAGGAGCGGGTGGCCCTGCAGCGCTGGGCGCCCGGTTGCCGGCTCGCGGCCCATCGGCACGACGGCGGCGAGGAGGTGCTGGTGCTCGGTGGCGTGCTGTCGGACGAGGGCGGCGACTACCCGGCCGGTACCTGGCTGCGCTTGCCGCCCGGCAGCGAGCATCGTCCGTTCACCCGCGAAGGTTGCGAGGTCTGGGTCAAGAGCGGGCACCTCGGAGCTTCGCCGCGATGAACTTCCTGGCCCACGCCTGGCTGGCCGGGGACCGGCCGGCGCGCCGCGTCGGGGGCCTCGCCGGCGACTTCGTCAAGGGGCCGCTGCCGGCCGGGCTGCCGGCCGACCTGGCGGCCGGCGTTGCCCTGCATCGGGCGATCGACAGCTTTTCCGAGAGTCATCCCGCGTTCGCCGCCAGCCGATCCCGGGTCGGGCCGTCGCGCCGCCGCTACGCCGGCGTGCTGGTGGACATGTTCTACGATCACCTGCTGGCGCTGCACTGGGATCGCTTCTGCGAGCAGCCGCTGGCGGAGTTCAGCGCCGACACCTATCGCATGGCCGAGATGCGACTGGCCGACCTGCCGGCGGTCTTCGGTGAGGTCCATCGCCGGATGCGCTCGGCCGACTGGCTGACCGCCTATCGCGAGCCGGAGGCGCTCGCCGACGCGCTGGCACGGATGGCACGCCATCGCATCCGGCGCGCCAATCCGCTGGCCGACGGCTTCGAAGAGTTCGCGGCATCGCGGGCCGGTTTCGAGGCCGATTTTCTCCACTTCATGCCCGATGCGCTGGTCTTCGCCAGGCGCTGGCAACCGCCAGGAGGGCCGGGCGGATGACCCGATCCTTGCGCAGCGCGCTGCAACGCTTCGCCGGCGGCCATATCTCGGCGCACCAGTGCGCCGCCCTGTGGCGCGCCGACGCGCCGCCGGCACTGGCCGAGCTGCCGCCCGCCTACGGCGAAGTTCTCGACCAGTTGCTGATGCGGCTCGAATCTTCGGCCGGCTTCGGCGGCGCCAGCTGCTCGTTCGACCAGCAGGCCCTGGTGGACCAGCTCGCGTTGTGGCTCGACAAGGCCGATGCGCGCCTGGCGCGGCCGTCCGGCCGCGACGGGCGATAGTCCCGCGCCGCGTCAGCCGCGCTGGCGACAGTTGTCGTAGCGCCAGCGCACCCGCCTGGCGAACCATTCGGTGGTCAGCTCGCGGGTGATCTTCGGGCTCTTCAGCCGGATGCGCGGGATCACCGCCCGCGGCAGCGGCTTGCCGTGCCGTGCTTCGGCCAGCCGGAAGACGCGACGATACAGTTCGGTGTCGGCGAAGCCCGACGACTTCTCGAGGCGCAACTCGCGATCGACCTGGCGGGCCGACAGATCGAGGCGATCGAGGATGCGGTCGATCGCCAGGCGGGTGCGGCTGGGTGCGTCGTCGGGCTGTCCGCCGCGGTAGCGCAGCAGGTCGCCGTCCGGCACCAGGCTGGCTCGGGAGATCTGCGCCAGCGCCTGCTGGAACGCGGCATTGCGACTGGCATAGCGGCCGGCATTGAAATCGGCGAAGCGGAACAGCGGATCGTCGTAGGGCGCAGGATAGTCCATCAGGATCGCGATGCCGAAATACATGCCGCCGCGACGGGTGAACACCTCGTCGCGGATCGATGCCGCGATCCGGTACGGGTAGCCATGGGCGCTCGCGTGACGTTCGGCGAAGGCGATGCTGACCTGCATCGGTCCGCCGGTGCGCACCGGGTTGCGGTCGGCGAGCAGCAGCGGGCCGAAGGGCAGTTCGCCGATCATGTCCTGGTAGAGGCGGTTCATCTCCTTCTCGGTACGCAAGGCATCGATTCGCCGCCGGTAGCTGCGACCGTCCGGCGAGCGCGCTTCGAGCGCGTGGTCGAGCACCAGCCGCGGCACGCCGTAGCGCGAGCGCCGCGATTCGATCTCCTTCCAGACGATCTTCGACAGCCCCGGCACCGGTGGATCGGCGACGAACAGGGATTCCTGCTCGGTGATCGCCACCACGCCGCAGATGTTCTCCTCGCTGGCGGCGATGCCGAGATCGTGGAAGGCGACGGCGATGTCCTTCGCCCAGCCCGGCCGGTCCTTGGCGCGGGACGGAATGTAGCGTGCGATCCGGCTGGCTGTCAGTGACGGCGGCTGGGGCAAGGGCGTCACGATCGTCGGCTCGGGGGGAGACTCGCGCGGCGCCGGCAGCGCCGGG
Organism: Rhodocyclaceae bacterium; assembly: GCA_020445745.1. Lineage (GTDB taxonomy): Bacteria > Pseudomonadota > Gammaproteobacteria > Burkholderiales > Rhodocyclaceae > Cognatazoarcus. The sequence goes on along the minus strand of JAGRGB010000180.1, from coordinate 12,193 downwards.
GGCCGGGCGGCCTTTGACGGCGGCGCCTGCGTGCCAGGGGTGGGCGGCAGGGTCGGCGACTCGCGGACCTCGGTCGGCGTGGCGCAGGCGGCGAGCAGCGAGCCGAGCGCGAGCAGCGCGGCAGCGCGGCGGAGCGGATTGCTTGTCACCGATCAGCGCTGCGGCACGATGCAGCGCAGGAACTCGTTCCTGGCCTGTTCGCTGTGCTCGAACTCACCGGCCCAGGCCTGGGTCACGACGCGCTCGTCGCCGCGCCGATCCTCGCCCAGCAGCAGGCACAACTGCTCGGCTTCGATCATGCACGCGGCGCCGCGGGCCTCGCCATGGCGCACCAGCACGTTGGCGACGTCTCGTGTCATCCATTCCTGGTAGGTGAAGCGATGACCGATCGCATCCACCATGCGGGCGATGCGCCCGAAGCCGTGCAGCCGCCCGCCAGGCAGATAGGCGACGTGGGCGACGCCGCGGAACGGCACGAGGTGATGCGGACACACGCCATGCACCGCGATGCCGCGGACCACCACCATGTCGCGGCGCGGATCGGCAAAACCATCGCCGAGGGCCTCGGCGGGATCGAGATCGTAGCCGCCGAGCAGCCGCTTCTGCCACAGCTCGCGGACACGCCGTGCGGTGCGGCCGGTGTGCACCGAGTCGTGGGGGATGCCGCAGGCCGACAGCAACGCGATCACCGCCGCCTCGAAGGCCTCGGCGTCGAAGCCGCCGCTGCGGTCGATACCGATCCCGCCCGGCGGCGGGTATCGGGGCTCGTGGCTGTCGGGCATGGACGCCTCCTCGTGGTCGATCGCCCGATGATACCGTGCGCGACCCGCCGCCCGGCTCCGGGTCAGTGGCCGGCGGCGTCGCCCCAGATCTCCTTCAGGCGCCGGTCGCGCCCGCAGCTGAAGCGGTAGTAGTTGTAGCGCAGCGGATTCTTGACGTAGTAGTCCTGGTGGTATTCCTCGGCCGGGTAGAAAGGCCCGGCCGCGACGATCTCGGTGGCCAGGGGCTTGCCGAACACCGCCACCTCGAGCGCCGTCTTCGACTCTTCGGCCAGCGCCTTCTGCTGTTCGTCGTGATAGAAGATCGCGCTGCGGTACTGGTTTCCGGCGTCGCAGAACTGGCGATTCTTCACGGTCGGGTCGATGTTGTGCCAGAAGATCGTCAGCAGACGCTCATAACTCACCTTGTCCGGGTCGTAGACGATCTGTACGGCCTCGGCGTGGCCGGTGGTGCCGCCCGAGACCTCGGGATAGGTCGGGTCTGGGGCGTGGCCGCCGGTGTAGCCGGAAGTGGTGGAGATGACGCCGTCGATCTCGTCGAACGGCCCTTCCATGCACCAGAAGCAACCGCCCGCGAAGGTGGCGGTGGCGGTTGCCGCGTGGGCGGAGGCGGCGAGCGTGGTGGCGAGCAGCAGCGGGATCAGGTGGCGCGGCATGAAGGGTTTCTCCAGGTGGTGTCCGGTGGACGTCGGTGGTCGGCAGCGGTTCCGCGGCAGCGTCGCACCAAAGTGATGCTGCGATGCAGCATGATGGTGCCTGGCGGCGACTGGAAACCTGGCCTGTGGCAGAGTTGACAGGTGCCCGGCGTGCTTCCTTTCAGCGCCGGCGCACGAATTGTCCGCGAGCGGCGGACGCCCGTGTGATATGGCACGGGCTTCGCTTGAGGATTCGGAAAGGATTGAACTCGACCTATCGATCGACCGACATCAAACATGTAAGCTAGACATTGCCGACCCCACGGAGGCACACATGCAAACCGCCGACATTCGCATTCCGCTCGCCGACGCGCGCCAGATCTACCGGATCGAAGACGTCGATCGCGCCCTCGAGGACAGCGCGGCCCAGCGCAACGAATCGCTGGCCAGCTTCTACGACCGGATGAAGAAGCTGGGCGGTACCCGCTTCGTGGTCAAGCCGAGCCGGGCGGACACGCTGGATCCGCTCTACGAGAGCTGCCCGAACTTCGGTGAGGTCATCGACGACCTGAAGAAATCGATGGCGCTGGCGGTCTCCGGCAACGAGCCGGTGTGCTTCGCGCCGATGCTGCTGCTCGGCGAACCGGGCATCGGCAAGACCCATTTCGCAAAGACCTTGGCAGAACAGCTCGGCACCGGCTACCAGTTCGTGTCGATGAGTTCGCTGACCGCCGGCTGGATCCTGTCGGGCGCGTCGTCCCAGTGGAACCACGCCAAGGCCGGCAAGGTTGCCAACACCCTGGTCGGCAGCGAGGTGGCCAATCCGGTGATCGTCCTCGACGAGGTGGACAAGGCCGGCGGTGATTCCCGCTACGATCCGATGGGTGCCCTCTACGAGCTGTTCGAACAGGACACTGCACGCCGATTCCGTGACGAGTTCGTCGATGTCGAGATGGACGCCAGCCACATCCTGTGGGTGACCACCGCCAACGACGAGCGCAGCATCCCCGAGCCGATCCTGAACCGCATGAACGTCTACTCGGTGCCGCGGCCGGATGCCGGCGAATCGTTCCAGATCGCCTGTCGCCTGTACCGCGAGATCGTCTCGGCGCACGACTGGGGCTTTCCGGCAGAGCCCGACTGCGACGTCATGGAGCGACTCGCCCAGTATCCGCCGCGCGAGCAGCGCCGGGCGCTGATGGCCGCCTTCGGCAACGCCAAGCTGGCCGGCCGCGACACGCTCGAGGTGGAGGATCTCGACGCCTTTCGCGCCGGCGGCAAGCGCAAGATAGGCTTCTGAGTCCGGACGCCGCCGACGCCGCGCTGGCACTGCGGCCGCCGGCAGGCGCCGGCGTCCCGACCGCCGCTCAAAGCGGGTCGCAGGTGGCTTGGCGGCTGTCGGCTCCCTGGCGGAAGCCGGCGCAGCGCTCGATGAATTCTCGGGTGCTCTTCGGCATCGGCACGCGGGCGCGGGTGACGTAGCTGATCAGGTCGATGCCCTTCTCGAGCAGGGCCTTGCCTTCGGACGCTTCCAGCAGCTCCACGTCGGCAGCGTCCGGCTGGAGCTTCGGCAGGTATTCCTTGACCTTCTCGGCGGCGACGGCGAAGCGGCTCCAGACGTCGAAGATCGCCGGGTCGGTACGCAGGGTCTCGCACTTGACCTTGGCCGCCTCGGCGTAGTCGTGCAGGATCGACTCGATCTCGCCGCCGAACATCTCGAGCCGGGAGAACACCCCGATCATCGCCGCGGTGAGCCGGTCGATGTCGCGCATGGTCATCGCGATCTTGACGTAGCGACTCTCGTAGAACGCGTCGATCGGCATCGTGAACGCCTTGAAGGGCTCGCCCCAGAGTTCGTCGATGCCCTCGTCGCCGCTGCGATGGCGGACCAGCTTGCCGAGCGTCAGCGCCTCCTGCAGGCATTGACCGCATTCGCGCATCAGCTCGTTGTCGGTCTGGATCTCGATGCCCATCGCCTGCAGCTCGACGAGCTTGGTGAAGATGTCGGTGGCACGGTTGAACAGGGCGCCGGCGAGCATCGCGCCCTTGACCCGCTTCAACTGTGGTTCGGTGGCGTCCTCATAGGACGCGCGTGCTTCGCCGAGGCGCCGTCCGGGAATGTTCAGGCCATGTTCGACGTGATTGAACAGCCGCCGGGTCAGCCCCTCGATCAGCCGCTTCTTGGCCTCGAGGGTGTTGGCCGGCGGGGAGTAGGCCTTGATCCAGTAGCCGTAGTAGTAGACCCGGTCTGCACCATCGATCGTGCGGCGCGTGCCGAGCGGAATCGAGTCGTTCATGGGGGCGGTATCGGCGTGTGTCGGTATCTGAAAGAGCGTGGGGGCTGATGAAGCGTCCCAAGTTTAGGCCAACCGAAGCTGCGCTGCAGCATCAACGACGATAAATCTTCCCGCTTCGTTGTGTCGCCGCGACGCCCGTCACGACCGCCGACTGTTGCAAGGGGCGGCACGGTCGGCGTGAACTCCCCCGAAACCCGCAGCATTGCTAAAGGTCGGTTCGCCAGGGTCGATATCCATGGCATCCCGGATATCGCGGAAACGCGCCGCAGGCCCTCGATCCACCCTGGTCCCCAGCGAAGGAAAGCCTTGAGCATCCCTGTGCCCCGAGACGATCTGATCGATTTCGTCGACGACATCGACGACGTCGACCGCAGCGGCGACGGCCGTGGCGGCCATCCGGTGTGGACGGTGCTGGTCGTCGACGACGACGACGAGGTGCACCACGCGACGATGTTCGCGCTGCAGAACGCGACCGTGCTGGAGCGGCCGCTGAAGCTGCTGCACGCGCGAAGTGCGGCCGAGGCGCGAGCCATCCTCGAGGATCGCGGTCACGAGATCGCGGTGGTGCTGCTCGACGTGGTGATGGAAACGCCGGAAGCCGGCCTCGACCTGGTCGCGGTGATCCGGCGCGAGCTGGAACTCGCCGAACCGCGCATCATCCTGCGCACCGGGCAGCCCGGCTACGCGCCCGAACTGTCCGTCGTGCGTGACTACGACATCAACGACTACAAGACCAAGTCGGAGCTCACCCACGTCCGGCTGGTGACCGCGCTGACCGCGGCGATCCGCAGCTTCGAACAGATCCGCACGATCAGCGTCAGCCGGCGCGGCCTCGACATGATCGTGCAGTCGGCTTCCGAGCTTTTCGGGCGGCGGGCGCTGGCGAGCTTCGCCGAAGGCGTGCTGACCCAGATCGCGGCATTGCTCAAGCTCGAACCCGAGGGCCTGATCTGCGTGCGCAGCGTTGCCACGCTGGCCCAGGAAGCCGATGCCGCGCTGACCATCGCCGGTGCCGCCGGCCGCTTCCGTGAGCACGTCAACCGCCCGCTGGCCGAGCTCGCCGAGCGCGACATCGTCGCGACCATCGCCCGCTGCGTCGAATCCCGCGGGAGCCTCTACGAGCCGAACGCGACGGTGCTCTATTTCAGTGGCGAGTCCGCTCGCGCGGCCGTCGTATACCTGCAGACCGAGCGCCCGCTGGACCCCGTCGACCGGCGGCTTCTGGAAGTCTTCGCGGTCAACATCGGCGTCGGCTTCGAGAACGTCGGCCTCTTCGAGCGACTCAACTTCTACGCCTATTTCGATCCCCTGACCCGTCTGCCCAATCGCGTGAGCTTCATCGAGGAGGTCGACCGCTTTCTGGGCTCGCCGGCTGTCGCCACCGACTATGCGGTGGCGCTGCTCGACGTTGCCGGATTCGCCGAAGTGAACAACGCGCTCGGTCAGCGTACCGGCGATGCCCTGCTGACGGCGGTGGCGCGACGGCTGCGGGCCGCCTTTCCGGAGGGCGTGCTACTGGCCCGGCTGGTGGGCGACAGCTTCGTGCTGTTCGGGCCGGCGACGATCCTGGTGCCCCCGAACCTGCTGCGGGCGTTCGATTCGCCGTTCCATGCCCGCGGCCACGGCGTTCCGCTGCGCATCCGCGCCGGATTCGCGCCAGTGAGCAGGAGCGTGGACGGTCTGTTGCCGCGCGCTGCCGATCTGCTCAGGGAGGCGGCGGTGGCCCTCGGTCAGGCCAAGCTCGACCCGGCGGTGCGCTACTGCGCCTATTCGGCGCAAATGGCCGGCCAGGCGCGCAAGCGGGTAGTGATGCTCAACGAGCTGCGTGCGGCGATCGACTTCCAGCGCGGCCTGACGGTCCATTACCAGCCGCAGGTGGACGCCGTCAGCCACGAGCTGCGCGGCGTCGAGGCCCTGATCCGCTGGCGCAACGAACGCGGCGAGATGGTGTCGCCGCAGGATTTCATACCGCTTGCCGAATACACCGGTCTGATCGGCGAGATCGGCGCGTGGGTGTTCCGCCAGGCCTGTCAGCAGCTGGTGCGCTGGCGCCAGGCCGGCGAGGTCGGGCTGATCGTCGCGGTCAATGTGTCGGCGCTGCAGTTTCGCCAGGAAGGCTTCGTCGACATGATCCGCGGCACCCTCGACGCCACCGGTGCTCCGGCCGACTGCATCGAGCTCGAGGTCACCGAATCGGTGGCGATGGAGGAGGTGGACAAGGTCGCCGCGCAGTTGCGGGCGCTCAAGTCCCTCGGCATCCGTATCGCGCTCGACGATTTCGGTTGCGGATTCTCGTCCCTCGGCAGCCTGTCGCGGCTGCCGATCGACCGGGTCAAGGTGGACCGCTGCTTCGTCGCCGAACTCGACCCCGACAATGCCGGCACCGGCATCGTCCATACCATCCTGCGGCTGGCCGAGGGCTCCGGCATGTCGGTGGTCGCCGAAGGCGTCGAGACCGCCCAGCAGGCCGACCTGCTGCAGCGGCTCGGCTGCCGGGAAATGCAGGGCTTCCTGTACGGCCGCCCGATGGCCGCCGACGAATTCGACATCTGGCGCGGCCAGTTCCGCGAAGCGCGCCTCGCCTGACGGGGCGGTTCCGCCCGCGGCGAGCCGCGCCGCGCGCCCTCAGACCTTGGCCAGCGCCTGTTCGAGATCGGCGATGATGTCGTCCACGTGCTCGATGCCGATCGACAGGCGCACCATGTCCTCGGTGACTCCGGCGGTGGCCAGTTCCGCGGGCGAGAGCTGGCGGTGGGTGGTCGAAGCGGGATGGCAGGCGAGCGACTTGGCATCGCCGATATTGACCAGCCGGGTGATCAGTTCGAGCGCATCCTGGAAGCGCGCGCCGCCGTCGCGGCCGCCATCGACGCCGAAGGTCAGGATGCCGGAGGCACGTCCGCCCATGTACTTGCGGACCAGCGGATGATCGGCGTGGTCCTCGAGGCCGGCGTAGTTCACCCACTTGACCTTGTCGTGACCCCGCAGGTAGGAGGCCACCGCGGTGGCGTTGTCGCAGATGCGGTCCATGCGCAGGGCCACGGTCTCGATGCCCTGCAGGATCAGGAAGCTGTTGAACGGGCTGATCGCCGCGCCCATGTTGCGTAGCGGCACCACGCGTGCGCGGCCGATGTAGGCGGCGGGGCCGAGGGCCTCGGTATAGACCACGCCGTGATACGACACGTCGGGCTCATTGAGGCGACGGAACTTCTGCTTGTGGTCCGCCCACGGGAAGCGGCCGGAATCGACGATCACGCCGCCGATCGAATTGCCGTGCCCGCCGAGATACTTGGTCAGCGAATGCACGACGATGTCGGCACCGTGCTCGAACGGCCGGCACAGATAGGGCGTGGGCACGGTGTTGTCGACGATCAGCGGCACGCCGTGGCGGTGGGCGATTTCGGCGAGGCGCTGGAAATCGGTGATGTTGCCCAGCGGGTTGCCGACCGATTCGCAAAACACCGCCTTGGTGCGCTCGTCGATCAGCGGCTCGAAGCTCGCCGGATCGCGGTAGTCGGCGAAGCGCACGTCGATGCCGTACTGGGGCAGGGTGTGGGCGAACAGGTTGTAGGTGCCGCCGTAGAGGGTCGCCGCCGACACCACGTTGTCGCCGGCCTCGGCGATGGTCTGGATCGCATAGGTGATCGCCGCCTGGCCGGAGGCCAGCGCCAGCGAGGCGATGCCGCCTTCCATCGCGGCGATGCGCTGTTCGAGCACGTCCTGGGTCGGATTCATGATCCGCGTGTAGATGTTGCCCTGCACCTTGAGGTCGAACAGGTCGGCACCGTGCTGGGTGTCGTCGAACGCGTAGGAGGTCGTCTGGTAGATCGGCACCGCGACCGCGCGAGTTGTCGGGTCCGCCTTGAATCCGGCATGAACGGCCAGCGTTTCCAGCTTCATCTAAGGTCTCCTGATCGGTGTGGGCGAGATCGCGAGTATAGCCAAGCACTCACCGAGTGCTGGCGCGCAGTGGGACGACGGCAGCGCCGTGTCGCCGCCGGGGTGAGCTGGATCAATTGTGCACTTGCAGATTGCATTGCTCGTGTCAACCGGGATAATCCATCCGACAAAGAGTTTGACACACACAAAATAAGCTCGCGCCGCAGGTCAGAGCGGACGTGGGCATGGAGGCGAGTCGCCGGGCGTCGAACCCCGGCTGGGAATTCGCGAACGATTCCGCACCAGGATCGACGCGGTTCCACGGCTCATAGCGACATTAAGGAGGAGACATATGGCTACACACAAGAAGCCAGCCACTTGGCTTGACCTCGCGGCTGGGCCGCGCTGGGATCGGGAGCATTTCGATCTCAAGCTGCATCCGGTGACTGCCGGTTGCGGCGAGTGTTACGTATTGACGCTGTCCGGGCGGATGGTCTTTTCGGGGGATGGCCGGCTCACGGTCTTCCGTACCCGCGAGGCCGCTGCGCGGTTCCTGGGCCTGCTCGAGATCGAAGTGCCGCCGACCGCCGAGCATCGCGGTACCCTGGACAGCCAGCCCGGGCGACAACAGTGCCTGGGCCTGTGCGGCAGCGCCTTGTGCGCGTGCAGCCTCGAAGCCGAATTCACTCCTGCCGCCACCGGCGACGAGCGCTACGTGCGTTCCCGCCGCAGTTCGCGGCTCAACCGTTCCGCCATCGCCTGATCGAAAGCCGTCAGCACGATGCGCCCGGGGGGCGCATCGTCGCTCACGAACGATCGGCAGGTCGCCACCGCGACCGCGCATGCCTGGTCAGGCGGATAGCCATAGACACCGCAACTGATCGCCGGAAAGGCGATCGAGTCGAGGCATTGCTCGCGGGCGATCGCGAGGGCCTTGCGATAGCAGCTGGCGAGCAGGTCGGGCTCGCCACGACCACCGCCCGACCACACCGGCCCAACGGTGTGGATGATCCAGCGCGCCGGCAGGTCGAAGCCCGGTGTGAGCCTGGCCTCGCCGGTGGCGCAGCCACCCAGTCCACGGCAATGGGCCAGCAGCCGTGGCCCGGCGGCGCGGTGGATCGCCCCGTCCACCCCGCCGCCACCGAGCAGCGAGTTGTTGGCGGCGTTGACGATGACATCCACCTCGAGCCGGGTGATGTCGACCTGAAGCACTTCGATCCGGGCCATGTTCCCGATCTCTCCCTTCCGCAGGGCCCCGCGACTTGAAAGGCGCGCATCCTGCAACTAAGTTAGTGCGACAATTCCGACAACGACATGGTGATCTCGCATACCGGATGGCGTCACGAATCGTAGCGGTTGTATCCCAGAAGGGTGGCGCCGGCAAGACCACGGTGCTGATGCAGGTCGCCGGCGGCCTGGTCGAGGCCGGCCGCGGCTTCGCGATTGCCGACCTCGACCCGCAGGAAAGCGCGCTGCGCTGGTCCGAGCTGGCGGCGGCGGCCGGATCCGGCATTCCGCTGGCCACCGCGGTGGCCGGCGACGGCGCCGGCGAGGAGCTGCGCAGGCTCGCCAGGCAGAGCGGCACGCTGCTGGTCGATTGTCCACCGTCTATCGAGCACGCCCATACCCTGGCTGCCCTCGATGTCGCCGACCTGGTGCTGATCCCGGTGGTGCCGGGGCCCACCGACCTGTGGTCCACGCGCGCGGTCGAATCGCTGATCCTGCAACGACAGAAGCGGCGGCGGGCGCTCGCGGCCTACCTGCTGCCGAATCGGGTGCCACGCACCCGGCTGGCCGGCGAGATCGTCGAGTTCATGCAGGAATTCGCGTTGCCACTGCTGCCGGCGTCGCTCGGGCAGCGCAATGCCTATGCCGAAAGTGCGCTCGCGGGAGGATCGGTGTTCCAGCTCGGGCGTCCGGCCGAGAGCGCACGGGAAGAAGTCCGCGGCCTGGTCCGGGCCCTGCTGACGGAACTGGAGAAGAACCGATGAGTGGCACCAGAAAGACCCGCGACGCCCTGCGCGCGAGCCTGAAATCCGAAGACGCGTCGATCGAGAAGCGCCTGCCCGGCAGCGACGGCGGGGACTCGGGCGGCGGCGGAGCCGCGGCTTCAGCCGCCCCGGCGAAGATCAGGAATGCTGCCAGGACGGCAAGGGCCAGGCCCGCCTTGGCAAGGAGCGCGGGCGGGGCAGCCGCCACGCCCCCGGCCGGCAAGACCGCTGTATCGAACAAGCGGGCCGCCCCGAAGAAGCCGGCTTCGGCGAACAAGCGGGCCGCCCCGAAGAAGCCCGCTTCGGCGAACAAGCCGACCGCGCCGAAGGAGCCCAGTGCGTCGAAGAGGCCCAGCGCAGCGGAGAATCTGCCGGCCCGGGCGAGTAGCGCGGCGGCCGGGGACGAGGCAGCGAAGCCGGCGGCGCCGGCTGGCGCCCGGCTCGCGACCGAACAGGTCGCCGGGAGAGCGCGTGCACCAGCCGTGCAGGCTGCCAGCGGTGCAACGGCGATGAAGCCGTCGGAACTGTTCGCGGCAAGCACCAAGAAGGGCGGGGTGCTCGCCAAGGACGGCGCCAGGGGCAAGAAGGGCAAGGACAAGGGCAAGGAAAGGCGCGCCAAGGCCGTGCAGCAAGCGTTCTCGATGGCCAAGTCCGAACACGCCGAATTGAAGGCGCTGCGGGCGGAGCTCAACAAGAAGGGGCGCAAATGCAGCAGGTCGGAGCTGCTGCGGGTGGGGCTGAGCCTGCTGCTGACCCAGAAGCCGGCGCAGATCGTCAAGCGCCTCGACGCGCTGCCGGTGGTCGCCAAGGCGAAGGCCGGCGGGAAGTGAAGCGCCGGCGCGGCCGGCAGACGCCGGCCGTCGCTGCGGCGTGGATCACCGGGCCGGCGGCAGCAGGCCGTGAAGGCGCATCTCGCTGCCGAGCTTGTCGATCAGCTCCTCGACCACCTGCAGCGACGATTCGGGATCGATCGTCTCGGTGAGCGCCGACCACACCGGCTTGCCCTCGGGCAGGCGGTAGAGCACGGTGTCGACGATCACCCGCCGGGTCGTGGCGGTGTAGCCGGGCGTGGTGTAGGTGTAGGCCACCGGATAGTACGCGTAGAACGAGCGGTGGTAGGGGCGCAGGCCGATGAACAGTGGATCCGGCATGAACTGGGTCTGCGGCGGTATGTACTGCTCGGTGGTGTCGTCGGAGACCAGCCGCGCCACCAGCGCCGCGTCGAAGCCCATCGGCGCGAGCTTGTCGCGCAGCGCCTTTTCCTCGAGCCTGGTATCCAGATCGAGGGTGTGGGCCGGCACGGCGCCGACCTCCGGCGGCAGCGAGCGTGCGGTGAGATCCTCGGCGACGCGGCGCAGTTCGTCGTCGGTGACCGCCACGAACACCGCCAGCTTCTTCGGCGGGCCGCCATGGTCGGTGCCGTCGATCCAGCTGTTGCGGATCGTCGTCGAGGCGCAGGCCGACAGCAGCGCGGTGGTCAGGGCCAGCAGCAGGAGTCTGGCGGTCGTCATCTTCGGTTCCCCTCTCGCCCGCGCGTCGGGCTGCTTGGATTGCGGTGGGCCGGCCTCACGCGCGAAAGTGCATGTCGCCGGCATCGTCGAATTCGAACATCGGCCCCCAGGCCAGTTCCCAATGATAGCCTTCCGGATCCTCGAAGTAGCCGGCATAGCCGCCCCAGAAGGTGTCCGCGGCGGGCTTGACGATGCGCGCGCCGGCGGCCGCGGCGTGGGCCATGCGCCGATCGACCTCGTCGCGGCTGGCGGCGTTGCAGGCCAGCGTGACGCCGGCGAAGCCGGCACGGCTGCGCGGCACGTCGGGGCCGATGTCCTCGGCCAGCTTGTCCACCGGATAGAGCCCGAGCCAGACGCCGGGCAGGCAGAAGAACGACACGCCTTCGTAGTCGCCGGTGGTGTCGACGCCGAATACCCGGCGGTAGAACGCGGTTGCGCGGGCCAGGTCGGTGACGCCCAGCGTGACCATGTGCATGCGGGGCAGGGGGTGGGTGTCGTCGTGGGTCATCGGAGCCTCCTGGGTCGAGTGAAGCATGGCCGGGTCCGCGGTGGCGGCCCGACTTGTCAGTGAAAGTTTCGGGCGCGCGCCACCAGCCGGCCGAGCAGCGCCGAGTGATCCACCACCCGGCTCGCCACCAGATGCACGACCCGCCCCTCGCGGCGGATCTGGCCGAACACGCCGAGCAGTTGCGCGCCCAGCAGCTCGCGCCGCTGGCGCGCCACCAGCGCCTCGTGCACCACCACGTTGACGAGGCCTGACTCGTCCTCCAGTGTCACGAACATCGTGCCCTTGGCGGTGCTTGGCCGCTGCCGGCAGGTGACGAGGCCGGCGCCGCGGGCGAGCTTGCGGTCCGGATAGGCGTTGAGTTGGCCCGCCGGCACGAAGCGCAGCTCGGCCAGCCGATCGCGCAGCAGGGCCAGCGGATGGCGCCCCAGCGTGAAGCCCAGCGCCGCATAGTCGGCCACCAGATCTTCGCCCTCGCTGGCGGCCGGCAGTGCCAGCGGCGCCTCGTGCACCGGCGCCTCGGCCAGCACGCCGTCGCGCGGGCGCTCGCCGGCGGCCTGCCACAGGGCCTGGCGGCGATGGCCGGCCAGCGTCGCGAG
>JAGRGB010000179.1 GCA_020445745.1 Rhodocyclaceae bacterium | reverse complement strand
GTGATGAAGCGGTGCCAGAGGCCGCCGACGACTTCTTCCATGGCCCTCTCTCCTCAGAATTGCCAGCCGCCGTGGCTGCCGGCGACGGCGCCCGCAGCGGCGACCAGCGACAGGGCGAGCAGGACGCGGTGCAGGCGTTCGATCCGCGCGAAGGTGCGCGCCGGGTCGCGTCGCGCCTGCTCGGCGAACCAGCGGTGCAGCACCAGTGGCTCGAGAACGAACAGCATCAGCGTGAACAGGGCCCAGATCGTCACCATCAGGTGCATCCACCACCAATCGCCGGGCGCGGCGAAGCGCGCCCAGGCGCCGAGCCGGTGGGCGAGCCAGAAGCCCGACAGGCCGGCGGCCAGTGTGGTCAGCCGGGCCTGGGCGGCAAAGCGGCGCTCCAGCGTTTCGAACAGGGCGATGCGCTGCGCCGGCATTGCCATCGCCCGGCAGGCCGGCAGCAGCGTCGTCGCGACGAAGGCGACGCCGCCGATCCACAGCAGCACCGCGACGACGTGGATCGCGCGGGCGATCGCGAGGTCGTTCCAGCCGCTCATCGCCGCTCCCCGGCAGCGCCGGGTCGCTGCCCGGCGAGTATCGCCTCGTTGCGACGGGCGGCGTCGCCGGACACCCAGCCGAGCAGCGGACCGCGCGGATTGTCGCGCTGGGTGGTTTCGCAGGCCGACAGGCACTGGGCGCACTGGGTGCAGGTGAACATCGCCTGCTTGACGTTGCGTGGTTTCAGCCGCATCGGGCAGGCGTGGTCGCAGGCCGAATGGCAGTTCGCGCAGTCGGCTGCGCGGGCACGCTCGAAGCCCACCACCATGGCGCCCCGGTTGCCCATCCAGGCAAGGCTCTGGAACAGGCCGACCGCGCACGCGAAGCGGCAGAACAGATGCCTTGCGAGGAGGAATTCGAACGACAGCACGACCGTGCCGGCGGTGATGAAGATCAGTTGGTTGCGGGTGGGTTCGCCGGCGACCAGATTGCCGTAGACCTCGGCCGGCGGCAGCAGATAGGTCAGCAGCACGACCGCCCAGGTGAATGCGAAGGCGGCCGCCAGCGGCACGGTCAGCAGCCACCAGCGGCGGTCGTAGCGGATCGGGGTGCCGTCCGGCTCGCGCGGCGGTAGCGTGCGCGGCTCCCACACGCTGGGCTTGCCGCTGGCGCGCTGCATCAGCCGGTTGATGGTCTCGACCACCGAGAAGTGCGGGCACAGCCAGCCGCAGTAGAGACGCCCCCACTTCCATGCCGTCCAGATCAGCGCCGCACCGGCGCCGAGAATCGGCAGAAAGACCTTCAGCAGCACGGCGCCGAGGATCCCGCCGAGGCCGATGCGGCCGGCCGCATAGTCGTCGAAGCCGACGTGCCATTCCATGCCCAGGAACCAGGCGTGGCCAGCCACCAGGTCGTAGCGCAGCAGGTCGAACGGCGGCGCCAGCACGAACAGCACGAAGAAGCCGGCCTGGGCCAGCCGGCGCCAGCGCTGGCGGGCGGACGGGGGACTGGCACCGGGTCGGTCAGGTGTCATCGCAGGGCCGTCCGAGCAGCGGATAGACATAGTTGTGGCCGGCCAGCGCCCGTGCCAGGCCGAGGGCGCCGAAGCAGATCAGCGTCGTATGGCAGGTGGTGAAGTACAGCACCGCCACCACCCAGGTGTAGGGCGATTCGTAGCCGCCGATCAGCACGATCAGCGCATTCGCCGCGACCAGCAGTACGCCGGCCCACAGGCTGGCGGCCATGGTCTGGGCCAGGTGGCAACGGGCCAGCGGCGGCGCGCTGCCGTGATGGCGCAGCCACAGCCAGCACAGCAGCAGGAAGGCGAGCCCGGGCGCCAGCATCAGGTTCACCAGGTAGATGGCCTCTGCCGCCACTGCGATGGCGAAGCCGGGGCGCGCTGCGGGGTCTTCCCTGTCGTCGGGCATCGGGCGCTTCGGCAGATTCTCGAACGGCCACGGTAAGGGGGCGACGGCGATGTTTCCTTGACCGGGGACAAGCAGGGGCCGGCGTAGGCGCAGTCCGACAAGGCTATCGGAAGTGGCCGATGCCGCGGCCACCGCGTCACTCCCTATGCTGGACCCATCGGGATCGCGGCAAGCCGGCCGCGCTGCAGGGCGGGCGCAGCGGGCGCCGATCCAGCCAACCGGGAGACCGACATGCTTCACTATTCCGTGATGTTCTTCGTCATCGCGCTGATCGCGGCGCTGTTCGGTTTCGGTGGTATCGCCGCGGGTGCCGCCGGGATCGCCAAGATCCTGTTCCTGCTGTTCCTGGTAATGGCGATGGTCAGCTTCCTGATCGATCTGCTGCGCCGGTGAATGTGGCAGGTGGCTAGAATGGTGGAAACGGTCGGAGGAGGGCGGGATGCTCAGAGTTGCGATCGTCGATGACCACCAGATCGTCCGTTCGGGCTTCCGCGAGATGCTCGGCGAAGAGATCGGCCTCGAGATCGCGTTCGAGGCCGCCACCGGTGAAGACGCCCTCGATCGGCTGCGCGAGACCCCCTGCGACGTGCTGCTGCTGGACATCTCGCTGCCCGGCAAGAGTGGCATCGACGTGCTGCGGGTGGTCCGCCGGCGTCATCCGGAGATCCGCGTGCTGGTGCTGAGCAGCTTCCCCGAGGAACGCTACGCGCTGGCGATGATCCGCAACGGCGCCGACGGCTATCTGTGCAAGGACTGCGAGCGCGAGGACCTGCTCAATGCGCTGCGCACCGTCCAGCAAGGGCGCCGCTACCTGTCGCCGCGGACCGCCGAGCTGCTCGCCGAAGGCATGCTCGGCGGTGGCGGGGCGCTTCCCCACGAGAGCCTGTCGGAGCGCGAGATGCAGGTCTTCCTGCGGCTCGCCGGAGGCGACAGCGTGTCGTCGATCGCGGAGATCCTCAACCTCAGCGTCAAGACCGTCAGCACCTACCGCTCCCGTGTGCTGGAAAAGCTCGGCGTCGCGAGCAATGCCGAGCTGGCCGCCTATGCGTTGCGCAACGGCCTGATCATGGAGTGATGCGAGGCGTGACGGCGGCCGCGAACAGTCCCCTGCGAATCCTGCTGGTCGAAGATTCCGACCTGCTGCTCGGCGTGATCGGAGAAATGATCGACGAGATAGACGGCGTCGAATTGAGCGGCGCGGCACAGGGCGAAACTGCGGCGCTGGCGCAGCTGAACGGCACCAAGGTCGACCTGGCCATCGTCGACCTGGAGCTCGCGGAAGGCTCCGGCCTGGGCTTGTTGAGGCAGCTGAGGAGCGACCCGGGCCGCTTTGGCGGCAGCCGCGTGGTGGTGTTCTCGAACCACGCCCACGCAGCTATCCAGCGCCAGTGCCGGGCGCTCGGCGCGGAAGCCTTCTTCGACAAGTCGGAAGGCGTCGAAGCGCTGATCGATTTCGTCGAGGACGCGGCGCGCGAGGCTGCCGCCGGGTCGCGCTGAGGGGCGCCTCAGGCGAGGGGCAGTTCCGCGACGATGCGCGTGCCGCGGCCCGGTGACGAATCGATTTCGAAGCGACCGGCGTAGGTCTGCACGCGATGGCGCATGCCGGCCAGGCCGTGGCGGTCGCTGGCGAGCTGGGTCGGGTCGAAGCCGATGCCGTCGTCGCGGACCTCGATCCGGACCAGACCGTCTTCGCGCCCGACGTGCAGGCCGACGGAACCGGCACGTGCGTACCTGCGCACATTGGTGAAGGCTTCCTGCACGATGCGGAAGATCGCCAGGGCATGCTCCTCGTCGATGTCGTCGGCCGCCTCCGGCAGCTCGCAGCTGACCCGGATCTCGCGGTCCATCGCGAAGTCCTCGCACAACGCGCGCAGCGCCTCGATCAGGCCGAGATCCTTCAGCAGCGGTGGTCGCAGGTCGTCGATCAGGCGCCGCTTCAACGCGATGCCGGACGACAGGGTGTGCAGCAGGCGCTCGATGCGCTCGTGCCATTGCTCGCGCAACTCCGGCGGCAGCTTGCGCCGCATCCAGCCGGCGTCGAGCTTGGCGGCGGTGAGCAGCGCCCCGAGCTCGTCGTGCAGTTCGCGGGCCAGGCTTTCCTTTTCGGCTTCCCGCGCCACCGTCAGGTAGCGCGCCAGTTGCGAAAGCTCCGTGGTGCGCGCGGCGACCTGCGCTTCGAGGCGCGCGTTCTCGGTGCGCAGCAGCTCGGCCAGCCGCCCGCGCAGCAGGTTCTGTCGCCGCATCACGGCGAACAGCGCCAGCAGCAGCGCCAGCGAGCCAAGCGCCAGCATGATGCCGATCGCCCGGGTGAGCTGGAAGCCGCCGGTCGACACCTCGATGCTGCGGGCGATGTCCTGGTTGATCAGGCCGCGCAGATCGGCGAGCTGGTTGCGGGCTTCGTCCATCAGGATCTTGCCGACCAGGTCGTCGCGCTGCAGGCCTTCCATCGTGCGGCGCGCGACGGCTTCGGCCATGGCATCCAGCTTGGCGCCCACCAGGCTCGCCAGCCCCTCCACGCGGTCGTGCTCCGCTGGTCGCGAGGCCATGTCGCGCCGGATCTGGGCGATCGCCTCCGGCAACTGCGCCGCCGCCTTCTCGTAGGGTTCCAGATAGACCGCTTCGCCGCTCAGCAGATAGCCGCGCACGCCGGTCTCGGCGTCCACCATCAGCATCTGCAGGCGGTCGACGTGATCGAGCCTGGCGGACTGGCCGAGCACCTCGTCGAGCGCCTTCAGGCCCAGCGAGGATTGCAGGTTGCTGGTGACGAGCAGGGTCAGCGCGATCAGGCAGCCGCAGGCCAGCAGCACGTACTGGCGCGGCGCGTTCACCGGCGAACCGCCACGCGCCGTGCCGGCGCCCCCATCCCCTCGTCCGGACCTGTTTCCGCCCATCGCGTCTCCATCGGCAAGCACCACCGGTGCGCCCGGCGCCCGGTCGATCGGAATGGTAGCAGTGCGGGCGGCGGCTGCCCGTCAGCAGGGCGCGAGCCGTCGCATCCTCGCCATCAGCGGCTTTGCGCTGATGCCATGGAACAGGATCGACAGCGTGATCACGACCAGCGTGAGGTGGACCAGTTCGAGCGCGATCTCGCGTGGCAGCCCCTGCTCGATCGCGTACATCAGGTAGTACAGCGAACCGATGCCGCGCACCCCGAACCAGCCCGCCATCCAGCGGCGGCGCTGGGGCGTGCGGGTCGCGGCGAGGCCGACCAGCACGGAGAGCGGGCGCGCCACCAGGAACAGGAACAGCGCCAGCCCGAGCGCGCGCCAGCTCCACGAATCGAGGAACAGCGAGCCGCCCACCAGCAGCACCAGCACCAGCTCCGACAGGCGTTCGAGATGTTCCTTGAAGACCAGCGAGCCGGTGCTGACCTGGGCCACCGCCGGCGCCGGCAGCCCCGTCCGTGCCGCCCGTTGGCCTTCCTCGGTCTGGCGCAGTGCGACGGCAGCGAAGAACACGGCCAGAAAGCCCCATGCGCCGACCAGGTCCGAGACACCATAGACGACGCCGATCAGACCCAGGCCGAGGAAGTCGTCCATCAGCTCGTGCTGCGGCTCGCCACGCCGCAAGGCCGCTGCGGCCAGCGCCATCACCCGACCGCTGGCCCAGCCGATCGCGACGCCGGCAGCGGTCGCCCACAGCACGTCCTGCGCGAACCAGCGCAGCCCGAAATCGCCGATCTCGTTGAGGCCCAGCAGACCCAGGCCCAGCATCACGAACGGAAAGGCGCTGCCGTCGTTCATGCCGGCTTCGCAGGTCAGGTCGAAGCGCAGGCGGTCGCGGTCGCCCGGATGGCGGACCTGGATGTCGGTCGCCAGCACCGGGTCGGTGGGGGCGAGGATGGCACCCAGCAGCACCGCCGCGCCGGCGGGCAGTCCCAGAGCGAAGTGGGCGAAAACCGCCACCAGCATCACCGTGACGGCCATCGAGGCCGACGCCAGCAGCAGTGGCGCACGCCAGCGGGCGAAGCTGAACGGCACCGGCATCTTGACGCCCGCCGCGTACAGCGAGATCAGTACCGCGGCTTCGGTCAGCAGTTCGAGCAGCGCGGATTCGCGCAGCGGGTTGAAATGGAACAGGCGCAGCACGGTCGGGCCCACCACCAGCCCGATCGCCAGATAGATGATCGCCGAGGTCACCGGAAGACGCCGGATCAGCGGCGCGGTCAGGCCCATCGCGACCAGCAGCGCGCCGACCAGCAGGAACCATTGGGGTCCGCTCATGGGGTATTCACCTCGTTGTCATGTCGAACGCAGGCGCGGCGGGTGGGCAAGGTTGCGCGCAGGACATCGCCTGCGCGCAACGCGGCCCGACGGGACTCGCCTGCAAATTTCCGGTGCGTGCCGGGTCGGGTCAGTGATCGGACAGCGCGTTCTCGACGCGGCGTACGCCATCGACCGAGGCGGCGACGGCGATCGCCCGTTCGACCTCCTGCCGGCCATCCACGCGTCCGCTCAGCGTCACCACGCCGCGATTGGTCTCGACCTCGATCTCGCTTGCCTCGGTCACGTCGTCGATCGCCAGCGCGGTCTTGACCCGGGCGGTCAGCGCCGAGTCGCTGATGTACTGGCCGATCGCGCCCGGCTCTTCGTCACCCTGTCGGGCGGCCAGGAGCATGTGGTTCCTGACGCCCTTGACGCCATCGATCGCGAGCGTGACGCCGATTGCCTGACGCATCTCCTCGCCGCCATCGACGTAGCCCACCAGGGTCACCAGGCCACGGGTCGTGCTCACTTCGATCTCGATCGCTTCGGTGACCGGGTCGGCGGCCAGGGCGGCCTTGACCTTGGCGGTCAGCGCGCCGTCGCCCAGGTAGCGGCCGACCGAGCCCGAGCCGTCCCGGGCGCCCGGTGCGACGATCTCGAGTTCGTTCCTGACCGCTTGCACGCCGTCCATGGCGGCGGCGGTGCGGACGGCCTCGTCGGCTTCGTCGAAGCTGTCCACCATGCCGCGCAGGGTGACCACGCCACGGGTCGTGTTGACCTCGATGTCCAGGGCGTCGGTCGCGTCATTGACCGCCAGCGCAGCCTTGATGCGAGCGCTCAGGCCCGAATCGCTGATCAGTTGTCCCATGGCGCCGGGTTCGGCGGGTTTTTCCGCGGCCTGCACCGGCAGCGCGGGCAGGCACAGCAGGCTGGCGGCAACGGCGGTGGCGATGAAGCTGCGTTTCATGATGTCTCTCCTTGTGCGTTGTTCGAAGCGACTGACGCCGCTGGGGCGGCAGGCCGCCGGACGGTGGATCGCCTGATGCGTCGCGGCCGGCGGGCTTGACTCGAAGCTTACGGAACGGGGAGCGGTGACCCTATCGGAGGGCAGCGCGATCACGTGTAGGTCGGCGCCCACATCCCGTAGGCGCGGTCCTACAGGGCTCGCGCGCCGCCCGGGCGCGGAAATGGCGTACCGGGCCCCAGGGCTTGGTCGGAAACGAGCCGCAACGCGTGGCCGCCGGCGCGACCCGGGCGCTCGAATGTCCGGCACCTGCTGCGCCAGTTGGCATTGACCGGCCGTGCCGCGGCGGGGTGATCCGGGGGGCCGCGCGGTGCTGGCCGTGACCCTGCCGGGTGAACTATTTCTTCTTCAGCAAGGCGCCCAGGCCCGCGAAGGGATTGTGCGTTGCCGGAGTGACGACCGAACCCCGGTCACTGCGGCCTGCGCAATCGCGCTGCCGCGCATGCTCGTTTTCATGGCAATAGAGGCACAGCAGCTCCCAGTTGCTGCCGTCGGGCGGGTTGTTGCCGTGATCGTGGTCCTTGTGGTGCACCGTCAGCTCGCGCAGCCGGGCGCCTTCGAACGTGCGTCCGCAGCGGCCGCAGACATGCGGAAACAGCTTCAGCGCCTGTTCGCGGTAGGTCTTCTCGCGCGGGTCGAGGTAGATGGTGCCTCCTGGTCGGCAACGAGGTCGGGTTCGAGGTGGTTGCCACGCGTCTCGTGCGCATCCGGCATTGCCGGCAATCCCGGACGGCCATCGCCGCTGTTCCTGCCGTCGCGTTCGTCGGGCAGCTCGTACTCCATCGTAGACCGCTGCCGGGGCGACGCCGAATTCATTCGTCGCCGACTGCCGCCGCAGTGAAACCAGGCGGGGGCACCCCAAAAGAAAGAGAGGCTCCGCGGAGCCTCTCTCGATCGGCGACTTCGGGCAGCGCGGCGGTGGGCCGCGTCGCGACGAAGCTTACGCAGCGGCCTTCAGGGCCGACGCGGCGGCGGCCGTGGACTTGGTCAGGTTCTCGACCGCAACGGCCGTGGCGTTGTCGAGCTGGGCCTGGGCCTGGGCAGCCGCCGCCTTCACCTTCTGGGCAGCATCTTCGTAGGCGGCGTTGGCCTGGGCGACGGCACCCTTGACCGCGGACACGGCGGCTTCGGAGCCGGCCGGCGCACTGTTGAAGAGGTCTTCCAGCGCGCTGTTGACCTGGCCGACGAGGCTCGCCAGCTCGGCTTCCGCCTGGTCCGTCAGCTCCGCCTTGGCCTTGTTGCCGATCTCGGCGACCGCGCGGCCGTAGGCGATGCCCTTCTCGACGGCGGGCACCAGCAGACCGGCCTGCAGCGCGGCCAGTTGCTTCGGATCCTTCAGCGCAGCGACGGCCTGGAGGTAGGCGACGCCGTCGTCGAAGGAAGC
>JAGRGB010000178.1 GCA_020445745.1 Rhodocyclaceae bacterium | reverse complement strand
TGCGTAGATTGAGCGTGTCACGGCGTGGTTTTGTGGTGCTGGTCATGGCCCTGTCTCGCAATCCTTCGTTGATAGGCCAACATAGCACGACGTAACGTCTACGTCAGTACAAAATTTTCCGAGCGCTCGCCGACTCTGCTTCACCCAAGCATGAAGCGCTGCATGCACACCCTGCACTCGAGCGCAGCGTCGGCGGGGCCTGGGACAGAATCGGGCCGATCGTCGATGACATGGAAGAGGACGCCTTTCGCCTCTGAGCGGGCACACGCGCTTCCGTGGCCGGAGCTTGAACCCTCCCATGCGATCGGACAGTGAAGGGATTCTGCGTGTGGCCGCATATACAAGCTCAGACTGCTAGTCTGGTACGCAATATGTACCCCACCACGGCCACCATGACCGAGCCCACCCAGCAGGACTACCTGAAGGCCGCCAAGCGCACGCTCGGCCTCACATGCACTTGATATGCAAGCGTCAGAGACCCCATGCGCATGCACTATCGCGCGGATGCTCCAAGCCAGTTCTCGGTGGTGACACCGGGATACCTGGCAAAATCCTTCTCGTTGTTGGTCACGACCGTCACGCCCAGCGAAGCCGCATGGGCGGCGATCAACTTGTCGATGTGATCCGTCTTGCGATCACGAGTTGCCTGCCGGATCGGACCATAGGCTACGCCGGCCGGCGCGTCGAACCCCACGACCGGAATGTCCTCGATCAGGCTCGCCAGATTCGTCCGCTCGCGCGCGGGGTCGCTGGCAGCGGTGACGCCGTATTCCAGTTCCGCATAGGTGATTGCCGACATCACGACGTCGCCGACGTAGCACTGGGCGAAACGCTGCGCCACCTCCTCCGGTTGGTTCTTCATCAGATAGATGCACATGTTGGTGTCGAGCATGTAGCGCGGCATTACAAGTCATCCCTTTCGGCTTGCTCCTGGTCGCCGCGGCCCTCAGCCATGAAATCGGGCGAGAAGCGGGCGAACTTGGCCAATACGCCCGACAGCGGGCGGCGGGCCGGACGAATCCGAAGTTCGTCGCCGATGCGCTCGATCTCGAGTTCGATGTCCGTGCGCTCATAGGCCAGATCCGCCGGAATCCGGACGGCTTGGGAGTTCCCGTTCTTGAAGGCTCGGGTGGTGGTGGCCACGGCGAATTACCTCAATGGATGTACGCTGTATGTACAGTACCCGACATGGGGTCCAAAGTAAATGCGCGGCTCTACGTTCGCTCGCAGCCCTGCATGTACGGCCTCATCGACCCGCCCCGGAAACCCCCCGCGCCAGCTTCAAGAGCACGCCTGAAAGAGCGTTCCCGAAGGCGAACGAGGAATTGTCGGCCGGAGCCACCGGGACACATGCGACCGACCAGCCGTCGCTCGGGCGTCTCAGGCACCAAGCGCAACGACGGGGCAGGTGCGCTAACATCGGATCTCCAAGGTCCATGGGCCTTCCAGTCCAGCCCCTTGGGCGTGGGCTCGCGCGACGTGCGTCGGCCCCTGGATCACGACACGTACAGCTTATGCGGCAAGTGCCCCTGGTAGCGTTGCTGGTCATCGCCTTCCTTGCGGGTGGCGGGCTGTTCCTGTCTTTTTTTGGCTGGGATCATCTTCACACCATCCGGCTGCTCGAACAGAACCCGGCGGTGACCGAAGGCAGGGTCGTCGGCAAGGCCACTCGCGCGCTGTCCAGGGGCGGGCAGTCTTCGAAGCTGGTCGTCGAATACACACCCGCCGGTCACGCCGCGATCACCAAGGCGTTCGATGTTGACGGCCCGACATACCGGGCCGCGGTGGCTACCGGCAAGGCCCGGGTCACCTATCTTCCCGAGGACCCGGCGGTGAGCCTGATCACCAAGTTCGCGGTCCTGCCCTTCCAGATCCTGGTCGGCTTTGGAGCCCTGATGGTGCTCGCCGGCTTGTCTTGCCTCGGGTATGCGATGCGCGGGGGAGCGAAGGGGCCCGCCAGCGGGCCGCCGGCCTGAGTCCGAGGCTTGTCCACCGATCCGGGCGCCGGGCCCGGGCCGCTATCGCCGTCGGGCAATTGACGTCGCCCGAACGACGGCTCCGGCCGAGGCTTCGTCCGCCAGCCAGGGCCGGCTCGCACTCCGCCAGTGCTCGCGTCGGCAACTGCCCGACGGACTTCTTGCGATGCGACGACCGTCCTCGCCTGCCAGCAGGTGCCGGTCTGGGGCTGCTACTCCACGGTGACCGACTTCGCCAGGTTCCGCGGCTTGTCCACGTCGGTGCCCTTCACCAGCGCCGCGTGGTAGGAGAGCAGTTGCAGCGGAATGACGTGCAGCACCGGAGACAGCAGGCCGTAGTGCTCGGGCATGTGCATGATATGCACGCCTTCGGACTCGGGGATCTCGGAGCCGGCGTCGGCGAAGACGTAGAGCTCGCCACCGCGGGCGCGGACTTCCTGGAGGTTGGATTTCAGCTTTTCGAGCAGTTCGTCGGCCGGGGCGACGGCGATCACCGGCATGTCCTTGTCCACCAGGGCCAGCGGGCCGTGCTTGAGTTCGCCGGCGGCGTAGCTCTCGGCGTGGATGTAGGAGATTTCCTTGAGCTTCAGCGCGCCCTCCATCGCGATCGGCCAGTGGCGGCCGCGGCCGAGGAACAGCGCGTGCTGCTTGCCGGCGAAGCGCTGGGCCCAGGCTTCGATCTGGGGCTCGAGCTCGAGCACCTTGGTGACCGCCACCGGCAGGTGGCGCAGGGCGTTGAGGTAGCCGGTCTCGCTGTCGGGGTCGAGGCGGCCCTGCAGCTTGGCGAGCGCCAGCGTCAGCAGCGCGAGTGCCGCCAGCTGCGTCGTGAAGGCCTTGGTGGACGCGACGCCTATCTCCGGGCCGGCGCGGGTGATGAAGCGCAGCCGCGCCTCGCGGACGATGGCCGACTCGGGCACGTTGCAGATCGCCAGGGTGCGCGCCATGCCGAGCGCCTTGGCGTGCTTCAGCGCGGCCAGCGTGTCGGCGGTCTCGCCGGACTGGGAGATCACCACGACCAGGGTGTCTTCGTCGGGCACCGAGTCGCGGTAGCGATACTCGGAGGCGATCTCGACCGAGCAGGTGACCTTGGCGACCGATTCCAGCCAGTAGCGGGCCACCAGGCCGGCATGGTAGCTGGTGCCGCAGGCGATGATCAGCACCCGGCCGACGCCGCCGAGCACCGCGCCGGCCTCGGCGCCGAACAGCTGCGGGCTGATCGAGCCGCCGCCGGCGATCATCTCGAGGGTGTTGGCCAGCGCCTGCGGCTGCTCGAAGATCTCCTTCTGCATGTAGTGGCGGTACTGGCCCAGCTCGACCGCGTCGGCCGACAGCGACGACAGATGCTCCTGGCGTTCCACCGGGCTGCCGTCGGGGCGCAGCACGCGGTAGCCGTCGCGGCGCAGTTCGGCGAGGTCGCCGTCCTCGAGATAGACCACGCGGCGGGTCACCTGCAGCAGCGCGGCGGTGTCGGAGGCGGCATACATGCCGTCCTCGCCGACGCCGAGCAGCAGCGGCGAGCCGCGACGGGCGACGATCAGGCGGTCCGGGTCGGCCTCGCTGACCACGCCGATCGCGTAGGCGCCTTCGAGCTCCAGCGTGGCGAGGCGCACCGCCTCGAACAGCTCGGCGCCGCCGGCCAGCTTGGCCTGCACCAGGTGGGCGATCGCCTCGGTGTCGGTCTCGGAGGTGAATTCGTAGCCTTGGCCGGTGAGGGTGGCGCGGATCGCCTCGAAGTTCTCGATGATGCAGTTGTGTACCACTGCGAGCCCGCCCGAGACGTGGGGATGGGCGTTGCGTTCGGACGGCACGCCGTGGGTCGCCCAGCGGGTGTGGGCGATGCCGGAGCAGGCCGTCAGCCCGTGCTCGTCGGCGAGCGCGGCGAGGTCGGCGACGCGGCCGGCGGCACGCAGGCGTTCCAGCCGTTGCTCGCCGAGCACCGCGACGCCGGCCGAGTCGTAGCCGCGGCTGCCGAGGGTTTCGCGGATTGCCTCGAAGTTCTCGATGATGCCGTTATGCACCACCGCGAGGCCGCCGCCGAACCCGGCGAGGCGCCGCGCGCCGCCGCGCTCGGGGGGGTAGGCGGGGGGGGTGGCCCAGGCGCCGGGCGGCCGCTCCGGCGCCCCCCCGGCGCCCCCCCCGGCGCGCGCCGGCCCCCCGCCGCCGTCC
>JAGRGB010000177.1 GCA_020445745.1 Rhodocyclaceae bacterium | reverse complement strand
GGTACCACCGGCAAGACGAAGGGCGTGTGACAGACACACGGTGCCTTCATCGCGGCGGCCAGGGGCGGTGTCGAATTCGACAGCCTGACCGAGAACGAGGACATCCTGTCCTACCTGCCGATGGCCTGGGTCGGCGACCACCTGTTCTCGTACGCCCAGGCGATGGTGGCCGGATTCACGATCAACTGCCCGGAATCGGGCGAGACGGTGATGACCGACTTGCGCGAGATCGGCCCGACCTATTATTTCGCGCCGCCGCGGGTGTTCGAGAACCTGCTGACCCAGGTGATGATCCGGATGGAGGACGCCGGCTGGTTCAAGCGCCGGATCTTCCACAAGTATCTCGACGTCGCGCGGCGGGTGGGGGCGGACATCCTCGACGGCAGGCCGGTGTCCGCGGCCGACCGCTTCCAGTACCGGCTCGGCAGCCTGCTGGTTTACGGGCCGCTGAAGAACGTGCTCGGCATGAGTCGCATCCGGGTGGCCTACACCGCCGGCGCGGCGATCGGTCCGGACCTGTTCCGCTTCTACCGTTCGATCGGCGTCAACCTCAAGCAGCTCTATGGCCAGACCGAGACCTGCGCCTACGTCTGCCTGCAGCCCGACGGCCAGATCAAGCTCGACAGCGTCGGCGTGCCGGCGCCTCAGGTGGAGGTCAAGCTGGCCGACAGCGGCGAGATCCTGGTCAAGGGGCCGATGCTGCTGAAGGCCTACTACAAGCGGCCGGACGCCACCGCGGAGTCGCTGAACGACGAGGGCTACTTCATGACCGGCGATGCCGGCTACTTCGACGACGAAGGCCACCTCAAGATCATCGACCGCGCCAAGGACGTCGGCAAGCTCAACGACGATTCGATGTTCGCGCCGAACTATATCGAGAACAAGCTCAAGTTCTTCCAGCACGTCAAGGAGGCGGTGTGCTTCGGCAACGGCCGCGACTACGTCACCGCCTTCATCAACATCGAGCTCGAGGCGGTCGGCAACTGGGCCGAGCGCAAGGGGCTGTCGTACTCGGGCTACACCGACCTGGCGCAGCGCCCGGAGGTCTATGAGCTGATCCGCGAATGCATCGAGCAGATCAACGCCGACCTGGTGGCCGACCCGATGATGAGCGGCTCGCAGGTCAGGCGCTTCCTGATCCTGCACAAGGAACTGGACGCCGACGACGGCGAGCTGACCCGCACCCGCAAGGTCCGCCGCAAGTTCATCGCCGAGCGCTACGGCGCGCTGATCGAGGCGCTCTACAGCGACCGCAACAGCCAGTACATCGAGACCGAAGTGAAATACGAGGACGGCCGGCAGGGCCGGATCTCCGCCGACCTGCGCATCGAGGATTGCAAGACCTTCCCGCCGCAGGCGGGAAGCCGGGCCGCGTAAGGAGGAAGGCGCAGATGAACGACGACATGGCACAGACGTGCGAGGCGGCCGCCACCGCGGCCGGCCGACGGGAGATCGGCGAGGTCATTCTCGACCTGCAGAACATCTCGCTGTCCTTCGGCGGGGTGAAGGCGCTGACCGACAT
>JAGRGB010000176.1 GCA_020445745.1 Rhodocyclaceae bacterium | reverse complement strand
GGCGTGGCCTCGAGCACCACCCGGGTGCCGCCGGAATAGGTCACCAGCGAGATCCGGTCCTCCGGGCGCAGCCGATCCACCATCAGCTTCAAGGCCGATTTCAGCAGCGGCAGCTTGTCCGGCGAGTTCATCGAACCCGAGACATCCACCAGAAACACCAGATTGACCGGCGGCAGCGTCTCGGCGGCGAGGTCCTGGCCCTTGAGCGCGACCCGCAGCAGCAGGTTGCCGGTGTTCCACGGGCTGGCGGCGAGTTCGGTGTGGACCGCGAAGGGCTCGGCGCCGGTCGGTCGCGGATAGTCATAAGGGAAGTAGTTGATCATCTCCTCGACGCGCACCGCGTCCTTCGGCGGCAGCTGGCCGGCGGTCAGCATGCGGCGGACGTTGGCGTAGCTGCCGGTATCGACGTCGATGCTGAACGTGGACACCGGCTCGGCGGCGACCAGCTTGACCGGGTTGTCGTCGATTCGCTGGTAGCGCTCGCGGTCGGCGACCGGCGGCGGGCTGATCGGCTGCATTGCGGGCAGCGCGGCCGGGGCGGCGATGCGGCCGGCGGTGCGTGCCTCGGTCGCCTTGCGGGCGTGATGCAGCGACAGCAGCCGGCCGGCGGCCGGCTGCTGTGGCGCCGGCGCCGGGGCGATCGCCTGGTCCGCCAGCTCGGCGCTGGCGGGCGCCGCTGCCGGTGTCGTCTCTACCGGACTTGCCGGCTGCGCCGGTGCCTGGCGGGCACCCGCCGGGGCGGCATCCGCCGACGGCGGGGGAGCGAGTTCGGGCTGGCCGGCGCAGGCGGCGAGCAGTATGGCGACAGCGATCGTCGCGGGGCGTCGCGGGTCGGTGAGGCTGCGGGTCATGGGCTTCTCCTGATGGGTGGTCTGCATTGCTTGAACGAGACAGCCGCGCGAACGGGGTCGGCCGGGATGTAAGACTTTGTTGCGGTCGCCGGGGCGATGCCGCGCCACGGGAGCCATATACGCAAGCTTGCGTATATGGCTCCCGTGGCCGCTCCTCTAATCTGCGTCGCGTGCAGTGCTACAGCGTCGGTCGTGGACCGGCGCAACCCGACGACCGATTACGAGGAGTGAGATCCATGCAGAACCGCCGTTCCTTCCTGAAGGCCCTGACCCTGTCCGCGTCGATCGCGGCAATCGGCATGCCGCTCGGCGCCAGTGCAGCCGACACCATCAAGGTCGGCGTCCTTCACTCGCTGTCCGGCACGATGGCGATCTCCGAGACCGCGCTGAAGAACGACGCGCTGATGACCATCGATGAGATCGACGCCAACGGCGGCGTGATGGGCAAGATGCTCGGGCCGGTGGTCGTGGACCCGGCCTCGAACTGGCCGCTGTTCGCCGAGAAGGCGCGCCAGCTGCTGACCCAGGACAAGGTCGCGGCGGTTTTCGGCTGCTGGACCTCGGTGTCGCGCAAGTCGGTCAACCCGGTGTTCAAGGAACTGAACGGCCTGCTGTTCTACCCGGTGCAGTACGAGGGCGAGGAACTCGAGAAGAACGTCTTCTACACCGGCGCGGCGCCCAACCAGCAGGCGATCCCGGCGGTCGAGTACCTGATGAGCGAAGAGGGCGGCGGCGCCAAGCGCTGGGTGCTGCTGGG
>JAGRGB010000175.1 GCA_020445745.1 Rhodocyclaceae bacterium | reverse complement strand
TGCGGCGATCAAGGATGTCTTCGAGGACACCCGCTAGATCCTCGAGCCCGCCGGTGCGCTGGCGGTGGCCGGCGCCAAGGAATGGGTGACTCGCAACAAGTGCCGCGACAAGACCCTGGTGGCGGTGGCGTCCGGCGCGAACATGAACTTCGACCGCCTGCGCTTCGACGCCGAGCGGGCCGAACGCGGCGAGCACCGCGAGGCCGTGCTGGCGGTGACCATTCCAGAACGGCCGGGCTCGTTCAAGAAGTTCATCGGCGTGCTCGGCAACCGCAACATCACCGAATTCAACTACCGCTACGCCAGCCATGACTCGGCGCACATCTTCGTCGGCGTGTCGGTCCACAGCCGCAACGAGGCCACCCGGCTGGTCGACATGCTGGCGCGCCACGAACTGCCGGCGATCGACCTGACCGACGACGAGATGGCCAAGACCCACATTCGCTACATGGTCGGCGGTCACGCGCCGCAGGCGGAGAACGAGGTGATCTATCGCTTCGTGTTCCCCGAGCGTCCCGGCGCGTTGATGAATTTCCTGACCAACCTGCGCTCGGACTGGAACATCAGCCTGTTCCACTACCGCAACCACGGCTCGGACTTCGGCCGGGTGCTGGTCGGCATGCAGGTGCCGGCAGGCGACCAGCCGGCGTTCCGCGAGTTCCTCGACCGGGTCGGCTATCCGTACGTGGATGAGACCGGCAACCCCGCCTACCGGATGTTCCTGGGCTGAACCGCCGCGCCCGCTGGACTAGCCTGCTGGCGCCGTGCGACGCCGGCGAGCAGATCATCGGTGTCTTCGAGGCCGGCCGGGATGCGGTCCAGCCCCGTGTCGATCGGGTGGGCCCGCCGCTCCCCCGGCGTGTCGGTGGAACGGGACATGCTGGCCGGATGCTGCGCGACGCCCTGGCGGTCGCCGAGACTCTCCGGACGGGTCAGCGCGCCGTCCCCGGCGTAGGCGTCGTGGCCGTGGTGAATAGCCCGTGTTGCGATGCCCAGGCGGCTGCCGCAGTTCGGACGCCGTCGCGCGATGGTTCGGATGATGCCTGGTCGCATCCCATGTCATGGATTCTTCCCGCGAAAGATCGGACCGCCAATCGGGTGACCTGCGGAACGTGTCGCAATTCTTCCGAAAACACCGGACGGAAGCCGAGATCCTGCGCCCGTCGCAGAACGATGCACGGCTGGCCGTGAAGCGGACCGCCTCGGCGGTGCATCTCGCGCCCTCGAGCGTGCATGACCGGCTGCGCCACCTGGGGCGCCGAGGGGTGCTGGCCGGCGCCCACCCCGAGGTCGCGCGGGATACGCGCCACCTGAAGGATCTCGCCCTCGATCATCGACCAGACCCGCTGCCGCGACGAACTGAATCTGCTCGTCGACGACGATACGGCATCCGCCCACGCGCCGTAGTGGACGGGTCGCCGGCCAGTCGGCACGCCGGTCCCGCAGCGCGCCCGATCGCATCCTGCCGAAGGCCGCCGCGTCTACCGACTGGCCAATTTCGGCCGCGCGTGCTTCAGTGACTATCATCGGAGTCGCAGCTGCGACTCCGTGGCGATCGATCTGGGAGCGGACGATGACGACGAGCACGCAGGAACGCAAGGCAGGACGGCGCGTATTGCTGGTGGCAACCCGCAAGGGCGCCTGGATCTTCCACGACGAGGGTGCTGGACAAGGTTGGCGGGCGGACGGGCCGCATTTCCTCGGTCATGTGATCAGCCATCTGGTGCTCGATCCCCGTGATCGCCGCACCCTGCTGGCGGCGGCGCGGACCGGACACCTGGGCCCGACGATCTTCCGCTCCACCGACTGGGGACGCCGTTGGCACGAGGCCGAGCGACCTCCGGCGTTCCGCCAAGAAGAGGGCGGCCGCACCGTCGATCATGTCTTCTGGCTGACACCGGCCCACCCCGCCGAAGCGGACGTCTGGTACGCCGGCACGTCGCCGCAGGGGCTGTTCCGCAGCGAGGACGGCGGTCGCCGATGGGCGCCGTTCTCGTCGATCAACGACGATCCGGACTTTCGCCGCTGGATGGGCACCGTGCAGGACGGCACGCCGGACGGCCCCAAGCTGCACTCGATCGTCGTCGATCCGCGCGACCCACGGCGTCTTTATGTCGCGATGTCCGGCGGCGGCGTCCACGAATCACGCGACGGCGGTGCGAGTTTCTCGCCGCTGCTCGACGGCCTCGACGTCGTCGAGGGCTTCGACCGGTCGGACCCGACCTTCCACGACCCCCACTGCATCCGTCTCTGTCCGACCAATCCCGACCGGCTCTACCAGCAGAACCACTGCGGCATCTACCGGCTCGATCGCCCGTCGAGCCGCTGGCAGCGTATCGGCAAGTCGATGCCTGTGGAGGTCGGCGACGTCGGATTCCCGATGGTCGTGCATCCAAGAGACGACCGCACCGCCTGGGTGTTCCCGATGGACGCGTCCAGCGTCTGGCCGCGCACCAGCCCGGACGGGCGTCCTGCGGTATATCGCACCCGCGATGCCGGCGACTGCTGGCAGCGCCTCGATCATGGCCTGCCGGCCGCCCAGGCGTGGTGGACGGTCAAGCGCCAGGCGATGGCCGCCGACGATCGCGAACCGGTCGGGCTGGTATTCGGTACGACCAGCGGAGAGCTGTGGGAGAGCGGCGACGAGGGCGAATCGTGGCGCTGCCTCGCACGGCACCTGCCCGAGGTCTATGCGGTCGAGTTCGGCTGGCGGGAAGCCGGAGCCGACTGATGCGGGTGTTGATTCCGAGCGCGTTGCGAAGCTACACGGGAGAACGGAGCTGGGTCGACGCGGACGGTGAAACGCTCGCGGAGATGCTGGCCGATCTCGACCGGAGCTATCCGGGCATACGTTTTCGCATGGTCGACGAGCAACATCGGATCCGTCGCCACATCCGGATATTCTGCGCCGGCCGCCAGTTGCCGGCGATCGACGCCTCGCTCGGCGGTGCCGACGAAGTCCTGATCGTACAGGCGTTGAGCGGCGGCTGAGCGTTCGGTGCGATGTCGCGCCATGCGGCCGCGCGGGGCGACGAGATCGGCCCCCGTTCGTGACATGTTTCTCGCTGCCGGGCCCAAAGGTGACGTTGGTCGGCAGGGCGGCGGCCATTTGCCGCAAGTCGTTGGCATATAATCGGCCGCGACACGGAAGAAATGTTGACCGAAAGCAAATGAAGCATGTCGAGTCGATCGCGCTGTGCTGTGCCTTGGCTGCCTGCGTCCAGACGCCGGTAAAGGAAACCGTTCGCATCTGTGACGAGCGCGGCTGCAGCGACCGCCCGCGCGACAGCGTGAGTTTCGATCCCGGCGAAGACCTTGATACCGAATCCGAGCGCCGGCTGGCGGCACTGCAGGCCCTGGCTCGCAAGGATCCCCGTGCGGCCTACGATCTCGGCTTGCGCCTGTTCCGTGGCGACGGCGTGCGCCAGGACAGCTACCAGGCCCTTCGGTGGATGCGGGATGCCGCCGAGCGGGGCGACATCGAAGCGCAGAAGGCAGTCGGCCGCCTGTACCTGACGGGCCTCGAGGAAATGGGTTCGGATCCCCGTGAGGCCGAGAAATGGCTCGGTATCGCCGCCGGGCGCGGGGATGCCGAAGCGAAGAGGCTGCTGGCCGAAGCGCGTGCCCTGAAACGCTCGGAGATCGAATACCGACGCTGGGCCGACCATTGGCGCGGGATCTTTTACGGTTACTGGTACAGCGGCTATCCCTATCGCGCCTATTGGCGACACGGCTACTGGTATTTCTACTGATCGACTGTTGCGGCGAATCCCGCCGAATCTCACTGGCCCCACGATTGGCGAACTCGAGGAGGATGATTTCAATGTATGCCCATTCCATGAAATGGCTGGCCGCGGTTGCCGGAACCGTTGCGTTGACCGGCTGCGTCACGACCGGCACCGGCGGCTCGCTGCTGTCGGGCTCCGCGGCTGGCGGCACCAGCGCGGACGCGTCGGGCATCGAGCGTTGTCCCGAACCCTACGGCACGCTGGCCGTGGATGACGGCCGCGCCGCAGACTGGTACGGGCGTTTCGGCAGCACCACGCAGGTGACGACCATCGAGCCCCTGCTGCGGCTCGCGGTGCAGCAGTCCAACTGCTTCGTCATCACCTCGATCGGCAACCTGCGTACCGACAGCCGACTGTCCCGCATCACGGACATCCAGCGCAACTCGGGCGAGTATCGCGCCGGATCCAAGCAGCAGAAAGGTCAGCGCGTGGCCGCCGATTACTACCTCGAGCCGGCCATCGCGATCAACAATTCACCGACGGGCAAGATCGGCGCCACCTTGGGCGGCTTGCTGAACAGCACGCTGGGCCGCGTTGCCGGTTCGGTCGAAACCCGCGATTCGGTCGTGACCTTGTCGCTGTTCGACATTCGTTCGGCCGTCCAGATAGCGATTTCCGAGGGCAGCTCGACGGCCACCAACTATGGCGCGGCGGTCGCCGCGTTCGGTGGCGGGGCGGCGGGGTCGCTGAGCGGCTTTCAGCGCACACCGGAGGGCAAGGCGACCGTCGCCGCAT
Source organism: Rhodocyclaceae bacterium (assembly GCA_020445745.1). Classification (GTDB taxonomy): domain Bacteria; phylum Pseudomonadota; class Gammaproteobacteria; order Burkholderiales; family Rhodocyclaceae; genus Cognatazoarcus. The sequence goes on along the minus strand of JAGRGB010000175.1, from coordinate 57,383 downwards.
TCGTCGACGCGTACAACAACATGGTGGTCTCGCTGCGCAATTACCGCGCGCAGGAAGTCAAGGGCGGCCTCGGTCGCGGCGGCACGCTCAAGGTCAATTGAGCGTCGACCGGCGCGGCCCGCGCTGAAACCGGCGGCGGTCGCGCCAGCCACCGACTCGCCGTCGCGGGCCCGAAGGGTCGCGCGGCGAGCGAATGCCCGCCGGGCGGTTCATTCGCTGCCGGCGGCGCGTCCGCCGTGGGCCGCGCGACGGGCCGGCATCGGGCGCCGCCGCCGGCGCGCTGCACGTCGTCCCGGGGCGGCGGTCGAATCGGTGGCGGCGTTGCCGGCGAGCCGCAGCCGGACAGGCCGGCCACGCGAGCGGTCACGCCCCGTCCGCCCAAGCGTTCGATGCACCGTACGTGACGTCCGGCCGGCACGATCCGTCGCCGGGGTCGGGCGGTGCCACCTGCGCCACGATCGATCGCCCCGCACCGACCGCGATCGTCGGGCGGAGACCTGGGTGACGGCGGCCGGCGGTCCGGCACGGCGGTCTGTGTTTCGCCTCGACGGTGGCGGGGCGCGCGCTCGCATCCCGCGATAGCTTTCGATTCCCGCCGCCCGCGAGGCAGGCGCCATCGTTACCTTCGATCCAGGTGCCGGTATACCCGTCATAGCCAACGGATCGATCGCGGTGCACGACCAGTTGATCTCCCGATTCCTGTGTGGCGAGCGCGCGGCATTCGCCGAACTCGTCGAGCACTACCAGAGGCCAGTGATCGCCTATTTCGGGCGCCTCGGTCTGTCGGCGGCGGAGGCGGACGAATTGGCGCAGGAAGCCTTCATACGGGTGTGGACGAATGCCGATCGCTTCGATCCGGGACGCGCGTCGCTGGCGACCTGGCTGTTTTCGATCGTCCACCATCTTGCCGTGAATGCGCTGAATCGGGCGGACCGCAGGTATTGCCTGCCCCTCGACGCGGCGGGCGAGGCGATCGACGACTCGCCCGGGCCGGAGGTCGCCACGCAACTGGCCGAACGGAAACGCATTCTGCGCAATGCCTTGCGCCAGTTGCCGACCGTCGATCGCAGCGTGCTGGCCCTGAGCTACTTCCGCGAACTCGACCTGGCCGCGATCGCCCGCATCGAAGGCTGCAGCGAGGCGGCGGTCAAGCAGCGCCTGTATCGCGCCCGCATCGCCCTGCGCCGCCTGCTGGAGAACCGACATGACTGATCCCTTCGACGAACTGCTCGAACGAGGTCTGCTCGATCCACCCGCCGATTTCGTGGCCCGGGTGATGCTGCGGCTCGAGCCGCGGCGCACGGAACCACGCTGGCGCAGCTGGGCGCGCTACTCGGCACTGGTCGGGGGGGCGTTGTTCGGCAGTGCTCAGCTGCTGACTTTCGCGCTCGCCGCGTGGACGGCGGGCGCCGCGTTCTGAACGAGGGTGTTGCCATGAGATACGGACGAATATTCCCGGCCCATTGGCGTGCGGCGCTGATGTCGATGGTCCTGCCCGGCTTCGGCCAGCTCGCCAACGGGCGACCCAACCGGGCGATCTGGCTGTTCCTCGCGTTTGCGCTGATCTCGGTCCCGCTGATGAGCTGGCTCGCCATTCGGCTGCCGCAGGCAATGACCCTGCCGGCCCTGGTGTCGAGCCTGGCGGCGGCGCTGGGGATCTGGTCGTATTCGATCGTCGATGCCTGGCGCGATGCCCGGCATCGGCCCCGGGCGCCGCGGCAGGTGTGGCAGACCGGAGGGGTCTATGCGCTGGTCTTCCTGACCTGCAACGCGCTGATCCTGCCCGTGCTGGTGAGCTACGTGCGCGGCCACCAGGTGGCGTCGTGGCGCATCCCGTCGTCGAGCATGGCGCCGGCAATACTGCGTGGCGACGTGTTGTTCGCCGACATGAGCTACAACTGCCCCGGCTGCGACCATGCGGTCGAGCGCGGCGACGTCGCCATCTTCACCTATCCGAACGATCGCACGCTGGTCTATGTCAAGCGCGTGATCGGCCTGCCGGGCGACCGGGTGCGAATCACCGGGAAACGGGTCTGGGTCAATCGGCTGGCGCTGGGCGATGCCCCGGCGGACGACGGCACGGCGAGCGAGCGCATCGACGGGCGCCAGTGGCTGGCCGACTGGGGTGACACCGAGGGCGCCGAACTGGACCTGACGGTACCGCCGGGCATGGTCTTCGTGCTCGGCGACAATCGCGGCAACAGCAAGGATTCGCGTCACTTCGGCAGCGTGCCGCTGCGCGACGTGGCAGGCCGTGCGCGCCAGGTCTGGTTTTCGATGGCCCCCGGTGGCGCGGTGCGCTGGTCGCGGCTGGGACAGGCCATCCACTGAGCCCCGGGATGCCGTCCATCGGCCGGCGGGCTTGGCGCCCCGATCCCGTAGTCGAACTTGTTCCCGGTCAACGCGGGCCCGGTGCGGGCGTGGTCCACTGTAATCGATCGCCCATGCATTGCGGGTTCGGCCCGCTCCGGCGGGCCGGACGAAACGGAACCGGCGAGCACGGAGGTTGCCATGTTGACGATCGAAGACTGCATCGAACTATCGGAACTCACCGAGGACGAAATCCTGGCGATTGCCGAACACGAACACATCCCCGAGATGGTGGCACTGGAGCTGGGCAACTACCTGACCCATTCGCCTGCCGGCGAGCGCCGCATCCGGCGCATGATCTGCGAGGACATCGATCATGCGCGCAAGTGCGGCAACCTGCCGCGGGTGGCGGCGCTGAAGCTGGTGCTCAAGCACTTCGTCGAGAACCACCGCGGTTGACGGCGCCCGTCGTCGCCGGGACGCGCGACGATCCCGCCAGCCGCCCCGGGCGCGCCCCGACGATGCCGGCATGTCTCGCGCCATGATGGCCGCGGGGGCAGCGACGAGCGGTCGGGTTCGGTGTCCGGGATAATTGCTGGATGCGCTTCGGCCAAGCCTTGCAGGAAGGCCGCCTGCGGCGGCGCTATCAGCGCTTCCTGGCGGACGTTGGCCTGACCGATGGCACGGTCACGGCGCATTGTCCCAACACCGGCTCGATGAGCGGTTGCGCCGAGCCGGGCATGCGGGTGTGGCTGTCTCGCGCGGACAATCCGGCGCGCAAGCTGGCGTGGACCTGGGAACTGGTCGAGGCCGCGGCGGGGGTAGTGGTCGGGGTCAACACCGGCCGCGCCAACCGCCTCGTGCGCGAGGCCATCGAGGACCGGCGGATCCCGGAACTCGCCGGCTACGACAGCATTCGCAGCGAGGTCCGTTATGGCGCGAACAGTCGCATCGACCTGCTGCTCGGCGGTGACGGCCGGTCGCCCTGCTACGTCGAGGTCAAGAACGTGACGTCTGCGGTGGCTGGCGGTATCGGTTACTTTCCGGATGCGGTCACCGCGCGTGGCCTGCGACACCTGCAGGAAATGTCGGCCCAGGTCGCCGCCGGCTGCCGCGCGGTGCTGGTTTTCTGCGTCCAGCGCGGCGACGTGCGCGAGCTGCGGCCGGCGGACCGAATCGACCCGGCCTTCGGTCGCGGTCTGCGGGCCGCGCGCGCGGCCGGTGTCGAGGTGCTGGCATTGGGGGCCGAGGTCTCGCCCGATGAAATCGTTCTAGGGCGGCGCCTGGCGGTGCATGTCCCGTGATGTGGCCGGGCGGCAGTCGAGCATGCCGCGGTCGGTCACCACCCAGTGCATCGGCACGTCGTGATCTTGCGGCAGTGCGCTTGGCACTTCGGCATCCTGATAGGCGATGCCGGCAACCATTGCCTGCGGATCGAGGGTGGCCAGCGTGCGGTCGAAATAGCCGCCACCGTAGCCGATCCGGTAGCCCTGGCGGTCGAACGCATTGACCGGGACCAGCACCAGCTCGGGGTGAATCGCGTCACCATCGGCCGGATGCGGAATGCCGAAGCGATCGGCCACCATCGTGCTGGTCGGCGTCCATTGCCGGAACACCATCGGTCGCCGCGGCGCCACCACCACCGGCAGTGCGGCGGCATGGCGCGGATCGCGTCGCAGCCAGTCGGCCACCCAGCCCCGCAGATCCGGTTCGGCCCGGTGCGGCCAGCAGAAGGCGAGGCGCGAGATGCCGAGCCCGGCGAGCAGTTCGTCGAGCTGCGCCGCGATGCGCCGGTCCGAGGTCCGTCGCAGAGCATCCGGCATCGCCATCCGTCGCGCGATGGCGACATCCCGGATGCGTTTTTTTCGGGCCGAAATGTCGGGAAGCTGGGGCACCGGTCGTGGCTCGGGTAGGATGTTGGCGGCTGCAGCAACGGAAATTCTAAGCGATGAAGCGTGTACTTCTGCTGGCCGGCTGGACGGGCCTGCTGGCAGCAATCCCGATGCCCGTCCAGGCAATATCGGGAGACCAGCGCATCACGGCCGCGCGGGAAGCCCTGCGCACCGGCAAGGCAGCCGAGCTCGAGGCACTGGCGGCGCAGCGTGGTTCGCATCCGCTGGAGCGCTACGTCGAGTACTGGTTGCTCAGCAATCGACTGGCGCGCCGCGACCAGGTGCCGGACGCGGCTGCGCTCGATCGCTTCGTCAGCCGCTACGAGGGCAGCGTGCTGGCAGAGAACCTGCGTGAAGCCTGGATTCGCCGTTCCGCGGAGGACGGCGACTGGCCTGCCGTGCTCGCCCGCTACCGGCAACTGCAGTCGCCGGACCGGGACGTGGAGTGCCATTTCCTCCATGGCCGCCTGCTGCTCGGCGATCAGACCGCCCTCGAGCCGGCCCTCCGGATCTGGCGCGACAGTCCGCGCGTGGTGGATGCCTGCGCTCCCGTGCTCGGGCGCCTGGTGTCGGCAGGGCGGGTCGACCGCGACGACATCTGGCTGCGGCTACGCCAGGCCCTGAGCATCCGGCGCGCCAAGGATGCCCGCGCAATGACCGCCTGGCTGGACCCCGCCAGCGCGCCGGATTCGGCGGCACTGAGCGCGGCGCTCGGCAAGCCGGCGCGTTTCCTGGACCGGCTGCCGGTGAATTTCTCGACCACCCGCAGCGGGCGCGAGCTGGCGCTGGCCGCGCTGGCCGGAATTGCCCGGGACGATGCGGCCCAGGCCCATTTCCGCTTCCAGCGCCTGTTCGACCGCTTCAAGGCGGGGGAGCGGGCCCATTTCTATGGCATCCTCGGCTGGCGCGGCGCGGAACAGCATCTGCCGGAAGCGCTCAAGTGGTATCGCGCCGCCGGCGACGCTGCGCTGGCCGACGAGCAGTACGCATGGCGGGTGCGGGCGGCGTTGCGCGCGACCGACTGGAAGGCGGTGCGCTGGGCGATCGAGGGCATGCCCGAAGCGATGCGCGGCGAATCGGCGTGGATCTATTGGCTCGGGCGGGCGATGGCGGACGGCGGCGACGCCGCGGCTGCGGTTTACCAGTACGCCCGGATCGCCGACGGCACCGATTTCTACGGCTTGCTGGCCGCCGAGGAACTGGGTCGCCGCTTCGAGGCGCCGGCGATGCAGCCGGAACTGCGCCGCGCCGCCCGCGAACAGGCACGCTCGGACCCGGGACTGCAGAGGGCGCTGGCGCTGTTCGGCCTCGACATGCGGATCGAAGGGGTCCGCGAATGGAATTGGTCGCTGCGCGACAAGGACGATGACTTCCTGATAGCCGCGGCGGCACTGGCTGCCGAATCCGGAGTCTATGACCGGGCGATCAACACGGCCGAACGTGCCAGCCGCCAGGCCGACATGGAACTGAGGTACCTCGCCCCCTATCGCGAGCTGATCGAACCGCAGGCGCGGGCGCAGGGGCTGGAATTGTCCTGGGTGTATGGGCTGATGCGGCAGGAGAGCCGTTTCGTGCCGGCAGCGCGCTCGAGCGCCGGCGCCCAGGGGCTGATGCAGATCATGCCGGCCACCGGGCGCTGGGTCGCGCGCAAGATCGGGGTGCGCGGCTTCAGCGTCAACTGGCTGCGCAAACCGGAAAACAACGTCATGATCGGTACCCACTACATGCGGATGGTCATGGAGGGGCTCGACAATCATCCGGTACTCGCTTCGGCCGGATACAACGCGGGCCCGGGGCGCGCCCGCCGCTGGCGAGACCCACGGCCGCTGGAAGGGGCGATCTACGCCGAAACCATCCCCTTCGACGAGACCCGGCGCTACGTCAAGCAGGTGATGGCCAACGCGGTAGTGTATGGCGCGCTGTTCGAGGGCAAACCGCAGTCGCTGAAGGGGCGGTTAGGTACCATTCGTCCGGCGCAATGAAGAAATCCAAGAGGAGAAGCCAGCAATGAAGCTCGAACAGGTTCTGGTGCTCGGCGGCAGCGGTTTCGTCGGCACTTCGCTTGCCAACCGTCTCGCCGATCGTGGCCTGCGGGTGCGCATCCCGACCCGGCGACGCAGCCGCGCGGGGCATCTGCTGCCGCTGCCGACGGTCGACGTGATCGAGGCGAACATCCACGACGATGCCGCGCTCGAGGGGCTGCTCGACGGCGTCGATGCGGTCGTGAATCTGGTGGCGGTGCTGCATTCCCCCACCGGCAAGCCCTATGGGCCGGAGTTCGCGAAGGTTCATGTGGAGCTGCCGCGGCGTCTGGTCGCGGCCTGCGACAAGAAGCGGGTGCGCCGCCTGGTACACGTCAGCGCGCTCGGTGCCGCCGCCGACGGGCCTTCCGAATACCTGCGCTCGAAGGCCGCCGGCGAAGCGGCGATCCGCGCGGCAGGGCGCAAGCTGGGATGGACCATCGTTCGTCCGTCGGTGATCTTCGGCCCTGGCGACCACTTCCTGAACATGTTCGCCGGCCTGCTGAGGTTCATGCCGCTGCTGCCGATCGGCGGCGCCAAGGCGCGCATGCAGCCGGTGTACGTCGAAGACGTCGCAGAGCTGCTGGCCGACTGCCTGGCGTGGCCGGAGGCCGTCGGCCAGACCTGGGAGGCGGCCGGGCCGCGTGTCTATACGCTGGAACAGCTGGTCGAATACGCCGGCGAGGTCAGCGGCCACCGCGGCCTGGTGATTCCGCTGCCGCAAGCGGTGGCGATGTTCCAGGCCGCACTGATGGAGCGCCTGCCCAATCCGCCGCTGAGCCGCGACAACCTGCGATCCTTGCAGAAGGACAGCGTCGTCGAGGGCGAGCCGTTGCCGTTCGGTGCCACGCCCACCGCGCTCGAGGCGATCGCGCCGCTGTATCTGTCGCCGCAGCGCCGGCGGGCGTCGTTCTTCGGCCTCGCCCAGCGGGGGCGGGAGGTCTGAGCCGGCTGCTGCGGTGGAGGTGTACACGGTCGGCGGAGCGGTACGGGATCGGATCCTCGGCCTCGAGGTCGAGGATCGCGACTATGTCGTCGTCGGCGCCACGCCCGACGACATGCTGGCCCGCGGCTTCAAGGCCGTGGGCAGGGATTTCCCGGTGTTCCTGCATCCGGACACCCACGAGGAATACGCCCTCGCCCGCACCGAGCGCAAGTCGGCGCCCGGCTACCGGGGCTTCGTGTTTCACGCCGATCCGAGCGTGACGCTGGAACAGGATCTGAGGCGTCGTGACCTGACCATCAATGCCATGGCGCTGTCGCAGGACGGTCGCCTGGTGGACCCCTGGGGCGGGCGCGTCGACCTCGAGCGCCGCCTGCTGCGCCATGTCAGCCCGGCGTTCGCCGAGGATCCGGTGCGGATCCTGCGCCTCGCCCGCTTCGCGGCACGATTTCCGGATTTCGAAGTGGCATCGGAAACCCTGGAACTGTGTCGTCGGATGGTGGCCGACGGCGAGGTGGACACGCTGGTCGCCGAGCGGGTATGGCAGGAGATCGCACGCGGGCTGATGGCGAGCGCGCCGACCAGGATGTTCGAGGTGCTGGCCGGCTGCGGCGCGCTCGAGCGGCTGCTGCCCGAGCTCGCCGGTCGCGACCTTGCCTTCGCGTCGCTGTCGCGGGTGGCGGACGACGACTCGCTGGCCGTGCGCTGGGCCTGCCTGTGGTTGCCACCCCCGCCGCAGGCCGAATCGCGGGCCGCCGCGGTCGCCGAGCGCCTGAGACTGCCCGGCGACTGCCGCGAACTGTGCCTGCTGGTGTTGCGCGAGTCGGCCGCGATGCTCGCTGTCCGGGACCGCGACGCCGGTGCACTGTTGGCCTTGATCGAGCGCGGCGACGGCTTGCGGCGCCCGCAGCGCTTCCACCAGATGCTGCGCGTCGTGCGCATCTGCAGTGGCGATCGCGCGGCCCCCCAGGTGGCGTTGCTGCAGCGGGCGCTGGATGCGGCGCGTGCGGTCGATGCCGGGGCGGTCGCCCGTGGCGCGGACGAGCCTGGCCGGATCGCGAAGCTGGTGCGCGACGCCCGTCTGGCAGCGGTCGAGGCGGCGATCGCCGGATGAAGTCCCGGTTCGCGGCGTTCGTGCTGGTGCTGGTGGCGTCGCTGCCGGTGGCGGCCCTGACGCCACCGTTCGAGGTCATCCGTGACGGCCTGCAGCCGTCGACCGTGGTGCTGCTCGACCGCGAGGGCCGGGCGCTCGCCGAGGAGTTCCGTCCGTACCAGAACCTGCGCCTCGAATGGGCGCCGCTGCGCTCCCTGCCGCAGCCGATGCTGCGCACCCTGCTGATGGCCGAGGACCGTCGCTTCTTCGAGCATTCCGGCGTGGACTGGCGCGCCTTCGTGGCGGCCCTGTGGCAGAACCTGTGGTCGGATCGGCTGCGCGGCGCCTCCACCCTGTCGATGCAGATGGCGAGCATGCTCGATCCGGCCCTGATACCGAGCGCCGAACACGGGGGGCGACGGACGATCGCCCAGAAATGGGATCAGGCCCAGGCCGCGGCCGAGCTGGAAGAACACTGGAGCAAGGAACAGATTCTCGAGGCCTATCTCAACCTCGCAGTCTTCCGGGGCCCTCTGCAGGGCATCACGGCCGCCGCGTGGGGCCTGTTCCGCAAGGCGCCGGACCGGCTCGAGGCGCCGGAAGCGGCGATCCTGGCGGTGCTGCTGCGGGCGCCCGATGCATCGCCACGGCGGGTGGCCCAGCGCGCCTGCCGGCTGCTTCGGCGGATCGCCGACGAGGCCGACTGCCAGCGGCTGAACGGCCTTGCCGCCGATCTCGACCGGGGCAGTCCGCCGCCCCGGCACGGGGCCGCCGCGGCGTTGCTGGCGCGGGTCGCCGGCGGCGGCGGGCAGCAGGTGGCCAGCCACATCGACGCCGAGCTGCAGCGGCAACTGGAAGCGCGGCTGGCGCAGCTCCCCGCCACGCGCCGCGCCGCCGTGGTGATTGCCGACGAAGACGCCGTGGTGCGCGCCTACGCGGCACCCGCGACGCGGCCCGATCCGCTGACCGAGCGCGTACCGGAGGGGCTCGCGGCGCGAATGCTGGCCCTGGCGCGAGCGGTGGACGGCGGAACCGTCGGTGCTGCCAGCCTGCTGGCGCGGCAGCCGGTCGCCGGCGGTCCGCCGGCGCAATGGCGCAGCCTGCGGCGCTGGCTGCGCGAGGGCGACTTCTCGCAGGCGCCGCTCGGACCCCTGCTCGACGATCATCTGGGCTCGTCGCGCGCGGTGCTGGCGGATCTCGGCAAGGCGCCGGACGATTCCGATGCACTCGATCTGCTTGGCCTGCTGGTGGCGCTGACCGGCGATGGACGCTGGCGCACGGTGCGCTGGCGCCGGGATCGGGGCGCCGGGGAGGGGCCGCGGCTGCTGTCTCCTGCCGCGGCCTTCGTCTGGCGGCAGATGTGGGCCACCATCGACGGCCGCGATTGTGTGCGCTGGATGCCGCTGGTGGTCGGCGGGCAGGGCGCGCTGGTGGCTGCCAGCGTCGGCGGTCACAGGCTGCTGGCACGCGCCGAAGGCGCCGGTGCCGAGCACAGTCTGCAGTCGGTGGTGGCGGAGCTCGCCGCGGGCGGGCTGGAACCGTGCGCGCCGCCGGCGGTCCCGGACGGCGTCCGCGAGCACCAGGTGGTGTTCGCGGCGACCGAAGCGCCGCGACAGGAGTGGATCATCACCGGCCACGAAGCGGCTGCCGGTCGCATTCCGCCGCGGCTGGCGCGCATCGTCGTGCCCGGCGCCCGCAGCATCGTCGATGGTCGCGCCGCCGAGACCGAGCCCGGCTTCAGTGTCGAGTTCGTCGCCTGGCCGCCGCTGGCGGAATTGCGCTGGCGGCTGGACGGTCGGGAGCTGGGACGCGGCGGCCGGGTGCGCTGGTCCCCCCGTGCCGGGCGCTACCGGCTCGAACTGCTGGCGCCGGACGGAGGCGTCATCGACCGGGTGGATTTCGCCGCAAGGGGGCCTCTCTAGCCGGCATCCGGCGCGGCGCCACGCCGGTGACATCCGCCCTGCAGGCGGAAATCCGTTCCTGGGAGTCTCGAGATATATGCGGCGTCGTGTCGCGCTGCGCGCGAAATCGGGTGCACTCCTTGATATATTCTGCGAGGCGCAAACCGGACATGACAATGCTCGCCCTGTACACCTGGACCACCCCCAACGGGCGCAAGGTCTCCATCATGCTCGAAGAACTCGGTCTGGACTACGAGGTCCGCCCGGTCGACATCACGCGACGGGCCCAATTCTCGGCGGAGTTCCTGGCCCTCAGCCCGAACAGCAAGATACCGGTGATCATCGATCCGGAGGGGCCGGACACGCGGCCGATCGTGGTGTTCGAGTCCGGCGCGATCCTGATCTACCTCGCCGAGAAATCCGGGCGCCTGCTGCCGCGCGATCCACGCAGCCGCTACGACGTGCTGCAGTGGCTGATGTTCCAGATGGGCGGCATCGGGCCGACCTTCGGTCAGGTCCACCACTTCCTGCGCTTTGCCGACGAGCAGGTGCCGTACGCGATCCGGCGCTACTGCGCAGAGGCGCGCCGGCTGTACGCCGTGCTCGAGCGGCGCCTGGCCGAGCGCGAATGGCTTGCGGGCGACGACTACTCGATCGCCGACATCGCCACGTATCCCTGGGTCGCGCGCCATCCGTGGCAGCAGGTCGAGCTCGCGGACTACCCGGCGGTGGCCGCGTGGTACGAGCGCATCGGCTGCCGTCCGGCGGTCCAGCGCGGCATGGAGGTTCCAGCATGAAGCCCGACGACCTGTGCGACCTCGAGGTGCTGAGCCGGCGGCCGCGGGGCACGGCCGACCCGCGGCCGCTGCTGTTCGTGCACGGCGCCTACGCCGGCGCGTGGTGCTGGGACGAACACTTCCTGCCGTTCTTTGCCGACCACGGATTCGAGGCCCACGCGCTGTCGCTGTCGGGCCACGGCGGCAGTCCCGACCGCTCGCGGCTCGATCATTACTCGATTCAGGACTACGTCGCCGACGTCGCCCGCGTCGTCGGCAGACTGTCCGAGCCGCCGGTGCTGATCGGCCATTCGATGGGCGGCTTCGTGGTGCAGAAGTACCTCGAGCGGGCCACGGCTGCCGGCGCGGTGCTGATGTCGTCGGTGCCGCCGCAGGGGCTGATGTCGTCGGCCATGGGGCTGGCCTGGCGCCGACCGGCGCTGATGAACCAGTTCACCAGTCTGCTCGGCGGCGGCCGGGTCGATGCCGGCAGCCTGCGCGACGCGCTGTTCCACCAGCCGGTCGCCGACGACGACCTGAAACGCTATCTGCGCGCCTCGCAGCCGGAATCGCACCGGGCGATCTGGGACATGAGCATGTTCGATCTGCCTCGTCTGCACCGCGTCGCGCAGGTGCCGATGCTGGTGATCGGCGCCCGCCACGACGAACTGATGCCCGCCGGACAGGTGCGCATGACCGCGCGCAGCTACGGTGTCGAAGCCCATATCCTGCCCGACCTGGGGCACGGCATGATGCTGGAACAGGGCTGGCACGAGGTCGCCGGGCTGATCCTGTCCTGGCTGGACGGCGAGGCGACGTGAGAAATTTGCTTGCAAACCCGCGCATGGCCGCGCATTTTAGAAATGTGGGCATGATTCAATAAGCTGTGATGAGCGGTAGAAACAGCAAGGAGCGAGGTTGATGGATTCGGATAGTGACGACCACCGAGAGGACGCGGCCGCCGAAGCACGCTACGACGACGAGGTGCTCGACGCCAGTTGGCTGCCCCGACCGGACGCACCGCTGAAGGTGATTCGTTCGGCTGCGCGCGACGAGGAGGAGCCGCCGGTGGCGGACGAAGAAGCCGACGCGTTCCTCGACGCAATCTACCGCAATCAGGAATAGGGTCGCGCTCAGAGGCTGTGCAGGCGGTCGCCGCGCTCGAAACCGACGGTCGACCCGGCCGCATCGCGGCCGATCGCCAGCACCTTGAACAGTTCCCCCATCTCGTGCGGCGAAGTCAGCCGCTGAACTGCGCGGGCGGCGCGGATGTATTCCGGACTCTCGCGTGCGCCACGGCCCTCGAGCAGTTCCAGGATTCCCAGATTCAGCAGATAACTGGCCTGGCTGGTGTAGCCATAGATCTCGAGGCCCGCGTCGTGGGCGGCTTCGGCCACGGCCGTGAAGTCGACGAAAGCGGTGATGTCGTTGAGCCCCGGCCACTGCAAGGGCTGGCCGTGGGCGCGGTGACGGTAGTAACACAGCAGGGTGCCGCTGGCGCGGCTGGGCAGATAGTACTCGGCGCGCGGATAGCCGTAGTCGAGCATCAGCATCAGGCCACGGCCCAGCCGCAGGGACCACTCGCGAATCCAGGCGCCGGCGGCGAGGTTCAGCTCGGTGACGTATTCGCCTTCCTGGGGCGTCGGTAGCGACAGCGCCAGAGCGGCTTCGAGGACACGCCCCTCGGCCTTGCGGTCCGCCCAGCACAGCGCGCCCTCGTGCTCGGCAACGCCGCGCTCGTAGAGGCCGTCCGGGCGACTGGCGAGCAGGTGAACCGGCATCACGTCCAGCACCTCGTTGGCCACCACGACGCCGTCGAAACGATCCGGCATGCGATCCAGCCAGCGCACCCGGCCGGCAAGGTGCGGGACCTGCTTTGCCAGCGTGTCGAACTGGCGCTCGCGCAACTCCCCCGACAGTTCCAGAATGTCGTATTGCGTCGGCAACTGGCCAAGGGCATCGAGCGAGCGCAGCAGATCGGCGGCGAGCAAGCCGGTGCCGGCCCCCACCTCGATCACCGCCGGTGCGCTGGCGGCCATCGCCGGCGCCAGTGCCCGCGCCAGCGTCTGACCGAACAGGGGGGTCAGTTCGGGGGCGGTGACGAAATCACCATCTGCGCCGAATTTTCGGCTGCCGCCGCTGTAGTAGCCCAGTCCCGGCTGGTAGAGGGCCATCGCCATGTAGTCTGCAAACGACAGCCAGCCGACTGCGGCGAGGCGGTCGCGAAGAAGTTGTAACAGACGGTTGCTGTGGTTCAATGCGTCTGCGGACGGTTCCGGCAGGTTCATGGATGGCTTCCGGGCGGTTCGTGAGTGCCGATTGTAGACTGCCGTCGCCATTGGCGACGGCCATCGATGGAGGCTAGGGGGCGGCCATGGACGAATCGGATTGCGCGCCGGTGGTGCTGGTCACCGGCGCCGCCCGGCGGGTCGGGGCAGCTATTGCGCGGCGCCTCCACGAGGACGGCGCTCGGGTCTGCGTGCATTATCGCGGCTCGGCCGAGGAGGCGCGGCGCCTGGTCGCGGACCTCGAGCGGGCGCGTAGCGGCAGCGCCCACTGCGTGGCGGCCGACCTGAGCGACGTCGGTGCCATCGGGCGCCTGGTGGCGGACTGCGTCGCCCGCTTCGGGCGCCTCGACGGTCTCGTCAACAATGCCTCGAGCTTCTTCGCGACACCGGTCGGGGCCACCGGGCCGGAAGCCTGGGACGACCTCGTCGGCTCCAATCTGCGCGCACCGTTCTTTCTGTGCCAGGCGGCGGCGGCGGAACTGAAGGAGCGGCGCGGGGCGATCGTCAACATCGTCGACATCCACGCCGAGCGACCGCTCGAGGGCTATCCGGTGTATTCGATCGCCAAGGCTGGCATGGCCGGATTGACGCGGGCGATGGCTGTCGAGCTCGGGCCGGAGGTGCGCGTCAATGGCGTCTCGCCGGGTGCCATCATGTGGCCCGACGATGGCCAGTTCGTGCCCGACGAGCGGGCGCGCATCATCGCCACCAGTCTGCTCAAGCGCATCGGTTCGCCGCGTGACATCGCCGACGTGGTGGCCTTCCTGCTGTTCCACGCGCCGTACGTCACCGGCCAGATCCTCGCCGTGGATGGCGGCCGATCGGCCTATCTGTAGCGCCGCCTGGCGCCGGCCTCGCCGTCGGAGGGCCCGGCCATGGCGGTATAATCCGCCTCTTTTGCGCGGGCTTTCGACGTGAGCACTGCGAACCAGCACGGGTGGCCCGGGGTGGCAGGCGCCGGCACCCCTTCGAACAGCTTCCTGCGGCTGCGGAAGAAGATCGAACGCGCCGCCGGCGAGGCCATTGCCGACTACCGCATGATCGACGACGGCGACGTCGTCATGGTCTGCGTCTCCGGCGGCAAGGATTCCTTCACGCTGCTCAGTACCCTGCTCGCGTTGCGCGAGCGGGCGCCGGTGAATTTCCGCGTCATCGCGATGAATCTCGATCAGCGGCAGCCGGGTTTTCCGGCCGACGTGCTGCCCCGCTACTTCGAGACCATCGGCGTCGAATACCGGATCGTCACCGAGGACACCTACGCCATCGTGCGCGACAAGATTCCCGCGGGCAAGACGACCTGTTCGTTGTGCTCGAGATTGCGACGCGGCATCATCTACCGTACCGCATCCGAACTCGGCGCAACCCGCATCGCGCTGGGTCACCACCGCGACGACATGTTGGAGACCCTGTTCCTGAACATGTTCTTCGGGGGGCGCATCAAGGCGATGCCGCCCAAGCTGATGAGCGACGACGGGCGCCATATCGTGATCCGGCCGCTCGCCTACTGTCCCGAGCGCTTGATCGCCCGCTATGCCGTCGCGATGGGCTATCCGATCATCCCGTGCAATCTGTGCGGCAGCCAGCCGAATGCGCAGCGCCAGCAGGTCAAGGCGATGCTTGCCGGCTGGGAGCGGGAGTTCCCCGGCCGCATCGAATCGCTGTCGACCGCGATGAAGAACGTCGTGCCGTCCCACCTCGGCGACCGCAGCCTGTTCGATTTCGCCCGTCTGGCGTCGGCCGTGTCGCCGGTCGAAGGGGACATCGCCTGCGATCCGCCGGTCATGTCGTCGGACGATGCGTGTGCTTCGTCGGGTCAGATCACCTCACATCGCCTGCTTCGGCACGACTTCGGCGAGCCGTGCGATCATTGACGATTCAGCGGGGGATCGCCGAGGGCCGGGCACGCGGTTATCATTGCGACATGTGCGGGCCGTCGGCGGTGGTGGGCGGGCCGCGAACATGCCGGTGATGGAGGCACGAAAGGAATTGCAAACGGGGCAGAGGCGAAATCAGTGTGTGCTCTTCGCCGAGCTGGTCGGCGGCGGGCGTGAAGGCGCCTCGCTCGGTCTGAGCGAGATCGCGCACGCGGTGGAGCGCTGCGGCAACCGTATCGATCGGGTCGTCGAATCCAATTCCGGCGCGGTCCTGTTCCGCCGCAACAATGCCATCGCGGTCGGATTCGCCGACTGCGACACTGCGGTCAAGGCCGCCACCGAGATGGTCGAGCGCTTGGCCGGCATGCTGCCGGTGATGGGGATCCGGGTGTCGGTCCGTATCGGCGTCCACTACGGTACCGTCGGTGAAGGCGACACCGGCGTCGACGAGGTCGCCGCCTTCGCCGAGCGACTGGCCGGCTTCGCCCGGCCGGGTGAGGCGCTGGCCAGTGGCGAGACCGTGATGCTGCTGAGTACCGCCACCCGTCACTTCGCCGGCACCGAGCCGATCGCCGGCGCCCGCGCCGAGGCCTTCGAATGGCCGATCTATCTGCTCGGGCCGAGAACCGGGATGACCACCTCGATGCCGGCGGCCTCGGCGCTGATCTCGCCGCGGCTGCGGATCAAGCATCAGGACGAGGTCGTGATTGTCGAGGAATTGCGACCGATCATCCTTCTCGGTCGCGAGCAGGGCAACGACATCGTCATCATTGATCCGCGCGCGTCCCGCCAGCACGCCCGTGTCGAGCGGCGGCGGGACGGGTTCGTGCTGGTCGACCAGAGCACCAATGGCACCTACGTCGCCAATGGCGACGAACCCGAGCAGTGCGCGCGCAGGGGCGAACTCGTGCTCACCGGCCAGGGCCGCATCGGCTGCGGTTTTTCCGCCAACGACATCGAACGCGACCTGGTCTTCTTCGAAGTGATCTGAGGCGGAGCGCGGCGCGCCCTTCAGCCCTCGTCCGCCTGTTCGCCGTCGAGCGCAGCGCGCTGGCGGCCGATGAATTCCTGCATCGAGTCGATCCCGCGCAGTTGCAGGATGGTGGCGCGTGCGGCAGCTTCGAGCAGCACCGCGATATTGCGGCCGGCTGCGACCGGCAGCACCACGCTGCGCACCTGGACGCCGAGAATCTCCTCGTATTCCTGAACTTCGGGTACGCGCAGGCGGTCGCCGCTGCCTGGCTGGCGCCGTTCGAGGTGACAGATCAGCTTCAGCCGCATCTTGCGCCGACACGCGGTTTCGCCAAAGATCGTGCGGATGTTCAGCATGCCCAGGCCGCGCACCTCGATGAAATCCTTGAGCATCGCCGGTGCACGCCCTTCCAGCACGGTCGGCGCGATGCGCGCGAATTCGACGACGTCGTCGGCCACCAGACCGTGGCCGCGCGAGATCAACTCGATCGCGAGCTCGGACTTGCCGGTGCCGGAATCGCCGGTGATCAGTACGCCGAGGCCCAGCACGTCCATGAAGACGCCGTGCAGCGAGACCTTCTCGGCAAGCTGTCGCGACAGGTAGAGCCTCAACTGATCGATCACGCTGGCGGTGGGCAGCGGGGTCGCGAACAGTGCGATGCCTGCCTGCTCGCAGCCATCGCGGACGATGACCGGGACCTCGCAGTCGTCGGCCATGATCACCGCCGGTGGCTGGGCGGTGAGAATCGCCTCGATGTGATGGGTGATCTTGCCCCGCGCCTGGCGGCGCGCCCAGGCCACTTCGGTGCTGCCGAGCACCTGGAGGCGCTCGGGGTGGATCAGGTTGAGATGCCCGATCAGGTCGGCCGGCCAGATTCGCTCGTCGGCGACCGAGATGTCACGGTCCAGTCTGCCGCAGATGTGCTGCAGCCGGAGTTTGTCGCGGCTCGCCTCAAACAGCTGCGCTACGCTGGTCCGGCGCATCGTGGTCGCCCCAGTTCGAGAACAGCGCGTGGATCTCGTCGGTGTTCTCGGCACTGGTCAACTCGTCGCGGAAGCCCGGGTCGCTGAACATCTGCGCCAGCTCGGAGAGCAGCTGGAGGTGATGCTCGTTGGCCTGCTCGGGTACCAGCAGCACGAACAACAGGCTCAC
The DNA here is from genome assembly GCA_020445745.1 of Rhodocyclaceae bacterium. Lineage (GTDB taxonomy): Bacteria > Pseudomonadota > Gammaproteobacteria > Burkholderiales > Rhodocyclaceae > Cognatazoarcus. Next base: position 40,160 of record JAGRGB010000175.1, on the reverse strand, counting down.
CGGCTTGCCGTCCGGAGCGTCGAACTGGACCGGAGAGCTGAGCCGGAAGAATCCGCCCACCGCATCCTTGAGACCCTTGATGCGGCCGTGGGGGATCGCAATGCCCTGACCGAGTCCGGTGGATCCCAGCCGTTCGCGCGCGAACAGGCTGTCGAACACCGTGCTGCGGGCAATGCCCTGGTTGTTCTCGAACAGCAGCCCAGCCTGCTCGAATACGCGTTTCTTGCTGCTCGCCTCGAGGTCGATGACGACGTTGCCGGGCGGCAACAGTTGGGCAATCAGGTTCATCGGCAAGAATTGAATCGGCGCCTGCGCTGACAGGCGCCGATGATGAGGCGCCCCCGCCGGAGTCCGGACGGATCGGCGCCTGGTTGTCGGGAATCGGCCCGGATTATATACCCAAGGCTAGGCCCCGCGCTGTGCGATTTTCAGGATTCGACGCTCTGGTGCTTCAGCGCCGCGTGGTTGTGGTTCTGATTCTTCTGCTTGTATTTCAGGACCTGGCGGTCGAGCTTGTCGGTCATTGCGTCGATCGCCGCGTACAGATCCTGGTCCGCGCACTCGACGAAGATGTCCTTGCCGCGCACATGCACGGTGACTTCGGCCTTCTGCACCAGCTTCTCCACCGAAAGGATCACACCGACGCTGGTGACATGGTCGAAGTGCCGGATGACCCGGTCGAGCTTCGATGTCACGTACTCGCGGATGGCCGGTGTAACCTCAATATGATGTCCGGTGATGTTCAGGTTCATGATCCTTCCTTTTTCAGATCGTCTTACGCAAACTGACCGGCGGGATACTCAACGATTCGCGATACTTGGCGATCGTCCGTCGCGCCACCACGATACCCTGCTGGCCAAGGAGTTCGGCAATCTTGGCGTCCGACAGGGGCTTCTTCCTGTCCTCGGCGTCCACCAGCTGGCGAATGAGCGCGCGTATCGCCGTCGATGACGCCGCGCCTCCGCTGTCGGTAGCCACGTGACTGCCGAAAAAATACTTGAGTTCGAAGATGCCCCGCGGTGTGGCCATGTACTTCTGGTTGGTGACGCGGGAAATGGTCGATTCATGCAGATCCAGCGTTTCCGCAATCTCCCTCAGGGTAAGGGGCCGCATGGCCACCTCACCATGATCGAAGAACTGCCTTTGCTGGTCAACGATGGCCTGCGACACCCTCAGAATCGTGTCGAATCGCTGCTGAACGTTCTTCAGCAGCCACTTGGCTTCCTGTAGCTGCCCCGCCAGCGAAGCCGCCGAGCCGCGGTTCTGCTGGAGGATGCGGGCGTACATCTGGTTGATGCGCAGCTTCGGCATCGCGTCCGGATTGAGGCTCACGGTCCAGCGGTTGCGCAGCTTGCGCACGACCACGTCGGGCACCACGTAGCGCGTGTCGTTGGGCGCGAAGCGGGCGCCGGGACGCGGGTTGAGACTGAGAATCATCTCGTGGGCCGCCCTCAGATCTTCGTCCTGACAGTGCAGTGCCCGCTTGAGACGATTGAAATCCCGATTGGCCAGCAGTTCGAGGTGCTCGACGACGATGGTCAGCGCCATCTCGCGGGTCGGGCACGGCGTCAGGGCACGCAGCTGCAGCGCCAGGCATTCCTGCGGCGAGCGCGCACCGATGCCCGGCGGTTCGAGATTCTGCAGATGGCACAGCGCGATCTGCAGGTCCTCGATATCGAAATCGAGTTCGTTCGGCAGCAATGGCAACAGTTCGTCGAGGGTCTGGCTCAGGTAGCCGTCGTCGTCGAGCGCCTCGACCATGAAGCGCACCAGTGCGCGGTCACGGTCGCTGAGCGGGGTCAGCGCGATCTGCACGTCGAGATGTTCGCGCAGCGAAGTGCCTGCCGCCTGCAGCTCCTGGAAATCGGTGTCGTCGTCGTCGTCGCGCGGCGAGCCGCTGCCCGGGCTGGTGTTCATCCATTCGCCGAGCTCCTCGTTGTCGCGCGGCTCCTCGCGCGCCGGCTCGACGGTCTGCTCGCTCGCCTCGCCAGCGCCGGCGGCATCGTTCGATGCCGGTGCGTTGTCAGGGGCGTCGCTGCCGGCAGCGCGCTCGGCCTGCGGCTCGCCGTCCTCGGCGCCGTCCTCGCGCTCGAGCATCGGATTGTCGCGCAGGGCCTGTTCGATTTCCTGGTTGAGCTCGAGCGTCGACAGCTGCAACAGCCGGATCGACTGCTGCAGTTGGGGCGTGAGCGTGAGGTGCTGGGAGAGCTTTAGCTGAAGGGTGGGTTTCATGATTCTCTTCTGACCATCAGCTTACATCCTGAAATGCTCGCCGAGGTATACCCGTCGCACCTGCTCGTTCTTGATGATGTCGTCCGGCGTGCCGCTGGCCAGCACCTCTCCCGCGTTGATGATGTAGGCGCGGTCGCAGATGCCCAGGGTTTCACGCACGTTGTGGTCGGTGATCAGCACGCCGATGCCCTTGTCCTTGAGGAATCGGATGATCTTCTGGATGTCCAGCACCGCGATCGGATCGACGCCGGCGAACGGCTCGTCGAGCAGGATCAGTTGCGGCGCGGTGGCCAGCGCCCGGGCGATCTCGCAGCGTCGCCGCTCGCCGCCGGACAGCGCCAGCGCGGCGCTGTCCCGCAAGTGGGCGATGCCGAGTTCCTCGAGCAGTTCCTCGAGCCGTGCCTCCATTTGATCCCGTGGCAACTGCTGCAGCTCGAGCACCGCCTGGATGTTCTCGGACACGGTCAGCTTGCGGAACACGCTCATTTCCTGCGGCAGATAGGAAAGGCCCAGCCGTGCCCGGGCGTGGATCGGCGCATGGGTGATGGCCCTGCCGTCGAGGCTGATCTCGCCGCCGTCGGCGGTGACCAGGCCGACGATCATGTAGAAGCAGGTGGTCTTGCCGGCGCCGTTGGGTCCGAGCAGGCCGACCACCTCGCCGCTGCCGACCGCGAAGCCGACGTCATGGACGACGGTGCGGGACTTGTACTTCTTGCGCAGGCCGGTAACCCTAAGCAGGCTCATCGAAGCGCCCCTTCAACACGCGGTGGATGACGTCGGCCGTGAAGCCGCGGCTCTGAAGAAAGCGCGCCTGGCGCGCCCATTCCCGACGGTCGTCGGCGGCTTCGCCGAAGCGCGCCTGCCACAGGCGGCGGGCCCGTTCGAGTTCGTCGCCGTCGAGTTCGCTGGCCAGCGCGAGCGCGCCTAGCGTGCCGTCGACGCCGCGCTGGCCGAGCTCCCGGCGCAGCCGCGCGACGCCGTAGCGGGCCCCCCGGCTGCGCACGAACTGCTCGGCGAAGCGGCGATCGGACTGCAACTCGAGCTCGGCCATGTGTGCCACCACTGCGGCGACATCGTCGGGCGAGCCGTAGGAGGACAGCTTGCGGGTCAGCTCCGCGCGCGTGTGGTCGCGCCGGGCCAATAGCCTGAGAGCCCGCTGACGCAATTCCTCCTTCGCCATTTTGCTCCGTTCAGGCCTCGGCCTCGGTCGCCTGGACGGCTGGCAGGGCGGGCAACTCCGGCAGGCCGACGGCCGAGCGCACCTTGTTCTCGATCTCCCGCGCCAGGTCCGGATTGCCCCGCAGGAACTCGCGGGTATTGTCCTTGCCCTGGCCGATCTTGTTGCCGCCGTAAGCGTACCAGGCGCCGGATTTGTCGACGATGTTGTGTTCGACACCGAGATCGACGATCTCTCCCTCGCGCGAGATGCCGGCGCCGTACAGGATGTCGAAATGGGCTTCGCGGAACGGCGGCGCCACCTTGTTCTTGACGACCTTGCAGCGGGTCTCCGAGCCGACCACCTGGTCGGCGCGCTTGATTGCCCCGGTGCGCCGGATGTCGATCCGAACCGAGGCGTAGAACTTGAGGGCATTGCCACCGGTGGTGGTCTCCGGGTTGCCGAACATCACGCCGATCTTCATGCGGATCTGGTTGATGAAGATCACCAGGGTGTTGGTGCGCTTGATGTTGGCAGTGAGCTTGCGCAGGGCCTGGCTCATCAGCCGCGCCTGCAGGCCCGGCAACTGGTCGCCCATCTCGCCCTCGATCTCCGCCTTCGGCGTCAGCGCCGCGACCGAGTCGATGACGACGACGTCGACGCCACCCGAGCGCACCAGCATGTCGGCGATCTCCAGCGCCTGCTCGCCGGTGTCGGGCTGCGAGATCAGCAGGTTGTCCACATCGACGCCGAGCTTGGCGGCGTAGCTCACGTCGAGCGCGTGCTCGGCATCGATGAACGCGGCGGTGCCGCCGAGCTTCTGCATCTCGGCGACAACCTGCAGCGTCAGCGTGGTCTTGCCGGAGGACTCGGGACCGTAGATCTCGACCACCCGGCCCCGCGGCAGTCCGCCGAGGCCGAGCGCGATGTCGAGGCCGAGCGAGCCGGTCGACACGGTCTGGATGTCCTGCTCGACGCCGCCGTCGCCCATGCGCATGATCGAACCCTTGCCGAACTGCTTCTCGATCTGTGAAAGCGCAGCGGCCAGGGCCTTCGCCTTGTTGTCGTCCATGGGTCTACCTCGGATCATAGTGAGCGATTATGGCACAGACTTTGCGTGCCGGTGCCGGAAGTCATTCGTAGAGGCGTTGCAGCGTGCGCAGCGCGTGGATCACCGACTGTCGCCGCACCGCCTGGCGATCACCGGAGAAGCGCAGGGTTGCGGTATGAACGGGATCGTCACGACGCGTCCATGCGAAGCACACGGTGCCGACCGGGCGCTCTGCGGTGCCGCCGCCCGGTCCGGCGATGCCGGATACCGCGAGCACCAGCTCGGCGTTGCAGCGCTCGAGGCCACCCACCACCATCGCCCGCACCGCTTCCTCGCTGACCGCGCCGTGGCTGCGCAGCAAGCCCGGATCGACGCCCAGCAGTTCGACCTTGGCATCGTTGGAGTAGGTCACGAAGCCGCGGTCGTACCAGTTGGAGCTGCCGGCGGTGGCGGTCACCAGCTCGGCAATCCAGCCGCCGGTACAGGACTCGACCGTACACAGCATGAAGTTGCGGGCGCGCAGGAATTCGCCGGTTTCGAAGGAAAGTTGTGCCAGTTCGGGATCCATTCGGGTCAATCCAACAGTCGCTTGAACAGGGCCAGCACCAGCAGCGTGTAGCCGGCGGCTATGAGGTCGTCGAGCATGACGCCGAATCCGCCCTTGACACGGCGGTCCGCCCAGCGGACCGGGGGCGGCTTGACGATGTCGAAGAAACGGAACAGCGCGAAGGCCGCGGTCTGCCACATCCAGCTCTTCGGCGTCAATACCAGAATCAACCAGAAAGGTACCATTTCGTCCCAGACGATGGCGCCATGATCCGACACGCCGAGTGCTCTGCCGGTTCGTTCGGCGACGACGACGCCGAGCACGAAGAACAGCGCGAGCAGGATCAGCAGTGGGCCTTCGCCGAGCCCCGTCGCGAGCAGCGGGAACGTGACCCAGGCGGCCAAGGTGCCGGCAGTGCCGGGCGCCTTGGGTGACAGCCCGCTGCCGAAGCCGCAGGCGACGAAATGGGCCGGGTGGGCGGTCAGGAATCGGAAATCTGGGCGCATCGATACGGGCTCGTCAGCTGTACATAATATCAGTAATCGTCGCGCTCGCCAGTGAAATGGCGAAATCCGATCGGCGCCAGCGGGCGGCACGCGCCGTCGCCGACCTCGAGTTCGAGGCGTCCCGCCTCGGCCAGCACCGTGCCGACGCGATGCAGCGGGGTGCACACGGCCTCGGCCAGGCCCGAGATCCGTCCTCGCAGCGACGGCGCTGCGCAGAACAGCAACTCGTAGTCGTCGCCGCCGCCGAGCAGCGCGCGCCGTGCGTGCTCCTCGCCCACGCCGCCTTCGATCAGCGCCTGGAGCGGCAGCAGGCGGTCGAACAGGCGGGCGCCGACCTGCGAGCGTTCGAGGATGTGGGCGAGATCGCCGAGCAGACCGTCCGACACGTCGAGCATCGCGCTGGCCAACCCGCGCAAGGCGATTCCCAGCGCAAGCCGGGGCCGGGGGCCATGCAGCGCCTCGACGAAATCCTGCCGGCACGCGGCTGCCAGCCCCTGGCCGCCGAGCAGATCGGTCAGGGCCAGTGCCGCCCTTCCGGGCTGGCCGCTGATCCAGATGTCGTCACCCGGCCGCGCGCCTGCCCGGGTCACCGCCTGACCCGCCGGCACCTCGCCGAACAGCGTGGCGCACAGATTGCGCGGACCGCGAGTGGTGTCGCCACCGACCAGCTCGACATCGAAGGATGCGCAGCAGGCGAAGACGCCGTCGGCGAACGCGGCCAGCCAAGCGTCGTCGTCGTCCGGCAGGCTTATCGCCAGGGTCGCCCAGCGCGGCTGCGCGGCCATCGCCGCCAGGTCGGAGACGCTGACCGCGATGGTCTTCCAGCCCAGTTGGCGCGGGTCGGCGCCGGCCAGGAAGTGGGTGCCCTCGACCAGCATGTCGGTGCTCACGACGAGCTGGTTGCCGGCCGATACGCGCACCAGCGCCGCGTCGTCGCCGACGCCGAGGTCGGCGGATCGCGCAGGGCGTTGGAAGTGGCGGGCGATCAGCTCGAATTCCGAAGGCATCGTGTTCCCCATCGGGCCGCGCATCCGTCGCCGTCGCCCCAGGTTCCCGCCGGCAGGCGGTCCGCCAGCTTAGCGCAGTCACGGGGCAGGCGCCCGTACCGAATCCTGTTTGTGCAAAAGTAAATGATAGAATGATGATTCCAGCGGTGACGAAGCCGCTCCGGACGGCGCTATGTCTCGACGATCCGTGGGCCGCGATGGCGGTCTTTCCGCGAAGCCCGGCGGTCGGACCCGGCCCGGGCCCGCCGCGTCCTCCCAACCCGATCCATGCCCTGCTGCCCAGATCGTCGACCGCAAGTGGCCGGGCGCGTCTGCCTTGCAGGCATGCGTCAACGCCCATCGAAACAGGAGTATGCATGTGCGGAATTGCCGGTGAACTGAGATTCGACGGAATGCCCTGCGAGGTCGCCGCGCTGGTGGGCATGACCGAGGCCCAGAGCCGGCGCGGTCCGGACGCCCATGGCCTGCATCTCCAGCCCGGCCGCGGCTTCGGCCACCGGCGACTGAAGATCATGGACCTGTCGGACGCATCCCAGCAGCCGATGTTCGACCCCTTGCTGGGCATCGGCATCGTGTTCAACGGCGCGGTCTACAACCATCCGGAGCTGCGCCGGGAACTCGAAGGCAAGGGCTATCGCTTCTATTCCCACGGCGACACCGAGGTGCTGCTGAAGGCCTACCATGCCTGGGGCCCGGATTTCGTCCAGCGGCTCAACGGCATGTTCGCGTTCGCGATCTGGGAGCGCGACTCCGGCCGGGTGCTGTTCGCCCGCGACCGCCTCGGCATCAAGCCGCTGTACTACGCCGAGGTGCGCGGCGGGCTGCGCTTCGCGTCGTCGCTGCCGGCGCTGCTCGCCGGCGGCGGAATCGACACCGACATCGACCCGGTGGCGCTCAACCATTATCTGTCGTTCCACGCGGTGGTGCCGGCGCCCTACACCTTGCTGCGCGGCGTACGCAAGCTGGCTCCCGGTCATCTGATGACCATCGAGGCCGACGGAACCCGCAGCGAGCGGCGCTTCTGGCATCTCGAATATGCCCATGGGGAGGCCGAGCAGGCCCGCAGCTTCGAGGAATGGCGCGACATCCTGCTCGACGGATTGCGGGCCGCGGTCAAGCGCCGGCTGGTCGCCGACGTGCCGGTCGGGGCGCTTCTCTCCGGCGGTGTCGATTCGAGCCTGATCGTCGGTCTGATGATCGAGGCGGGCGTTTCCGGGCTGCGCACCTACAACGTCGGCTTCGAGGACGTCGGTGGCGAGAAGGGCAACGAATTCGAGTATGCCGACATCGTCGCCCAGCGTTTCGAGACCGTCCATGAGCGGATCTTCGTGCCCGAGGCGCAGCTGCTGGAACGCCTGCCGGAGGCGGTGCAGGCGATGAGCGAGCCGATGGTCAGTCATGATTGCATCGGCTTCTACCTGTTGTCCGAGGCGGTCTCGCGCCACAGCAAGGTGGTGCAGAGCGGCCAGGGCGCCGACGAGGTGTTCGGCGGCTATCACTGGTACCCGAAGATGGCGGGCAGCGAGAATCCGGTGGCCGATTACCTGGCGGCCTTCCGCGATCGCGATCACGCCGAATACCGCGAGGTCGTCACCGACGACTACCTCGCCGGTGACGCCAGCGGCGACTTCGTGGCCCAGCGATTCGCCGAGGCCGGCGCCGACGACCCGGTCGACCGGGCATTGCGGCTGGACACCACGGTGATGCTGGTGGACGACCCGGTCAAGCGGGTGGACAACATGACCATGGCCTTCGGCCTGGAGGCCCGGGTGCCGTTTCTCGACCACGAACTGGTCGAGCTGGCGGCCCGCATCCCGGCCCGCCACAAGCTTGCCGGCGGCGGCAAGGGCATCCTTAAGGAGGCGGCGCGGAAGGTCATCCCGTCGGCGGTGATCGACCGCCCGAAGGGCTACTTCCCGGTGCCGGCGCTGAAATACCTGCAGGGGCGGGTGCTCGAGCAGGTGCGCGACTCCCTGTCCAGCCGCTGCGCGCGCGAGCGCAATCTGTTCCGCCAGCCCTACGTCGATCGACTGCTGGCGGCACCCGGAGACCACATCACGCCGTTGCGCGGATCCAAGCTGTGGCAGCTCGGTCTGCTCGAATGGTGGCTGCAAACCCATGTCGACTGAATCGCAGATGAATCGAAAACTGACATCACGGGCGTTGCGCCTCGAGCGCCGTCCGGGCATCGGCGGCGAACCGCGGGCCGAGAGCGGAGACGAATCGGCGAGCGAAGCGGTGGTCGACTGTGGCTGGGGGCGGCTGATCGCCGGCCAGACCTTCTCGGACCCGGCTGCGATCGCCGCCTGTCTGCTCGAGGAGCGCTCCGGCCAGCGTGACATCGCGTTCTATGTGGACAAGCCCCACGTGGTCGTCGCCCAGGCACCGCAGCAGCTGTTCGTCGATCCGTCCGAGGCGTTTCGGCTGTGGCTGTCCGCCTACCGGCCCCAGACCGCGGTGCGGCGGCCATTCACGCTGCGTCGCTGGCGCACGCGGGCCGATCTGGCCGCGGTCAATGCCCTGTACCGGGGTCGCGGCATGGTCTCGGTGGATGCCGCGCGGCTGTGGCGGCGCCGTGCCGAGCGCAAGCTGACCTATGCGCTCGCCGAGGACCGTGTCAGCGGCGAGATCCTCGGCGTGGCGATGGGGGTCGATCACGTCGAGGCCTTCGGCGACCCGGGCCAGGGCTCGAGCCTGTGGTCGCTGGCGGTGGCGCCGCAGGCGCCCCATGGCGGCATCGGCGAGGCACTGGTGCGCTACCTCGCCGAGATCTTCCTGGCACGCGGCCGAAGTTTCATGGACGTCTCGGTGCTGCACGACAACAGCCAGGCCATCGCGCTCTATGAAAAGCTCGGCTTCCAGCGCATCAACGTGTTCGCCGTCAAGCGCCGCAACGCGATCAACGAGTTGCTGTTCACCGGGCCCCTCGACGACAGCGTGTCGGATCTCAACCCCTACGCCCGGATCATTGTCGACGAGGCCAGACGCAGGGGCATCAACGTCGAGGTGATCGATGCGCCGAACGGCTATTTCCGGCTCGAATTCGGCGGACGCAGCGTGATCTGCCGGGAATCGCTGACCGAACTGACCACCGCGATCGCGATGAGTCGCTGCCAGGACAAGGCGGTGACCCTGAAGCTGCTGGCGGACGCCGACCTGTCGGTGCCCGACCAGATCCCCGCAGACGACCGCGAGGCGGTGGCCGAATTCCTTGCCCGCCACGCTGCGGTCGTGGTCAAGCCGGCCGACGGCGAGCAGGGCAAGGGCATCGCCGTGAACCTGACGACGATGGACGAGGTCGGCGACGCGATCGATGCCGCCCGGGCCCACGGCGACCGGGTGATCGTCGAGCAGTTCTGCGCGGGCCTCGACCTGCGCATCGTCGTGATCGACTACCGGGTCGTCGCCGCTGCCGTGCGGCGGCCGCCGACCGTGATCGGCGACGGCCGTTCGACCATCGCCCAGCTGATCGAGAAGCAGAGCCGCCGGCGTGCCGCGGCGACCGGCGGCGAGTCGAGCATTCCGGTGGACAAGGAGACCGAACGCTGCCTGGCGTCCCAGGGGCTCGCACTGGACGCGGTACCCGAATCCGAACGGGTGATCCTTGTTCGCAATACCGCCAACCTGCATACCGGCGGTACCATTCACGACGTGACCGACGAACTGCATCCGGCGCTGGTCGCTGCCGCCGAACGTGCCGCCCGTGCGCTCGCCATCCCCGTCACCGGGCTGGATTTCCTGGTCCCGGCGGTCGACGGCGAGGCATATGTGATCATCGAGGCCAACGAACGCCCGGGCCTGGCCAACCACGAACCCCAACCGACCGCCGAACGCTTCGTCGATCTGCTGTTCCCGCGTTCGCGGGTGGCGTCCTAGTCCGGCACCACCCGGGGCCGGGCGACGGCCGCCCGGGGAGATGCCGGGATCTTCGGCATCGAAAGATGCTTTCGGCCCGCATCGATCGACGAATCGGGGCCGCCACAACAACGGAGCCGTGCATGAACACGACGCGAGCATTGCCCCCGATCGATTACGCGTTTCTCGAGGAAACGCTGATGCAGCTGTTGGCGATCCCGAGCCCGGTAGGCCTCACCGACGCAGTCGTGCGCTACACCGCAGGGCGCCTGGAAGCCCTCGGCATACCGTACGAGATGACCCGCCGGGGCGCCATCCGGGCGACCATCAAGGGGCGCGAGAGCCGACCGGCGCGGGCGATCGTCGCCCACCTCGACACCCTCGGCGCGATGGTCCGTTCGATCAAGCCGAACGGGCGCCTGGGCATCGTCCCGATCGGCCACTGGTCGGCCCGCTTCGCCGAGGGCGGGCGGCTGACGGTCTATACCGACAACGGCCAGCTGCGAGGTACCTGCCTGCCGCTGAAGACCTCGGGCCACGCCTTCGGCGACGAGATCGACTCCCAGCCGGTGGGCTGGGACCACGTCGAGGTGCGGGTCGACATCGAGGCGCGCTCGGCCCAGGACCTGCTGGCGGCCGGCCTCAACGTCGGCGACTGGATCGCCTTCGATCCGCAACTCGAGATCCAGCCGGGCGGCTACATCAACTCCCGCTATCTCGACGACAAGGCCGCGGTCGCCGCGCTGCTGGCGGCCTGCAAGGCGGTGCGCGAGTCCGGCCGCCTGCCGCCGGTCAATGCGTTTCCGCTGTTCACGATCACCGAGGAGGTGGGCTCGGGATCATCGGCGGCGCTCCATGGCGAGATCGCGGAGATGGTGAGCCTGGACATCTCGATAGCCGCACCGGGTCAGAACACCGACGAACATGCCGCGACCATCTGCGTGCAGGACATGTCGGGCCCCTTCGATTATCACCTGACCCACAAGTTGATCGCGCTCGCTGGCGAATTCGGCATCAGCCATCGTCGCGATGTCTTCAAGTACTACCGTTCGGATTCCGCCGCCGCGGTCGAGGCCGGCAACGACATTCGCACCGCACTGATCGGATTCGGCGCGGATGCATCGCACGCCCAGGAGCGCACCCACCGGGACGCTCTCGAGGCATTGGCCCAGTTGTCTGCGGCCTACATGCTGTCCGAGCCGGTGGCGCGACGCGACAGGAAGAGCATGGGCTCGCTGGAGGGCTTCACCGAGCAGCTCAAGCCGGAGGACATGCTTCCGCCATCGACACCACTGCCGATCCCGGGAGAGTTCCTCGAAGAGGGGGGGCGGGCCGCGGCCGATGCCGCGGAGAGTTCGAGCGAACGGATGTAGCGCCCACCGGCCGGCGCAGGCGCGCCCACGGCGGTGGCGTCCACCGCCGCCGGCTATTTCGCGCGCTTGCGGCGTGCGGCTTCGACCTCGGTGGCGCGGATCGCCGCGGCCATCCGGTCGAGCACGCCATTGACGAAACGATGCCCCTCGCTGCCGCCGAAGGCCTTGGTCAGCTCGATCGCCTCGTTGATCACCACCCGGTAGGGTACCTCGGGGTGATGGGCCAGTTCCTGGCCCGCCAGCAGCAGCACCGCATGCTCCACCGGCGACAGCTCGCTCACCCGGCGCTCGATGTGGCGGCCGATCTCGGCGTCATGGGCCGCCGCATTGGCGATCGCGCCGCGCAGGCGTTCGCGGAAGAAGCTGCCGTCGGCCTCGTCGAAGTCCGGTGATTGCGCGACATGCTCCTCGATCGGCGCGATGTCGTTGCCGGCGACCAGCCACTGGTAGATGCCCTGCACCGCGAATTCGCGCGCCTTGCGGCGGGCCTTCGGGTTGCTCATGCCAGGTCCTTCAGAAGATTCGCCATCTCCACCGCGGCCTCGGCACACTCGCGGCCCTTGACCTGCATGCGGGCGATGGCCTGGTCGTCGCTTTCGGTGGTCAGCACGCCGTTGGCGATCGGAATGCCGCTGTCGAGCGCGACCCGGGTGATGCCGCTGCCCTGCTCGTTGGCAACCAGCTCGAAATGATAGGTTTCGCCACGGATCACCGCGCCGAGCGCCACCAGCGCGTCGAATTGCCCGCTACCGGCCATCCTCTGCAGCACCAGCGGGATCTCCAGCGCGCCCGGCACCGTCGCCAGCGTGATGTCGGTCGGTGACACGCCGAGCTGTTGCAGTCGGTCCATGCAGGCCGACAACAGGCCCTCGCAGATGTCCTGGTTGAAGCGGCTCATCACCACGCCGACGGCAAGCCCCTGGCCTTCGAGACGCGGGGTGATCTCGCGGATGCGGTCGAATCGAGCCATCGCTCCTTCCTCGTGCTGGGGCGCCGAGCGCCCCGATTCATTCGTCTTCGGGCGAAACATAGCCGCATACCTCCAGGCCGAATCCGGCCATGCTCGGGATCTTGCGGGGACTGGCCATCAGCCGCATCTTGCCGATCCCGAGTTCCCGCAGAATCTGGGCGCCGACACCGAACAGGCGCGGATCCCACTTGCTGCCCGGGCGTGGCGCCGACGGGTCGTCGGTCAGGGCGGCCAGGAGCTCGCGGCCGCTCTGGGGCCGGTAGAGCATGATCAGCGCGCCCCGGCCTTCACGGGCGATCGCCGCCAGCGTGGCGTCCACCGGGAAGCTGTGACGTCCACTGCCGGGATCGAGGAAATCCACCACCGACAGCGGTTCGTGCACGCGCACCAGGGTCTCGCTGGTCGCGTCGAGCTTGCCCAGGGTCAGCGCCAGATGGACGTCGCCGCTGGTCTTGTCCTCGAAGGCAGTCAGTTCGAAGGGGCCGTGGGCAGTCTCCACCGGCTTCCTGGCGACCTGTTCGACCAGGCTCTCGGTGGCCGCGCGATACTCGATCAGGTCGCGGATGGCGCCGATCTTGAGCCCATGTTCGCCTGCGAAGACCACCAGATCCGGCAGGCGCGCCATCGTGCCGTCGTCCTTGAGGATCTCGCAGATCACCGCGGCCGGCTCGAGACCGGCCAGCAAGGCCAGATCGCAGCCGGCCTCGGTATGTCCGGCGCGGATCAGGACGCCACCGTTCTGGGCCATCAGCGGGAAGACGTGGCCGGGCTGGACGATGTCGCTCGGACGGGCATGACGGGCCACCGCGGCCTGTACGGTGCGCGCCCGATCCTGGGCCGAGATGCCGGTGGTCACGCCCTCCGCGGCCTCGATCGAGGTCGTGAACGCGGTACCGTGGGGCGAGCGGTTGTCGCGCACCATCAGCCCCAGCCCGAGCTGTCGGCAGCGTTCCTCGGTCAGGGTCAGGCAGATCAGGCCGCGGCCGTGCTTGGCCATGAAGTTGATCGCGGCCGGCGTCACGAATTGCCCGGCCATGACCAGATCGCCTTCGTTCTCTCGATCCTCCTCGTCCACCAGCACGACCATGCGACCGGCGCGGATCTCTTCGATGATTTCGCCGATCGGCGCGATGGTGGACAAGAGGGACTCCGGGGGCGTTGAGGGGGGCGGATCGAACCCGACAGTGTACCGGTCCGGCTCGGGCTAGCCTAGCCCGACCTCTGCCGAGCTCGGTCCGCGGCGGCGATTCAATCGCCGTCTTCGCGCTGCCAGGCCGACATCCGCTCGACGTAGCGCGCGATGATGTCGATTTCCAGATTGACGCCGCATCCCGGCGACAGGCGCCTCAGGGTCGTTACCGCGACGGTATGCGGAATCAGGTTGATCGAGAAGTCCGTGCCGTCGACCCGATTGACGGTCAGGCTCACGCCGTCCACGGTGATCGAGCCCTTCCTTGCGATATAGCCGGCGAGCGGGCGTGGTGCCCGGATCACCAGTTCGTGGCTCTCGCCGAGCGGCGCGAAGCGCAGCACCTCGCCGACGCCGTCCACGTGGCCGGTGACGATGTGGCCGCCGAGGCGATCGTTCACCCGCAGTGCCTTTTCGAGGTTGACCTCGCCGGGTTGCGACAGGCCGACCGTGCAGTCGAGGGTTTCGCGGGAGACGTCGAAACTGGCGCGGTTGCCGTCGATCGCGACCACGGTTAGGCAGACGCCGCCGTTGGCGATGCTGTCGCCGATGGCGACGTCATCGAGGCCGAGGGCGCCGACGTCGACCCGCAGGCGGACACCGTCCTCGAGCGGCTCGACGGTTTCGATACGGCCGACGGCCGAGATGATTCCTGAAAACATGGTGGTGCCGGCGATCAACGGGAACAGGGAAAGGGCGATCTTAGGGCAATTCGGCCGGACGGGGGCGGTGTCGTCAGCCGCCGAGGTTGCGCGCCAGCAGCGCGGCGAATTGCTCGGCCGGCATGAAGCCGACGACGCGCACGCCTTCGATCTCGCCGCCGCCGGGGCTGAAGAAGACGATGCCCGGCGGGCCGAACAGTTCGAAGCGCGCCAGCAGGGCCTTGTCATCGTCGTTGTTGTCGGTGACGTCCGCCTGCAGCAGCAGCATCTGCGCCATGCGGCTGGCGACGGCCGGGTCGGAGAACGTGTAGTGCTCCATTTCCTTGCAGGAGACGCACCAGTCGGCGTAGAAGTCCAGCATCACCGGCCGCGTCGAGGCCGCCACCGCGGCGTCCAGCTCGGCGACGCTCCTGACCCGCTGGAAGCTGACCGGCTGCGCGGTGCCAGCCGCACCGGCCTCGCGACGCAGGCCGGCCAGCGGCTGCAGCGGATCGCGCGCGCCGCCCAGCGCACCGAGCAGGATCGCACCGCCGCATACCAGCAGGACCACGCCGACCGCCTTCCAGAAGCGCTGCCAGCCGTGGGCATTGTGGGGCAGCGGGTCGATCGCCCGCAGGAAGATGCCCGAAAAGATCAGCAGCATCGCCCACGCCAGCATCGTCGCCAGCGCCGGCACCACCGGCGACACCAGCCACAGCGCGACGGCCAGCAGCATCACGCCGAAGGCTTTCTTGACGCCCTCCATCCACGGTCCGACCTTCGGCAGCACCGAACGGGCGGCCACCCCCACCGCGAGCAGCGGCATGCCCATGCCGAGCGCCATCACGAACAGCGCCAGGCCGCCGAACGCCGCGTCACGGGTCTGGGCGATGTAGAGCAGCGCACCGGCCAGCGGCGCCGCGACGCAGGGGCCGACGATCAATGCCGACAGCACGCCCATCACCGCCACGCCACCGAGCTGGCCGCCGTGCTGGTGGTTGGCGGTCTCCGACAGCCGGCTCTGCAGCGCGGTCGGCAACTGCAACTCGTAGAAGCCGAACATCGACAGCGACAGTGCCACGAAGACCAGCGCGAACCCCCCCAGCACCCAGGCATTCTGCAGCGCCGCCGACAGCAGCGTCCCGGACAGCCCGGCCGCGACGCCGGCCAGCGCGTAGGTGATCGCCATGCCCAGGACGTAGGTCAGCGACAGCCCGAATGCGCGCATCCGGCTGATGCCGGTGCCATGGCCGACGATGATCCCCGACAGGATCGGAATCATCGGAAAGGTGCAGGGCGTGAACGCCAGCAACAGGCCGAAGCCGAAGAACGACAGGAGCACCATCGGTGCGCTGGTGGTCTTCAGCATCGCCGCGATCGAGCCCGATTCGTCGCCGGCGACGGTGGCGGGCGGGACCGGCGCCGCCGCGGCCACGTCGCTGCCGTTTGCCGGCGGGCCTCCGGCACGGCCGCCGAGCAGCCTGTCGAGCACTCCGCCGCCGCGCTCGGAGCTCGAGCCGGTCAGCGAGATGTCGGCGACGTAGTCGGTGGGCGGATAGCAGATGCCTTCGTCCCAGCAGCCCTGGGCGACCACCGTCAGCTGGAAGCCGGCGACGGCCTCGGGCGCCTCGACCGGCAGCGTGAACCGGACCTCGTCGCGGTAGATCTCGACCTCGCCGAAGAACTCGTCGTGCTTCTGCTTGCCGGGCGGCAGCTCGGGCCGGCCCAGGACCACCTCCGGGTGGTCGGCCTTGAAGCGGAAGTTGGCCTTGTACAGGTAGTAGTCTTCGTGGATGTCGAACACCACCTCGATGGACCCGGGATCAAGGGACCTGGCCTGCATCTTGTAGGCCTCGAGCGGGTGCAGCGGGCCGGCGGCCACGGCAAGCGCCGCGCACAGCAGGCTTGCGAGGAAAGCGATCAGGGCTGCAAAGGGTGTCGTGCGGGACATCGGTTCAGGTATCCGTGGCGGTTTCGCCCGCGACCCAATCCAGGTAGCCGGGCAGGCCATGCGTCACAGGGACCGCGACGATCTCCGGAAGTTCGTACGGATGAGCCGCCAGGATCGCGGCCTCCAGCGCCGCGTAGCCGGACTCGGTGGTCTTGATCAGCAACGGCACTTCGTCGGCGCACTCGGTCGCGCCCTGCCAGCGGTATACCGAGGTACAGCCGGACAGCACATTGACGCAGGCGGCAAGCCGACCGTCGATCAGCCGTCGGGCCAGCGCCAGCGCGGTGTCGCGGTCGGGCAGATTGGTCAGCACCAGCAGGATGGCGTGTTCGGCGGGCATCGCGGTGTCGCGCGGATTCACATCTCGGGCGACGATTATAATCTGTCACTGCCACCCCGCTCGCTGCTCCGATGCCAGTCTCTGAAAGCGCCCCGCCGCTCACCGCCTCGCCCCTCGGGCGCCCGGTCGCCTATCGCAGCCCGTACGCCCCGGAATTGCTGTTCCCGATCGCGCGCGCTCCCAAGCGCGCCGAGCTGGGCATCCTGCGCGATCCGCCGTTCTTCGGCGTCGATCTGTGGAATGCCTACGAGCTGTCGTGGCTGAATCCCCGCGGCAAGCCGGTGGTCGCGATCGGCAGCTTTCACGTACCGGCCAGCTCGCCGCGGCTGGTGGAATCCAAGTCGCTGAAGCTCTATCTCAATTCCCTCAATGGCAGCCGCTTCGCGAGTGCCGAGGAAGTCCGCGTGCGCATCGCCGACGACCTCAGCGCGGCGGTCGGCGCGCGGGTCGGTGTCACCATCGAGCCACTCTCCGGTCGGCCGTCGCGTCGTCTCGCCGAGATCGGTGGCGAAGTGATCGACGACATCGATGTCGCCATCGACACCTACAGGCCGCAGCCCGCCTTTCTCGGCGTCGCCATGGCGGCGCCGCCGCTCGAGGAGACCCTGGTTTCCCACCTGCTCAAGTCCAACTGCCTGATCACCGGCCAGCCCGACTGGGCGACGGTGGCGATCCGCTACCGGGGGCGGCCGATCGATCGTGCCGGATTGCTGCGCTACGTCGTCTCGTATCGAGACCATGACGAGTTTCACGAGCAATGCGTCGAGCGCATCTTCATCGACGTGCACCGCCAGTGCCGACCCGAGAGCCTCGCGGTCTGGGCCCGCTATACGCGGCGCGGCGGCATCGACATCAATCCGTTCCGCGCCGACGCCGAAGACGCGTCGCCGCCCGGCAACTTCGGCGACATCCGCCAGTAGCGGCGCCGCCGGCGGGAGCGGGTGCGTCGCGCCGGCTCCCCCGCGCCCGATGCTGATGTCGGATGCGGGCCTTGCGCGCAGCGACCATCCGTTCGTCGGACAGGCCGACGCGTTGAAATTCGGGCCCGGCGGCGGCGCCCTGGGCGCGATCGTGGTCGGCACCCGGGTCGCGGCACTAGCAACCCGGATGACATGGCACAGGCAGACCCTGATGTCGTGAAAGCGGTCAATCGGTTCAACAGGTTGCGGCGCTGCGGCCGTTATATCGCTGTGAATGACGTGCGCGGCATCGGCGGTCGTTTCGCGTAAAGTGTCATGACAAGCGCTCGGGAGTGATCAAGATGGGCATGCAGGTTGGGTCGGCGTGGCGGTGGCGGTATCCCCATGAAGGCCTCGAACGCGCCTAGCACGCGCGACAACGGTTCGCTCGATGCCCGCACCGAGCACTGCTATCGTCAGTTGCCGATCGCGCTGGCGGTGACGCTGGTCAATGGTGCGATCCTGGTGGTGGTGCTGTGGGATGCGGTCGATGCGACCGTCATGGTCGGCTGGGCGGCGCTGCTGTGTGCGGTCACCGGCGCCCGCTACGCCAACCTCCGGGCCTATCGGCGACGCCCGCGGGCCGGCGCCCTGGCCCTCGTCCGCTGGCGGCGCAGATTTGCCGCAGGCGCGCTGGCGGGCGGCCTCGTCTGGGGACTCGCCGGCGCGCTGCTGTTTCATCCGGATTCCTTTCCTCACCAGGTCTTCCTGGCATTCCTGCTGGGCGGCATGCTGGCCGGCGCGATCCCGCTGCTGTCCGCGCTGCATCGGGTCTATCCGCTGTTCGCGATTCCGGCGAGCGTGCCGATCGCGACCCAGATGCTGCTCGTCGGCGACCACATCCATCTGGTGATGGCCCTGCTGATGGCCATCTTCTCGGCGGCGATGCTGGCATCCTCGGCCCAGGTGCACAGCGTCTTTCGCGAGGCCGAGCATCTGCGCCGGGAACTGTCCAGCTCGATCGAGGCCAGCCATGAACTGGAACGGCTGGTGCGCCTGGATACGCTGACCGGCATCGCCAACCGGCGGATGTTCGAGGAGGGGCTGTGGCGGGAATGGCGGCGCGCCGAGCGTGACCGCGGCGTGGTGGCGGTGATCTCGGCCGACATCGACCATTTCAAGGAGTACAACGACCACTACGGCCATCCGGCCGGAGACCGTTGCCTGGTCAAGGTGGCCCAGGCGATGGCCCAGGCGCTGTCGCGCCCCGGTGACGTCGTCGCCCGCATCGGCGGCGAGGAGTTTGCGTTCGTGCTGCCCGGTACCGGCAGCGAGGGCGCGCGGGCGGTGGCCGAGCAGGTGCGGGAACGGGTGCTCGCGTTGCAGTTGCCGCACGCGGCGTCGTCGGTGTCGCCGACCGTGACCGTCAGCTTCGGCGTCGCCGCCACCGACTGCCCGTCGGTAGCGACGCCTACCGATCTGATGCGGGCATCGGATGCGGCGCTCTACGAGGCCAAGCGGCTCGGTCGCAATCGGGTCGAGGTGATTTGCGAATGAGCGGCGGGCCAGCCGGCGATCAGGCCGGCGGACTGCTGGCGCGGAAGCTGGGCCGCGACAGCAGGGCTTCGCCGTAGCGGGTCAGCGCCGGGCAGCGATTTCGCCAGTCGACGTCCGGAAAGCGCAGGTCGAGGTAGCCGAGGGCGCAGCCAGCTGCGATGTCGGCGATCGACAACTGGTCGCCGTCGACTCCGGCGGCGGCTTCCAGCCGTCTGCCGAGGGCCTCCAGGCCGCGCTCGATCTTGCCGTACTGGCGGTCGATGTTGGCCTGGCTGCGCGACTCCGCGGGGCGGGCGCGCTCCAGGAAGGCCAGCACCGCGGCATCGATGATGCCGTCCGCGAGGGCTTCACTCTGGCGAACCGGCAACGCCGCCTGCCGGTCGGAAGGCATCAGCCGGGGACTCGGATGGACGACGTCGAGATACTCCGCGACCACCGGCGAGTCGAACCAGACGCTGCCGTCGTCGGCGATCAGCACCGGCACCTTGCCGAGCGGATTGAAGTCAGGCACGTGGCTGTCGGCGTTCCAGGGAATGTCCTCGACCAGTTCGAAGGGCAGGCTCTTCTCGGCCAGCACCACGCGGATCTTGCGGGCGTAGGGGCTGGTCAGCGAGCAGATCAGGCGCATCTTCGATTCCTCCTCGGTGGTGCCGGCTGCGGCGCCGGGTCACAGCGCCCGCCAATGGCGCGAGACGATCTCGCGGATCACGTGCAGCTTGCCATGAAAGAAATGGTCCGCGCCGGGGACCACGACGACCGGCAACTCCTGCGGGCGTGCCCAGTCGAGGACGTTGGCGAGTGGCACGGTCTCGTCCATTTCGCCATGGATCAGCAGGGTGTCCGGCGGCACCTTCTCGGTGCTGTAGCTGCGGGCGCCGGTGACCTCGCCGGCGGCGGTGCCGACCAGCACGATGCGCTCGGTCGGTGTCATGCCGGTTGCCAGCCGGGCCGCGACCCGGGTCTGTACGAAGGCCCCGAACGAAAAGCCACCGAGCCCGATCGGAAGGCTGCCCCAGCGGGACTGGGCCCAGGCCAGAACCGCCAGCATGTCGTCGGTTTCCGCACCGCCATGATCGTGGCTGCCTTCGCTGGCGCCGACACCGCGGAAGTTGGGTCGCAGCGTCGCGAAACCCAGATCGCGGAACGCCCGCGCCAGGGTGTGGGCGACCTTGTTGGTGTTGGCGCCCCCGAACAGCGGATGGGGATGGGCAACGAGGGCGATGCCGCGCACCTCGGCGGGCGCGTCGATGAGGGCCTCGATGTTGCCGTCGGGGCCGTTCAGCAAGGCCTTCTCGGTCGGCAGGGGACGGGTCATCGGCAGATCTCCAGGACTCAGGGCAGCCGCAGGCGCTCGACGATCTCGCCGTTGATCAGGTGGCGCTCGATGATTTCGTCG
Source organism: Rhodocyclaceae bacterium (assembly GCA_020445745.1). GTDB lineage: Bacteria > Pseudomonadota > Gammaproteobacteria > Burkholderiales > Rhodocyclaceae > Cognatazoarcus. The sequence goes on along the minus strand of JAGRGB010000175.1, from coordinate 19,490 downwards.
ATGTCCTCGGTGTCGACATAGGTGTACCAGACCGCGTCCGGATAGACCACCAGCACCGGGCCGTCGTCGCAGCGGTCGAGGCAGCCGGCCTTGTTGATGCGGATGTTGCCCTTGCCCTTGAGCCCGAGCTTGGCGATGCGTTCCTTCGCGTAGGTCTGCATCGCGACCGCGTTGTGGTCGTTGCAGCAGGTCTCTCCGGCGGCGCGCTGGTTGGTGCAGAAGAACACGTGGTGCTTGAAATAGCTCATCGCGGGCACTCCGTTCGCGGCGGGGCTGGACCCCGGATGCGGTCGATTATCGCCGCAATCCCGGGTTCAGTGCGCCCAGCAGGATCAGGTAGGCGAGGGCGAGAAACGGCCACAGGCTGGACACCAGCCGCGTCGCACCGTGGAAATTCAGGAAATGGCTTTCGCCGACCAGCTGCGGGTAGGACAGCAGGTAGGGGTTCTGGGGCGCCAGGTTGACCAGCACGGTGGCAGCCAGCAGCGCCATCGCCGCCAGACCCTGGGCGAGCGTCCGTGGCAGCGACAAGCCGACGAAGATCAGCGGCACCGCCGCGATCAGGCCTGCCCGCCAACCCGGCGTCGCCCACGCGAAGGGTTCCGCCGCCACCAGGAAGCTGGCGCTCGCCAGGGTGTTGGCGCCGAGCGCCAGCAGCACCAGCAGCAGGATCCAGCCCAGCGCACCGTCGCGGGCCATCGCGCGTGCCAGCAGCACCGCGGCCAGCAGATGGCCGGCGGTGATCGCCGCCTCCAGCCGCAGAAACTCCTGGGCGCTGAAGGGCAGCGGCGTGGGCAGGTCCAGCAGGCGCCGCAGGTCGCCGGTCGAGAACACCGGGCTCTCCGGCACGAGCTGGGAAAACAGCCACAGCGCCATCAGGATCAGCCCGGCATCGCCGAGCGGGCCCGGCACGATGCAGCGGCTCCGCCAGCGGTGGATGCCGCCATCGTGGGCGAACAGTCGCGGTCCCCAGGCGGCGCCGAGCAGGCCGCCGGCGAGGCCGCCGATGGTGTTGAAACCGAGGTCGAGGTTCGATGCCACCCGGGTCGGCAGGAAGTTCTGCAGGGTCTCCAGGCTCAGGCTCAGCGCGAAGCAGGCGAGAACGGTGACGATCACGCAGCTGGCCAGTCGCAGCCCCCTGGGCAGCGCCGGCACCATCAGGAAGCCGAGCGGTACGAAACCGAGCACGTTGAGCACCATGTCATTGACCCGGTAATAGCGGGGCCATGGCGCGCTGATGAAATCGAGGGGATGCAATCCGCTCTCGTGCCAGCCGGCAAACGGGTGCAGGCACGCATAGACCACCAGCAGCGCATAGGCGAAGGCCAGGTGGCGCGGAAGATCGGTGGTGGAGCGGGAGACGGCGGCCATGCAACGCGCGGGGGGTGGTCGGGCACCCCATTCTAGGGCGTGTTGCCGGCGGCCGCGGCAAACCGCCGTGTCCGGATCGCCGCCGGCGGCGATCCGTGCGGCGTCAGCCGCCGCGCAAGGTCGCCAGCCGCCCGGCCGGGGCGATCGCGGACCAGTCCACCGCGTCGAGGGTGTTCTTGACCAGCAGGCCGAGTTCGGTATCGCCTTCCATCCGCAGGCGACGACTGAAGAACAGCGTGTCCGGGTCTTCCTCGCGCAGCGCCAGGGCGAGAAAGTCGCGCAGGGTCGCCGAAATCCGCAGGTCTTCGGGCTGGCGGTCGAAGACCGGCCGGAAGCCGTTGCCGCCGAGGACGAAACGCAGGCTCATGCCGGCGTCGGTGACATGGACCTGCAGCCGCCTGCCGGTCAGCGGCTCGAGCTGGTCGCGCGGCAGCACGCGATCCAGCGCCAGGTTCAGGGCACTCACCAGGACTAGCGTGGGCGGCAGCTGTGGCAGGCGGCCGAGCACGGCGGCGAGACCGGTCGGGATCGTGAAGGCGGGCAGTTTGCGGTCCATGGTCAATTCCTCAGGCGACGGCCCCCTCGATGCCCGCCCGGCCGTGCCAGAATCCATTGCACGCTTCGCCCGCCATCAGCGGCCGGCAGGCCTCGAAGGCCTCGCGTGCGTCGCGCCGCCCGCTGATCGCGTCGTCGAACAGGGCGGCGATCGCCGCGGTGTGATGGGCCTGGGGGCTGATGCGCAGCACGCCGACGCGGGAGCCGGACAGGGCGGGGAGATCGCCCAGCAGATTGTGGATGCTGGCCGACTGGGTCTGGATGCCGTTGATCGTCAGGAAAGGACGGCCCTCCCGGGTGTCCAGCGGCAGTCCGTCCTCGAACTCGATACAGCGGAATGCGCAGTCGTCCTTTTGCAGATTGAAGTGGCGCGCCGTGAAGCAGCGCGCCGAGAACGCCAGCGGCAGCCGGCCGTAGGCGAAGACCTCGCAGTCGAGCGGTCGGCCGTAGGCCGTGAGCAGTGCTGACAGGGCGTCGCCGGACATCTCCGGCGGCGCCACGAAGCGACGGGCGCCGAGTTCGACGAGCATCGCCAGGGTATGCTCGTTGAAGACGTTCAGGCTCGGTCCCGCTACCCAGCCCTCGCTGCCGGAGAGCAGGCGCACTGCGGCGATGTCGTTGGCTTCGACCTTGAAGCGCGACTGCTCGACGATGCGGCGCAGGGTCTTGAGGTCCGACTCCGACTCGATCAGGGTCTGGCTCGAGATCACGACCTGCTTGCCGCTGGCGGCGAGTCGTTCGCCGATCTCCAGCCAGTCGGGAAGTCGCAGCTCGTGGCGGCGCGAGCATACCGTCTCGCCGAGGTACACGATGTCGATCGGCGCCGTCGCGGCCTCGCCATAGAAGTCGAGGATGCGCCGGCGCGGCCAATAGTAGAGCAGGGGGCCGAGGGCCAGTTTCATCGCTCTGTCCTCGTTCATTTCCAGGGGCGGTGGTAGGCGCCGAGGGTCTGGCTCCGGCCTTCCGAGACCTTCGCGAGCTCGCGCTGCCAGGCCGCCTCCGGGCGGAAATCCAGTGGATCGCGGTTTGCCCGGTCGATCGCCTGGCGCCAGACGCGGGTGACCTGGGCGACGTAGGCCGGCGAGCGCTGGCGGCCTTCGATCTTGATCGCCGCCACACCCATGCGGGCGATCTGCGGCAGCAACTCGAGGGTGTTGAGGCTGGTGGGTTCCTCGATCGCGTAGTAGGTCTCGCCGCCGACCGCGAAGCGACCCTTGCAAAGGGTCGGATAGCCGGCGTGTTCGTGATCGGCGAAGCGGTCGATCAGAATGCCGTTCACCCGCGCCTCCATGCCGCCGTCGGTCTGTTGCCAGCGCACGTACTTGCCGGGAGAGCAGGCGCCGTTGCAGTTGGGCGACTCGCCGGTGGCGTAGGCCGACAGCGCGCAGCGGCCTTCCACCATCACGCACAGACCGCCGAAACCGAACAACTCGATCTCGACCGGTGTCGCGGCGATGACCCGTTCGACCTGGGCCAGGGACAGCACCCGCGGCAGCACGGCGCGGCGGATGCCGAAATGCTCGTGATAGAAATTGATCGCCTCGTGGCTGGTCGCCGAGCCCTGCACCGACAGGTGCAGGCGAAGCTGGGGGTGGCTGCGGACTGCGTAGCGCATCAGACCCGGATCGGCCAGGATCACCGCGTCGACGCCAAGCTCGGCGGCCTTGTCCACCGCCGCCGTCCACCGCGTCCAGTTGTCGCTGCGGGGATAGGTGTTGAGGGCCAGCAACACCTTGGCGCCCCGGCGATGGGCATGGCTGATGCCCTCCGCCATCGCCCGGTCGTCGAAATTCAGGCCGCTGAAGTTGCGGGCGTTGGTGGCATCCTTGAAGCCGACATAGACGCAGTCGGCGCCATGGTCGACGGCGCTCTTGAGTGCCGGCAGGCTGCCGGCGGGGCAGACGAGTTCGATGGCCATGCTCGCGGGGTCGCAGTGCGGTCAAACCAGCGAGCTTAGAGACACCTTTCGGTGATGCGCTTGATCCTCGTCAACGATCCCGCAGACTGCGTCGAACGGCCTCAGTGGCCGGTGGGCGGGCCGGCATGGATCGCCGTCGGCGACCGTTCGTCGCCGCCGGCGGGCAGGCGGAACAGCAGCGCCAGCATCAGGCCGATCAGGGCGAGGGAGATGAACTTGAGCAATCGCATCGCGGACACGGACCGCACGAAAACGTCGACCGACGCGACAATATACGCCAAACGTTATATCGGGGCACGTCGCCGCGGCGACCTTCGCGGCGGCCTTCAGTCCGCGCCGGCGTCTGCGCCGGAGGCCAGCAGGCGGGCCGCGATGAGGCCGTTGCTGAGCCCGAACACCAGCGCCGCGGTGAAGAACACCGGCGCCAGGTAGAACACCCCGTCGTGGGGCACGAGCCACAGCCGGGCCACCGTCAGTTGCCCGCTGATATGGGCGAATGCGGCCAGCAGGCTGTGGCTGACCGGGCCGAACCAGCGCCTGGGCAGGCGCTGCCCGAGGCCGAGGGCGAGCAGGCTGGCGACGCTGCCGGCGGCGCTGAGGAAGAAGCCCGGGGCGAGGAACTGGCCCAGCAGCAGGCTGCCGGCCAGTACCCGCAGCAAGGACACCCAGGCGGCATCGCGCCAGCCGAAACGCCACAGCACCACCAGCGTGACGATGTTGGCGAGGCCCGGCTTGACGCCCGGCAACGGCATCGGAATCGCCGCCTCGGCCACGGTCAGGGCGATCGCGGCCGCCGCCAGCCGTGAGATCCGGTAGTCGTCGCGGCTGACCGCCAGTTCAGTAACTGAGCGAGTCATGACTGTCGCCACCGCCGTTGAGCGACAGCGAGACCTGGTTGGGAGCGCAGATGGCGACCGCGCCGCCACGGCTGATCCAGCCCTGGCGTACGCAGTACTGGCGCGGGCCGGGGTCCTCCGCGACCCTGGCGCGCCCGGGTTCGACCTCGATCCGGGTGTGGCCCAGGGGCCCGTCGACGGTGAGTTCGGCGCGCCGGTCGAGCGGCAGCTCGGCGACGATCCGCCCGCCCGCGCGCACGATCGCGCGGTCCGGTATCTCGCCACGCCACAGCAGCGCGAAGCTGGCCGCGCAGCCTGCCGCGGCGAGCGCCAGCGTCAGCAGATCCCCGGCGCGCAGGTAGCGCAGCCAGGGTTTCAGGGCCGGCCTGGCCATCGCCGCTCGATCGTCAGGCGGTGGCTCCGACAACAGGGGATTCGCCCATCGGCCACGGTCACCCGGATCACACCACGGTGCCGGCCCTCGGCGGCAGCGACGCGGCGATTTCGCTGCGCAGCGAGCGGTGCCGGACCAGCACGTTGGCGGTCGGCCGGAAGCGTGCGGCGAGCCATTCGGCCAGATACACGGAGCGGTGCTGGCCGCCGGTGCAACCGATCGCGACCGTCAGGTAGCTGCGGTTGTCGCGCACGTAGGCGGGCAGCCAGTCGGCGACGAAACGGTAGATGTCCTCGGCCATCCGCATCACTTCCGGAACCTTCTCGAGGAACTGCACCACCGGCAGATCCTTGCCGCTCATCGTGCGCAGCTTGGGGTCGTAGTGGGGATTGGGCAGGCAGCGTGCGTCGAACACCAGATCGGCGTCGACCGGGATGCCGTACTTGAAACCGAACGACTGGAACATCAGCGTCAGGCCCTCGGCAGCATTCAGGTCGAGAAAATTCTTGATCCAGCCGCGCAGCGTGTTGGCGGCCTGGTCGCTGGTGTCGATACGGTGGCCGAGTTCGGCGACTTCGGCGAGCGCCTCGCGTTCGCGGTTGATGGCCTCGGCCAGCGACACCCCCTCGTCGGCCAGCGGGTGCCGCCGCCGGGTTTCCGAGAAGCGCTGGATCAGCGTGTCGTCCCGAGATTCGAGGAATATGAAGCGCAGGTCGTCGACGATGTCGTGCAACTGCTCGAGCTGCCTCGGCAGGGCGGCGATGCTGGCGCCCGAGCGCACGTCCACGGCCACCGCCGCGCGCCCGCAACCGGCGCTGCGCAGATGGGCGATGAACTCCGGCAGCAGGGTCGCCGGCAGGTTGTCGACGCAATAGAATCCGGCGTCCTCGAGCGCCTTCAAGGCGACCGATTTGCCCGAGCCGGACAGGCCGCTGATCAGCACCAGTTGCATGGGACGCCTCTCGCGCATTCGCTGATGCTTCGTTGTACCAAAGCCGCGCCCTTCGCGCCAGCGCCGTCAGCTTGCATGCAGCATATCGTGGTCGATCCGGGCGACGCCGGCCTGCACCAGTTCCCGTACCAGCCGGTTCGCCAGCTCGCCGGCCTCGATGCGCAGGTAGCGGCGATTGATGTCGCGATACAGCGAAACCTCCTCGAGGTAGGACGGCAGTGCGTCGAGCGCGATGCTGCGGCATTCCATCAAGCTGAAGCTCAGGCACGTGCGGATCGCGTTGCGGGCCATCCGCTCGGCGTCCGCGGCGAACGCGTCGAGCCGCCCGAATGCCCGTTCGAGGGCGTCGTCCACCTCGGTGAATGGCGCGCCGTGGCCCGGCAGCACGGCATCCAGCGGAAGCCGGGCGATCGCTTCGAGGGTGGCCCGGGTTGCCGCCAGACCGGGGTCGCTGCCGAGCAACTCCGGGAACTGGACGCCGAAACCGTCGCGCCACAGGGCATCGCCGGAGATCAGCAGGCGGTGCTGCTCGCAGTGGAACATCAGGGCATGCATGTCGTGACCCGGCGCCGCCAGCGCGGCCCATTCGCAGCCGCCGAAGACGAGCCGCTCGCCGGCCGCCAGCGTGTCGTCGTGGCGAAAGGGCTCGCACTGCTGGTCGGTTATGCTGAGCAGCAAGGCGTCCTCGTCCCACGCCTCGATGATCGGAGCGATGTCGGCGGGTACCGTGATGCGGCAGCCGAAGGCCCTCTGCACCGCGGCATTGCAGCCGATGTGGTCCGAGTGTCCGTGGGTGTTCACCAGGCGCTCGAGTCGCCGCCCGTCCAGCACGTGGCGGACCAGGTCGACGGTCTGGGCGGCGTGGGTCACGTAGCCGCTGTCGACCATCGTCGCGACGCCGCCGTCGAGCCCGACGACATTGTTGGCGGACAGCCAGCCGCGTTCGATCACGACCAGCGAATCCGGCAGGCACGGTACGCTGGTGCTCACTGGACTACCCTCCTGTCGCGTTGCGACATTCTCCCCAGGGGGGGTGAGCGCCTCCTTCGGGCGGCCGGGCGAAGGCGCTCATGGGCGACGCCTGTCGGAAGGCTGCGCGGCGCGGCGGCCGCGGGTCATCTGGTCGCCGCCTCAGACGTTCCTGAAGACCAGCTTGTCGCGGCCGACGACGATCTCGTCGCCGTCGTTCAACTGGACCGGGTCGCGGCCCAGGGGCTTGCCGTTGAGGACCAGCGTCCGCCCGCTGACCTGGGTCAGGAAACAGCCCAGGGGGCGCCGGTTGATGACGCCCAGCGCGCGCCCCTCGCGACCTACCGGCAGCAGCAGTCCGTCGATCAGGCGTTCGCTGCCCGCCGACGAGCCCGACGTGATCACCAGCTTGCCCTTCGGGAAGCGTGCCCGGGTGGCCCGCGTGGACGCCGCGGCGGAGTCCAGTTCGGCCGCCACCACCTGGGTGTTGGCCGGCGATACCCGCGGTTCGAGGGGGCGGATGATCTGGGTACGGTCGAACCCGACACCGGCCGACGCGGCATTCATGTACTTGATCCGGTAGGGACCGATGAAGATCACGTCGTTGTGCTCGAGCAGGTGGCGGGTGATGCGGCGACCATTGACCAGCGTACCGTTGGTGCTCGACAGGTCTTCGAGGAAGTGGTCGTTCACGACCGTGGTGATGGAGGCATGGCGGCCGCTGACCTCGCCGTCGTCCATGACCATGTCGCAGTCGGCGTTGCGCCCGAGCATCAGCAGCTCTTCCTTGACCACGCGCTGTTCGATGATGTGTCCGTCCAGGCTGACGACGATCTTTGCCATGGTGTCAGTGCCTCGTGCCCAGCAGCGAGCGCAGCCATCCGGCCAGCCGGCCGATCGCGCCGACCGGCTCCGGCGCCGCCGCCGCCGTAGTCGTTGCCGCAGCGGAGGCGGGCGGTCCCGCCAGCGCGACGGTGATGTTGTCATAGCCGCCGTTGTCGCGGGCGATCATCACCAGCTGTTCGACCGCCAGCGGCAGGTTGCTGCGCAGCACCCGCAGCGCCAGCTCGATGTCGACCCCGTCGACCATGTCGTTGAGACCGTCGGTGCACAGCAGGAAAACGTCGTCGGCCATGCACGGCACCGTCGTCACCGCGACCGGCGGCGATTCGCCGTGGCCGAGTGCATGCGACACCAGATGTCGGTTGTGGCTGGCGGCGATCGCGTCCTCGCCGATCACCCCCAGGTCGCGCACCTGCTGGGTGAGGCTGTGGTCGCGCGTCAGCAGGCGCAGCTTGCCGGCGCTCAGCCGATAGGCCCGGGCGTCGCCGAGGTGGGCGATCGTGGCCAGTTCGCCGTGGAACAGCGCGCAGGCGACGGTGCTGCCCATGCCCTTCAGCTGCTCCTCGCCGGCGGCGCGCTTGGCGATCTCCGCGTGGGCCTGCTGCATCGCGTCGGCGAGCAGCGCCTCGGCGTCGGTGGCGCCGGCCGGCGGAGCGCTCGCCAGGGCGCCGCGGACCCGTGCGACGAGGTTGTCGATCGCCAGGCGCGCGGCGATCTTGCCGGCGTTGTGCCCGCCCATGCCGTCCGCGACGACCATCAGTCCGAGCTCGGGAACGGCCGCCACGGCGTCCTCGTTCACCGAGCGCACGCAGCCAGGGTCGCTGAGGCTGCTCATCTCAAAGCGGATTTGTTCGGTCAAGCCGTGCCCGTCCGTGCCGATTAAAGGATAGCTCGTTGCCGCCGTTGCTCCCGACTCGGCCCGCGTGAGCCGAGGCGCCAAATTATTCCACAGTCGCACCGGTTCTCGTAGCCACAGGTGCGACTGGCATATCATTGTCAATGCACGAAAAGGCTCAGATGCCGCGCAACGCACTCATGTCGAGTCCACCCGTTTCCGACAGCAAGGACGAAGGGAGACCCCGGTTCCCGGCCCACGTCGGACGCTACCGGGTGACCGGCATGCTGGGCAAGGGCGCGATGGGTACCGTCTATCGTGCCGAGGATCCTCTGATCGAGCGCGATGTCGCGATCAAGGTCCTGAGCCTGGACCTGTCGCCGGAAGCTCGCGCCACCTTTCGCGAGCACTTCTTCAGCGAGGGCAAGTCGGCCGGTGGTCTCAACCACCCGAACATCGTCACCGTCTATGACATCGGCGAGAGCCAGGGCGTGCCGTACATCGCGATGGAGTTCGTCGAGGGCCTGAGCCTGCGGGAATCCCTCGACCTGGGCACGGTGATGCCGGTCAGGCGCGTCGTCGACATCGGTCTGGCGATGTGCCGCGGGCTCGATTTCGCCCATTCCCGCGGCGTGATCCATCGTGACATCAAGCCCGCCAACGTGATGCTGAGCCGCAACGGCCTGGTCAAGATCATGGACTTCGGCATTGCCAGTTCGCGTGCCAGCCTGTCGCCGGAGCAGACCCTGCCGCGCGGCCACGTGCTGGGCTCGCCGAAGTACATGGCGCCCGAGCAATTGATGGGTGGCGTCGCGGACGTGCGTTCGGACCTGTTCTCGCTCGCCGTCACGCTCTACGAGCTGCTGGTCGGGCGCAACCCGTTCGAGGCCGACAGCATCGGCGAGGTCGTGGACAAGGTGCTGAAGCTCGAGGCGCCGACGGCCCGCGAGCTCAATCCGGACGTGCCGCGTGAGCTAGACCTGTTGCTGTTGCGGGCGATGCAGAAGGATCCGGCACGCCGTTTCGAATCCGCCGGCGAGATGGGCAGGGTGCTGCGCAACCTGCGCCGCGAGTTGCGCGCCACGGCCACCAGCGGCAGCACGCGTCGGGCACCTTCGGCCGGCGGCCACGGTGCCACCGTGGTCGTGACCGCCGCCGCTGAAGCACCGCGCAAGGGCGCGGGCGCCGATCGCCGGGTCGTCATCGGCGCCGCAGTCGCGGTCGCGCTGGCCGCGGCGGCGGTGGTGCTGCTGGTGTTCGGGGGCGGTGTCGTGGCGCCCGACGCCGGGCCGATGCCGGCCGTTGCGGAGACGGCGCAGCCGGCGGCGGCGGCCGTCACCAGCGAGGAGCTGCTCGCCGACGTGGACATCTTCGCGCCACCGGTGCTGCAACTGCCGATCATCGACGAGGTCGCGCCGCAGATCCTGCCGGAGCAGGTTCCGCCCGCGGTCGCTGCCGCCGACCACCGGGCGCCAGCCGCAGCGGCACGGCCTGCGCCGACGACCGGCGACTCGACCCTTCGGCTGTCGGTGCTGCCCTGGGGCGAGGTCTTCGTGAATGGGCGGGCGGTGGGGTATTCGCCGCCGCTGACCCGCCTGCAACTGCCGGCAGGCCACCATCGGATCGAAATCCGCAACCTCGATTTCGCCCCCTTCGTCGCCGACGTGCGACTAAAATCGGGGGGTGTGAAATCCCTTCGTCATCGCTTCGACCAATGAGCCCCCGCATCTGCCGTATCGCCGGCGCCGCGCTGCTGGCGCTGCTGTTGTCCGCCTGCGCGGCGCGCCAGGGCGCGGCACCGGTGGTGGACCGCGGCCGCAACTGGCAAAGCGCCAGGCTGGCCCTGGAACAGGGTCGCCAGCGCTACGAGCAGGGTCGCTACGAACAGGCCCGGCTGTGGCTGGAGGAAGCGCTCACGCTCGGCCTCGGCAACACCGAAGAAAAGGTCGAGGCGCACAAGCTCGCGGCCTTCATCGCCTGCGTCGAATCGCGACTGGACGCCTGCCGCCATCACTTCGGCGCGCTGCTGGCGATCGACCCCGGCTTCGAGCTGGCGCGCGCCGAAGTCGGCCATCCGATGTGGGGTCCGGTGTTCGCCGAGGTCAAGCACGCGGCCGCCCGCCGCTGAGGGCGGTCCCGCGCGAGCCGGCGCGAGCGTCGTCGGCCCGCTCGCCGCGCGCATTGCGCATCGTGCGCGACGCGACTACACCCAAATCAGGCGCAAGCGGCCGCAGTCGTGGGTTCTCGCGTGCGCGGGTCGTGGCCAAGGGGGGATCCGATGGAGTTTACGTTCTTCGGGGCGGCTGGCGAGGTCACCGGGTCGTGCACCCGCGTTCGCAGCGACGGCGTCGCCTTCCTGGTCGATTGCGGCATGTTCCAGGGGGGGCGGGAAGCCGGACGCCGGAACCTCGAGGCCCTCGACTTCGATCTCGGCGAGATCGATTTCGTGCTGCTCACCCATGCCCACATCGATCACTCGGGGCTGCTGCCGAGGCTCGTCGCGCTGGGCTATCGCGGGCCGATCCATGCGACCGAGGCGACCGTCCGCCTGCTCGAGGTGATGCTGCTGGATTCGGCCCACATCCAGGAGAAGGAGGCCGAGCGGGCCGCGCGGGAAAGCCACCGCAAGCGGCACAAGCACCTGCGGGCGGCGCCGATGCTCTACACCGTCGCCCAGGCCCAGGCGAGCCTCGCCCGGTTGCGCCCGCTACGCTACGACGACGAGCTGTCGCCGCACCCGAAGGTGCGCTGCCGATTTCGCGACGCCGGCCACATCCTCGGCTCCGCGATCCTCGAGATCGACGTCGATTCGGGGGGGCGGACGCGACGCCTGGTGTTCAGTGGCGATCTCGGCCAGCCCAATCGGCCGGTGCTGCGCGACCCGGTGGCGGTGAGGCGCGCCGACGTGCTGTGCGTCGAGTCGACCTACGGCGACCGCACCCATCGCGCGCTCGCCGACACCGAGGCGGAACTGGTGGCGGTATTGCACGACACGCTCGAGCGGCGTGGCGGCAACGTGATCATTCCGGCCTTCGCGGTCGGCCGGACCCAGGAGTTGATCTTCTTCCTCGCCGAGCTGGTGCGCGCGGGCAGGGCGCCGCCGCTGCAGGTGGTGGTGGACTCGCCGATGGCCACCGCGGTGACCGGCCTGACGATGGACTTCGGGTCGCTGTGGGACGCCCCGACCCGCGAGCTGCTGGCGTGGATGGAGGCCCACCGGGAGCGCTTCGCGGTGCGCTTCGTGGCCGACGTGGAGGAGTCGATCGCGCTCAATTCGCAGCGTGCCGGCCTGGTGATCATCTCGGCCAGCGGCATGTGCGACGCGGGCAGGATCCGCCATCACCTCAAGTACAACCTCGGCCGCAGTGCGTGCAGCATCGTCATCTGCGGCTTCCAGGCCGCAGGCTCGCTCGGGCGACGGCTGGTCGACGGCGTTCGTCAGGTCACGCTCTTCGGCGAGCGGATCGCGGTGCGGGCCCAGGTCCACACCATTGGCGGCCTGTCGGCCCATGCCGATCGCAAGGCGCTGCTCGCCTGGCTGGCGGGGTTCGAGGCGCCGCCACGGCACACCTTCGTCGTCCACGGCGAGGCCGGCGCCTCCGTCGCGCTGCGCGACGCACTGCGCCAGCAGATGGGGTGGGCCGCGATCGACATTCCCCGGCGCGGCGAGCCCTACCGCCTCGACTGAGGGCAGCAGGCGCCTGCGCCCCTAGCGCTCGAACACGTAGCTGCCCGGCGCGGCTCCGAGCGCCGGGAAATCCGGGTGGTCGTGTCCCGGCCGGGGCGGCTCGTGCCGGCCGCTCGACTGCGACTCCAGCCACTCGGCCCATGCCGGCCACCACGACCCGGTCCGGGGCGGCGTCGCCGCATACCAGTTGTCGGGGTCGACATAGCGGGCACCGTCCTCGGTATGGGCGATGCGGTAGTGCCGGCGCGGATGGCCGGGTTCGCTGACGATCCCGGTGTTGTGGCCACCGCTGCACAGCAGGAAGCTGACACTGGTGTCGGTGATCAGCCTGATCTGATAGACCGATCGCCACGGCGAAACGTGATCGCGCTCGGTGGCCACCACGAACATCGGCGCGCGGATGTCGCTCAGGGCCACCGGCCGATCGCCGATCTCGTAGCGCCCCTCGAACAGCTCGTTGTCCAGGAAGCAGCGTCGCAGGTATTCGCTGTGCATCCGGAAGGGCATCCGCGTGGCGTCGGCGTTCCACGCCATCAGGCCGGTCATCGGCTCGCGCCGCCCGAGCAGGTACGCGTTGACCATCCGCGACCAGATCAGGTCGTTCGAGCGCATCAGCTGGAAGGCTCCGGCCATCTGCTTGGTGTCGAGATAGCCCTGGTCCCACATGATGTCTTCCAGGTAGTCGAGCTGGCTGTGGTCGATGAACAGCGACAACTCTCCCGGCTCGCTGAAGTCGGTCTGGGCGGCGAGCAGCGTGACCGTCGCCAGCGCTGCGTCCCGCTCCCGCGCCAGCCAGGCCGCCGCGATCGACAGCAAGGTGCCGCCCAGGCAGTAGCCGACGGCATTGACGCGGCTGTCCGGCACGATCGCGCGCACCGCCTTGAGGGCATCGAGCACACCGAGGCGGAGATAGTCGTCCATGCCGAGATCCCGGTCGATGGCGGTCGGGTTGTGCCACGAGATCACGAACACCGTATGCCCGCGGTCCACCAGGTAGCGGACCAGCGAGTTGTCCGGCGAGAGATCGAGGATGTAGTACTTCATGATCCAGGCCGGCACGATCAGCACCGGTTCGGCGAACACCTCCTTGGTGGTCGGCATGTACTGGATCAGCTCGATCAGGCGATTGCGGAACACCACGCTGCCGGGCGTCACCGCGACATCGCGACCGGCCTGGAAGGCGTCGGCCCCGACCGGCGCCTTGCCGCCCACCGCGCGCTCCCAGTCTTCCCACAGGTACTGGCCGCCGCGTACCAGGTTTTCGCCGATTTCGCGCACCGTCGCCTCCTGCACCTCCGGGTTGGTGGCGATGAAATTGACCGGCGATACCATGTCCAGCAGCTGGCGGGCGAGAAACGAAACCACCTGCTCGTGATGACGGGACACGCCGCCGATGCCGGTCGTCGCGCTGTACCACCACTGCTGCTGCAGCAGGAAACCCTGCCACACCAGGTTGAACGGCCACTGCTGCCAGTGCGGGCCGCGGAAGCGCTGATCCTGGGGCAGGGGCTCGATGCACGGCGGCACCGACGGGTCGGCGGCGGCGCGCATCGCGTAGTTGCCGTAGCGCACCAGCTTGCGCAGGTACTTCTCGCCCATCCGCTCCCACTTGCCCGGCGACATCGCCAGGTGAAGCATCCAGTCGCTCCACGCGAGCAGCAGGCTGGCGGGGGAAATGCCCATCGTCATGCGGCCCATGCCGGCATGCAGCAGACGATCGACGCTGGCCGGCGGGTCGATGTCGTCGAACGCCGGTTCTTCGCGCGAGCGTCCTGGCCGCGCCGGCGCAACGCCGGATTGCCAGGCGCGCATCGCGGGCCACGCCCGCATCCACGCCGCCGCCAGGTCGCGTCCCTGTTCGAACAGCGACGCCGGCGATAGGGCCGGGCTGGATTCAGGTGCACCGACTTGACGCGTGTTCATTGCCGTTCCTTCGCCATCGATACACTTGGATGCTAGTGGCGACCGATGGCCCCCGCCATGTGCTGGGTCAACGGGTGGTCTCGCGAGCAGGTCCGGGAAATGCATCGCGCGAGTGGCGGCGCAGGCCGCGCGCGCTTCCTCGGGGCCGTCGGTGCCGGTGTCCGTCGATGCCGCGAAGAAAGTACCGGCACTGCCCGCCCCTTCACGCGCGCTGACGGACGTGCCCGCTCGTTCAGCAATCGTTCAGCCTCGCTCCTCTAGTCTGGCAGCCATGGAAGCCACGACGGCCTCCGCCACCACAACAAGGAAGAGCGAAATGAAATCGATCAAGACCATTCTCGTCGCAACCGCCCTGTCGGGTGTGATGTCCTTCGCCCATGCCGGGCAGTGGGAGCACGGCCCGGGTCACCGGGCGCGGGTGACCGATGTCGTGCCGGTGTACAAGAGCGAACGGGTTGCCCAGGAGGTGTGCCGCCCGGGCCATCGCGAGGGCCGCCGCGGCGACCATCGCTACGACGATCGCCGTCGCCACTCCCAGGCCGGCGCGGTGATCGGCGGCATCGCCGGCGGCATCATCGGCCATCAGGTGGGCCGCGGCGACGGCCAGATCGCCACCACCGCAGTCGGTGCGGTGATCGGCGCGGTGGTCGGCAACCAGATCGACAAGGCCCACCTCCTGCGAGTCGGCCATCGCGGCCGCGACGAGGCCCGCTGCCACGTCGAGTATCGAACCGAGCAGCGTCTGGTGGGCTACCGTGTCAGCTACCGGCACCACGGCCACGAACACACGCGCTTCATGCGCGAGCGTCCGGGCCGCTGGGTCGAAGTGGGCGGTCGAGACCGCAGGGAAGATCGCGGACACCGCCGCGACGACGATCGACGCTGGTAAGCCCAAGCTGCGACAATCATCCCCTGTCCGACCGAGGAAGCGCCATGCCCCGACTTTCGAACCTGCGCACCCTGCTGCTCGCGGCGCTGCTGGCGGCCGCCCCGCTGGCCCACGCGATCGACCGTGACCAGGCTGCGGCGAAGGTCCAGAAGCAGACCGGCGGCCGGGTGCTGAGCGTCGACAGTGCCGATCGCGGCGGCGAGAAGGTGTTCCGGGTCAAGGTGCTGACCCGTTCCGGCGAAGTACGCATTGTCATCGTCGATGCCAAGACCGGCCGGGTGCGCTGACATGGACGAGGCGCCTCTCCGTCGCCGCCGGCCACCCCCTGGCACAGGCAGGACGCCACCGGCATGCGCATCCTGCTGATCGAGGACGAAGCGGCGCTGCGCCGCTCGCTGGCCACGGCGCTGTCCGCCGGCGAAGGCGCGGCGGTGGTGGACGAGGCGGCGGACGGCGAACAGGGGCTGTATCTGGCGCGCGAGTACCCGTTCGACCTGGCGATCGTCGACCTGGGCCTGCCGAAGCTCTCCGGCCTCGAGGTCATTCGCCGCCTGCGGGCCGAGGCCTCGCGCCTGCCGATCCTGGTGCTGACCGCCCGCGGCCGCTGGCAGGACAAGGTAGAGGGACTCGAAGCCGGCGCCGACGACTACCTCACCAAGCCCTTCGAAATGCCCGAGCTGGTGGCCCGCGTGCGGGCGCTGTGGCGGCGCGCGGCCGGTGCCGCCACCACCACGCTGGCCCTCGGCCCCTACCTGCTCGACCTGGACCGGCAGCAGGTCGCCTGCGACGGCGTTGCGGTCGATCTCACCGCCTTCGAGTTCAAGCTGCTGGACTACCTCGCCCGCCACCGGGAGCGGGTCGTCTCCAAGCAGGAGCTCGGCGACTACCTCTATCCGCACGAGGACGACCGCGACAGCAACGTGCTCGAAGTGCTGATCGGCCGGTTGCGCCGCAAGCTCGACCCGGCCGGCCGCTGGGCGCCGATCCAGACCGTGCGCGGACGCGGCTACCGCTTCGCGCCGGCCGATGCCTGAGGCCGATCGCAGCCTGTCGCTGCGCGCCCGGCTGCTGGGGGTGTCGGCGGCGGTGCTGCTGGCCTTCGTCGTGCTGACCGGCGCGGTGCTGGACCGCGCTTTCCGCGACAGCGCCGACGCCGCGCAGGGGGAGCGCCTCGAGGCCCTGCTCTACCTGCTGATGGGTGCGCTGGACGTCGCCGCGGACGGGGGATTGTCGATGCCCGGGCAACTGCCCGAAGCCCGTCTTGCCGTGCCCGGTTCCGGGCTCTACGCGGCCATCGTCGCGGGCGACGGCCGCCAGCAATGGACCTCCGGCTCGACGCTGGGACTCGCGATTCCGTTCGCCCGCGGCCTGGCCGCCGGCGAGCGCCGCAACGAAGTGCAGGCCGCCACCGACGGCCCTGCCTATCGGGTGGTCAGCCAGGGCGTGCGCTGGGCGGTCGAAGCCACGCCGCGGCAGCTCACCTTCAGCGTCGCCGCGCCGCTGGCCGCCCGCGAATTGGAAGTCCGGGCCTACCGCCGCAGCCTGTGGAGTGCGCTGGCGGTGATGGCGGTGCTGCTGCTGCTGGCGCTGATCCTCGTGCAGAACTGGGGCCTGGGCCCGCTGCGCCAGCTCGCCCGCCGGCTGGCGGCGATCGAATCCGGCGACGCCACCGAGGTGGGCGGCCGCTTTCCGGCCGAGCTGGCGCCGCTGGCGGAAAACCTCGACCGCGTGCTGCGCCGGGAGCGCGCCCAGCTCGAACGCTATCGGGGCGCCCTGGGCGATCTTGCCCACAGCCTGAAGACGCCGCTCGCGGTGCTGCGCAGCAGCGGCGCGGCGAACCCCGCCGAGGTCGGCGAGCAACTCGAGCGCATGGAGAACATCGTCCAGTACCAGCTGCAGCGTGCCACCACCGCCGGCGCCAGCCAGAGTGCCCAACCGCTGCCGCTGGCGCCCCTGGTCGAACGCCTGCTGGCCACCATGGCCAAGGTCCATGCCGGGCGGCGGCTGACGCTCGGCCACGACATCGCCGACGCCCTGCAGGTGCGCCTCGACGAGGGCGACGCGATGGAACTGCTCGGCAACCTGCTCGACAACGCCTGCAAATGGGCGCGCAGCCGGGTCAGCGTGCAGGCCGAGCGACGCGAGGGCGGCCTGCTGCTGGTCGTCGAGGACGACGGGCCCGGCATCGCCGATCCGGCGCGCCTGCTCGGCCGCGGCCAGCGCGGCGACGAGACGATACCGGGGCACGGCATCGGCCTGGCGATCGTCCGCGACATCGCGCTGGCCTATCTCGGCGAGCTACGGATCGAGCGTGCGGCTTGCGGCGGCGCGCGCGTCGAAGTTTGGCTGGGGCAGGCCTGAGCGTCGCGGTGTTCGGAAGCCGGCCTGGCGAGGTCGGAATCAGACGAGCCACGGCCGATCAGGCTCCCTCGCGAGCCGGTGGGCGCCGGCTCGTGTCTTTCTGGACACGGATCCGGGGTAAAACCATGTCAAATGAAGGGGAACTGAGAGGCCGATAACACTTCACACTCGGGGCCGTCAGCTATGCTCCGTAACCCACCGATTCGACGGCCGGACGAACAGAGCAGCACGAGAAGCCATGCCAGCGCCTGCGCAAGAACGCGAACCCGAAAATTTCCCGGACTTCCGCTTCCCGTGGCGCGGCTTCTGGATCGTCGCCGTCACCGCCCTGGTCACCGTCTCGATGATCCTGGTCAGCGCTCGCACCGGCCACCATATGACCGCCAAATATGCACCGCTGGTGGATGCGGCGATGGAGATGAGGCTGGAGGCCACCCTGGCCCACCTGTGGCTCGAAGAGATTCTCGGCGGTGACGAATCCGAGACCTACGACAAAGTCACCGAACATATCGACAACGCATTCTGGTACGCCAACGCCATGTTGCACGGCGGCCACAACAGCGAGGGCGATTTCCAGCCGCTGACCGAAGCCGGCATGCGCGACGGCATCAACGCCGCCGTCGCCAAGCTCGAGAAATTCCGGGAAATAAGCCAGAAGCGCTACGAAAGCCGCTACGAGGCCGGCTCGGGCACCCCCATCGATGTGCAGTTCGACGAAGTGTTCCGGGATTTTTCCGAGGCAGCCGACGCAGTCGAAACGCGCCTCCAATACCTGATCGAACAGAAGCTGCACAGCTTCGACGACCTGCAGGTCCTGCTCGTGTCCGGCTGCCTGCTGCTGTCGATGATCGTCTTCAGTGTCTATTACCAGGCCGAGAAGCGCCGGGCCCAGACGCTGGGGCAGTTGAAGGCGGCCAACCAGATGCTGGACCGGCTGTCCGTGACCGACGGCCTGACCGGCGTCCCCAACCGGCGTTTTCTCGACGAGCAGCTGGAAAGCGAGTGGAAACGGGCCGCCCGGGGGAAAAGTCCCCTGTCCGTGGCGATGGTCGACATCGACTGCTTCAAGGCCTACAACGATTGCCTCGGTCATCTGGAGGGGGATCGTTGTCTCAAGCAGATCGCGAATTGCCTGCGGCGCCACTGCCGCCGCCCCGGCGATACGGTAGCCCGCTTCGGGGGTGAGGAATTCGCGCTGATCCTGCCCGATACCAGCGCCCCCAAGGACTTCCTGGAGTCGCTTCGCCGGGCCGTGGAGGAACTGCAGATTCCGCACCCCTGTTCCGAGGTCAGTGCCAACGTGACGGTCAGCATCGGCCTGTCCACCCGGATACCAGAGCCCGGCGCCCACCCCATGGCGCTGCTCAAGGCGGCCGACGATGCGCTATACAAGGCGAAGCAGGGCGGCCGCAACCGGGTCGAAGACGGGGCCACTGGGAGCGGAGGATCCTGAACGGCGAGAAGGGAAGGCTGAGTTTGGAAGAGCCGTATTGACGGGAGTGAAAGCATCGGAGGGTATCCCATGTGCCTGACACGGTATGCGGCGATGCTGGATCGGGCGCAATCCGGGCGCTGCGGGCCCTTGGAAAACATGGTCCATTATCAGTTGCAGCGCGCCACCGGCGCCAGCCAGAGCACGCCGCCGATACCTTTGGCGCCCCTGGCGCGCGGCAGATCCGGACTGTCGCAGCTCACTTTGCGTGAGCCGAATGGCCGTTGGCTTGCCCCTGTTGGGGCGCTACGCACAAGACGAGAGCACCAGCGACAGTCAGGATGGCGTTTCCCAATCGGCCGCAAAGGCCGCCTGGCCATTTCCAAACCGGATATTCGCTGGTAGAGGCAACGCCGCGGAAGCGGCCGTTGGGCACGCTCGAAACGATGTTGGTGGCCGAACGGCAGCTTCGCAGGCGGACCGGTCGGCGAGTTCAGGTTTGTGTTGGACGGCTCACGGCCACT
>JAGRGB010000174.1 GCA_020445745.1 Rhodocyclaceae bacterium | reverse complement strand
TGCGACCTGTCCGACGGACCGATGTGGCCGCGCTGGTTCGTCGGCGGCGAGCTCGACCTGTTCGACAACCTGGTCGGTCGCAGGTCCCGCGACGAGCCCGGCTGCGAAGCCCTGGTTTGGGAAGGCGACGACGGCGAGGTGCGCAGCCTCGGCTACCGCGAACTGGACCTGGAGGCCCGCCGGCTGGCGGCCGCGCTGGCCGGCATCGGCGTCGGCCACGGCGACCGCATCGCGATGTATCTGCCGATGCTGCCCGAGACCGCGGCGCTGTTCCTGGCCGCCGCCCGCCTCGGCGCGATCGTGCTGCCGCTGTTCTCCGGCTACGGCGCCGACGCGGTGGCCGGCCGGCTGCAGGACAGCGAGGCCAGCGTGATGGTGTGTGCCGACGGCTACCTGCGCCGCGGCCGCCCGGTGGACATGCTGTCCGAGGCCCGCAAGGCGGCTGCCGCCGCACCGTCCCTCACGCACCTGCTGGTCGTGCCGCGGCTCGGCAGGCCGTGGGCCGGGCCGGGCGAAGGACGCTGGCGCGAGTGGGACTACCGCAGCCTGCTGGCCGCCCACCAGCCGGCCAGCGGAGCGGCCCCCCACCCGGCCGACACGCCGCTGATGATCGTCTACACCTCGGGCACCACCGGCCGCCCGAAGGGCGTCGTACACACCCACGCCGGCTTCCCGCTGAAGGCCGCCCAGGACCTGCTGATGGCCTTCGACCTGAAACCGCGCGACCGGCTCTCGTGGGTCACCGACATGGGCTGGATGATGGGCCCGTGGCTGGTCTTCGGCGGCCTGCTGCGCGGTGCCACGCTGATGCTGTTCGAGGGCACACCCGATCATCCGGCGCCCGACCGGCTGTGGCAGTTGGTGGCGCGCCACCGGCTGACCCACCTGGGCCTGTCGCCGACGCTGGTGCGGCTGCTGATGGCGGCCGGCGATACCGGCCTGCCGCAGCCCGGCCAGCTCGACGCGCTGCGGGTCTTCGGTTCCACCGGCGAGCCGTGGAACGAGGGGCCGTGGCAGTGGCTGTTCGACACCGTCGGCCAGGGCCGCTGCCCGATCATCAACTATTCGGGCGGTACCGAGATCGGCGGCGGCATCCTGGCCTGCTTCGCCGGCCTGCCGCAGAAGCCCTGCGGCTTCGCCGGGCCGATCCCGGGCATGCAGGCCGACGTGGTCGATGCCGACGGCGCCTCGCTAATCGGCGGCTCCCCCGGCGAGGTCGGCGAGCTGGTGTTGCGGGCGCCCTGGCCCGGCATGGCCCACGGCTTCTGGCGCGACCCGGCGCGCTACCTGGAGAGCTACTGGACGCGCTGGCCCGGCACCTGGGTGCATGGCGACTGGGCGCGGGTCGATGCGGACGGCCACTGGTTCATCGAGGGCCGCAGCGACGACACGCTCAAGGTCGCCGGCAAGCGGGTCGGGCCGGCCGAATACGAGTCGGCGCTGGTGGACCATCCGCTGGTCGCCGAGGCGGTCGCGATCGGTGTGCCGGACCCTGTCAAGGGCGAGGTCGCGAGCTGCTTCGTGACGCTTGCCCGATCCGGCGGCGAGGCGGGCCACGACTGGGCGGCCCGAGAGCGGGCGCTGATCGCCCACGTCGCGGCGCGGCTCGGCAAGCCGCTGGCGCCGTCCCGCGTGCTGCCGGTGGCCTCGCTGCCGCGCACCCGCAATGGCAAGATCCTGCGCCGCGTGGTGCGCGCAGTGTGGCTCGACGAAGCACCCGGCGACCTCGGCTCGCTCGAGAACCCGGCAGCCCTGGAGGACCTGCGCGCCTGTCGCACCGCTGCGACGGCGACCGACTAGCACCCCGAACGGCGTTCGATCTTCGAACGTTCGAACGAAAGGCGGCGTTCGATTGTCGAACGGCTGCCTTCCGCGTCCATCCTCGCCCGCGCGAGCGGGCGCCGCAGCCCGCACCCTGAGGCGCTCGCCACCGAGCGGCCACGGCCGGCGCCGCGATGGCATTTCGCTTGCTAAGCTAACGGCAATACTGCCACCGGGCGCCCGCAGCGGGCGGCGAAGGCAGGCACGAAGAAGCAGGGATCAGGCGCAATGGCAGGGCTGATCGCACGCTGCCGCAGAGCAGCCCGACCACTGCTTCCCATTGGAGGAGACTGGACGGATGGCATGGGAACCTGACGACCAGCGCTTCAGCGACCCCGGCAATGAGTCTGCCGTGATGGCCGCCTGGGAGCGCTTCCTGGACGGCAGCGGGCGCCCCGACGACGCGCTGCGCAGCCTGGTCGAGGGCTCGTGGCAGCGCTGCCGCGACCATAACGTGGACCCCGACAAGCGCAGCGCACCGCCGCCGCTGGGCGAATCACGGCTGGAGTCGCTGCGCAACGCCCACGCCGAACTGCTGCAGGCCGGCGCGCCGGTGATGGCCTGCGCGCGTGACTTCCTCGCCATGACCGGCACCGTGATGGCGCTCGCCGACGCCCAATGCACGATTCTCAGCATGGAGGGCGACACCCGCACCCGGGACTCGGCCGAGAACATCCACCTGCTGCCCGGCGTGGCCTGGAGCGAACGCATCTGCGGCACCAACGCGATCGGCACGGCGCTGGCGGTCGGCGAGCCGGTGCAGATCCACTCGGCCGAGCACTACTGCGCCGGCATCAAGCGCTGGACCTGCTCGGCGATGGTGATCCGCCATCCGGGCGATGGCGAGATCCTCGGCGTGGTGGATGTCTCGGGCCTCTCCGAAACCTTCAACCGGCAGAGCCTGGCGCTGGTGGTGACCACCGCCAACCGCATCGAGAGCCGGCTGACGATGCGCGAGACCGAGCTGCGCCTGCGCCTGCTCGAAGCCGCGCTGCCGTATTGGAACTCCACCACCGACAGCGTCGTGCTGTTCGACCGGCGTGGCTACCCGGTCAAGGCCAACGGCAACGCCCAGGCGGCGCTGGCCACGCTCGGCGCCGAGTTGGACCTGTCGCGGCCGAAGCGCATCCCGGCGCTGGCGCTGGACGGCGACCTGTCGGCGCTGCCGTCCTGGCTGACGCCCGACTGGCTGACACCGGTGATCGAGCGCGGCGAGCGCATCGGCACGCTGCTGATCCTGCCGCTGCCGAGCCTCGGCCGCGCACGCAAGCCGGCCGTCGAGGAGCGCAGCGAGGCGCCCGGTGACTTCGGCCACATCGTCACCGGCGACGCCGGCCTCCGGGCAGTGATCCGCAAGGCCGGCCAACTGGCCCGCTCCAAGGTGCCGGTCCTGCTGCTCGGCGAGACCGGCGTCGGCAAGGAAGAGTTCGCCCAGGGTGTTCACCGTGCCAGCCCGTTCGGCGACGGCCCGTTCGTGCCGCTGAACTGCGGCGGCCTGTCGCGCGAGTTGCTGGCCAGCGAGCTGTTCGGCTACGCCGACGGCGCCTTCACCGGTGCCCGCCGCGGCGGCCTGGTCGGCAAGATCGAGGCCGCCGATGGCGGAACGCTGTTCCTCGACGAGATCGGCGAGATGCCGCTCGACCTGCAGCCTCACCTGCTGCGGGTGCTGGAGCAGGGCGAAATCTATCGGCTGGGCGAGAACGCGCCGCGCAAGGTGGACTTCCGTCTGGTCGCCGCCACCAACCGCGACCTGCGCCAGGAGGTGGCCGACGGCCGCTTCCGCATGGACCTCTATTACCGCGTCGCGGTGACCTCGGTGCGCATCCCCGCCCTGCGCGACCGCGACGGCGACGTGGCGCTGCTGTCCGAGATGTTCCTCGACCACTTCGCCCGGCGCCACGGCCTGCCCCGCCCGCAGATCGCGCCCCAGGTGCTCGAGCGCCTGGCGGCCTACGCCTGGCCCGGCAATGTGCGCGAACTGCGCAACGTGGTCGAGAACATGCTGCTGGTCAGCGACGGCGCGCGCATCGGCGTTGACGACCTGCCGCCCGAATTCGAGGACGCGCCGGCATCGTCCGATCCGGCCACGCCGTTCACCGCAGCCCTGCCGGGGGGCCGACTCTGCGAGGCCGAGGCCGATTGCATCCGCCGCGCGATCGCCACTTCCGGTGGCAACCTGACCGAAGCAGCCCGCCAGTTGGCGATCGCGAAGAGCACGCTGTACCAGAAGCTGAGGGACTACGGACTACAGGACGAGGTCGCCAGTTCGCGTGGACAAAGATTGCGGGCCGGGAGGTAGGCAGTTCGGCGCCGGTTGCCGCCGGCCCCGATCAGGTTGCGGGCCTGGGGCCCATCGAGGGGCGATGTCCTTGACAGCATGCCGGCATTCAGGGCATCGGCGTAGTCGAAATCCACGCTCGCGCGAATGACTGCCGGTCGAGAAACCCGGCCTCCGGTCAGATTGCAGCGAAGTCGGGCCCCGGAGCTGTCGACGGTGGCGCGGATCATCCCTGTCCCGGCACCGGCATGGCCAACCCCCGCGCAACGACTTGCCGTGTTGCCGCGCCGAGACTCCGCCGACGCTCACGGCCCTGCCAAGTCCGGGAATCACGATGAACTTCACCATTCCAAATGAATCCAATGCCGGCAAGACCGACCGTTGCCGCTGCCCTGTCTCGGCAGCGGCCGCATCGGTGCCGGGCCCGGTCGCGATACGGTCCGCCACACAGGTCCGTCCGCCGCGAAACACGGCCGGCGCGGTTGGCAGGGACAGTCCGCGAGGAATCGATCATGAACAAGCTCGCACTCGCAGTTCTTGCAATTCTCGTCGCACTGAGCAGCGCATGCGCAACCCCCGGCACCGGTGGCAGCCCAGGCTCGGAACAAACCTATGGTTCCGGTGGCGGCAACGGCGGCGGTTACTGATCATCGAGCGCCTTGGGGGTCCGAGCGCCTTGGGGGTCAAGCGCCTTGGGGGTCAAGCGCCTTGGGGGTCAAGCGCCTTGGGGGTCAAGCGCCTTGGGGGTCAGGTCTATTTTCGATGCATCTACACACAAGCGCCTTGGGGGTCACGCCTTGGGGGTCAGGTCTATTTTCGATGCATCTACACAGGTCGGGCTTTCAAGCCATTGCCGCCCGCACCGCGCGACCGCCGTGAAATGTACGCCGCATGCCTCGGCACGGCGCTGACAACTGTATTCGCCCTTCGCGTCCGCGGCACCCTAGCGATCGGTACGATCGGCGAAAGGTACGGTAGGTGGTAGCGCCGGCGAGCGCGTTCATCGCCGGCCGGCTGCGTGCAGCCGCCCCTTGATCGGTGGGTTGTTCGCACCCGGAGCGCGACGCAGCGATGCGACCGAGCGGGGCCGTCACCCACTGGCGCGACGAGCCCCACCATCACATCACGGATTGGTTCGACGAGCCCGACGTGGTGGCGCCCGTCCGATGCGGCGTTGTTGACGAACATGCCGTCGCGATTGTCGGTCGGTTACGCATGCACGAGCGCTCACGGAAGCATTCGTGTCGCGACAGGCATTTCCTGCCGATTCTCCGGCTGATCGTTTTGCCGACGATTCATTCGGGGAACCGGTCGAAGGACAATTTCCGGATGCCGAACTGTCCGCCCCACCGCCGTTTCGATCAGCCGATCGCGGCGCAGGCGCCCCTGGCCATTCGCGCCCCCGTGGCTACGGGACGGCCAGTCAAGGCGTTGAGCGCCCGGATGTCTCAGCCAATGCAGACACGTTCAGATCACGCGGATGATTCGGTGCCGCCGCGATCGAAGGCGCCAACTCGACGCGCGCATCGACCTGGCGCGGCGGCAACCGACCGACGTCCGGGCAGGCCCATCACCCTCGATACTTGCCTCGGCTGTGGGGCGCCCAAGGCGTCCGAAATCCATTCGCTTCGCGGCAATCCCGACATCGGCAGATCCCCTTCACCTTCGGTCAAGACGCCTGAACGGGAGCGCCTGTCGGCAATCCTGCCGACCTCCTCGATGAATTCCCGGATAGCCGAACGCGTGGCACCGGCATGTGCCGGTGCCACGCCGGTGCTTACCCGTTGCGCTTGCGATGGATCAGCGCGGCCAGCACGATCAGTCCCGCCAGCAACATGACCCCGTATTCCTGGAGGGTCGGGATCGGGTTGGTGACGAGCGCGCCGAGAACGCTCAAGATGGCATTGGCCGTTCCGCTGTCGCCGAGGAACGAAGTCAAGTTGTTGGTGGTGTTGTTGTAGGTGCCCGCTGCCGCTGCCACCACGTCGACCTGGACCGCACAGCTGGCACCCGCTGCCACCGAACCGCCGCTGTAAGTGACCGAGTTGGCACCAGCGGCAGCGGTCAGCGTACCCCCGGTGCAGGTGGTCGATGCGTTCGGCGTCGGTGCCACGACCAAGCCTGCAGGGAACGGGTCGGTCACGCTCAGCGCATTGGCATTCAGCGCGCTGGTGGTATTGTCGATCGTCAGGCTCAGCGTGCTGGTGCCGCCCGGGGTGGTACTGGCTGGCGAAAACGCCTTGCTGAAGCTCGGCACGGTCGGTGCGGTACAGGCAATGTTGTTCACCTTGACCTGGAAGTTGCAGATCTCTTCCGCCGAGGTGTTGGTGACGACCAGCACCATGTCCTGGCCGGCGGGGATATCGACCGAAAACGAATCGGTGATACTTGAACCGACGTCACCCAGGAAGTTCACCGACTGGTTGGCCGGATCGTAGCTGTTCAGGTAGGCGCTGGCGTGCGCGTTGGTGTCGCAATCGGTCGCGAGGTTGCCGTCGGGGTTGGGATCGAAGTCGATCTGCACGCACTGCGTGCTGGCCGTGACGTTGGTATAGGTGAAGGTCTCGAAGAAGTAGGGCGTTCCGGGGTTGAAGATGCCAGGGTAGGCCTTGCTCGGGCACGACGCCGGAATGGCATCGCGGAAAATCCGCCCGTTCTGGCTATTGGTACCGGTGAAGGCGGTCGACTGGACGCAACTCGCCTGCGAGAATGCTGGCTCGGAAAAAACCAGCATGAGCGGGACGATTACAGCCAGTGTGCGATTGAAATGAGTCACCCGTGCCTTCTCCTCTATCGTAGTTTCCAGTCCAAACGACTATGGATCCAAGCGTCGTGCCGTCGCGGCGTTCGACCTGCTTACAACCCGCGACAATTCTATTGGAGAATCCGGGGTCAGGTCTAGAATCCTGAGAATCAGGAGTCATAGAAGCCAGGAACCTGGACCATGAAGCCGTGGTCTTGCATTGATGCCATCCAGAAGGGCTCCGCCCCCGCATCCCCGACCGCGCCGGCGAAGGTGAGGGCGCGGGTCTGGAAGAGATGCACAAGCGATCACGAATGCTTGCCCGCCTTCGTCTCCGGCACCGCCCGCCGGATCATCCAGTCGAACCAGCCAAGGGGCGATGTCTTGGCGCAGATCCGACCAAGGCCCCATGTGCATTTTTTGCTCAGGCTCTGGTCGTAGCACCGGCTGGACGGGGCCGCGAGGTTGCGCCCCCCGCCGCCGCCACCTTCACGCAGGACGGCGACAAGGCGGCCGATGGGAGACGGCGCACAGTTGCAGGGCAGTTGCGGGACCGATTCCGGAAGATCGGCAGGCTCGTGGACGAGGCCTTGGATGATGTCCGCGACGGCACAATATTTTGCAGAGACCATCGCCTCAGGGTCCGCAGCGGAGCCCTGCTCGCGCAACAACTGCTGCCAGCACGTCCCGGGTCGCGAACTGGTTCGTCCGCCATGCCGGAGGCGGCGATTCATCCGAGCGCTTCTCGCGGCACGAATCGAGACACGATCTGCTAGTATCGGCGGCGCTCACAGTG
This sequence comes from Rhodocyclaceae bacterium, assembly GCA_020445745.1. Lineage (GTDB taxonomy): Bacteria > Pseudomonadota > Gammaproteobacteria > Burkholderiales > Rhodocyclaceae > Cognatazoarcus. The sequence continues at coordinate 19,995 of JAGRGB010000174.1, read as the reverse complement.
GTCCTTTCCCGCCCCTGCTAGGTCGATTCGATGTTTCGCTTCTTGCTGGCTTTTCTGGCGCTGGTGGTGGTGCTCTTCCTCGCCGAACTGACCTCCCCGGCCCAGTTCTGGTTGGTCGAGCCGTGGACCAACATGATTGCCACTGCCGGGGCTGCGGTGCTGAGGACATTCGATCCAAGCGTCATCGCCGACGGCAAGATCCTTCGGGATGCGTCCACCGGCGTCGGCGTATCGATCGAGGCCGGCTGCAACGGTGTCGAAGCATGTCTGATCCTGCTTTCCGCATTGCTTGCCTATCCGGCCAGATGGTGGTCCAAGCTGGTCGGTGTCGTACTCGGATTCGTCGCAATCCAGGCTGCAAATCTGGCGCGTATCGTGACCCTGTTCTACCTGGCGGACTGGAGCGCAGCGGTGTTCGAGTTCGCACACCTTTATCTCTGGCAGGCGCTGATCATGCTGGATGTGCTGGTCGTCTGGCTCATCTGGATGCGCTGGGTTACTGCGCGGGAACCGGATCGTGGCCCGACTGCCGCTTAGCCTGATCGGCAGTTTCTTCCTGCGTGTACTGACCTGGCTGATTCCGCTGCTGCTGCTGTGGTATGTGGGGCGCCATTGGATGGTCAAGCCACCCGCCTGGGTCGCCGAGAAGGCGATGCTCGGATTCTTCCATTACTGGGTCACCGGTAGCGAAATGGACGGCACTACCCAAACGTTGCTGACCGCGCTGCAAGTCCACAGCCCCGACGGGCGGGTCGGCGAACTCACACCCACCGTCAACATCCTCAGCTACGCGTACGGCACACCACTGGCCCTCGCCCTGCTTCTGGCGACCCGCCTGCGCGGCTTCTGGTGGAAGGTCCCGTCTGCCATCGTGATGTTGATTCCCTTCCAGGCAGCCAGCATCTGTTTCACCTGGCTGATGCAGGTTGCGGTGCTGGCCGGCGCCGAGACAACTTCACAAACCGGTTTTTCGGCGCTCCAAGTCAACCTTATCGCGGCCGCCTACCAACTGGGATTCCTGTTGCTGCCGACATTGATTCCGGTGCTCGTCTGGCTGTCACTGGACCGCAGCCTGATTGCAGCGATCATGATCGACGGCGCCCTCAGCGCCGCGACGGAGGAAAGGCGGGGTCAGGTCTAGTATCGATGCAGAAAACCACAAGCAGCACTAGATTCGTTGCACGGGCGCGGCTCAATGCTTCCCTGCCCTTGCCGCGCGCACTGCACGACCGACCGTCGTGAAATGTACGCCGAATGCTTCGGCAATCTGCTGGTAGCTGTATTCGCCGGTGGCATGGGCAGCCGCCATGGCTGCACCGCGATCCGTGCACTCGGCGACAAACACGGCCAATGGTGGCGCCGGCGGCCGACGGTGGGCACGGGGAACATTCACATCATCGCTGACGTTCTTCAACGCGACGCGGGATCGCAGCACGAAGGCGTCGTCCCCGAGGAACACCTGGCGGTTCAGCCGCTCCCAGATCGACGGCAACCCTCGCCCCTCGGCAACGAAGCGCGCATAGCGCCGTTCCGCCGTCGCGCGACGCTTGGCGAAGCGTGACAACAGTCCATCGACCGAAAGCCACGGCGGACATTGCCCCGGTCCGAACATCGCCCGATAGCTGCTCCAGGGCCATTCGCCGGGCTCACGGACCATCCCTGCCCTCACCGGGTTGAGCACGACATAGCGGGACAGCTCGAGCAGGTAGGCGTCGGCATCGACCAGGATCGCCTTGTAGCGCCCCTGGAACAGATGGCCGCTACGTTCATGGCGGCGGTTACTCGCCTGCGTATAGACACCATTCAGTTGCCGCATGCCCTTCGAAAGATTGCCATCGGGCGTCTCGATCAACAGGTGGTAGTGATTGCCCATCAGGCAGTAGGCATGACAGAGCCAGTTGAAATCCGTGATCACCCTGCCGAGGATCTCCAGAAAGCTCTCCCGGTCGCCGTCATCCTCGAAGATCGCTTCGCGGCGGTCACCCCGCGAAGTCACGTGGTACACGGCGCCGCAAAATTCGAGTCGCAAGGGCCTGCTCATGGGAGCTAGTGTAGTTTGGCACCCCAAATTTGCAACCAAACTAGACTTGACCCCGTTGCCTCTTGTAGTTTGGCACCCCAAATTTGCAACCAAACTAGACTTGACCCCGTTGCCTCCATTGCCTCATTCGACTCGCGCACGGGTGTGGGCCAGACATTTTTCGATCTCGGCGACGTCGATCTGCCTTCCCGCCTTGGCCTTGATCGATAGCGTGAGGTCGGTTCCCGACTGACTCACGTCCACTGACTGGACATTGCGGTATTCGTCGGTTGGACAGCTACAACGGCCTTCCTGGCACTCCCGGAAAGCCTCCATCAGCCGCTCCGTCCGTCCGGCGACATCGCTTATCCGGACCGCCACGCCGTTCGCGTTGCGCTCGATCTTCGTCTTCACGATTCGCTCCTGCAGGTCCCGGTCGCCATTGGCGGCGATCCCATCACTTCCATCGTAGACCGTCTGGTTGCCTGGCGAACGCCGTGCTCGGCCGCACACGCGGGCTACGCGGGAAGATACCGGCGGGCACCGCCAGATGGGCGGCGGCAATTACACTCGCACCTGCGGCCTACAGTCGATGGCCCGCGGGGGCCAGGCTGCAGGAACGCGCGGGTGGTGGCGGCTCACCCGGATCGAGGAACCGATGGTGCAGGCATGAAGACAGGGATCAACCGTCCGAAGGACGCCGGCAGCCCTGCCGGGGTGTGCGGGCGGTACCGCTCGGTGCTGCGGGTTCCCGGAATGGATTGCCCGTCGGAGGAACAGCTGATTCGCCTGAGGCTCGCCGACGCGGCAGTCAGCGCGATGGTGTTCGACCTGCCGGGCCGGCGACTCGTGATCGACCACGACGGCGACCCATCCGAGATCATGCGGCGGCTCGAACCGCTGGGATTCGGCGCCGAGTTGCTGCGCAGCGAGCCTTTGACCGCGGACCGAGACCCTCCCGCGAAGAACGGAGACGCTGCCGAGGCCCGTGTGCTGCGCCGGTTACTCGGCATCAACGCGCTGATGTTCGTGTTCGAGATGATCGCCGGCTGGTGGGCCGGTTCCGCCGGCCTGATCGCCGACGCGGCAGACATGTTCGCCGACGCCGGGGTCTATGGTGCGGCGCTGTATGCGGTCGGACGCGCAGCACGCCACAAGCTGTCGGCAGCACGCCTGTCCGGGCTGCTGCAACTGGTGCTGGCCGCCAGCGTGCTGCTCGAGACGGGGCGCCGGGCCTTCGGCGGCGGGGCGCCCGACGAATCCGCGATGATCGGCATGTCGCTGCTGGCGCTGGCGGCCAACATCGCCTGCCTGCTGCTGATCGCGCGCCACCGCGGCGGGGGCGTGCATATGCGGGCGAGTTACATCTTCTCGGCCAACGACGTGCTGGCAAACCTCGGCGTGATGGTGGCCGGCGCCCTGGTTGCGTGGACCGGTAGCGCCTGGCCGGACCGGGCGATCGGCGCGGGCATTGGCATCCTGGTGCTGATCGGCGCGATCCGCATCCTCAGGCTGCGCTGACGCGGCTCGCCGACTGGGGCGCGGTGAGCATCGGCCCGCCCACCGCGCCGCCGGACACGGGTCTTACCAGGAGGTGTCGTTTTCGGCGGTGGACGAGATCTTGTGGAGCGCGAGGTCGGCACCTTCGAACTCCTGCTCCGGATCGAGGCGAAGACCCATCACCGCCTTGAGGCCGCCGTAGACCAGAACACCACCGACCAGGGCGACGACGACGCCGACGATCGTGCCAATCAGTTGACCGACGAAGCTGACTCCGCCGATACCGCCTAGCGCAGTACTGCCGAAGATGCCGGCAGCGATCCCGCCCCAGGCGCCGCACAAGCCATGCAGCGGCCAGACGCCGAGTACGTCGTCGATCTTCCAGCGGTTCTGGGCGATCGTGAACATCTGGACGAAGAGCACGCCAGCCACAGCGCCTACCACCAGCGCGCCGACCGGATGCATCAGGTCGGAGCCGGCGCACACCGCCACCAGCCCGGCCAGCGGCCCGTTGTGCACGAAGCCCGGGTCGTTGCGGCCGGCCAGCAGAGCGGCAAGCGTGCCGCCGACCATCGCCATCAGTGAATTGAGCGCCACCAGACCGTTGATCGCTTCCAGCCGCTGGGCGCTCATGACGTTGAAGCCGAACCAGCCGACCGTCAGGATCCACGCACCGAGCGCCAGAAACGGAATGCTCGACGGCGGGTGCGCGGCGATTGCCCCGCTCTTCTGGTAGCGGCCCCGCCTTGCTCCGAGCAGCATCACCGCGGGCAGTGCTATCCACCCGCCCACCGCGTGCACCACGACGCTGCCGGCGAAGTCGTGAAACTGCGCGCCGAAGCTCGATTCCAGCCAGCCCTGGAGGCCGAGATTGCCGTTCCAGACGATGCCCTCGAAGAACGGATAGACGAGGCCGACGAGGAAGAAGGTCGCGAGCAGTTGCGGAGTGAAGCGTGCGCGCTCGGCGATGCCACCCGAGATGATTGCCGGGATCGCTGCGGCGAAGGTAAGCAGGAAGAAGAACTTGACCAGCTCGTAGCCGCCCTGGGCGGCCAGTTGCTCGGCGCCGACCAAAAAGCCGGTGCCATAGGCGACCCAGTAGCCCAGGAAGAAATAGGCCAAGGTGGACATGGCGAAATCGGTCAGGATCTTGACCAGCGCATTGACCTGATTCTTGCGTCGCACGGTGCCCAGTTCAAGGAACGCGAAACCGGCATGCATCGCCAGCACCATGATGGCGCCCAGAAGGATGAACAGGACGTCGCCGCCCACCTTGAAGTCTTCCATCGCTCACTCCTATTTGCACGATGGGGGCGCATGAAGCGAAGACCATACCACGGACATGGGTGCTGAAAATTCAGTACCTTGCCGGGCGCATGCACCAATGTTGCGAAGCATACGCCCCACACCCGTGCAACCTTCGCCGCCACCGCACCACAATGGTGCCGCATCGCGGGCGCAACTTTCCAAAATGGTGCGAACGCGGGTGGCGCCGGCACTCAGCGGGCGGGCTCTGCGGAGGACAGGTCTTCGGGGGGCAGCAACACCCACATCCGGCCCTGCTGGCGCATCCGCCCGGCCATGGTCCCGGCCTCGGCTCCGAAGCCCCAGAAGTAATCGGCACGCACGCCGCCCTTGATCGCGCCGCCGGTGTCCTGCGCCAGCACCAGACGACGCAGCGGCCGATCGCTGGCGGGTGCGGTCGTGTCGAGGAACACCGGTGCGCCGAGCGGCACGCTGCGGGGGTCGACCGCGATGCTTCGGCCGGCAGTCAGCCCGACACCGAGGGCGCCTACCGGGCCGCCCTCGCGATCCGGCAACTGGCGAAAGAAGACGTAGCCCGGATTGACCCCCAGCAGTTCGTCGAGTCGCTCGGGATGGGCGCGCGCCCACCTCTTGATGCCGTCCAGCGACGCCTCGCCCAGCGTCATTTCGCCCTGCGCGATCAGCCAGCGGCCGATCGATACGTACGGATGCCCGTTGTGATCCGCGTAGCCGATGCGTACCTGGCGCCCGTCGGGCAGTTCGACCCTGCCCGATCCCTGCACCTGCAGGAAGAACAGCTCGATCGGGTCGTCGGCCCACAACAGCACAGGCGCCGCGAACGCGTCGCCCAGCGCCATGATCTCGGCCCGCGTCCAGTAGGGCTCGAGCACATCGCCGACCACACGCCCGCGCAGGCGCAGCTTGCCGAGCTCGGGATACACGCTGGCGAGTTCGACGCTGACGAGATCGTCCGGCACTCCGTGCACCGGCCAGCGCGCGCGCCGGTCTCGGACGGTTCGCCCGCTGATCAGCGGCTCGTAGTAGCCGGTGACGAGGCCACTCCTGCTGCCGTCCGCATTGACCACCTGCCACGGCGCCAGCTGGGCTCGCAGCAATGCCGCCAGCTGCGCGCGCGCGGGGGTCGCGGGAAGTTGCCCGAGAGCCGCGCAGAAGCTTCGCCAGCGCGCCTGATCCGCCAGCTTCTCGCACGAATTCCGCAGCGCCGGCAGCGCCGGCAGCAACGCGTCTTCGGAGAGCCCCGGCAGATCCGACCAGGCCGCCGGCCGCAGCGTGGCCGGCGCGTCCGGCGCGGCCGAGGGCGGTGCGGCCGCCGCCGGCTCGGGGCATTTCGGGCAAGGCGCGCAGGCCGGGCATGCCGGGCACTGGGCCGGCGGGCACGCCGCCGACTGCGGCTCGAGCGGATCAGGGCCGGCGCAGCTGCACAGCAGGACCACCAGCCAGCCGGTGAACAGGAGCTTGAGGGCCTGGTACATGGGTATCGGTTAAACTCGCGGTCGCAAGCCCGGGAGTATAAGGCGCTCGCTTCCGATGCTCCCGCGATCCGCCACCCCGCCGACCGGAAATCCGCCATGTGGGTCATCTTTCTCGAAGCGCTCGTGGCCCTGACGTTGCTGCTGGTGATCGTCTGGGCCACGTGGCCACGCAAGAATCGCAAGCCCGACGACGACGATGAACACCAACGCTGAGCTGACGGCGCTGCTGGTCCGCGCCGAACGCGTCCTCGAACGGCTCGAGGCGGTACTGCCGGCACCGCCCGATCCACCCGACTGGAACGCCGCGACCGCCTTCCGCTGGCGCCGGCGCAATGGCCGCGCCGGACTGGAGGCGGTCGTCGAGCCCCATCGCATCCAGCTCTCGGATCTCAAGGACGTGGACGAGCAGAAGCGCCGGATCGAGCGCAACACGCGCCAGTTCATGGCCGGCCGACATGCCAACAACGTGTTGCTGACCGGCGCCCGCGGCACCGGCAAGTCGTCGCTCGTGAAGGCCCTGCTGACCGCCCACGCGAAGGACGGCTTGCGCCTGATCGAGGTGGACAAGTCGGACCTGATCGACCTGCCGGACATCGTCGACCTCGTGCGCGGACGACCGGAGCGCTTCATCCTGTTCTGTGACGACCTGTCGTTCGAGGAGGGCGAGGCCGCCTACAAGGCGCTGAAGAGCGTGCTCGACGGCTCGGTGGCGTCGGTCTCCGACAACGTGCTGATCTACGCCACCTCGAACCGCCGTCACCTGATGCCCGAATACATGGACGAGAACCTCCAGGCCCGGCACCGCGACGGGGAGGTGCATCCCGGCGAGGCGGTGGAGGAGAAGATCTCGCTGTCGGAGCGATTCGGCCTTTGGCTGTCCTTCTATCCGTTCAGCCAGCAGGAGTATCTCGCGGTCGTCGGGCACTGGCTGGAGCAATTCGCGGTGCCCGCCGCCATGGTCGACGCAGCGCGCAGCGAGGCCCTGCAGTGGGCGCTGATGCGCGGCTCGCGCAGCGGTCGCGTCGCCTGGCAGTTCGCCCGCGACTACGCCGGCCGGTTCGAGCCATGAACGACACCAAGCAGGTCGATGTGGCGGCAGCGGTGATCACCAGGCCGGACGGCAGCTTTTTGCTGGGTCAGCGCGCTCCCGGCACCTTCTATCCGGGCTACTGGGAATTCCCGGGCGGCAAGGTCGAGCCCGGCGAGGACGTCGCGGCTGCGCTGGTGCGCGAACTCGACGAGGAACTCGGCATCCGTGCCCGCCGCTGCTGGCCGTGGCTGATGCGCGAACACCGTTACGAGCACGCCCACGTGCGACTGCATTTCTTCGAGGTTCCGGAATGGTCCGGACAGATCAACGATCACGTCCATAGCGCGCTTTCCTGGCAGCGCGCCGACGCGCTCGCCGTGTCGCCGATGCTGCCGGCCAACGGCCCGATCCTGAAGGCGCTGAGCCTGCCCCGTCAGATGGGTGTCACCGACGCCGCGACACTCGGCATCGCGCAGCAACTGACGGCCCTCGAGCGGGCACTGGCCGCCGGCTTGCGCCTGGTGCAGCTGCGCGACGGCTCCCTGCCGGCCGACGATCGCCGGCGTCTGGCCAGCGAGATCCTCGCCCGCTGCCGTGCCCACGATGCACTGCTGGTGATCAATGGCGATGCCGCGCTGGCAGGCGGAGTCGGCGCCGACGGCCTCCATCTGCCGGCCCGCGACCTCGCCCGCACCAACCGGCGACCGGATTTCGCCTGGGTCGGCGCCTCGTGCCACGACCGCAGGGACCTCGAGCGGGCGGCCTGGCTCGGCCTCGACTATGCCCTACTCGGCCATGTCGCCGCCACGCCGAGCCACGCCGGGCAGCGCCCCCTCGGCTGGTCAGGCTTCACCGACCTCGCCCGGCAGTTACCGCTGCCGGTTCTCGCGATCGGCGGTGTCGGCCCGCAGGATCTGCGCGTCGCGCGGGCCGCCGGCGCCCACGGCATCGCTTCGATCCGCGCCGCATGGACGGCGGCGGGCAGCGCTCGATCACCTCAGCGGGGCTGATCGAGGAATACGATCGGCCGCCCTTCCTGCCCGGCCTGCTCCCGCGAATAGGAATAGGCGAGCACACCTCCGCCGGCGGGCGCCCGCAGCAGGATCGTGCCCTCGCGATTGCGCAGCATGCCCTGGCTGGCGGGCACGACGAACTTGAACACCTCGCCCGAGGCGACGTCGATGTCGGCCAGCGTGAACACCACACCGTTCGGTGCCACCACCTGCCAGTCGCGCAAGGATGCGACACGGTCGGCGACGTTCAGGATCTGCAGGAATTCGCGACCGCCTTCCGGATTGCGCGGGTTGATCATGCCAGCGACGATGCGAAACGGCAGAGTTCCGTCCGCGGACGGTGCGGGTACCGGTTGCGGTTCGGGCGGCGCCGGTGCAGGCGCCGGCTCGGGCGCCGGCTCGCCGACCGGGTCGAGGTCGACGATGTCGTAACGGACGAATCGCGGGAAGAAGGTGCGGATCGCGCGCGGGTTGCCGTCCAGCCGATGCAGGTCGAGCTGGTAGGTGGCGCCGTTGATGCGCGCCGTCTTGGTGCTCTGCGCCCGCGCGCGAACCAGCCCGAGGGCGATCAGGCCTTCCGGACTGGGCCCCACGAAGAATCCGCCGGTCGGCTTGTGCAAGCGCCGCGTCTCGCCCGGCGCGGGATTCGCGACGTCACCGAGCGGCGCCTGCCAGACCATTTCGAGCGTCACGATCTCGGGTACCAGCACGCCCTTGTCCGGCTGCTGCGCACCGCCGTAGCGAGTCCCGAGATACTCGATGCGATCTGCCGAGGGGGCGCCACCGGTGCTCGCGCCGCTGTCGTCGAGCCAATACTTGTACCAGAAATGGTAGCCGCCGGCCTTGTCGCGGCTGGATGACTGCTCACCGACGAAGACGTGCTCGAAACCCGAGGCGTCGGGCTGGCTGCCGCTGCGTCCGATCGCGAACCAGCTCTCGCGGATCATCGCCGCCAGCGTGGTCCTCGAGATCGACACGTCGAGCGAGATCTCCAGGTAGCGGCGGGCCACCTCGATCGGCGCCGCATCGAGTATCGCGTCGATGAAATCGAGTTCCTCCTGGAGCTCGTAGGGACGCACCCGTTCGCGCAGCGTGCGCTCCAGCGCGTAGTTGTCGAACAGTGCCTCGCACAGCGCGTAGGTCCTGCGCTTGGCTTCCGGAATCGACACCGCCCGCAGCACGCGATGTCCGGACCCGACTGCCGTGCTCCGCTCGTCCACCTCGACGAAGCCGCGCGCCGGTTCGCGCGACTCGCCGGGCCGCAGCGCCGGCACGCCGTTTCCGGACTGGTCCGCGTCCCAGATTTCCTGAAAGATGTCCGACATGCCGCCCTCGTCCCGCCGTGCCGATGCTACAAGCATAGACGCCGCACGCCGCCGGATCGCTCCGCGACGTCCGCCGGCGGTCGGATCGATCGGCGCCCGCCGACGCCGACGACCGCAGTTCCGTCAGCCCTCGTCGCGATCGCCAGGGTCGTCGGCGACGTCGCTGCCGGCCACCCGGTACTGGTCCGAAGCCCAGGCCCCGAGGTCGATCTGCCGGCAGCGCTGGCTGCAGAACGGACGCCAGCGATTGTCGGCCGCCCATGGCGCCGGCTTGCCGCAGTTGGGGCATTTCACGGTGCGCCGCGGGGCCGATTCCGGGGGCGACGAAGAAGCCATCAGAGGTTGCAGAAGGTCAGATCGAACTGGACGTCGGCTTCCGACTGGCGGGGCCGGCTGAGCGTCTCGGGCATCATGAAGCGGATGTTCAGCGCGTACTTGTTGGCGCTGATCTCGGGCACTGCGGCGAGCCCGTGCGGGATCACCACCCGGATCATCTGGGCGCTGCGCCCGCCCATCGTCATCTGGAAACTGCCCCGCCGCGCCACCAGCGACTCCGGGCGGCCGCTGCCGCGCAGCAGCCGCAGCACGATCAGCAACCCGTCCCGGATCGGTGTCATCGGATGGAGCCAGTTGGCAAGATCGCGCTGGCGCGCCTCGACATCCCGATTGAGCCAGTAATGATAGGCCGGCAGGTCGAACTGGCAGGCCCCGCCGGGAATCGCGGCGCGGCTGCGGATCGCCATCAACCATTCGTTCTCGCGCAGGTACTGGCCGATCTTGCCGGCCATCGCCAGCAGCGCCGCCGAGGCCTGCTCGATCTCGTAGAGGGCCCCGGACAGCGCCTCCTCGGAAATCGCAGGGTTGTTGCGGTAGCCGAGCAAGGTCTGGCGCTGGCGCTCGAGTTCCTGCACCAGATCCACCTTGAGGTCCGCGCGGCTCGCCACCTCGAGCACCTCGAACATCGAGATCAGCGCGCTGTGGTGGTCGAAGGTCGAGGTGGCACCGGAGAAATGACCGACCCGGGCGAATAGATCCTCCAGCCGGAGCAGCGTGCGAATGCGCTCGTTCAGGGGATACTCGTAGTTGATCACCGGCTTGGGCCCGAGGTGTGGATCTGGCTTGGATTGCGGCCGATCATAGCACAGGGGTCCGATGCACCCGCCGGCAGGCCCTGCCTCCGGCACCGCCGTGCCGCGGCTTCAGCCCAGCGCCAGGTAGCGCTGGTGCAGGGCCTCCACCTGCGCGCGCAATTCGTCCAGCGTGCCGCTGTTGTCGATGACGTCGTCGGCCGCCGCGAGCCGTTGTTCGCGACTCGCCTGGGCCGCCATGATGGCGCCCACCCGTGCCTCGTCGAAACCGTTGCGGGCCATCACGCGGGCCACCTGGACCGCCTCCGGCACATCGACCACGCACAGCCGGTCCACCCGCTCGCGGTAGCCGCCGGCCTCGATCAGCAGGGGAACCACCAGCACCACATAGGGGGCCGCACTGGCGGCGATCTGGCGTTCCGACTGCGCGCGGATCAGCGGATGGAGGATGCCCTCCAGGCGCTCCCGGGCGGCCGGATCATCGAACACCAGCGAGCGCATCGCGTCACGGTCGAGACCGCCATCGGGACGGACGACGCGTCTGCCGAAGGCGCCGGCGATGGCCCCCATCGCCGCGCCGTCCGGTGCGGTCAGGCGATGGGCGATCAGGTCGGTGTCGACGACGTCGGCACCGAGCCCGGCAAACAGGTCGGCGGCGGCGCTCTTGCCCGATCCGATGCCGCCGGTGAGACCGATCACCGGCGCTGCGCTCACGATCCGCCCCGTGGCCAGCGGCCGGCCTTCACGGTTCGCACGGCTCACGCTCCAGGTCTTCGAAGCTGGCGGCGCTGTCGCTTGCCAGCGTCGCCAGCGCATCCACCGGGCCGCGGATTTCCAGCCGGTGGATCATCTTGCCTCGGGCCGTGATGACACCGCCGCTGACACCGCGGGCCTCGAGCCGTCGCAGGTGCAGCTTGGCCGAACTCTCGGTCTTGAACAGGCCCAGCGAGATCGCGAACTGGAACGGGCCTTCCTCCTGCAGGATGAACAGGTCGCGCACACCCTGCCCGCGGATCTCGCGCACCTTGCCCTCGGCGGCGCTCATGTTTTCGAGCGGCGGCACATGAACCCAGTACGACGACGGACGCAACTCGGCGCTGTCGGCCACCTCGAGCGGCCCGTCGAAGCCGCCGGCCATCGCCGTCAGTGCCTCGCTCACCTGGTCGGTGAGTTCGACGAAGCGCACGCAGGCGCGCGGCACCGGCACCGGCACCGTCGCCGACGGCATCGGCGACGATTCGTCCGGCAACCTGGCGGATTCGGCGACCGGCTCGGGCTCGGGCGGCGCGGCTTCCTCGGGCACGTCCGCGGCGGGCATGGATTCGGGCTCCGGGCCGCCTGCCTCCGGAGGCAGGCGGTCGGGTGCCACCAGCCGGATTGCATCGGGTCGCAACTGGTTGGTCAGCCGCTCCGGCTCGCCCTTGCCGCGGTGGCTGCCGAGCATGCCGGCAAGGCCGGCGGCGGCCAGCAGGTTGAGCATCAGCAGGACGAAGAACACCACGCGCACCATCGCTCCACCCGCCTCAGTCGAACTTCGGCAGATGGGCCAGCGACTGCGCGATCGCCTCTGCCGGATAGTCGAAATTCTCCAGTTCGCCGCCGAGCATGCGCTCGTAGGCGCTCATGTCGAAATGGCCGTGGCCGGTCAGGTTGAACAGGATCGTCCGTGGCTCGCCGCTGTCACGACAGCGGATCGCCTCGTCGATCGCCGCGCGGATGCCGTGACAGGATTCGGGCGCCGGGATGACACCCTCGCTGCGGGCAAACAGCAGGCCGGCCTCGAAGGTCTCGACCTGGGGCACGGCCACCGCCTCCAGCAGGCCCTCGTGGTAGAGCTGCGAGACCAGCGGCGAGTCGCCGTGATAGCGCAGCCCGCCGGCGTGAATGCCCGGCGGCACGAAGTCGTGGCCGAGGGTGTACATCTTCATCAGCGGCGTGAAGCCGGAGGCGTCACCGAAATCGTAGGCATAGGCGCCGCGGGTCAGGGTCGGGCACGAACTGGGCTCGACCGCGACACAGCGCAGGTTTCGCGCGCGCGCCTCGCCAGCGGCCTTGTCGGCGAGGAACGGGAAGGCGATGCCAGCGAAGCTGGAACCGCCGCCGCAGGGCCCGAAGATCACGTCCGGATAGGCGCCGATCTTGTCGAACTGGCGCTTCGCCTCGAGGCCGATCACCGACTGGTGAAGCAGCACGTGGTTGAGGACCGAACCCAGCGTGTAATTGGTGTCGGCACGCCCGGCGGCCTCCTCGACCGCCTCGGAGATGGCGATGCCGAGGGAGCCCGGGCTGTCCGGGTCCTGGGCCAGGATGCGGCGGCCGGTGTCGGTCAGTTGCGAGGGGCTGGGGTACACCTCTGCCCCCCAGGTCTGCATCATCAGGCGACGATAGGGCTTCTGGTCGTAGCTGATCCGGACCATGTACACGCGCACTTCGAGACCGAACATCTGGCCGGCGAAGCTGATCGACGACCCCCACTGGCCGGCGCCGGTCTCGGTCGTCAGCCGGCGGATGCCGGCCTCGCGGTTGTAGTAGGCCTGCGGCACCGCCGAATTCGGCTTGTGGGAGCCGGCCGGCGACACGCCTTCATACTTGTAGTAGATGCGCGCCGGCGTTGCCAGCGCGCGCTCCAGCCGCACCGCGCGCATCAACGGGCTCGGCCGCCAGATCTTATAGACCTCGCGGACCACGTCCGGGATCGGGATCCAGCGCTCGGCACTCATTTCCTGCTCGAGGATCCGCGCGGGGAAGATCGCCCCCATCTGCTCGGGTGTCGCCGGCTCGCCGTCCGGTCCCAGCGGTGGCGGCGGCGGCTTCGGCATGTCCGCCACGACGTTGTACCAGTGGCTCGGCATCTCGTGGGTCTCGAGCACGACACGGCTGTCGTCCGTCATTGCGATCTCCCGGGCCCGGGCTGCGGTATCCAGGCCGCCGTCATTCGTTCAGGGCGTGATGTTAGCCCGATCCTCGGCAATCCGCGCCAGACCTTCGAGCACCAGGTTGTCGACGCGCCGGCACGGCACCCGCAGCAGCGGCGCGATGAGCTCGGCGGTGCCGCCGCCGAGCAGGCAGAGCGGTGCCTGCGCACGGTCGAGGCGCGCGAACATCCGCTCGATGGCGCCGGCCTGTGCTTCCATGCAGCCGCTGACGATCGCGTCTTCGGTGCGACGCGGGTGCGCGACGTGGCAGCCGTCGGCGAACCGCAGGTCGGACGTGTCCGCGGCGAGCGAGCGGCGCATCAGCATCAGCCCGGGCAGAATCAGTCCGCCTTCGAATCTGCCGTCGGCCGCCAGCACGTCGACCGTCGTCGCGGTGCCGGCCATCACCACCAGCGCGGCACCACGATGCAGATGACGGGCACCGATCAGGGCGGCCCAGCGATCGGCGCCCAGTTGCCCTGCCGTGAGGTAGCCGTTCACGACCCCGCACTGGCGTTCCGCCGCGACGTTCCAGGCGATGTCGAGACCGGCCGGCAGCGCCTTCCCCACCTCGGCCGCACGAACTCCGCCGGCGACGTTGGCGCCCACCGCGGTTTCGGGCCGCCCGGCGGCGAGGATCGCCGGCGCCAGGTGCTCCAGCCGGTCGTACGCCAGCGCACCCTGCGCGCGCCACCGGCCACCGCCGTACATGCCCCATTTCAGCCGGGTGTTGCCGAGGTCGAGCAACAGTTTCAAACGAGCGGCCTCAGCGAGACGTCACCGGCGACCACCCGGCGCTCGCCGTTGCCGGTGTCAAGACGCAGCGCGCCGTCGTCGTCGACGCCCAGGCACACGCCGTCGGTCGACGCAGCCTCGTCGCCGACCCGCACCGGCAGGCCAGCGTGGGCATTGCGCTGTTCCCAGGCACCGCGAAAGGCGACGAACCCGGCCGATCCGTAGGTGTCGAGCATCTGTTCGAAGTGCACCAGCAGACCGGCCAGCATCTGTTCCCGGGACGGTACGGGCGACAGGAATTCGCTGACCGCCGCGATCGCCCGGCCATCGACGAGAGCGGCGTCCACGGGCGGCTCGAGGTTGATGCCGACGCCGATCACCGCGTGCAGGCCAGTCTCGCCGCTCACCGCCAGTTCTACCAGGATGCCGGCCAGCTTGCGCCCCATCGCCAGTACGTCGTTGGGCCATTTCAATTGCACCGCCTCGAGCCCGGCGGCTTCCAGTGCGCGCGCGACCGCGAGCCCGGCCACCAGTGAAAGGCCGGCCGGCGCCGGCGAATCCGGCGCGAAACACCAGCGCAACGAGAAGGTCAGGCTCGCTCCGGGAGCGGACAGCCAGTGGCGGCCGCGACGCCCCCGTCCGGCGGTCTGGCGGTCGCAGACCAGCACGGCGACCCGGCCGTCCGGCCTCGGCGCCTCGTCCATCAGCCGGCTGTTGGTCGAATCGCACTCGGCGATCGATCTGATCGAGAATCGCCGGGCGCTGTCGCCCAGCGCCGCCGCGATCGCTGCATCGTCGAGGGAAGAGATGGACGAGAAAGGCATGGCATGCGGTCTGGCCGGTGATCAGCCGGCATTATCCCGGAATCCGCAGGCACGCGTCGCCGGCATGCGACGACGCGGCCGCTGCCGGCCCGGCATGCGATCGGATGTTTCCGACGCCAGCCGATCGGTGGGCGGGTCAGCCGGCGTCGCCGGAAGGCGTCCGATCCTCGTCGAGGCCGAGTTCCTGGATCTTGCGGGTGATGGTGTTGCGGCCGAGGCCCAGCAACTGTGCCGCTTCGACTCGCCGGTCACCGGTGGCGTGCAGCGCCCGGCGGATCAGCACCCGCTCGAATTCCTTTTGCAGGCGCTCGTGCACCTCCCCGGGCGCTTCCGCGAGCAGGCGGTCGGCCTCTTCCGCCAGTGCCATCCGCCAGTCGCCGCCGGCCGGCGGCAACGGCGTCGACTCGCGCAGTTCGCTCGGCAGATCGACGACATCGACGCTTTGTCCGGGCGCCATCACGGTCAGCCAGTGGCATACGTTCTCGAGCTGGCGGACGTTGCCGGGGAAGGCCTGCCCCTGGATGTGACGCAGCGCTTCATCGGTCAGCCGCTTGGGCTCGCCGCCGAGTTCGCGCGCGCTCTTCTGCAGGAAATGGCGGGCCAGCAGCGGTATGTCTTCGCGGCGCTCGCGCAAGGGCGGCAGGCGTAGCCGGATGACGTTGAGTCGGTGGAACAGGTCTTCCCGGAAAAGGCCCTCCTTGACCCGCTCCTCCAGATTCTGGTGGGTCGCCGCGATCACGCGGACGCTGGCACGGATCGGCTGATGGCCGCCGACCCGGTAGTAGTGGCCGTCGGACAGCACCCGCAGCAGCCGGGTCTGCAACTCGGCCGGCATGTCGCCGATCTCGTCGAGGAACAGGGTGCCACCCTCGGCCTGCTCGAATCGTCCGCGGCGTTGCGCGGTGGCGCCGGTGAAGGCGCCCCGCTCGTGGCCGAACAGCTCGGATTCGAGCAGGTCGCGGGGGATCGCCGCGGTGTTGATCGCCACGAAGGGCGCATCGCGACGCGGGCTGTGGCGGTGCAGCGCGCGCGCGACGAGTTCCTTGCCGCTGCCGGACTCGCCGGTGATCAGCACCGTGGCGTGGGACTGGGAGAGGCGTCCGATCGCGCGGAAGACCTCCTGCATGGCCGGCGCCTGGCCGAGGATTTCCGGCGCCACCAGCTCTTCCTCCTTGGCCCCGGCCTGTTGCGCGCCCTGCTCGAGGGCCCGCCGCACCAGGCTGACGGCCTGGTCAACGTCGAACGGCTTGGGCAGGTATTCGAAGGCGCCGCCCTGGAACGCCGCGACCGCGCTGTCGAGATCGGAGTAGGCGGTCATGATGATCACCGGCAACTGCGGATGGCCTTGCTTGACCTCATGCAACAGATCGAGCCCGGACTCGCCGGGCATGCGAATGTCGGACACCAGCGCCTGAGGCAAGTCACCCGTGCGTTCGATGGCGTCAAGCACCTCGCGCGCGCTCGAGAAGCTGCGGTGCTCGATCCCCTCGCGGGCCAGCGCCTTCTCGAGCACCCAACGGATGGAGCGATCGTCATCTACGATCCAAACGGCATTGCTCATGTGTCGTCATTCAGCGTTGTCGGATCGGAGCCGGAAGGCGCTGACCCGGGGGTTCGGAGTCGACGCACCATATCGGTGCGTCAATGCTCGGGGGCGGTCACCGGCAGCAGCACCGTAAAGCAGGTGCGGCCCGGACGGCTAGCCACATCGATCATTCCCTGGTGCTGTTCGACAAAGGTCTGCGCAATCGACAGACCCAGTCCGCTACCGCCTTCGCGCCCCGATACCAGCGGGTAGAACAGCGTATGACGAATGGGCTCGGGAATGCCGGGACCGTTGTCGATTACTTGCAATTCCAATGCCAGCCTGTGGCGTCGCTTGGCGAAGGTGATCTGGCGCGCCGCCCGGGTGCGCAGGCGGATCTCGCCCTGGCCATCCAGCACTTGGGCTGCATTGCGGGCGATGTTCAGGATCGCCTGGATCAACTGCTCGCGGTCGCCCATCAGTTCGGGCAGGCTGGTGTCGTAGTCGCGTCGGATCTGGATGGCGGGGAATTCCGCGCGCACCAGCCGGCGCACCCGCTCGAGGACGTCGTGCACGTTGATCAGGGCCGGCCGCGTCATCGCCCGCGCCGAGAGCAGGCGGTTCATCAGGTCCTGCAACCGGTCTGCCTCGGCGATGATGACCTCGGTGTACTCGCGCAGAGCCGGATCAGACAGCTCCCGCGCCAGCAGCTGTGCCGATCCGCGAATGCCGCCGAGCGGATTCTTGATCTCGTGGGCGAGATTGCGCATCAGCTCGCGATTGGCCTTTTGCTGCTGGATCAGCTGCTCTTCGCGCGCCACCCGCAGCTGGGCATCGATCGGCCTGAACTCCAGCAGCAGACGCAGGCCGGCCGCATCGACCGGTGTCACCGTGCAATCCAGCCTGAGCACTTCCGAACCGGGACGTTCGAAGTGCAGATCGTGCCCGGTGTAGCTCCAGTTGTCGGCGAGCGCGCTCTCGATCGAGCCGGCGAGTTCCAGCGAATGACCCAGCAACTCGCTCAGCGGAAAGCCGACGAGTTTGCGCTGGCTGACCTCGAACAGGTTCTCCGCGCCGGGATTCATGTAGCGGATGCGACAACTGTCGTCGAGCAAAACGACGGCGGATGAGAGCAGCTCCAGGCCGGCACACAGTCCGGCGATGCGCTCGGGGGAAGCGGATTCGTCTGGCATTGCCGCACGCGGAGCAAAAAATGCGCCACTGCAGGCACGTTGGCGATCAGCGCAGGTTGGTGATTTCCTTTTGCAGCGCCTCGATGTTGCGCCGGTGAAGTTCGACCTGCTGCTTGAACGGTTCGAGCCGGTCGAGCTTCTTCTGGTAGTTGCGTTCGTCGCCGAAGCGGATCGAATCCTGTTCGGCGAACGCCTTCTCGGCATCGGCCAGCGCCTTTTGTTCGGCCTTCAGCTCCGAATCGAGGATCGAACGCCGGCTTTCGTCCCGCGACTGTTGCTCGTCCGGACTGACCCGCGGGAAATCACGCTCGGCGGTGCCGCCCGCCTGCGGCGCCGGGCGCGCCGGAGCTTTCAGAGCCGGCACCGAAGAGACCGGCAGATCTTCGTCGAGTTTGGAGCAGCCTTTGGCGTTGTCGACGTCGTTGGTGTAGGTGATGCGTCCCTGCGAGTCGACGCACTTGTAGATTCCGGCTGACGCGCTGCTGCCGAAAATGGCCAGCGCCAAACCGAGAAGCACGGATTTACGCATCGGTCGGGACTCCCGGAGGGTGGGCCTTCGAGTGTAAGAAGGCAGCCGGCCAAATGCAAACGCAGAAAAAAAAGGACGGGCCGCAGCCCGTCCTCCGCAGCAGTGATGCCGAAGGCGATCAGGAGCTGTAGTACATGTCGAACTCGACCGGATGGGTCGTGATGCGCAGACGATTGACCTCTTCCATCTTCAATTCGATGTAGGCATCGATGAAGTCGTTCGAGAACACGCCACCGCGGGTCAGGAACTCGCGATCCGCATCCAGCGCCTCGAGCGCCATGTCGAGGCTGTGGCAGACGGTCGGGATCTTGGCATCCTCTTCCGGCGGCAGGTCGTAGAGGTTCTTGTCGGCCGGGTCACCCGGATGGATCTTGTTCTGGATACCGTCGAGGCCGGCCATCAGCAGGGCCGAGAAGGCCAGGTACGGGTTGGCCAGCGGATCCGGGAAGCGGGTCTCGAGGCGACGCCCCTTCGGATTGGCGGTGTACGGGATGCGGATCGAAGCCGAGCGGTTGCGCGCCGAATAGGCCAGCTTGGTCGGCGCCTCGAAGTGCGGCACCAGGCGCTTGTAGGAGTTGGTACCCGGGTTGGTGATGGCGTTCAGCGCACGGGCGTGCTTGATGACACCACCGATGTAGTAGAGCGCAAGCTCGGAAAGGCCGGCGTATCCGTTGCCGGCGAACAGGTTCTGGCCGTCCTTCCAGATCGACTGGTGCACATGCATGCCCGAACCGTTGTCACCGACGATCGGCTTGGGCATGAAGGTGGCGGTCTTGCCGTACTGGTGCGCGACGTTGTGAACGATGTACTTCAGGACCTGGGTCCAGTCGGCGCGCTTGGTCAGGGTGTTGAACTTGGTGCCGATCTCGCACTGGCCGGCAGTCGCCACCTCGTGGTGATGCACCTCGCATTCGACACCGCAGGCCTCCAGCGCCAGCACCATCGCCGCGCGGATGTCGTTCAGGCTGTCCACCGGCGGCACCGGGAAATAGCCGCCCTTGACGCGCGGACGATGGCCGATATTGCCGCCGTCGAACTTCTCGCCCGTGGACCAGGCGGCCTCTTCGGAGATGATCTTGCTGTAGACGCCGGACATGTCCACGTTCCACTCGACCGAGTCGATGATGAAGAATTCCGGCTCCGGACCGAAGTAGGCGGTGTCGCCGACGCCGGTCGACTTCAGGTAGGCCTCGGCACGCTTGGCCAGCGAGCGCGGGTCACGGTCATAGCCCTTGC
This sequence comes from Rhodocyclaceae bacterium, assembly GCA_020445745.1. GTDB lineage: Bacteria > Pseudomonadota > Gammaproteobacteria > Burkholderiales > Rhodocyclaceae > Cognatazoarcus. The sequence continues at coordinate 303 of JAGRGB010000174.1, read as the reverse complement.
CGTCGGACGGCTCGACCACGTCGCAGGAGATGACCATCGTCGTCTCGTCGAAGAACGGATCGATGTACGCCGTGTCGGCGTCCGGCATCAGGATCATGTCCGAGGCCTGAATGCCCTTCCAGCCAGCGATCGACGAGCCGTCGAACGGGTGACCGGTGTCGAAGTGATCCTCGCCAAAGGCGCTCACAGGCAGCCCGACGTGCTGCTCCTTGCCACGGGTGTCGGTAAAGCGCAGGTCGATGAAGCGAACTTCATTCTCCTGGATCATCTTCATGACGTTCTCAGCGGACATGCTCGACTCCT
>JAGRGB010000022.1 GCA_020445745.1 Rhodocyclaceae bacterium | reverse complement strand
CCCATGTTGCGCATGTCCTGATCGTGGTGCATGCCGATGATCACCGAGCCGGCACCGAGGAACAGCAGGGCCTTGAAGAAGGCGTGCGTCATCAGGTGGAACACCGCGGCCGAGTAGGCCGAGACGCCGAGGGCGACGGTCATGTAGCCGAGCTGCGACAGGGTCGAATAGGCCACGACGCGCTTGATGTCGTTCTGGACGATGCCGAGGAAACCCATGAACAGTGCAGTGGTTGCACCGATCACCAGCACGAAGGACAGCGCCGTGTCGGACAGCTCGAACAGCGGCGACATGCGCGCCACCATGAAGATGCCGGCGGTCACCATCGTTGCGGCGTGGATCAGCGCCGAGATCGGGGTCGGGCCCTCCATCGAATCGGGCAGCCAGACGTGCAGCGGAACCTGCGCCGACTTGCCCATGGCGCCGATGAACAGGCAGATGCAGATCACGGTGATCAGCATCCAGTCGGTACCGGGAAGGGTCGGCTTGGCCAGTTCGCCGGACAGCGCAAACACCTCGGTGTAGTTCAACGTGCCGGCATAAGCCACGATCAGGCCGATGCCCAGGATGAAGCCGAAGTCGCCGACCCGGTTCACCAGGAAGGCTTTCATGTTGGCGAAGATCGCCGTCGGCTTGTTGAACCAGAAACCGATCAGCAGGTACGACACCAGGCCCACGGCCTCCCAGCCGAAGAACAGCTGCAGCAGGTTGTTGCTCATCACCAGCATCAGCATCGAGAAGGTGAACAGCGAGATGTAGGCGAAGAAGCGGTTGTAGCCGGCGTCGTCGTGCATGTAGCCGATGGTGTACAGGTGCACCATCAGCGAGACGAAGGTCACGACGCACATCATCATGGCCGTCAGGCCGTCGACCATGAAGCCGACCTCCATCTTCAGGCCGCCGACCTGCATCCAGTGGTAGATGGTCTCGTTGAAGCGGGCGCCATGCATGACCACGTCCCACAACACGCTGGCCGACAGGACGAAGGACAAGGCCACGCCGGCGATGGTCAGGCTGTGGCTCACGCGCCGGCCGATGCGGTTGCCGCCGAAGGCGGTTCCGAACACACCGGCGACGATGGCACCGACCAGCGGCGCCAGCGCCACGGCCAGCAGGGTGGAGGCTGAAAGGGTTTGGCTCATCGTGTTCATCAGCCCTTGAGCGAATTGAGTTCGTCCACGTTGATGCTGGACTTGTTGCGGAACAGCTGCACCAGGATGGCAAGCCCGATCGCCGACTCGGCAGCGGCCACCGTCAGGATGAAGAACACGAAGATCTGGCCGCGCATGTCACCCAGGTAGTAGGAGAACGCGACGAAGTTCATGTTGACCGCGAGCAGCATCAGCTCGATCGCCATCAGCAGGATGATCAGGTTCTTGCGATTGAGGAAGATGCCGACCACCGACAACGCGAACAGGATCGCGCCCAGCGACAGGAAGTGGCCCAGGGTCAAGGTGGTCATGCTTTCTTCTCCCCTGCAGGGGTGTCCGCCGCCGGCTCGGCGGGCGCAGGTGTCGGATCCGGAGCCGCCTGCGTGGCATTCATCTGCACCACACGCAGCCGGTCACGCGACTTGACCCGCACCTGCGCGTCGACGCCGATGTGCTTGCTGTCCTTGCGCTCGCGCAGGGTCAGCGCGATCGCCGCCACGATGGCCACCAGCAGGATCACCGCGGCGATCTGTACCGGCAACACGTATTCGCTGTACAGCAGCACGCCGAGGTCGCGTGTATTGGAGGCTTCGCCGGCCAGCGGCAACACCGCCATGGCCTTGGGTTCGGACATGCGGAAGCCGCCCATCAGCACGGCCGCCATCTCGAGCGCGACGACGAGAAAGATGATGCCGGCCAGCGGCAGATGGCGCCGGAAGCCCTGGCGCAAGGCATCGAAGTTGATGTCGAGCATCATGACGACGAACAGGAACAGCACCATCACCGCGCCGACATAGACCAGCACCAGCGCCATGGCGAGGAACTCGGCACGCAGCAGCAGCCAGATCATCGCCGCCTGGATGAAGGTCCAGACCAGGTACAGCGCGGCGTGCACCGGGTTGCGTGCCGTCACGACACGGAACGCCGCGAACAGCAGCAGTGCCGCAAAAACGTAGAACAATCCGGCTTTGACATCCATGGCTGGCTTTATCTCTTTGGTACCGCTGCTCAGCGGTATTTGGCGTCGGCGGCGCGGCGGGCCGCAATTTCGGTTTCGTAGCGGTCACCCACGGCCAGCAGCATTTCCTTGGTGAAATACAGGTCGCCGCGTTTCTCGCCGTGGTATTCGAGCACATGGGTCTCGACGATGGAGTCGACCGGGCAGCTCTCTTCGCAGAAGCCGCAGAAGATGCACTTGGTCAGGTCGATGTCGTAGCGCGTGGTGCGGCGCGAGCCGTCGTCGCGCACGTCGGACTCGATGGTGATGGCCATCGCCGGGCACACGGCCTCGCACAACTTGCAGGCGATGCAGCGCTCCTCGCCGTTGTCGTAGCGGCGCAGCGCGTGCAGGCCGCGGAAACGCGGGCTG
>JAGRGB010000021.1 GCA_020445745.1 Rhodocyclaceae bacterium | reverse complement strand
TCGTCAAGCTGGCGCAGAGCTGGGGCGCCGGCGAGGTCGTGCTGGTCGCGCTGTGGGACGGCCGTGATGTCGGCGACGGCCCCGGCGGCACCGCGCAGATGGTCGCGCTGGCGCGCGCGGCGGGCGATTGGCGGATCGAGGTGATCGACGTCGGGAAACTGGCCGGCGGCTGAGGCAGATCCGGTCGTGGCTGTCGATCGGCCGCCAGCCGTGCTTCAGAACCGCGGGCATATCTGCGGTCCGCGGCCGGCAGCGTGTACGCAATCGTTGGCTGCGCTATCCGCGACCGACGATGATCCGATAGTCGCGCACGAAGGCCGGCCAGTCGCGGTGTCTGCGCAGCGGCAGATCGGCCGGCCGTGCGAGATGCCGGGCGCTGCGGTCGAACAGGGCGATGCACTGACCGGGAAAGTTCATGCGCGACGGATAGACGATGCCGTCGTAGCGAGGCGTGGTGTCGTCGCCGGCCGCGTGGATCGCGGCGGACAGTTCCTGCGTGGCGCGCAGTGGACGCGCGACCAGATCTTCCAGGGTCAGGCCGAGGCGCTGGCCATCGCGCCCGGCGCGCACAGATCGGCGAGCGTCAACGCGATCGTCGGGCAGGTGACGCGAATGAGTCGCCGGTCGAGTTTCGCCTCACTGATCAGGCGGCGATCGGTGTGCTGCCAGTCGTGCGCATGGAACACGGATTCCATCAGCGCGGTCGCCAGGTCGGCGGCCAGGTAGAGGACGCCGAATCCGCCATCGGGCGCATTGAAACGGTTGTATCCAAGTCACCCGAAATGCAGTGGCGATGCCGGTGCTCGAGGCGGCTGACGTGCTGCAACAGGCTGGCCGGCGGCAATACGCGCGGCGGGATCTCGTCGACGGCGAATGGGGGTAAGTGCGGGGGCGGCAACGGCGGTGCTCAGGCCAGGCCGAGCGAAGCGCTCACCGCGTCGGCTACGTGCGCGAGCTGGCCGGGGCGCAATGCGGCGAGCGGGGTATGCCCGCCGAGGGCCTCGAGCGGGTGGGTCAGCGCGAGGTAGAGGGTCCAGGGGTCAAGCGTCGGGGCACGCGCCAGCAGTTCCCGGGTCAGTGCCAGCGCGAGTGGGTCGAGTTGCCAATCCGGCAGGCGCTGCAGCCGGTCGCCGAGGCGAAGTGCCAGCAGACGGCGTGCCTGGATGTCCTTGTACACTTGCTGACGAGACTTGCCGGCGAGGCGGGCAAAGTCCTGCACCGAGAGCTGGTCGTCGCGTTGCAGGATCTTCAGCAGCGCCGCGCGTCCGCGCTGCCGTTGGGTGCGCGTCGGCACCCAGGATTCACCGGCATCGAGGGCGGACGCCAATGCGATGGCACGGCTGGCGGCAGCGGTCGGTTCGGTTTGGATGGTGATTGCCGGGTCTTCCCCGCGAGGCCGGCCGGCTCGCGGTCGAGGGTCGTTGGCGCGCACGTCGATCCGCCCCAGGGCCGCGGTGCTCATTTCGTCGAGCTTGCGCGCGAACATTTCGTCCAGTTCACGAGCAAAAGCCTCGACATCCTGCTGTCGGGCCGATTCGAGCAATTTGCTGGCCTCGTCGACGGAAACGGCCGGCAGATGGAGGTCGATGCGCGCCTGTTGGTGGGCCATGGCAGGCCTCCCACGAAGATCGGATGCACCGATTCTTGTCCTCTTTGACGCCTTTGGCAATTTTGTAAACTCTGCCGCCATCCCATGCCACGCATGCCGAGCCGTTTGTCGCGCCGCATCAAAAGCAGGGTTTCGACAGCGTTCCGGCAGCCCCCGGCGGCTGGGATCATTGCTACAATCCGCGCGTTTTTCCCTGCATTCGCCCGGCGAACCGTCGGCGCCGCGCCCGCGGCCAGTGACGCCACGCCGTGCCATCTCGTCACCGGCACGCCGGAAGGGGGCTTCCGCCATCATGT
>JAGRGB010000173.1 GCA_020445745.1 Rhodocyclaceae bacterium | reverse complement strand
TGCGGCGAGTTTGACGCTGTATCGGGCTGTGTGTATGATTCGCGCCTTCCGGGGTGTAGCGCAGTCCGGTAGCGCGCTTGCTTTGGGAGCAAGATGTCGGGGGTTCGAATCCCTCCACCCCGACCACCAGGCTTTCCCCGGCCGTGTTTGCCCACAGGACTCTGCCCGTAGCTCAACTGGATAGAGCACCGGCCTTCTAAGCCGGGGGTTACAGGTTCGATCCCTGTCGGGCAGGCCAACAGCATCGATTTCGGGCTGCATCGCAGCGGCCCTGAGATGGCGGACGTAGCTCAGTTGGTAGAGCATCGGATTGTGGCTCCGAGGGTCGTGGGTTCGAAACCCATCGTTCGCCCCAAACACCCACAAGGCCCCGGCAGCGCAGTGCCGGGGCCTTGTGCTGCGTGCCGAACCCCGGCGAAGCGCGGCGACACGGCACGAAGCCGCCCGTCCCGGGAGCGCCCGGCCGCTCACCGGACGCACCGTCCAATCCGTTCCGATTCAAGAACATCCGGCAGACTGCCGATGGGCAACTATGTTCTCGGCCGCGCCCGGCAGACCGCTGGCGAGCGGAGGCCGCCAGGGATTCGACATGGACGCAGCACAACGAACGGCGATCGGCGATGCCGGGCCGACCACGCGAGGTCGCGCAGACAGCGCCAACGACCCGGTTCTGCCGGGCTTCGTGGTGCGCCGCAGTGACGGTTTGTTCGTCGATCTCGAGCGGTTTCGCGACTCGAGCGAATTCCGTCACCTGATCGAGCGTCTGATGGCTGCGGGCTATCTGTTCCGAGGCATTTCGTACGCGGACTTCTGCGCCCTGATGTTCGACTACCCGGCAGCCGCCGTGAAGGAGGCTGTCGCCCATTGCCGGAGTTCAGGGCGGGAAGCGATGATCCGCTGGGCCGCCGCGCTGGATTCGTTCGACCCGGCGCGCGCCACCCTGTACCGCAAGGTCCACTTCGACGACGGCTGCGCCTACTACCTGTTCGAGCCGGTCTGCCTCGACGCGGTCGGCACGCAGTCGGAAGCTTCCGAGCCGACCCGCCTCGACGTGGATGAATTCATCGTCCAGATGTGGCTCAAGGATCTGCGGGCAGGCCTCGACGTCGACACGATCCGTGACTGCATCGAGCATCAGCGCTACGGCCGCACGCTGATCGCCCGCACGATCGCCCCGCAGCCTGGTGCCGACGCGACCGTTCTGGAGTTGTGCAACGGTCTGCGCCGTGACGACCGTCCGCGCGTGTTGCCGGACGGCCGTGCCGACCTGACCCAGTTCAGCAATCGCTTCCCGCAGGTCAAGAACGGCGTGCGGCTGCTGCGCAAGGTCGCGCCGGTGCCCGGCAAGGCCGGCCGCGATCTGCGTGGTGGACTGCTGGCCGCGCCGGTGCCCAGCGACTTCGACATCGAGGACCTGGCCGGTCCCGGCACCCGCATCGAACGCCAGGACGGCGAGCAGTACGTGTCGGCCGCCATGGACGGCTTTCTCGACATCGACGCGGACACCAATCAGATCGCGATCACCACAACGATCGTACATCGCCACGGCGTCAGCGTACGCACCACCGGCGATCTGGCGCTGATGGGCGAGCATTTCGAGGAGTTCGGGGAGATCCAGGAACGCAGAACGGTCGAAGGCAGATCGATCACGGCCCATGCAGACGTATTCGGCCATGTCGTGTCGAGCGGTGGTGAAGTGCGACTCGAAAGGAACCTGTCGGGCGGCTCGGCCGTCAATCGCGACGGACCGATCCGCATCGACGGTCTCGTCGTCAACGCCTGGGTCCATGCACCGCGCGGCGAGGTGCATCTGAAGCGGGCCGAGGGCGCGGTGATTTCGGCCCGGCACGTGATCGCCGAGCAGGTGATCGCGTGCGACATCTATGCGGACAAGGTCGACATCGCGGATGTGCAGGGCTGCGTCGTGGCCGCTACGACGATGAGCCTGGAGCGGGCAGGCGCGCGCCGGACTGCGGCCACCACCGTACACCTCGTGCTGCCCCGGACCGCGGCGCTGCGCAAGCGCCTGTCGGCCTTGCGCGACGAGGCAAACCGCCTCGACAGCGAGATCGCCCAGACCGAGAAGCGCCGCGCGGCACTGGTCGACGACCCGGAAATCTCGCGCTACCTGCAGGTGGCGCGACGGCTTCGCAGCGGCGAACTGAGCCTCAAACCGGAGCACAGGTCGGCTTTCGAGGCGCTGGCCCGACGGCTGGCACCCGGCTTGAAGGACTGCAGCGTGCTGTCCTCCCACCTGGACGAATGCCGCTCGCGCCGCACCACCCTCGACGACAGCCTCGCCGCGGTCGAACGGGAGCTGCGCACGGTTCTCGGCGACAGCCGATGCACGATCGGTACCGTGGCGCCCGGCGTCGTCATCCGCGCGATGGAGATCGCCGAAGACGACAAGGCGATCGGCGCGCTGTCGGCCAATGAGCTGAAGACACGCCTGCGGGCTGCCAATTCACGGGGCCGGGTGCTGCCGCATGCGGAGGGGCAGACCTTCGACTGGCAACTGTCCCGCGACGAGCCCCAATCGTGATGTTGCGCCGCAGCGCGGGGGGTCGGCGCCGGGAGCCGGCTATACTCCGAGCCTTTTTCAGGAGCAGCCGACGATGTGGTTCCGAAATCTGGTGGTGTTCCGCCTGCCGCGGCCGTGGCAAATCGACCCTGCGGAGTTGGAGCAGGCCCTGGCACGTCGCGCCCTGCAGCCCTGCGGCGCGCTCGACCACGAGACACGCGGCTGGCTGGAACCGCAGCGCGGGCGCGGCTATCTGCACCGTGTCGGCGGGCAGTGGTTGTTGCGTGCCGGCAGCGAACAGAAGATCCTGCCGGCCGCCGTCGTCAGACAATTTACCGAGGATCGCGCCGAGGAACTGGAGCGCCAGCAGGGCTTCAAGCCGGGCCGCCGGCAGTTGCGCGAGTTGAAGGAACGCATTACCGACGAATTGTTGCCGCGCGCGTTTTCGCGGCGCCGCAGCGACTGGTTGTGGGTTGACCCCGAGCACGGTTGGCTGGTGGTGGATGCGGCTTCCGACAACCGTGCCGAGTCGGTCGTCGAACAGTTCAGAGAAGGCGTCGGCGAGTTGCCGGCGTCGCGACTGGACACCGAACGTTCGCCCACCGCCGCAATGAGCGAGTGGCTGAGCGAGCCGTCGGCCGCAACCCCCTTTGCGATCGAACGCGAGCTGGAACTGCGGGCCGGCGACGAAGAACGGGCAACGGTTCGTTATCTGCGCCACGATCTGGCCGGCAACGAGGTAGCCGCCCACCTGGCGGCCGGCAAGCGCCCAACGCGGCTGGCCCTCTGCTTTCGCGAACGGGTGTCGTTCGTGCTGACCGAAACCGGACACTTGCGCCGGCTGGCTTTCCTCGATCTGGCCAGGGAAGGCCTGGAAGCCGGCGAGAGGGACGCGGAGGCCGAATTCGATGCCCAATTTGCATTGATGGCGGCAGAACTGCGACAGTTGCTGCCGGAACTGGTCGATGCGCTCGGCGGCGAGCGCGCAGCTTCCGCATGACCCCGTGCCGTGCATCGCGAGTACGCGCTGTCCGTCGTTTCCGGCGCGATTTTCCGGGCAGCAATGCTAGAATCCGCGGCTTTAACCGCACACAGACAACCACACTAAGAGGAACATGGAATGAATAAGGGCGAATTCGTAGAAGCACTGGCAGACCGCCTGGACGTCTCCCGCGCCCAGGCGGAGCGTTCGCTGGGCGCCGTGCTCGAGATCATCGAAAGCGAACTGGTCGCTGGCAACAAGGTGGCTTTGACCGGATTCGGCTCGTTCGAGGTATCGGAGCGCGCGGCCCGGACCGGTCGCAACCCGCAGACCGGCGAAGCGATCAAGATCGCTGCCAGCCGTGTTCCGAAGTTCAGCGCCGGTGCCGCGCTGAAGGCCGCAGTCTCGAAGTAGAACGGTCCGCCTGGAGCGCACGTCATCGACAGGGCCCGCCCCGGCAAGGGGGCGGGCCCTGTGGCGTTTGGCCGCCGGCTTCCGTGCCTGGCCGGCCGGCAGGCAAATCGAGGCACTGCGCCGACGCTTCCATGCCGGATCTTCGGCGAATCCGTCCAGGCCGCCACGTCGTGCCGGCGCCGGCGGTGAAGCGGTCCTGCCGAGACCCGCGGTTCCGGAGGGCGACACTGACGATCGTTGGCGTCAGATGCGTGACATTGTCGACGTGGTGGCGCGCTATCGCTTCCTGTATCGTGACCGAAGCGACAAGCTGGGCATATTTCGCAGCGTCGCCCCCGATGTCCGACGTATCCTCGACCTGCCGGCCATGGCGTGCCGCGGGTGCGCCGGCGAGGCGGTGCGCCGCAGTTCGGTGGATACCCCGCAATCGCCGGCCGGCGAGCGGCAGTCGTTCGGCCATCCACGCCCCTGGTCGACCGCTCGAAGAGGCGGCGACGAGCTGTGGGGTGCCGGGTAGTGGTGCGGGTAGTGGCGAATTCGGCGTGCTATCCGCGAGGGCGTTTGCGGGCGCCCTGCAAAAATTTGCAAATAATAATTGGTCGCGCAAGACGACCGAGCATGCGCCACGGTGTGGGGAGAACGCAATGTCGAGCTGGAGGCCTTTCCCGTACGGGGATCGGGCGTACCGATACAGCGGCGAGGCACTTCGCAACGCCTGGCCGCGGCTGCATCGAAGCGACCGCGAGGCCTATCCTTCATGCCAGGCGATCGAGGTCAGACTCAACGGCAAGCCCGGGCTCGCAAACATCGAGGGGGATCCGGCCAGAGTGGCCGCACGGCTGCAGTCGGCATGGCGTGCATTCCACGCCGGCAATTTCGCGCAGGCAGTCCAGGATGGCATTGCGCTGGGCCCGATCGGCTGCGTCGTTGCGGCCCGGGCAACCCTGGGTCATGCGCTCTACCTGGAAAGCGAGCCTGCCCGCCGGCTGGCGATCATCGGTGACGCGATCCGACATTGCGAAGCGCTGTTGGCGAAGGCGGACGACTGGCCGAACGCGTGGTATGTCCATGCGCTCGCGCTGGGGCGCTACGGCCAGCTCGTCTCCGTCGTCAAGGCCCTGGCCACCGGCCTCGGCAACAAGGTGCGCGCCAGCCTGCTGCGGGTGATCGCGATGGAACCGGGGCACGTGGACGCCCATGTCGCGCTCGGTGTCTTCGAATCGGAGGTCGTCGCCAGTCTCGGCAGTGTCGGCGCGGCGCTGACCTTCGGTGCGCGACGCGACAGCGCCATCGAGCATTTCGCGAAGGCCGGACGCCTGGCGCCCGATTCGGCGGTCGTCATGATCGAACATGCGCGCGCGCTGGAACGCATGTTCGGCCAGGAACGCAGCAGCGAGATCTACGAGTTGTACGAACGGGCCGCCGCCGTCCAGCCGTTCGATGCATGCGAGCGCATGGATGTCGAGATCGCCCGCCAGCAGCTCGAGGCGGAAGTCTGACGAGCGGCGTCAGTCTTCCTCGACTACTGCTCGTCTCGGCACAGTCGTCGGATCGCAGGTGATCGGTCGGTAGATCTCGACCCGGTCGCCGGCGCTGAGGCGGGTGTCGGGCGCGACCACCTTGCCGAAGACGCCGATCTTCTGGCTGCCGAGATCGATGGACGGGAACATCGCGAGGATGCCAGATTGCTCGATGGCGACGGCGGCGGTGGTGTCCTCCGCCACCTCGATGCGCAGCCACGCCTGCTGGCCCGGCTCGGAATAGCACACGCTGACCTGCATCTCGAACCTCCTATGCCGATTGTGCGACGACGACGCCACGCCGCTGACGGCCGGCCTCGAGAGCCCGTTTGGCGGCGAGCAGACCGCCCAGGACCAGGAAGCCGCCCGGGGGCAGCACCATCAGAAGCGCGCCGCCATCGAACAGCTTGAGCTCGAGGAAAGCGAATGCCGGGCCGAGCAGCAGGCTGGCCTGCGCGAACAGCGTGCCGCTGCCGAGAACCTCGCGCACGGCGCCGATCGCGACCATCATCAGGGTGAAGCCGATGCCCATCGCCAGGCCGTCGACGGCCGAGTGCGCAAGCTTGGATTTAGACGCGAAGGATTCCGCCCGCCCGAGGATCCCGCAGTTCACGACGATCAGCGCGATGAACAGACCGAGCACCTTGTACAGCTCGTGGAGCCACGCATTCAGGGACAGATCCACCAGCGTGACTAGGCTGGCGATCAGCACGATGAAGATCGGGATCCGCACCGCCGACGGCACCAGGTGGCGCACGCTCGAGACCAGGGTGTTGGAAGCCACCAGCACGGCGGTCGTCGCGAGCCCCATTCCCAGCCCATTGGTGGCCGACGCCGTGACCGCCATCGCCGGGCACATCGCCAGCAACTGGCCCGCGATCATGTTGTTGTCCCACAAGCCGTCCCGCAGGATCTTCCGGTAGTCGCTCATCGCGGTTTCCTCAAGAGGGTTTGCGCAGCGCGAACCACGTTGCATGTTCGCGCCGGTACAGTTCGAGGCTGCGCTTGACCGCAGCGACCACCGCCCGAGGCGTGATCGTCGCGCCGGCAAACTGATCGAATGCGCCGCCATCCTTGCGAACGGCCCATTTCGCTGGTTCGGGGTCGGCGAGGTGCCGACCGGCGAACGAAGTGACCCAGTCGCTCTTGGCGATTTCGATCTTGTCGCCGAGCCCCGGGGTTTCGGCATGGCGCGTGATGCGTACGCCGAGCACCCGTTCCCCGCGTGAGATCCCGACCACCAGGCCGATCTCGCCGCCATAGCCACGGGCACGCGTCGCGATCACCACCGCCGTCGGCACGCCACCCTTGCGCGCGACATGGACCGCCACCGGCACGTCGCCGTCGCGGGCGTCGATGACATCGTCGGTGGGATCATTGTCGTAGCTGTCGGTCGGCAGAACCTGGGCCAGCGACGTCCGGGTATCCGCGGCCACCGCGTCGGCGATGGGCTGCCGCGTCGCGCGGTCGGCAAGGCCCAGCGCGGCACTCGCCAGCATCACCGTGAGGGCCAGCATCGCCGCCTGGAACGGGATCGTCGGGCGCAATCGCTCGAGTGAATGGTTTCCGATCATGCGGCCCTCCCGTCGGTCGCGCCGTGGCCGTAGATGCGCGGGCGGGTGAAGCGGTCGATGATCGGCACGCAGGCGTTCATCAGCAGCACCGCGAACGCGAAGCCTTCCGGAAAACCGGCGAAGCTGCGAATCACCCAGCTCAGGAAGCCGATCGCAAGGCCATAGAGCAGCCTTCCCGTCACGGTAGCCGGCGAAGTCACCAGGTCGGTGGCGATGAAGAAGGCCCCGAGCATCGCCGCACCGGCGAACAGATGATGGCGGGCGGACAGATGGTGGGCCGGATCGAGGCCATGGGCGAGCATGGCCGGCACGCACAAGCCGGCGAGCACCGCCACCGGAACGTGCCAGCCGATCACCCGGCGGGAGATCAGGAACAGTCCGCCGGCGAGGATCAGCCAACTGCCGGTTTCGCCGATACTGCCGGCATGGCGGCCGATGCCGTCTGCCGCCGCGGCGCCGAAGCTCGGCACGCTGGCCAACAGGTCGACGCCCCGCGAGGCTTCGGTCTTGACATGGCCGAGCAGGGTCGCACTGGTCAGCGCGTCCGGAATCGGGGAAGAGAACAGCAGGCGCTCGAGAGCCTCGATGGCGTCCGGACCGGTGCCGGAGAACAACGGCGCCGGCGCCACCCACTGGGTCATCTCCAGCGGGAACGAGATCAGCAGCGCGACCCGCGCCACCATGGCCGGGTTGAAGGGGTTCTGGCCCAGGCCGCCGTAGGCGTGCTTGGCGATGCATATCGCGACGAAGCTGCCGATCACCGCGATCCACCACGGCGACCACGGCGGCAGGGTCAGCGCCAGCAGCCAGCCGGCCAGAGCCGCCGAGCCGTCGCGCAGGATCGTCGGCCCGCCGCGTCCGGAAACGCGCAGGCAGACCAGTTCGAACAGCATCGCGCTGCCCACGGTGATCAGCCACAACCAGATGGCCGGCCAGCCGAACAGGTAAAAACCCCACAGCGTCACGGGCAGCAGGGCCAGCATCACCAGCCGCATGACGCGGCCGACACTGCCGCCGTCGTGGGCATGGGGGGCGTGGACCGGGGTCGTCATGCGCTCACCTGCGGGACTTCGCGACGCTCTTCGGCCGCTTCGCCGGCGGCGGCCTCTGCGGCGCGTCGTTTCGCAGCCTCGCGCTCGGCCTTGCGGCGGGCGGCTGCCTCGGCCTTCTCCCTGGCCTCTCTGGCCAGGCGCTCGCTGCGCGCTGCGGTGAGTTTCTTGATCGACTCGTTCTTCAGGCGCGACCGCTCGGCCGCCGCCAGCGACCCCTTCGCATAGCTGAAGTAGTGCGACAGAGGGATCTTTGCCGGGCAGGTGTAGGCACAGCTACCGCAACCGATGCAATCCTTGAGACCGAGATCCACCGCCGCCTCGGCGCGGCCGGCTCGAATCCGCGCTGCCATCTCGAACGGCTGCAGCCCGATCGGACAGACACCGGCACAGCGCGCACAGCGGATGCAGGCGGACGCCGATCCGCCGCCTGCTTCCTCGCTGGTCAGCGAGAGGACGCCGGAACTGCCCTTGACCACCGGCACGTCGGTACCCGGCAACAGCATTCCCATCATCGGGCCGCCCATCACGTAGCGGGCGACGTCGCGCCGGACGCCGCCACAGTGCGCGATGATGTCGGCCACCGACGTGCCGATCGCGACCCGGAGGTTTGCCGGACGGGAGATCGCAGCGCCACTGACCGTAAGGGCACGATGTGTCAGCGGCTCCCCGGTGCGCAGGACACGGCTGACCTCCGCAGCGGTGCCGACATTGTGCACCACCACGCCGACTTCCGCCGAGAGACCGCCGGCGGGTACTTCGACGCCGGTCAGGTAGGCCACCAGTTGCTTCTCGGATCCCATCGGGTAACGGACAGGCAGCGCCCGTACCGAAACTTCGGGATGCCCGGAAGCCGCCAGTTGCACCGCAGCGATCGCCGCCGGCTTGTTGCGTTCGATGCCGATCACCACCGCCTGGGCGCCGAGTGCGCGGGCCATCAGGCGGGCACCGTCGACCACCGCCTGGGGACGCTCGCGCATCGTGCGGTCGTCGCAACTCAGGTACGGTTCGCATTCGCCGCCGTTGAGCAGCAGCGTATGCACCGGATTGCGCTTGCCCAGGCCCAGCTTGACGGCTGCCGGGAACGTGGCGCCGCCAAGTCCGACCACGCCGCCGGCAGCGACCCGGCGGGCGATCTCGTCGGCTTCGAGCGAATGCGGATCCTCGCAGGGCTCGAACGCGACCGGCTCGTCGAGCCCGTCGGGCAGCAGAACCAGGGCCGCCGCAGCGAGCCCGGACGGGTGGGGCACCGGATAGTCGCCGATGTCGGCGATGCGGCCGCTGGTCGGCGCGTGCACCGCCGAGGACACCATTCCGACCGGCTCGGCCAACCGCTGGCCGCGCAATACACGCTCGCCCGGCGCCACCACCGGCCGCGCCGGCGCGCCGATATGCTGCGCCAGCGGCAGCACCAGGCGCTCGGGCAGCGGCATCGATTCGATCGGCCGTTCGCTGGTGAGCGACTTGTGACCGTCCGGATGCACGCCCCACTGCAGCTTGAAATCGGCAATCAGGTCCCTGAATCCCATTTTCGACTCCTCGTTACGCGAAGGCCGGCTCGCGCCAGCGCCAGTTGCCCAGGGTGGCCGCCACCGGTACCAGCGTGACCGCCTCGGTGGGGCAGATCTCGGCGCACTTGCCACAGCCGGTGCATGCTTCCTTCATGACCGAGTGCATCTGCTTCATCGCGCCATGGATCGCGTCGGTCGGGCACTCCTTGAAGCACTTGGTGCAACCGATGCAGATGTCCTCGCGGACCGCGGCGATCGTCGGCTCGCGTTCGCCCATCGCGCCTAGCTCGACCTGGACGCCGAGCTTGTCGGCGAGCGCCAGGGCCAGGGCGGGGCCCCCGGGCGGGCACAGGGTCACCGGCGCCAGGCCATCGGCGAGCGCCTCGGCCGCGCCGTTGCAGCCAGGGAATCCGCATTGGCCGCACTGGCTGCCCGGCAGCATCGCTTCTAGCTCCGAGACGAGTTCGGGCGGCTCGACGTGAAAGCGCCGTGCGGCAATGCCCAGGATCAGTCCCAGGCAGGTCGCGATCAGCGTCAGGCTGGTGACGGCTATCAGCATTTCTTGCTCCGAATCAGTCCAGCCTGAGGCCGGAAAATCCCATGAATGCGAGCGACAGCAGGCCCGCGGTGATCAATGCGATCGGCGCCCCGCTGAAGCTGGCCGGCACCGCCGCCAGTTCGAGACGCTCGCGCACGCCGGCGAACATGGCCATCACCAGCGTGAAGCCGGCTGCCGACCCGAGGCCGTACAACAGCGCATGCAGAAAGTCGCTGCCTTGCTGGACATTGAGCAGGGCGACCCCGAGCACCGCGCAGTTGGTGGTGATCAGCGGCAGGTAGATTCCCAGCACCTGATGGAGCTCGGGGCTGAACTTGCGCATCGCCAGTTCGACGAACTGGACCGCCGCGGCAATCACCAGGATGAAGCTGACGATGCGCAGGTAGCCCAGCCCGAACGGCTCCAGCAGCCATTGTTCGAGCATCCAGCTGGCGGCCGACGCCAGCGTCAGCACGAAGGTCGTCGCCAATCCCATGCCGATCGCCGCGTCGAGCTTTCGCGACACGCCGAGAAAGGGACACAGCCCGAGAAATTTGACCAGCACGACGTTGTTGACCAGCGCCGTCGACAGCAAGAGGATCAGAACTTCGCTCATCACGCTTCCATCCGCGATACGGGATCTCGACGGGGTCGGCGCAGGAAGCGTGCCATCGCACGATCGGGTGCCGGAAGATTGTCGGCGCTTATTGCTAGAGCCTTGAAATAAAAGGCAGTCGCGGGAGCTTCGCGGGGGCGACCCGAGCGCCCCAGATGTGCGAAACGGCACCTGAAGCGGTCTCCTTGTCGTGTTTGCAACAGGTGATCGCAGCCGGTCCGCCGACCGGCCGCGATGCACCGCTGCTGTGCCTTCGAAGCGACCTCTTTATCCTCATCCATGACATCAAGAAGAATATGTAAGCCACTGCAATAAAATAAATTGCTGTCACCAAAATCGGTTCCAGGCAAGTCTCGCAGGGGGCGGTCCGAATCTTGCATGGTGCACTGCAACGCCCGACAGGTCGGCGAAGCCGGCAGGGCCAGGAGAGCGCCTCATGGAAAAACCGGACTTTTGCGCCCGGGCCCGGTCATGCCCGACGGTGGACGAAGTGGTGGCCCGACTCGCCACCTGTTCGCCCGAGGAGGTCGTCGAAGTCGCCGAGAGCCTGCTGGCGAGCGGTCACGGCCTGCCACCGGGGGTGTTCGTCGAGACGACCGACCAGTCGTCGGTGGCAATCTCGATCACCGACGCCAGCGCCAACATCCTGTATGCGAACCGGGCCTTCGAGGCGGTTACCGGGTATGCGCCGGCCGAGGTCATCGGCCGCAACGAGTCGCTGCTGTCCTATCGCACCACGCCGATCGAGATCTACCGCGAGATGTGGTCCGAGCTGTCGAACCACCGGCCATGGCACGGGCGGCTGGTCAATCGGCGCAAGGATGGTCGCCGCTACCTCGCCGAGCTGACGATTTCGCCGATCCTCGACGCCAAGGGCGAGAACGCCTATCTCGTCGGCATCCACCGCGACGTCACGGAGATGCACCACCTGCAGCACCAGGTCGCCGGGCAAAAGGCCTTGATCGAGACCGTGATCGATCTGACCCCGGTCGCCACGGTCGTCCTCGACGCCGACTGCAAGGTGCTGCTCGACAATCACGAATACAAGAAACTGCACAGCCTGTTCGCGGGCGTGGAGCCGGCGAAGGCGGTGCTCGATTCGCTGTTCGCGAGGCGCGACGGCCGACGGGAGCTGCCCGCCGGGGGTTTCTCGGCACGCGAGTTCGTGGTCGAACGGGGTGGCGGGCCGATCCGTTGGTTTTCCTGCTCCGGCACCTGGTTCGACGAGGCCGACCCCAACTCGGACGATTTCTTCGAACCGGCCCGGCGCAGTTTCCTGCTGCTGGTGATGGAAGAGATCACCGAGCACAAACGGCGCCAGGAGGAGCAGCGGATCGGCGCCCTGCGCACGCTGCTGGCCGAGGGCGAACTGAAGCAGAGCCTGCGCGAGACCATCAACGGCGCGATCTATCAGTTGCAGGAGCCGGTCAACCTCATCGAGGCGGCGCTGAAGCTGGTCGAAAGGCGCAGCAGCCACGATCCGGTCGCCCTGGCCGGCGTCCTGCGCGAGGCACTGGAAGCCGGGCGGCGCTCGCTCGCCCGTCTGCATGAGAGCCTGCCTCCGATCTCGCAGGAATCAGCGGCGCCACTGAACCTGAACGAGATCCTGCGTGACGTGCTGTCGGTCTCGACTTCGGCGCTGCTCGCCGCCGGGGTATCCGTCGCATGGCGGCCGGCAGCCGTGCTGCCGGCGATCCCGGGCCAGGCGACCGCACTGCGGACGATGTTCAAGCAACTGATCGACAACGCCCTGGCGGCGATGGTTAGCGCGCGTTCGGCGCAGCGGGAGCTGCGCGTCATCACCGAAGTCGCCGACGACGGCGTGCGGGTCCTGGTCGAGGACACCGGGCCGGGCATCGCGGAGGAATACCGTCACAAGATCTTCGAACCCTTCTACCGCATCGGCCGTCCGGGCGGGCGCCACGCCGGCATGGGCCTGGCCCTCGTGCAGGAGGTCGTGGCACGGCACTCGGGCTTGATCCGGGTCGATCCTGCCTACGAGGAAGGCTGCCGCTTCGAGGTGTTCTTCCCCCGCGGCCCGAGGGAGATCGAATGATGCATGCCAGCCCGGTGGTCGCAAACGGTGAGCGCGTTCACGACTTGCAGCGCGCCCTCGACACCTTGTACGAGGTCGGGCGCGTCCTGTCGCGCTCCCTCGATCTGCGCGAGACGATGGGCGGAATGCTGCGGGCGATGGAACAGGGCGGCCTCTATGGCGGCCTGATCACGCTGCTCGACGATAGCACCGGCGACATGGTGGTCGAGGTCGGCATGGGCCTCGAGTCGCGGCGCCCGATCCGCTATCGCAGCGGCGAAGGCATCCTCGGGCGCGTCGTAGACGGCGACCGCGAGGTGGTGCTGCCGGTGATCGACGACGAGCCCGATTTCCTCAACCGCACCGGCCTCTACGATCCCGGTGGTGCCTTCATCGCCCAGCCGGTGCGCACCGCTGACGGGCTCGTCGGCGTTCTCGCCTGCCAGCCGGAATCCTGCGGCTCGACGGAACTCGAGGAAAAGGCGAACCTGGTCAGGATGATCGCCCAGCTGCTCGGCCAGGCGGTGCAGCTGGCGTGGCAGGTTCGCGACGAGAAGGCAGACCTCGAACAGGAACGCGACGGCCTGCGGCGCGCGGTCCGCAACCAGTATGGTTTCGAGAACATCGTCGGCCGTTCGGCGCGGATGCAGCGCATCTTCGAACAGGTCCGGCAGGTCGGCAAGTGGAACACGACGGTACTGATTCGCGGCGAGACAGGCACCGGCAAGGAATTGATCGCCCATGCCATCCACTACAACTCGCCCCGCGCGGACGGCCCCTTCGTCAAACTCAATTGCGCCGCGCTGCCCGAAAACCTCCTCGAATCCGAACTCTTCGGCCACGAGAAGGGCGCCTTCACGGGTGCCGTCAGCCAGCGCAAGGGCCGCTTCGAGCAGGCCAACGCCGGATCGCTGTTCCTCGACGAGATCGGCGAGGTGTCGGCGGCATTCCAGGCCAAGCTGCTGCGGGTGCTGCAGGAGGGCGAGCTCGAAAGAGTCGGCGGCATGCGCACGATACGGGTGGACGTGCGCCTGGTCGCGGCGACCCATCGCGATCTGGAGCGGGCAGTCGAGCTCGGTGACTTTCGCGAGGATCTCTACTACCGACTCAACGTCATGCCGATCCATCTGCCCCCGCTGCGGGAGCGCATCGAGGATCTCCCCGACATCGCGCGTTTCCTGGTCGGCAAGATCGGGCGCCAGCAGGGGCGCGAGCTGTCGATCGACGACGACGCGCTGAGGGTACTGACCCACTACGACTGGCCCGGCAACGTTCGGGAACTCGAGAATTGTCTGGAGCGGGCCGCGGTGATGAGCGCCTGTGCGGTGATCGGCCGGGACGACGTGCTCGAACTCGGTCTCGAGGAGCGCATCTCGGAGCCGCGGGCGAGTGGCGTGATGCGCTCGTCGGTGCGCCTCGACGACCCCAACCTCGACGAACGCGAGAAGGTCATCGCCGCACTCGAACAGGCGGGCTGGGTGCAGGCGAAGGCAGCGCGGCTGCTCAACATGACGCCGCGCCAGATCGCCTACCGCATCCAGACTCTGAACATCCGCGTCAAGCAATTCTGAGCGGCCGCCGGTCCGTCGCCGCGACGCCGGCAGCGGCCGTCAGCCCCGACGGACGACGCCGGCCGCGACACGGCTGTGGTGGCCGCGGATCCGGTCGCATGTGCCGTCGAATGGCGTGCCGGTGCGGGCGTGCTGCGACGCCGCCCGCGGCACCCCATTGCGGGCTGCGCCGGCGATCGCTGCAGCCGCGCCGCACGGGGTGGCGACCACCGGTTCCGCACGGCCTGTCCGTCCGGGGACCGAGCCGGACCGGGGCAGGGCACCGGGACGATCTGCCGATGCCCGACGAGATGGCTCCGTGAGTGTCCGACAAGCGACTGTCGGATGTCCGACAAGGTCACCCGTCTGCGCCTCGGAAGATTTGCCAAGTCACTGATAAATAGATATTCACACAAGGCGGCACGGCCCTTGCGAAGATTGGGCATCAGGCAATCGAAGGGTGCCCGCGATGGAACTTCCAGTTATCGGACAAATGCCGGCCAGCGCTTCCGGCGGCGGTTGCAGCGCCAGCGCATGCGGCTCCAGTGGGGAGCAACTCTCCCATCTGCCCGAGGCGATCCGCGCCAAGGTCCAGGATCATCCCTGTTACTCGGAGGATGCCCACCATTACTTTGCGCGGATGCACGTCGCAGTCGCCCCGGCCTGCAACATCCAGTGCCACTACTGCAATCGCAAGTACGACTGTTCCAACGAATCGCGGCCGGGCGTCGTCTCGGAGCTGCTGACGCCGGACCAGGCGGTGAAGAAGACCAAGGTGGTGGCGGCGAAGATCCCGCAGATGAGCGTCCTCGGCATTGCCGGCCCGGGAGATCCGCTGGCCAACCCACAGCGCACCTTCGAGACCTTCCGGCGGCTGTCGGCGGAAGCGCCGGACATCAAGCTGTGCGTGTCCACCAACGGGCTCGCGCTGCCGGAGTCGGTCGACGAACTGGCCCGGCACAACATCGACCACGTGACGATCACGATCAACTGTCTCGACCCGGAGATCGGCGCCAGGATCTATCCGTGGGTGTTCTGGCGGAACAAGCGGATCTTCGGCATCGAAGGGGCGCGCATCCTCATCGAGCAGCAGCAGAAGGGACTCGAGATGCTGACCGCCCGCGGCATCCTGGTGAAGGTCAATTCGGTGATGATTCCCGGCATCAACGACCAGCACCTGAAGGAAGTCTCGCGCGTGGTCAAGGCCAAGGGGGCCTTCCTCCACAACGTCATGCCGCTGATCGCCGAAGCCGAGCACGGCACCTTCTACGGGCTGACCGGGCAGCGCGGCCCCACCGCCGGCGAACTGCAGGAACTGCAGGACGCCTGTGCCGGCGACATGAACATGATGCGTCACTGTCGCCAGTGTCGTGCCGACGCCGTCGGCCTGCTGGGCGAGGACCGGGGCGAGGAGTTCACGCTCGACAAGATCGACGAGATGGACATCGACTACGAACAGGCGATGGCCGTGCGGGCCCAGGTGCGCGCCGGCATCACTGCCGAGCTGAACGCAAAGCGGGCCGAGCGGGCCGACGCAGAGGTGGCCTCGCGGCCGCTGCCGATGGCCGGCGAGGCCGGGACGCGGCCGATCCGGATCGCGGTGGCGAGCTCCGGCCAGGGTCTGGTCAATCAGCACTTCGGCCACGCCCGGGAGTTCCTGGTGTACGAGGCCTCGACGCATGGCGTGCGATTCCTCGCGGCGCGCAAGACCGACCTCTACTGTGCCGGCGACGACACCTGCGGCGACGCCGAATCCGTGCTCGACCGGACCATCGCCGCGCTGTCGGACTGCGAAGTGGTGCTGTGCTCGAAGATCGGATTCGAGCCGTGGGGCCGGCTGGAAGCCGCCGGCATCACGCCCAACGGCGAGCATGCGATGGAAGAAATCGAGGCGGCCTGTGCCGCCGTGTACGGCGAGCTCGCCGCCGACGGCCGCCTGGCCGCGACGTGCGATCGGGCCGACCGCGCGGCCTGAGCCGCGACCGGTAGATCGGAAGGAGTCCGGGATGGCGTTCGAAATCATCGAAACCTGCGTAAATTGCTGGGCCTGTGAGCCGCTGTGTCCGAACCAGGCCATCGTCGAGTCGCGACCGCATTTCAAGATCGTTGCCGATCGCTGCACCGAATGCATCGGCGACCACGACGACCCCCAGTGCGCGAGCATCTGTCCGATCGAGGGCGCGATCGTGGACGAATTCGGCGAACCGCTGAATCCGCCCGGATCCCTCACCGGCATTCCCCTCGAGATGGCGATGTCGCTGCTCGAGAAGGCGCGGCGCGCGCAGTCACGGGGCGAGACGGCAGCATGACCATGGTGACCTTCTGGCAGAAACCGGAATGCGCTGGCAATGCCCGCCAGCGCGCCTTGCTGGAGCGCTCCGGCCACGCGGTCGTGGTGCGTGATCTGCTCGCCGAGCCATGGACCGCGGAGCGCCTGCTGGCGTTCCTCGGCGATCTCCCGGTAGCGGCCTGGTTCAATCGCGCCGCACCGCGCGTGAAGTCCGGTGAGGTGGTGCCCGAGGTGCTCGCCGTCGACCAAGGGCTGGCGCTGCTGCTGGCCGACCCGCTGCTGATCCGGCGTCCCCTGATGGAACGGGAGGATGGCAGCCGATTGGTGGGTTTCGAGCATGCGGCGGTCGCTGCCTGGATCGGCCTGGCGGAAGACGCGGAGGTGCTCGGCGAGGGCTGCGCCGCGTCGCAATCCTGCCCGGTCACGGAGGACGTGGCGTGACGGTCCCCGGCCGAACGGTCCTCGGGCTCGCCAATCCTCCTGCAGGGCAAGGGCGGACAATTCGCGCCACCTGCCGAAGCGGCTGGCCGCGGCACGCCGCGCGCGGCCGGTCGGTCGGCGGGCGGAGGGCGACTGCATGAGCCACCCGTCAGTCGTGGTGCCGGGCGCGCCGGTGGAGCTTGCGAGCGGCGTGCACTGGATCGGCGCCCTCGATCCGGGGATGCGGCGCTTCGACATCGTCCTCAACACCGCCAACGGCACCACCTACAACGCCTACGCGGTGCGCGGCGAGCGCGGCGTGGCGATCATCGACACCGTCAAGATCGAATTTGCCGACGAGTTCTTCGCCCGCCTCGAGCAGGTCTGCAGCTACGACGAGATCCGGGTGATCGTGCTCAACCACCTCGAACCGGATCACTCGGGCGCGCTGCCCGAGCTGATGCGTCGCGCGCCCCGTGCCGAGCTGGTCCTGTCCCAGCGGGCACCGGCGATCCTCAAGGCGCTGGTGCGCGAACTCGGTACCGAACCCGAATACACGCCGGTCGGCGACGGCGACGCCGTCGATCTCGGCGGGCGGCGACTGGCCTTCGTGCATACGCCCTATCTGCACTGGCCGGACACCCAATGCACCTGGCTCGAGGACGAGGGGATGCTGTTCTCCGGCGATGTCTTCGGCTGCCATTTCTGCGACGACCGTCTGTGGAACGACACGGTCGGCGATTTCCGCTTCTCCTTCGACTACTACTACCAGCACATCATGCGGCCGTTCCGCAGCTTCGTCCTGGAAGCCCTCGACAAGCTCGAATTGCTGGCCCCCAGGGTCATCCTGCCGGCCCACGGGCCGCTGCTGCGTTCCCGGCCACGCGACTACATGGCGCGCTACCGGCGGCTGGCAACGCCCGAACTCGGCAGCGGCGGCGACGAAAAGACGCTGCTGGTGTTCTATGTCTCGGCCTATGGCAACACCGCCCGGATGGCGCGGGCGGTGGCGGAGGGGGCGGAGCAGGTGAGCAAGCTGCGGGTGTCGCTGTTCGACCTGCAGATGAGCGATGTCGGCCAGTTCGTGGACCTGATCGAGGAAGCCGATGGCATGGCGTTCGGTTCGCCGACCCTGAATGCGGACGCGGTCAAGCCGGTGTGGGATCTGCTCTCGTCACTGACCCTGGTTTCGGTCAAGGGCAAGTTCGGTGCGGCTTTCGGCTCCTATGGCTGGAGCGGCGAAGCCGTGGGACTGGTCGAGGACCGCATGCGCGGCCTGAAGATGCGGGTGCCGGTGAAGGGCCTGAAGGTCAAGCTCAATCCCACCGAAGACGACCTCGAGCGTTGCCGGGAGCTGGGCCGGGAACTGGGCGCCCACGTCACCGGTACCGCCCGCCGACGGGTCGTCGACATCGCCGAACTGGCCTGAACAAGCATTTCGACAACGGAGAACGACCATGCCCAAAGCGAGTGTCACGTTCGAAGACATCGGCGTCACCGTCACGGTGCCGGCCGGCACGCGCCTGATCGAAGTCTCGGAGAAGGTCGGTGCCGGCATCACCTACGGCTGCCGCGAAGGCGAGTGCGGCACCTGCATGATGAAGATCGTCGCCGGATCCGAGAACCTCGCCCAGCCCTCGGTGCTCGAGCATCAGGTGCTTTCCGACAATCTCGCACCACGTGCCGCCCGACTGGCATGCCAGGCCCAGGTGCTGGGCGGCGAAATCGTCGTGCGCCCAGGCTGATTTTTTCACGCGTTTCAATTTCACAACCGGAGTCACAACATGCCGAACATCACATTCACCAGCCCGGAACACCGCGACAAGACCGTCTATGCGCCGGCGGGCAGCCACAAGGACACGATCCTTAAGGTCGCCAAGGAGAACCGGGTGCCGATCGAATTCTCGTGCGAGGACGGCGAATGCGGAACCTGTCTGGTCAAGGTCACCGTCATCGACGCCCACAAGAAGAAGCACGCCGGCCACCTGACGCCCAAGGAGCGCACCGTGCTGAAGGAACTCAAGAAGGTCACCCAGGAAGAACTGGACACGATGTACGTGGACGACCTCGCGCCCGACTATCGCCTGGCATGTCAGTGCATCGTTCGGGACGAGGACATCCTCGTCGAATACGGCACCGGCGAACTGTCGTGATCGTGCGGGTGGCGCACTGCCGCCACCCGCAGCAGCAACGGAGGACCCGGAAATGACGGACATCAGCGAAGCGAAGCGGATTCGCCGGCAGGCCGATGCGTCTCGTCTGTCGATGACCGCGCACCTGATGGCGCGAGCCGAGGTTTCACCCAACAGCGCCACGCTGGCGTCGCTGCTGGCAGGCTGGGCGCTGGGGCACGGTTGCCTGCCCGCCGATTTCGGCCTCGGCCGGGACGATTTCCAGGGCTTGATCGGGACCCACTTCCCGGGCCTCGTCTGGCGGCTTCCGGACGACTTTGCGGCAGCAGCTTCCCCGATGCGGGAACGAGCCCTGGAACTCGACGATCTGGTGGCGCTGCTCCAGCGCCATGCCGCCGACGGAATCCCCGGCGCGCCGGCGATTGCGACCGTCGTCGCCCACGGTTGCCTCGGTTCGGACCACCTCTGGCAGGATCTCGGTCTGGCCGCCCGCGGCGAACTGTCCGACCTGATGCAACGCAATTTTCCAGGGCTCGCGGCGCGCAACGACCGCGACATGAAATGGAAGAAGTTTCTCTACCGGCAGCTGTGCCAGGAAGAGGGGCTGTTCATCTGCCGTTCGCCGAGTTGCGAACAGTGCAGCGAGTTCGGCGACTGCTTCGGACCCGAGGCCTGAGGCCCCCGCGTCGTCGTGCCGGGCCGCCCCGAGGGTCAGGGAAATCCGACATGGTCATCACCGCGCCGGACGCTATCCTCGACCCCATGGGCAGCAAACAGACATTGCCGGACGGATACGGCGTCCGGCCGGGCAGGGCGGATGATCTGCGCCACCTGCGTCCCGACCTGGGCATGGCGATCCTGCCGGCCTTCGTCGAGCCGGGGCGTGACGAACTGAGCGTTGACGACCACGCATGCATCGTCGGCAGCGTCGAGGCGGCCTTCGGGCAGGCCTTGCACGACCGGCACCAGAGCGTCCTGGTCGGCGAATATCTCGGTTGCGCGTGCGGCTTCGCGATCGTCGATCGGTCACGCACGGATCCCGAGCTGCGCTGGATCGTCGTCCTGCCGGGCCATCTCGGCGTCGGCCTGGCCCAGGCACTGCTGGCCGCGACCGTCGCCCTCTGTCCTGCGGGCGCCGCGCTGTCGTTGATAGTGGGCGCCGGCAACCGGCGTGCGATCCGCTTCTTCCGCCGCAATCGCTTTGTCGCGCGTCATGCCGGCGAGGGCATCCGGCGGATCCTGCGGATGCGCCGGCCAGCGACCTGACGCAGCCTGCTGCGGAGCCTCACCCACCCCGCAGATGGGCGGCCAGCGCCGAATCCATCGTCGCGAGATGAATCGCGAACCAGTCGGCGAGACCGTCCTCGACGAAAGCCCGTGCCATGGCCGGGCGCCCCCGCTCGACCGCTTGCTGGAAGCGCCGCAAATCTGCGAGCAGTCGCGCGTGCTCGGCCGCGTGCTCGGCCAACGAGGGGCAGGCGGTCTCCCGCATTTCCCGCTCTTCGGCTGCGAAATGCTTCTCGGTATGATCGACCAGTGCCCGCAGGCGATCGGCGAACTGGCTGTTCGGACAGTCTTCCAGGACGCGCGCCAACGCGAGGAATTCCCGGTGGACGACATCCATGTGCTCGACACCGACCGAGTGTTGCGCCGGATCCCAGCTGAACTGAGTCATGATCGTGCTCCGCGCGTGACTCACCGCAGTGTGAGCCGGCGCGCGGCGAAGATCAATCGCGGCCCGGTCGGCCCGCCGCCGGCCCCGCGCCAGGGACACGCCGGCGATGTCGGCTGATTGATGCGGCACTCACGGCAGGGCGTAGAATCTAGGCGAAATCACCGGCGACACGAATTGAACCGCGAGATTCCAGATCAAGCGTTCCCCACTGACGGCGCGGATTCGCGTCGACGCACGTTCGGCGCAGGCATGCTGGCGACCGTCGCCTTCGTGCTGCTTGCCGTCATGACGCAGGCATTCGTACTGCATCGGGAAAACGCCGAGATCGCCGCGCGTCGCGCCGACGCCATGGAACTCGGCCACGCCCACCTGCAACTGCTCGGCGAGAGGCTCGACGCCGGCCTGCCGGCGACCCAGGCGCTGGCGGCACTGGTGGAGCGGGGCGACGACGTGTTCGCGGACTTTGCCCGGCTCGGCGGTGCCATGCTGGCCCAGTTCCCGGCCGCCGCCGCGCTGCAGCTCGCACCGGGCGGCGTCGTCGCCCAGACGGTACCGCTGGCGATGTCCAAGGCCACGGCCGGTGGCGACCTGCTGCATGACGAATTGCTCGGAGCAGCCGCGGTGCAGGCCCTGCAAAGCCGCCATATGGTGATGGCCGGCCCGCTGCCGAACGCCGCGGGAAGCCGGCTCCTGGTCGCGCTGCTGCCGGTCTTCGTCGCATCCGACTCGGTCAATGGTGGCTTCTGGGGATTCGCCACCGCGCTGCTCCCGGTCGACAACATCCTCGCCGGCACCGGCATCGATCGCATTCCGGAGCGCGGCTTCGACTATGCGCTGTGGCGCCGCGCCGCGATCGGCGATTCCCGTACGCTGATCGCCTCGAGCGGCGTCGTCATGCAGCAGGAGGTCGAAGTCGCGATCGGCCCGCCGGGCAACCAATGGGTGCTCGGGCTGCGCCCGACGGGGGGCTGGCTGCCAGCCGACGAATTGTGGCCGCCGCGGCTCGTGGCAGTCCTTTGCAGCGCTGCCATCGCGGTCTTGCTGCTGCGCGTGCTGCGCACTCCCGAGCGCCTGCACGATCAGCTTGCACGCAGCCGCGAACAATTGCAGCGCAGCGAAGGCACCTGCACGATGCTGGTGCGCAGCATCCCAGGACTGGCCTGGATGAAGGACGCGGAGGGACGTTTTCTGACCTGCAACAACGGCTTCGAGCGCTTGGCGGGAATTCCCGCCGAATCGCTCGCCGGCCACGGCGACGACGTGCTCGCCGATGCGGGCCTGCGCGAACTGTGTGCCCAGGACGGCGCCGTGCTTGCCGGTGGCGTGGCGATCAGCGGCGAGCGCTGGCTCAGCCTGTCCGCAGCTACCGGCCGCGTCTGCGTTCGCCTCTGCTGCACGCCGATCGTGGCTGCCTCCGGCGAGATCCTGGGCCTGCTGTGCGTCGCCGACGACATAACGGACGTGCACCGCATGACCGACGAACTTCGCGCCAGCGAAGCGCGCCTCGCCGGCGCCCAGCGGGTGGCGGCGATCGGCAGCTGGGAACGCAATCTCGACAGTGGCGAGATCTATTGGTCGGACGAGATCTATCGCCTGCTCGAGCTGGATCGGGGACGGGTCGTCCCCCATTACGACGCCTTCCTCAATGCCGTTCATCCGGACGACCGCAATTGGGTGCACAGCGCCTACCGCGAAGCCCAGCGCAAATCGACCCCGCTGCAGATACAGCTGAGGATCCAACTGGCAGGCGCCCGGGTGCGACATGTCGAGATGCGCGCCGAGGTCTCGGTGGCTGGAGCCGACGGTGCCCGGCGCATCGTCGGGACGCTTCAGGACATCTCCGCCCGGGTCGAGGCCCAGGACCGGTTCCGCCGCCACCAGGCGATGACCCGGGCGATGTTCGCGGCGATGCCGGTCGGCGTCGCGGTCACCGATGCCGCGGGGCGGCTTCGCGAATTCAATGCCGCCGCCTCGGATCTGCTGTTGAGCGAGCCGCAGGCGATGGCGGGCCGGCGGATCGGCGCGCTGGGCCTGACGATTTCCGACGTCGGCGGCCGGGAACTGCCTGCCGAGGCCCTCGCCGATGGCATCGCACTGGCCTCCGGCGAGCCCTCCGGGGAGATCGAGATCCGGGTCGCCCGCGGCGATCGCGCGAACGACCTGGCCATCAGCGCGGTACCGGTATCGGGCGACGACATGGGCGTGGTGATCGCCCTGGTCAGCCTGAAGGCGCGGCGCGAGGCGGAGACTGCGCTGCGCGACCATGCAGAGCACATCGAGGCCCTCAACCAGCGTTTCGCGGTCGCTGCCGCTGCCGCCGGCATCGGCGTCTGGGACTACGATCTGGTCAGCCAGAGCTTTTCCTGGGACGAGGCCATGCTCCAGCTGCACGGCATCGACACCAACCGCTTCGACGGGTCGCTGGCGGCCTGGCTCGAACGGGTCGAACCCGGCGACCGCGCTCGGCTCGCGATGGCACTGGAGCAGGCGCGCAGCGGCGACGACGACATGGTGGTCGACTATTGCTCGGTCAGGCGTGGTGGCGACACCCACTATCTGCGGGTCTGTGCCCGCGCCGAACGCGACGACAACGGCGGCGTGCGGCGGCTGACCGGCGTCTGCCTCGACATGACCACGCTCAAGCGCAGCGAGCAGATCCTTATCCAGGAGCGCCGTCGCTATCGTGACCTGGTCGATTCGACCGACGGCATCGTGTGGGAGGCGGAAGCCGAATCGGGCCGGTTCACCTTCGTCAGCCGTCATGCCGAGCGCCTCCTCGGCTATCCGATCGAAGACTGGTACCGGGGCGACTTCTGGCGAACCCACCTCCATCCCGACGACCGCACCTGGGCCGTGAATTTTCGCAGGACGATGGTCGAGGGCGTAGACGGCCACGAGGTCGAGTATCGCATGCTCGCGAGTGACGGCCGGCCGGTGTGGCTGCGCGACATCGTGACCGTCGTTGGCGAGCGCGGCCAGGTACGATGGCTGCGAGGGGTCATGGTGGACGTCGGCGAGTCACGCCGCATCGCCAGCGCGCTCGAGCGCAGCCGCGAGCAGTTGCGGCTGGCGATCGAGGGCGCCGGCATCGGTCTGTGGGACTGGCAGGTGAGCAGCGGCGCACTCGAATTCGGCGGCCTGGGACTGTCGATGCTGGGCTACCCGGACGGCGACGTCGCGCCCGATTTCGATGCCTGGGAACGCCTGATCCATCCCGAGGATCTGCCGTCGGTACGCGAGCGACTGGTCGCCCACCTGCAGGGCCGCAGCGAACGCTTCGTCAGCGAATACCGGCTGCGTCACCACGACTCCGGCAACTGGATCTGGATTCACGCGCTCGGCCAGGTCGTCAAGCGGGACGAGGCCGGCCTGCCCCACCGGGTGGTCGGCATCCACCTCGACGTCTCCGAGCGGCGGCTTGCCGAAGAGCGCGCACGGCAGGCGCAGACCCAGATCGAACGCCTGTCGGCCCGTAATGCACTGCTGCTCAATTCGGCGGGCGAGGGCATCTTCGGCGTCGACCGGGACGGCCACTGCATCTTCATCAACCCGATGGCGCTCGAACTGCTCGGCCTGACCGAGGACGAGGCGATCG
>JAGRGB010000172.1 GCA_020445745.1 Rhodocyclaceae bacterium | reverse complement strand
TGACCGCCCGTCGCACGCCCTTGGCGACGTCGGTCCAGGCTTCGTCCCGGTTCGGCCAGGAGGTGACCGGACGCAGATCGGTGGGCAGGCCCTGCAGGTGGGAAAAGGGCGCGTCCTCGATGTCCACCGCGCGGATCAGGATCGGAATGACCTGGGCATCACCGCTCGCCTGCCGCTCGAGCGCGACCGTGAGTTCCCGGCCCCAGATGTAGTCCGATGCGATGAAGTCCGCGCTGACCAGCAGCAGCACGATGTCGGCCGACTGCAGGTGGTGGTCGATCTCCTGTTCCCAGCCGCTCGCCGGCGGGATGTCGCGGTCGTACCAGGTGTCGATCACGCCGCGGCGCTGCAGGATGCCGAGGTGGCCCTGCAATTCGTCGCGCAGGGGCTCGTCCTCGTGGGCGTAGCTGTAGAACAGGCTCAGCGGTGTCATCGGCGATCCGTGGTTCGCGTTCCTTCCAAATCTAGCCGCCATCGTCCCCGCTGTCTCGCAAGCGCTGTCGTCGGCCGCCACTTGACGGCCGTCAAGGAGCCGTTCGCGAGCGCTGCCGACAATGGCTCGGACGTTGCCGCCAGGAGGTCGAGATGTTCCGGATTTCACGCTACGTCAGGATGCTGCTGGGTCCCGCACCGGCTCCGGAGCGGCGGCCGGCAGCGCCGTCGGGCCGCGGTCCGGTGGTGATCTGGAACCTGATCCGGCGCTGCAACCTGACCTGCAGGCATTGCTATTCGATCAGTGCCGACCGGGATTTTGCCGGCGAGCTGGTGACCGCCGAAGTCGATCGGGTGATGGACGATCTGGCGGCATTCGGCGTGCCGGTGCTGATCCTGTCCGGCGGCGAGCCGCTGCTGCGGCCCGACATCTTCGAGATCGCCGCGCGGGCCAAGCGGATGGGCTTCTACGTCGGCCTGTCCTCCAACGGTACGCTGATCGACGCGGCGACGGCGGAACGGATCGGCGAACTCGACCTCGACTACGTCGGCATCAGCCTCGACGGCCTGCGCGCCACCCACGACCGCTTCCGCCGCATGGACGGCGCCTTCGACAAGTCGCTGGCCGGCTTGCGGCTGGCGCGCAATCTCGGCCTGAAGGTCGGCCTGCGCTTCACCCTGACCCGCGACAACGCGACCGACCTGCCGGCGCTGCTGCAGCTGGTCGAGGACGAACAGGTCGATCGCTTCTACCTGTCGCACCTCAATTACGCCGGCCGTGGCAACAAGAACCGCGCCGAAGACGCCCGCCACCGGATGACCCGGGAGGCGATGACGCTGTTGTTCGATCGGGTGCTGGCGATGGAGTCGCAGGGGGTGCGCAAGGATTTCACGACCGGCAACAACGACGCCGACGGCGTGTTCTTCCTGCACTGGGTGGCGCGCCGGATGCCGGACCGGGTCGAGCAGGCGCGACGCGTGCTCGAGCGCTGGGGCGGCAACGCCAGCGGCGTCGGCGTCGCCAACATCGACAACCTCGGCAACGTCCATCCGGACACGATGTGGTGGCACTACACCCTCGGCAACGTCCGCGAGCGGCCGTTCTCGGCGATCTGGCAGGACCGCGGCCACGGCCTGATGGCCGGCCTGGCCCAGCGGCCACGGCCGGTCACCGGGCGCTGCGGCGATTGCGCCTATCTGGCGATCTGCAACGGCAGCTCGCGGGTGCGGGCCGAGCAGGTCACCGGCGACCCGTGGCAGGAGGATCCGGGCTGCTATCTCGACGATGCCGAGATCGGTATCGCCGACGGGCGCCGGCGGGTCGAGGTGACGCCGTGGCGGCGGGTGGTTCCGCTGAAGGAGGTACGACCGTGAAGCTGCTGCTTGCCTTCGCCGCGTCGATGCTGGCAACGCTGCCGGCAGCGCAGGCGCGCGCGGGCGAGGTCGCCGATCTCTACCGCACGCATTGCGCTGCCTGCCACGGAGCCGACCGCCTCGGTGGCAGCGGACCGGCCCTGCTGCCCGAGAACCTCGCGCGGCTGAAGCGCAGCGATGCGCTCGCGACGATCCGCTCGGGTCGAGCGGCGACCCGGATGCCGGCCTTCGGCAAGCTCCTCTCCGAGCGCGACCTCGCGGCGCTGGCGGAATGGATCCAGACGCCGGTGAGCCCGGCGCCGCGCTGGCGCGAGCTCGACATTCGCGCGTCGCGGATCGAGTACCACGCACCCGGGAGCCTGCCGGCAAAGCCGGTGTTCGATGCCGATCCGATGAATCTCTTCGTCGTCGTCGAGAGCGGGGATCATCACGTCAGCATCCTCGACGGCGACCGCATGGAGCGCATCCATCGCTTTCCGTCGCGCTTTGCGCTGCACGGCGGGCCCAAGTTCTCGCCGGACGGTCGCTATGTCTATTTCGCCTCGCGCGACGGCTGGATCACCAAGTACGACTTGTGGAATCTGAAGACCGTGGCCGAGGTGCGCGCCGGAATCAACACCCGCAACGCCGCGGTGTCGGCCGACGGGCGCCTCGTCGCGGTCGCCAACTATCTGCCGAAGACGCTGGTGCTGCTCGACGCCGAACTCCGGCTGGTCAAGCTGTTCGACGTCGCCGACCAGGCCGGAGAACACGCCTCTCGGGTGTCGGCGGTGTACGACGCGTCGCCGCGAAGGTCCTTCGTCGCGGCGCTGAAGGATGTGCCCGAGATCTGGGAGATCTCGTACGACGACAAGGCCGCGCCGATCTACGAAGGCTACGTCCACGACTACAAGATGGGCGAGGGCATCGCCACGCCGGGCTTCCTCAATCCACGTCGTACACGGCTCGATGCACCGCTCGACGACTTCTACTTCAGCCAGAACTACGCCAACGTGATGGGTGCCTCGCGCGAGGGCCGCGGCCAGGTGGTGAATCTCGACGTGCGCCGGGCGATCGCGGAGCTCGATATTCCCGGCATGCCGCATCTGGGCTCCGGCATCACCTGGGACTACCGGGGTCACCGGGTGATGGGCAGTCCGAACCTGAGGGAGGGCGTGGTCAGCATCATCGACATGGCTGACTGGCGCACGATCAGGCGCATCCCGACGCTGGGTCCGGGCTTCTTCCTGCGCAGCCACGAGCATGCCCGCTATGCCTTCGTCGATTCGATGATGAGCCCGACCGGTCGCGACACGCTGCAGGTCATCGACAAGCAGAGCCTGGAAGTGGTCGCGCGGCTGCGGCCCGAGCCAGGCAAGACACTCGCCCACGTCGAGTTCGACCGCGATGGCCGCTACCTGATCGCCAGCCTGTTGGAGCAGGACGGTGCGCTGATCTACATCGACGCCGACACCTTGAAGGAGATCAAGCGCTTGCCGGCAGCCAGGCCGGTCGGCAAGTACAACGTATACAACAAGATCCACAAGTCGGAAGGGACCAGCCACTGAGGGACGGCAGCGGTCCGAAGCGGCTGGCTCGCGTCGTTCGATCCGGCATTTGCCTGCCGCTGGACGAACAGATGCGGTGCAGCGCAGTGCCCGGCGCAGCGTGCGGAGCGTCCTGTCGCCAGGCGGATCGCGTCGTTGCATGACGGCGATCGGTGGGGCCTGGGCAGATTCCCGGTCTACACCGTACGCGGTGCAGCCATTGCCCGGCCCCACCGTCGCTTGTTCACGTCAATTTCAAGTCTTGTCGGTGCATGTTCTGGATTCTTGTTATCGTGCTGTGATCAGTTGCCTTGCTTGCGACCGTTGCCGACTGCAATCGTCAAGGGCGATGTGCTGATGAAATCCACGACTTCGTCCTTCAGGCCACTGATGGTGAAGGCTACCGAGCGCGGCGAATCCTGGTAGAAGATGCTTCCAACCGGCATCAACAGCGGATTCGACGTCTTGACCACGACCGCGGTGGAAAGAAAGGCGACTTCGCCCGTGCAGGGCGCATCCTCGTTGACCAGCACCTCGCCACCCGACTGGGTCTCGTCCACCAGAAGCCATAACGGGCCGTTGCCGGCGAAATCCGCAAAGAAGAATGTCAGGCTGCCTTTGCCGCTTATGCCGCCATTCTCGTCGGCGACGAGGAATCCGGTTTCGGTGAATGGCGCTGCGCCCAATGGCGTAAAGCTGGTGCCGGTGAACGAATAGCCGTAGCTGCCTGTCAGGATGCACTTGTGGTTCGAGTCGCTGACCTGGGCAGTCGCAGGGGCCACGCCTGCACCGAACAACAGGAAGACAGCGCTTGCCAGCAATCCAGTCTTTAATTTCATCTCTGACGCTCCTAGATAACGATCATATGAGTGTTTCTTTCGAAAAATCAGTGGCACATCATCAGTTTCCGATGTCGACCTCCCTTGTTGGCGGCTCTTCAAGAACGGCACGCCGCCGAATGCGTTCGACAGCGCGATGACTGTATCCCCGATTACCGAGGCGGCGCGGCGCGTATCGGCAGCTGTGTCGCGTTTGCAGGAAGGCATGGCATCGGGCAGGCGCGGAATTGCGCGCGGGACGCGCGGCCTTGTTTTCGTTTCACCCGCCGGTGGACGCCTCACAAATCGTTGCTCGTCATACCGATGTCGCGGCTCGGCGCCGAATTCGACTGATCTGAGCCGCAGCGCTGCGGGTTCGGTGCTCGGAAGATCGGCAGCGACAAGCATGCGATGGTGATCTGCAGTGACATGCTGCGCGAAGCCGTCTCGCGGCAAGACGGGCATCGCCGGTGCGACGTGAAATTCACAACGCATCCTCGCGCATTCTCGAAGCTTCCCTTGTATGCCAATCACGAGGCTTGCGCAAGGCGGCTGCCCGACCTCCATGGCATCGGGCAAGCATTTGAAATGCCTGGAGTAGCAAGGGGGACGCGGCGCGTCGGCGCTGCCCGGATCTGTCGACGGCATGAGCGATGGGGCGGCTCACCCCCGATCCCTTTCGATGTTTGCCCGGTTGTCGCTGGCGCGCGCCAGGGGCGCGCAGGGCCGGCGTTGGCCGAGAGGATCGAGCGGGTCGGTAGACGGGGCGTCGCCGGCGTCGCGACCACGCAGGTACCGACCTTGCCGGCGCAAGCTTGCCGCAGCGACATCTCGAGGTGACCATGGGACACAGAGAATGCGGCGATCCGGCATCCAATGGGATCCGACTGCCGCGGGGATCGGTGGCGGTGCCGCGACGGATCGTCGGCCATCGTCCCGGCAGTTGCGCAAAGCCGGCGCTCGGGATCACTGCGAGAAGCGCTTCGAGCGGACCGTGCGCCACGATCGCGGCGACTGGTCCGCAGTCGTCGCCGGTCCTGCGGCGATTCGTATGGTCGGGGCCGGGCTGCCGCTGGATGTCATAGGTGCGACGTTCACGCTCTCGCGCCGGGGCGCGGCCCATCGGTGGCGGTGAGGCACGACCGCGGCGGGCCACACCCGCCGGGTCGTCGGCCGCCCATCCCCCGGGAGCGGTTGAATCCTAGAACAGCTTCATCGCGCGTGCAGCTTCCCTCAGCTCCGGTCGGAAGTCCGGATGGGAAATCTCGATCAGGGCCTCGGCGCGCTGTTTCGCGGTCTTGCCGCGCAGCTGCGCGACGCCGTATTCGGTCACCACGTAATTGACGTCGTTCTTGCTGGTCGTGACATGGGTGCCGGGCGTCAGGGTCGGCACGATGCGCGAGACGGACTGTTTCTTGGCGGTCGACGGCAGCACGATGAAGGATTTGCCGTCGCGGGAGCGGTTGGCCGCGCGGACGAAGTCGGCCTGTCCGCCGGTACCGGAATAGGGGGTGAAGCCGAGGCTCTCGGAACCGCACTGGCCGATCAGGTCCACCTGCATGCTGGCATTGATCGACACCAGTCGATCGTTGCGGCCGGCGAGATAGGGATCGTTGGTGATGTCTACCGGATGCATTTCCAGGGCCGGATTGCGATCCATGAAGCGATACAGCTTGGCCGAGCCCAGCGCAAAGGTGGCGAGCATCTTGCCGCGGTTCGTGTTCTTGCGCTGGTTGGTGATCGCGCCGGACTCCACCAGGCTCATGATGCCGTCGCCGATCATCTCGGTGTGCACGCCGAGGTCGCGCTTGTCGGTGAGCTGCATCACCACCGCGTCGGGGATGCCGCCATAACCGATCTGCAGCGTTGCGCCGTCGGGGATCATGTCGGCCACGTAGCGGCCGATCGCCTCCTGAACCGGGCCGATCGTCGGCAGGCCGACTTCGAGCACCGGCTCCTCGCTCTCGACCAGGGCGCTCACCTGGGAAATGTGTACATGGCAGTTGCCGTTGGCGAACGGCACGTTGGGGTTCACTTCCAGCACCACCGCGCGCGCCTGCGCGATGGCCGCCATCGTATAGTCGGCGGCGAGGCTGAGCGAGAAGTAGCCGTGTCGGTCCATCGGCGAAGCCATCGTGAATACCGTGTCGGCCGGCAATTGCCGCCGTTCGATCAGCGACGGCAGTTCCGAGAAACAGGCCGGCACGTAGTCGATCCAGCCGTCCCGGCCGCCGGCGCGCGACGGTCCGCCGAAGAAATAGGCGCAGTGGCGCACGTGCTCGGCGGTGTCCGGATCGAAATAGTCGTATTGGCGCAGGGGCAGGATCTGGGCGATCTGCACGCCATGGAAGGCGCGGCGTTGCTCGGAAAGGGCTGCAAGCAGGGTCGGCGGCTCGCCGACACCGGTCGGGACGACGATCATGTCGCCGTCCCGCACCTGACTTACCGCATCGCTGGCGGTCATGCGCTTCTGTTGGTATTGCGACTGGTAGGACATGCGGTCTCCTCCTCCGGATATGCCTTTCGATTCGGCGCACGGAGAACTCGGGCCTGGCTGGCGCGGCAGGCCGCGACGTCTCCGTGGTGTCATGAATCTTCGGATTGCGGCATCGATCGCGACCCTGCCGGCGATCGGCGCCGGGTCTGATGTCAGGCCATCTCGATGCCGATCGCGGTTGCCTCGCCGCCGCCGATGCACAGGCTGGCGATGCCTCGGCGCGCGCCGGTCTTTTTCATCGCGCCGATCAGGCTGACCAGGATGCGGGCACCGGAGGCGCCGATCGGGTGTCCGAGCGCGCAGGCGCCGCCATGGATGTTGACCCGGTCGCGGGGCAACCCGAGATCCCGCATCGCTGCCATCGTCACCACCGCGAAGGCCTCGTTGATCTCCCACAGGTCCACATCGGCGACACCCCATCCGGCCTTGTCGAGCAGGGCTCCGATCGCACCGACAGGTGCGGTGGGGAAGAGATGCGGCGCATCGGCATGGGTGGTGTGGCCGATGATGGTCGCCAGCGGCGTGGCGCCCAGGCGCTCGGCGGCCGATCGGCGCATCAGCACCACTGCCGCGGCACCGTCGGAGATCGAACTGGAGTTGGCCGGTGTCACCGTGCCATCGGCGCGGAAGGCCGGCTTCAGGGTCGGAATCCTGTCGAGGCGGGCGTTGCCGGGTTGCTCGTCATGGAGCACGCGGGTGTCGCCGCTGCGCCCTGCGATGCTGACCGGTGCGACCTCCCAATCGAAGCCGCCGTCCTCGATCGCCGCCTGGGCCCGGGTCAGGGAGGCGATCGCGAATTCGTCCTGCTGTTGGCGGGTGAAGCCGTAGCTGGACGCACAGTCCTCGGCGAAGGTGCCCATCAGGCGGCCACGGTGCTCGGCGCTGTACGCATCTTCGAGGCCGTCGAAGAACATGTGGTCGAGAACCTGGCCGTGGCCCAGCCGATAGCCGCCGCGACCCTTGGGCAGCAGGTAGGGCGCGTTGCTCATCGATTCCATGCCGCCGGCGACCATCACTTCGGCGCTGCCGGCCAGCAGCAGGTCGTGGGCGAGCATCGTCGCCTTCATGCCCGAGCCGCACACCTTGTTCACCGTAGTACAGCCGACCGCGAGTGGCAGGCCGCCGTTCAGCGCGGCCTGGCGGGCCGGCGCCTGGCCGACACCGGCCGGCAGCACGCAGCCGAAGATGAGCTCATCGACCTGTTCCGCGCCGATGCCGGCGCGCTCGACGGCGGCCTGGATCGCGGCGCCGCCGAGCTGCGGGGCGGTCAGTCCGGCAAGGGCGCCGCGGAATCCGCCGATCGGCGTGCGGGTCGCGGAGGTGATGACGATCGGGTCTCGTTGCATGGTCTTCTCGCTGATCTCGGTTGCGGTTCACCGGGCGTCCTGGCCGGTGCTGCGACTGCCGCCGGTGTGGTCGTGGGGGCATCGACTGGCGACTCGCCGCCGCTGGCCGGTGGCCGGCCGTGCAGCGTTGTCGCGTGCCGCAACTGTAGGAGATGCGGCCGCCTGCTCCTAGGCTGAAATCAACCAATCTGCGTGAGCAAAAATGCCACTTCGGGGAGCCGCGGCGCGCCCCGGCAATGGCCCGCGGCGAGCGGCCGGCAGCTCAGACCGTGGCGCTCGGGGCGTGCGACTTGTCCAGCCAGCGGGCCAGGGTCTCGAAAAGCACTTCCGGAATCACGGGCTTGGTGATGTGGTCGTCCATGCCCGCCTCGAGGCAGCGATCGCGATCCTCGACGAAGGCGTTGGCGGTCAAGGCGATGATCGGCGTCTCGGCATGGATCGCGATCTTGCGGATCTCGTGGCACGCGTCGATGCCGCCGAGCCTGGGCATGTTCATGTCCATCAGGATCAGGTCGAAGGGGCTCGCCTGCGCCCGTGCGACGCCCTCGATGCCGTCGTTGGCGGTGCTCACCGACAGGCCGAGGTCCGACAGCAGCGCGCAGACGATCTCCAGGCTGACCGGTTCGTCCTCGACCACCAGCACGCGGGCTCCCGCGTGTCTGGCAAGCTGCGCTTCCGCCTCGCCTTCGGCATCACACGGGCTGTCGTCGGGCTCCGCAGTACTGCGGCCGACCGGCAGTTCGAAATGAAAGGTGCTGCCGATGCCGGGCCGGCTGTCCGCCGCGATGTCGCCGCCGAGGGCCTCTACCAGCTTCCTGCACAGCGCCAGTCCGAGGCCGGTGCCGCCGTATTGACGCGTCTGCGACGTGTCGACCTGCTCGAACGGCTCGAAGATCCGCGACAGGTCCGCCGCTGCGATGCCGATGCCGGTGTCTTCCACTTCGAAGCGCAGGTGGGCATGGTCGGCAGTGCCGGCGAGTTCCGCGACGCGGATCGTGACGCTGCCGGCCGACGTGAACTTGAGGGCGTTGCCGACCAGATTCATCAGGATCTGGGTCATCCGTACCGGATCGCCGAGAAAGGCCTGGTCGGCCAGCTCCTCGTCCATCGCGAAGACCAGTGCCAGCCGTTTGCTGTCGGCCGAGTCCTGCAGCGCGTCGCCGATCGCCGACAGGAGTTCCGGGACGCAAAAGCGGGTCGTCGTCAATGCCAGTCGGTCGGCCTCGATCCGCGTGATGTCGAGCACGTCGTTGATGATTGCCAGCAACTTCTTCGATGCGCGTTGGGCCTTGCCCAGGAATTCGAGCAATTCGCGATCCTGCGTGCGTCGCATGGCCAGCGAGATCGTCCCCATGATCCCGTTCATCGGCGTGCGCAGCTCGTGGCTGGCGATCGACAGGAAGGCCGTCTTTGCACGGCTGGCGGCCTCTGCTGCCTCCTTGGCGATGCGCAGATCGGCGGTACGGGCCGCCACCAGCTTCTCGAGATGATCGCGGTGCTCGGTCAGCTCGGTCTCGAGCTGCTTGCGCTGGGAGATGTCCTGGTGGGTGCCGCTCATCGTCAACGGCTTGCCGTCGGCGGTCCAGCTCGTCACCTTGCCGCGGTCGAGCACCCATACCCAGTGGCCGTCCCGGTGCCGCATCCGCGCTTCGCATTCGTAGTAGGGCAGCTCGCCCGAGAAATGTCTCTTCAGCAGTGTGTTGGAGCGCGACAGATCGTCGTGATGCGCGAGGTCCCGCCAGGTCTTGATCGACAGCGGGGCCAGCTCCGCGAGGGTGTATCCGGCGATCTCCGCCCAGCGATCGTTGAACACCGTGTCGCCGGTCTGGACGTTCCATTCCCACGTGCCGACGTTGGTTCCCCGCAGGATGTCGTCGAGGCGCTGGGCCATTCTCAACGCCTGCTGTTGCGGCCGGCGCACGCCGTCGATGAAGATGCCGCGGTAGATCATCCAGTAGGCCGTCACCTTGTATACATGGCCGAGCAGATTGTGGATGTCGGTGACGTCCGCGTAGAGCGTGAAGAACAGTTCCGCCAGGCCGAGGGTCCAGGCGGCGGTCGACAGCCAGGCGAAGTTGCCGTTGCCGGTCGCGAGGCAGAGCCGGAACCAGGCGACCGCCGCCACGGCGAACAGCAGCACGAGGAAGTATTCGGCGGCGATCTTGAATGCCGTCAGCCCGACACCCGGCACGAAGGTGGCCGGCAGGGCATGTGGATGCCACAGCACCACCCAATAGACGAGCGCGCAGACGGCGATGGCCAGGACCGCGCCGGCGCGAAGCCGCCATCGACCGATGCGCTGTCGTGCGACCGGCGCGAGGGCGGCGAGCAGCAACGCGATGGCGGACAGCAGCCGTCCGGCAAGCCAGAAGTCGATCGCTTTCTCGGCACCGCTGGCGGTGACGAATGCCGGCATGCCGTCGTACGACAGGGTGTGACCGAAGTCGATCAGGGCGACGCAGAGGAAGCCGACACCGAGAATCGGGTAACGCGAATCTTCCTGGTCGCGCAGGTTCCAGGTCAGGGCGAACACCATCGCCGAAACCGCGATCGAGACGAACTCGAGCAGTGAGTGCAGTGGCAGATAGTCCTCGGCCGAGGCGAGGAACTTGACCGCCGGCAACCGGCCGGCCGCGAGCAGCACCAGTGTCAGGCCGAACGCGACCGCCAGCGCCGCCCTCGGCGAAGGGGTGGCGTGGGTCGTGTCGTTCATCGCGGGATCGGTTTTCATCGTCTGGCGGTTCGGGGTGCTGCCGACCTGGCAGACCATTCGCGTCGAACACAATCTACGGATCAACGGCCGGTGAATTGAGCGACCACCGACACCTTGGGTCGCGAGGGTGCGGGACCGGCACCGGCTCGGCGGTCCGCCGGCCGATTCGTCATCCCGTGCGCATCGGCCCGTGATCTATCACGCATCGCGACGCATCCGCATCGCCGTTCTGCTCGTAGCGATTGATGAGTACGGCATGTCCCGCGACTGCCGTCGCTCGATCGATGCAATCCACGAACGGGAGAACGACCATGAATCGGTATCGAATCGGAAGGGAAATCGGAGAACTGGTGAAGCGCGTCGAAGCGCTCGAGGGAGGCGGCAAGCCCTGCGGCTGCGGTGGCGGCGGCGGTGCACAGGGCAGTGGCGGTGGTCTGATCGAGCTGCCGGTACGGCCGCTCGGCGACGGCGAACAGCCTGCCGACGAGTGCTCGCAGGCTGCACCCAGCTGCGTCTATTTCGTCGCCGGCTTCGTCGGCAAGCCCTGCCCGGGCATCAGGAGCGGGGATTTCATCTGCGTCAGTCCGTGTCCGCCGTGCCCGGACATTCCCCGCCTGCGGGTCGTCGATGGCCAGGGCCGGACCGTGTGCATCCTGGTCGTGCGGCCGGGCGCCGCCGGCGGCTGCGATCCGTGCCCGCCCGGCGCGCTGCGCTTCACCTGGGCGTAGTGCGGGCGGTCGGCCCGCGACCTTGCAGGCGGACGGTCACGCCGGCGCGTCGAAGCAGTACCGGTTCAGCGCATCGCCGGCGTAGGCCAGCACCGGCAAGGTCACGCACATCAGAGGCGGCAGGCTCATCGATACGAAGATGGCCGCGGCCAGCGTCAGCGCCCAGGTACCGTGCGCCAGCGGGCTCGCGAGGCAGGCGCGTACGCTGGCCACGACCGCCCCGGTCAGCGGGGCGTGCCGCCGCACCATCAGCGGCACGGCGTGAACGGTCACGGCGTACACGACGTTGGCCAGCACGAAGCCCATCGCGCCGGAGAACAGGTGGAAGCGCTCGTTGCCCGCCGCCGTCGGCAGCGCCTGGACGAGGCCGCTGCGCGGCTCGCCGATCATGAAGCTGTAAAGGGTGCCGGCATCGGTGATCCAGATCAGGTAGATCAGCACGCAGAACAGCGCCAGCGCCCACAGCCCGGCCGGCGCCTGGCGCAGCGAACGGGCGACGCCGGCGAGGGAAGGCCGGCGGCCTGCAGCGACGGCTGCGGCGGCAGCGATCAGTGCCGCCATGGTGATCGGGCCGACCAGCAGGAAGCCACCGATCAGGGCCGTCGTCATCGGCGCCAGGGCAAACCACTGGGCGCCCCAGATCACCACGCTGCCGATCACCGCGAACAGGGCCCCGAAGGCGAGGCTGAAGCCACGGCTGGCGGCAAACGTGCGTCCTCCGTGTGCCAGTGCGGCGGCAATCGCCGGAATCGGCAGCGGACGGGCTTGGGGCGGAATCATCGCATCTCCGGCGCCGGTAACCCTCGGCAGTCTGGCGCGCTACGCGCGGCGGCGACATGACCTGAGTCAATCGCCGCGCGACGCAACTCAGCTCACCAGTCCGACATACAGGCCTGGCAATCGCAACGGCAACTGCTCGGGCCTGCGGATCACCGTGAAGCCATCGACGCCGAAGACGTGCGGCAGATAATCCGCACCCTCGCGGTCGATCGTCACGCAGAACGGTCGCACGCCCAGGCGGCGCGCCTCGATCACCGCGCTGCGGGTGTCCTCGATGCCGAAGCGGCCCTCGTAGTGGTCGATGTCGTTGGGTTTGCCGTCGGACAGCATCAGCAGCAGCCGCAGCGCCGTCGGCTGCGCCGCGAGCAGGTTGGCGGCATGGCGGATCGCCGCGCCCAGGCGGGTGTAGTAGCCGGGCTTGAGGGCGGCGATGCGACCCCGCGCGGCCGCGCCATGGCCCTCGTCGAAGCGCTTGATGCGCTGGAAGCGGACGTGGCTGCGCCGCAGCGACGAGAAGCCGTAGAGCGCGAAGCGGTCGCCGGTGGCGCCGAGGGCCTCGGACAGCAGCATCAGGCTGTCGCGGATCACGTCGATCACCTTCAGATCGTCGCTGATGTGTGCATCGGTGGACAGCGACAGGTCCGCCAGCACCAGGCAGGCGAGGTCGCGCTCGCGCCGTTCGCATTTCAGGTAGCGCCCGCCGTCGCCGTCGACATGGCCGACGGCGCGGTCGGTCCATTGCCGAACGCAGGCGTCGAGGTCGGCTTCGCTGCCGTCCGGCTGGGCCTTCAGCCAGCGTCGCGAGGGCGTCAGCAGTTCGAACTGGTGGCGCAGGCGCCCGGCGGCCCGGACCAGTCCGGCGGGCAGCGGGCACGGCGTGGCGTCGCGCGGCTCGTACTCGGTCAGGCGGCACTGATCCTTCCGCAAGCTGCGCCGCTTCCAGTCCCATTCCGGCAGCAGGATGCCGTCGGTGAGGGCAATGTCGTCCACCGCGGCCGACGGCAGGTCCAGGTCGAAGCGGATCGTCGATGCGGTCTCGCCACCGCCGTCGGCGATCGCCAGTACGTCCATGTCGTCGGCCGCCCTTGCGGCGTCGGGATTGTCGTCATCGTCGAGCGCGCGGTTGACCCGCACATATTCGGCCCAGGACAGCAGGCTCTCGGCACGGAACGGCAGGATGAAACCGTCGCG
>JAGRGB010000171.1 GCA_020445745.1 Rhodocyclaceae bacterium | reverse complement strand
TCGTGCCGCCGCTGTCGAGGGGCGGCAGCGCGAGCAGGGCGCGGAAGCCTTCGCCACTGACCGGTGACACCGGGATGCGCAGCAGGAAGCGGTCGAAGAAGGCCGCCGCGACCTCGTCGTCCGGCACTTCGTTGCTGGCGCCGATCGCGCTGATCAGCGGGCAATGGACGCGGCCGGCGCCGTTGTCGAACTCGCGCTCGTTGAGCAGCGTCAGCAACGCGTTGAGGATCGCGCTGTTGGCCTTGAACACCTCGTCGATGAAGGCGATCGACGCCTCCGGCAGGAAGCCGGCGGTGTGGCGCTCGTAGCGGTCTTCCTCGAGGGCGCGGATCGACAGCGGCCCGAACAGCTCTTCGGGCACCGAGAAGCGGGTCAGCAGGCGCTCGAAGTAGCGGGCCTCGGAAAACGCCAGATGCAGGCGCCGCGCCAGCTCGCTCTTGGCGGTTCCGGGCGGGCCCAGCAGCAGGCTGTGCTCGCCGGCCAGGGCCGCAAGCAGGATCAGCCGCACTTCGCGACGGCGTTCGATCAGGCCGTCCTCGAGTTGCCCGAGGAGCCCCTCGAGGCGGTCGCGTAGCTGTTCGCTGGGGTTCATCGCTGTCATGATAGGGGGCGGCGCCGGCAGATGGGAATCCCATGGAGCCGGCAGCCATGCCCCGCCAGACGAGATCATGAACGCGCCCGACCTGCCCCTGCGCTCGATCGACGAGCTCGACTTCGACAACAGCTTCGCCCGCCTTCCGCCGCGCTTCTACACGCGGCTCGCGCCGTGGGGCCTGCCCGAGCCGCGGCTGGTCGCGGCCAGCACCGAGGCGGCGGCCCTGATCGGCCTCGACGACGGTGCGCTGGCGACCCCGGATGCGCTCCAGTGGCTCGCCGGCAACCGCGTGCCGGCCGCCGCCGATTCGCTCGCCGCGGTCTATTCCGGCCACCAGTTCGGGGTCTGGGCGGGCCGGCTCGGCGACGGCCGGGCCCATCTGCTGGGCGAGGTGCGCGGCGACGCCGGGCCGTGGGAGCTGCAGTTGAAGGGCGCCGGCCGGACGCCGTATTCGCGGATGGGGGACGGGCGCGCGGTGCTGCGTTCGTCGATTCGCGAGTTCCTGTGCTCGGAGGCGATGGCCGCCCTCGGCATCCCGACCACCCGGGCGCTGGCGATCGTCGGCTCGGAGTTGCCGGTGCAGCGCGAAGAGACCGAGACCGCCGCGGTGGTGACGCGCATGTCGCCCAGTTTCGTGCGCTTCGGCTCGTTCCAGCACTGGGCGGCGGCGGACGACATCGATGCGCTGCAAGCCCTCGCCGACCACGTCATCGACCGCCATCGCCCGGCATTGCGGGAGCGGCCCGATCCGGTCGACGCGCTGCTGCGCGACGTGGCGCAGCGCACCGGCGAGCTGCTCGCCCGGTGGCAGGCGGTGGGCTTCATGCACGGCGTGATGAACACCGACAACATGTCCGTGCTCGGGCTCACCATCGACTACGGACCGTTCGGCTTCATGGAGGGATTCGACGGCGGGCATGTCTGCAACCATTCGGACAGCGCCGGCCGCTATCGCTTCTCGCACCAGCCGCGGGTCGCGCACTGGAATCTGCTGGCCCTGGCCGGCGCGCTGCTGCCCTTGCTCGACGGCGACCGCGAACGGGCACGTGCCGCCGTCGACGACGTCTACGGCCCGGCCTACGACAACTGCTTCGCGCGGCTGATGGGGGCCAAGCTGGGCCTCGCTGGTGCCGCCGACGAGGCCCTGCTGGTCGGCCTGTACGGGCTCCTGCAGCGCAGTCGCTGCGACTACACGAGCTTCTTCCGGCGCCTGTCGGCGCTGCCGGCAATGGCCGCGGATGCCGCCGGCGGCCGGCACGACGCGCCGCTGCTCGACCTGTGCATCGACCGCGACGAGTGCGCCGCGTGGCTGCGCGAGTGGCGTGCCCGGCTGGCCACCGATGCGCGGCCGGATGCCGCACGCCAGGCGGCGATGAGGCGTTGCAACCCGAAATACGTGCTGCGCAACTGGGTGGCCGAGTCGGCGATCCGTGCCGCCCGCGAGGGCGAGTACGGCGAACTCCGGCAGGTGCAGCGCTGCCTGGCGCGGCCGTTCGACGACCAGCCCGAGTTCGACCACCTGGCCGCGCCGCCGCCGGACTGGGCCGCGCAGCTCGAGGTCAGCTGCTCGAGCTGAAATCGCCGGCGAAGTGATTTTGGCGGCTAAAGCGATGCCGCCGTTGGTCGTAGTTCTAGGTGTCCGTCATTGTGACCGCGCCCGCATGAGCAAACCGAACGCCCGCCTGACCCTGCAATTCTCCCTCGACCTGCGGCTGCCCGATGACATGGCCGGCCGCGACCACGGCGCACTGTGCCGGGAACTGTGCGAGGCCCTCGGCA
This sequence comes from Rhodocyclaceae bacterium, assembly GCA_020445745.1. Classification (GTDB taxonomy): domain Bacteria; phylum Pseudomonadota; class Gammaproteobacteria; order Burkholderiales; family Rhodocyclaceae; genus Cognatazoarcus. The sequence continues at coordinate 9,661 of JAGRGB010000171.1, read as the reverse complement.
CCACCGTGATCAAGGGCCTGCCGGCGATCAGCACCAAGCAGCTCGCCAAGGCCGGAGTCAGCCTGCTCGCCCATCATCACCATGCCACCGTCGAGAACTTCACCGTGCCGGTGCTCGACGCCACGACGGCGGCCAGGGTCGCGGCCCACCTGACCGACGACGAGATCGGTGTGCTGTGCCGCGACGCTGCGCCGCAGGCGCCCGATGCCGAACCCGAGCTGCTGCGCTATCTGCGCCGCCAGGCGCTGGCGATGGTCAGCGAATACCGCCTCGTGCCGTGCCGGCTGACCGTGCTGCAGTCCTCCGGTGCCAGCGGCCAGCTCGACGGCCGGCTGAATCTGACCAACGGCTCGGTGATGCTCGGCGAAGCCTTTCGCAAGGTGCGCCTGAAGAGTGACCAGGGGCCGATCCCGGTTGCCGTCGAGGGCCTCGGCGACACCTTGCGGGCGACCCTCTCCGGCCACACCTTGAGCGGTCCGGTGCTGGCGGTGGCGGTGGATGAGCTGGTGCCGCATCGGGCGCACCTGATCCGTCTGTGGCAACAGACGTGATCCCGAGGGAGACGCTGAAACAATTAAATTGTTGCGCTGCAGCATTTAGCCTGCTACATTGCAGTTGTCTCCTCCACCCTCCTCCAATGGTGTGGATTTGGCCCGGAATCCTGGATTTCGGGCCATTTTTTTGGAGTGGTGGCGGGCGTCGCGTCGGCTGCCCGCCAGGCGCGCTGCGACAGGCAGCCGGTGGTGTTGCCGTCTCCGGCCACCGGACGGCGTGACGTGCCCGGGTCACCAGGGCTGGCCGGCACTCCTTGCGGTGGCGGCGTCTCCGGCGTGGCCGGCCGTGCGAGTCCCGTAAGCGGCCGGCCCGTTCCGGCAAACGCAAGGTGCGCCTGAAGAGCGACCAGGGGCCGATCCCGGTTGCCATCGAGGGCCTCGGCGGCACTTGGCGGGCGACCCTGAAACAATTGAATTGTTGCACTGCAGCATGAAATCTGCTACAGTGCAGTTGTCTCCTCCACCCTCCTCCAATGGTGTGGATTTGGCCCGGAATCCTGGATTTCGGGCCATTTTTTTGGAGTGGCGGCGGGCGCCGCGCCGGCTGCCCGCCGGGCGCGCTGCAACAGGCGGCCGGTGGTGTTGCCACTCGTGGGCGCCTGCCGGCGTGACCCGCCCGGATCACCTGGGTTGGGCGGGACCCCTTCCGATGCCGCCGTCGCCGGCGAGCCAGCGGGCCAGCACGGCGCGGTCGCGCGGCTCGCGCAGCGCGCGCGCCGCCAGCAACGCCTCGATCCCGGACCACGACAGGCCCGAGCCCCGGAGTCGTTCGCGAATGCCGGCGGTGGCGGGATGCCCGAGATCCAGCCAGAACGAATCGGACGTACCATCGGCGCGCCGCCGGCTGGCATTGCTGCCGCCCAACAGGACCGGTCCGATGGACGGCAGAGGCGTCGGTGGCACGGGTGGCGGCTGGCTCGCGGGGCGGCCATCGCCGCCACTTGGTGCCCCCGTCAGCAGCAGCCTTGCCAGAGTGAGCCGGTCGCGCGGATCCGACAGGGGCTGGCCGCTCAGCAGCTGGCCGGCCCCGGGGATCGAGAGGCCGGCGAGCTGCAGCCGGAGGTGGGTGCTGGTCGGTACCGTGTCGCGTTGCATGGCTGGTGGGCGCGGGGCAATCGGCCGGCGCTGCGCCTGGCACCATGGCCGCCCCGATCCCTTCGAACCGTAGCCGCCGTGTCGGCGGTCCGCAAGCGGAGCGGCCGACGGCCGATGTCCTGCATCACGGCGCCGACGCGACGGCCGGCCGCGCCGCGCGCATCCGCCGGCGGCTCGAAATTTCCGAGCGGCCGGCCCGCTCCGGCAAACCCCGGGTATCCGATGCGTCCCGCGAGGGCGTGGGGGCCCGGTGTCACCAGCGGTAGGGCAGGAGGCGCTGCAGCGTTCGCAGATGCTCGTTCGCTTCGGGCTGGATCAGGAAATGGTCGAACACCGCCGCCATGTTGATGTGCAGACCCGCCAGCGTGAGGACGACGAGCGCGGCGAGGGTCAGCTGCCGCCAACGCCCGGCGAGCCTGCTCACCGCAGCGATCCCCACGCTTGCCGCGAGCACCAATAGCGGGAACAGGTCGTGCTCGTAGCGGTAGGTCAGCGTGGCGAACAGCAACACCGGCAACGCGCCGAGCCCCGCCCCCAGGCAAAGTGCCAGGATCGGCCGGGCCGACGCCGCGCCGGCGCGCGCCAGGCCGAGACAGCCGATCACCGCCAGCAGCACGAGGGCCGGCGCGCCGTAGTAGATGGCGAAGAACGGCTCGACGTTCTCCAGATCCGCGTCGCCGCAATCCCCCACCAGGCCGGCGGGCAGCGGCTCCGGCGGTGTCCAACCGTAGGCGGGAATCACCCAGGGATAGGCCGGATAGGTGTCGATCGCCGACGGCGACAGGTAACTGCCCACCGTGCACGGCAGGTTCGACAGCTGGAACAGACCCCTGCGTACCACCGCCAGGCGCAGCGGCGTCTGGCGGTAGGTCACGTGGTGCTCGAGCGGTGGCGACAGCGCGCCGAACTTCGCCAGATTGACCGCAAAAGGCGTGGCCACGGAGAAGGCGACCAGGGCGGCCGCGGCAACCGGCCAGCGAAGGCGGGGCGCGTCGACGCCCGGCGCCGCCGATCGGCGGGCCAGCAGGGTCTCGGCCCACAGGACGAAGACGCCGATCGACGCACCCAGCCCGATCGTTATGCGGCTGTTCAGCGCGCACAGCAGGGCGGCGATGGTGACCGCCAGAAAGAGCGGGCGGCCTGCGGCGCGATAGCGCAGGGCCGACCAGAACGCGAGCAGCGTGAACGCCACGCCCCACTGGATGGCCTCGTGGTAGACGATCGGATTGGCGGCGACGAACACCTCGGTCGAGCCCAGGCAAGCCATCCCGGCGAAGCCGCTCGCCCAGCACAGGCGGCGCGCCTGCGACATCGGCCGCGCAGCGAGCGCGTGGCGGGCGAGCAGCAGGCACGCGGCGTAGGTCGTCAGCATCGCGGCGAGGCTGGCCAGCCTGTTCCAGTGGCCGGCGCAGTCTGCGCAGGCGGCATTCAGCGCTGCCCGCAGCAGTGCCGGAAAGATGCCGAAATAGCCATGGCAGCGGCCGTCGAGTTCGATCGCCTCGAAGCGCAGCGCTTCGCAGGCAACCGCCAGCTCGCCCCGCGCCAGCGCCTGGCCCTGGTCGTCATAGAACCGTTCCGGAGCGCCTGCGCGCCATGTCTCGGCGAACAGATCGAGATCGGCTCCGCCCAGCAGCCAGAGGCTCACGAGCAGGATCGGAACCGCCCCGAGCAGCGGCGCCAGCCAGCTCGCTCGCGATCGAACTTCGCGGATGATCCGGTTGGCGGGTGAGGTCGGGTCCATGCGTGAAGATTTCGACGTGTGAATGTAGCTGGTAGCGGATGGCAGATCGGGCGGATTCGTCCGGCCGCCGCAACGTCAACTACAGTCTGAGGAAACGGCCCGTTCGCCGTCCGTGCATGCGACTGGCGACCGGAGGCGCTCAGCCACGCGTGATTCGGGGGGCCACGGACAAGTGTAGCGAAGGACGCAGCACGCTGGAAATCGACCGGCAACGACCGGAAGGATGAACGCCGGCGCGGCACGATTGCGATCAACCCAACGGCATTCGCCGCCAGCGCGAGCACCATCGGCCGGTTGTTCAGCCAACGCATCGATCAGCACTGGGACACCTCCCCGTGACGAAATGCCCACCGATGGAAACCGAAGGCCTCTGGAAGCCGCACCGTGAAGGGCAAGCCTCGGCCTGATCCGTCCGATTCGCCGAGCCCCAACAGCGGCGATCGCGATCGATCGGTGCGGCGGGATCCCGCTGAGTGCTGTCGGGCGAGCTCACTACAGCAGAGTGTCGGCGTGAGGAGACATTCGAGCCATTACTACCGAGCAACGGCAATCTGTTCCGAAAGCCGCCCGCCAGGGGGTACAGGGATGCAAGGATGCGCGACCTGATTTCCAGTCGTGCGCTTCGTAAATCGAGGGACAGGACCAAAGTGACGGATCGGGTCTCGTGGCAAGGCGCGAACCGCAGCGATGGCGGGACTATCGCAAGGACGAATAACTCCGCCACGGGGCGCGAGGCGCGCTTTCGTGTGCGGCCATGTGCGAAGCAGACCACGAGCGCTCGATCAGCTGAAACGGGCCATTGCCGCGATCCTGCTGGCCTTTCGAGGCTCGCGTGCTAGCGTGAAGCATCGGGACTGCGCGTTGCGCGTTCGACGGTCCGGCGCTTGGATTCAAGCGGGCGGCAACATCATCTCACCGGGTCTGCCCCGGGCGACGGACACGTGTCCGGCCAGGGGACTCGGCTTTTTGGGACGCAAACCATCATGGCCACTCGCGAACTCGGTTTCAAAATTGTAAGGGTCGTCGCCCTTGCGGCGCGCGATATGGCGCGCGCAAACCATTTTTACGGTACAACGCTTGGCCTGGAGCCCGCCATCGAGGGGGGCGAGAAGGTCGGTTACCTGATCGGCGACACGGTGCTGATGCTGAAGGACGACTGGTACGGCACGCCGACCGCCGAGCCCAACCCGCGCATCACCCTCAAATGCGCCGACGCACGCGCGACCGAAGCGGCGTTGCGCGAGCGCGAGGTGACGATCTCGGATGCGGTGGACCGCTACGACGAAAACTATCTCGTCGGAGCCTTCCTCGACAGCGAGGGCAACAAGCTGTGGTTCTGCTCTGACGACTAGACGGATCGCCGGGAAGTACCCACCGACTCCCACCGGGGCCTGCGTTGCGCTCGCGTGCGCCGCCGTCCGCGTCGCCTGCATGAGGACACCCCGCGGCCCGCTCCCGCGTTGAGCCGATTCGAGGAGAAGCAATGGTGTCAAGTCTAGGAGATTGGCACTCGACGAAATCCTATGGCCGGTTCCCAAATCCTTCTCAGTCGGACAAGGCTTGAATCACGAGCGACTCCTTCGCTGCGCCTGCCGACCCCGGTGCGGACGCCAACAGGCGCGCCAGCCGAACGCGATCGTCCGGGTCCGACAGCGGCTGGCCATTCAGCAGTTGGGTAGTACCCGGCACCGACACTGACAGACCGGCGCGCTGCAACAGCACATGGACCCTGGTCGGAATCGTGTCACGTTGCATGGGCGTGGCGACGCATCGTGTGGGTTGGATCGGGCGCAGGCGACAGGCGCTGGCGATGCCTCTCCGTGCCTCCTCGAAACGTAGCCCGGCCGCAAGCTTGCGCAAGGCATGCCTGTGCGCAGTCTGCCCACCGCAGTTGCGGCGGCCGCGCCCAGCCCGTGACGAAATGCACGCCGATGGAAACCGATGGCCTTTGGAAGCCGCAGCGTGAAGGGCAAGCGTCGGCCTGATCCGTCCGATCGCCGAGCCCCAACACCGGCGATCTCTGCGGCGGGATCCCGCTGAAAGCTGTCGGGCGAGCTACAGCAGGTTGCGACCCAAAGGAGCCGGCCAGAAACCCGAGGAGCCGTCGGTCCCTTCCCGACCCCACTTGCTTCATGGCGTGGCGGGCGTTCTGGATGGCCAATGTGTCCCGCAACTTCACCCGCTTCGCATCGCAGCGATCACGCGGCGCCCCAGCACCTTCAGACCGGAACCTTTGTAGGCCCGCCCTCGCCGGATGCCGGAGTCGTGGACAGGTCCGCCGCAGCATCCGGTCGGCCGTCATCATTGCTGACCTTGTTGGCTAGCTTGCGCTGACGTTTCTCTTCCTGCTTGCGCTTTTTTGCCAAGTCTCGCTGACGCTTCTCGAACGAATAGCTTGTTTTGGCCAAGATCTTCCCTTTGCGCGTGTCGCGAGCCGGCCCGTCCGCTCACAGGCGGGCCGGTCACGAAAAGATACGGATTAGAATCGCTTGCCGCCGCGGCCGTAACCCCCTCCACCGCCGCCGCGACCATGCCCGCCACCGAAGCCACCCCCGCCACTTCGCGGCTCCTGCGGGCGGGCTTCATTGACCTTCATGCTGCGACCCTCAACGTCTTTGCCGTTGAGTGCCGCAATGGCGGCTAGGGCTTCCTGGTCTGTGCCCATCTCGACAAAGGCAAAACCCTTCGAGCGCCCGGAATCGCGGTCGGTTATCACTTGGGCGGACTTGACTGTGCCATGTGCGGAAAACAACTGCTCAAGGTCATTGCTGGTCACGCCATAGCCCAGATTACCCACATAAAGCTTCTTGCCCAATGAAATTTCTCCAAGGGATTTGGGGGAAGACGACGTACTGCCCTTCGCACCATAGCAAGGACGGCGACCGACGGCGAGACTTTTCCCTCCCGGGCATGGGGTGCATCGCCGAGTGAGGGCTCGGGCGACCATCCGGACCGCGGTGGCCAGCTGGATTGGGCAATCGAGAATAACGGCGCGTTACCTGTCTCCGAGCCGCACTAGGCGATCTCCCCAAGTCTCGACGCGCCAAGGATGGTTCCGCGTTGGCGCGAGTCATCAGTCTACACGAGCAGGTTCATCAGGAGACCGATGCGGCGCTTGAGTTCCGCCGTGAGGCCGACGCGACCGCCGCGGCGAACCGCTTCGAATCGGTCCGGCGCCTTCGCAACGAGTGGCTCGATCAGTTGGCCGATCGGCTGAGGCGCGCCCCGCTTCTTGCCGACGCTCGACGCGTCTGTTCTTATTGATGCGCCTCGTCGCGGCTGCAACATCGCTGCGCGCGAATTGATCGGCCGCTCGGAAGTTGTCCACCCGAATGTCGCTTCCGGGTCGCGTTGCGACTGACCACTCTTCAAGTTCGTCGCCGGAAACCAGCCGTTGGAGTTTCGCTTCCCGTTAGCCGCCGCTCGCCAATGAGTCGTCTCGACCCTTTGCAGCCGGTCGCGCCTTCGCGGGCTTTCCGGCAGGTAACTGAGTCGAGCAGACTATGAACCGGGCAGCGCCGCCCCAAGCGAATTTCCATTGAGGGGATGTGCGAGCGACGGTCTGTTCAGCATCCTCAATCACTTTTCCGTCTTGCCGTGCATCACCATGATGGTCTGCTGCACTAGCGCACAAGGCGTTTCCTTGCCTTCCTTGACTGCGAACACTTCGGCCTTCCGGGTCAAGCACCTCCTTGACGCACTCCCCATGTGACACGCGTACGACGCTTGACCCATTGCGATGCATCAAGGCGCAAGCGGATCCATGCGGTGGCAGGTGAGATCGTAACTGGTCGCGTGGTTTCCGGCGGGTGTCGCCGCGCTGTTCGAATAGACCGAACGACCGTTGGTCGATACGGTGACGTCCACGCCACGGATTCTCAGGCTCGTCGAAAAATCGACGGCGTCGAAGGTTCCGACGTCATTGAAGTAGTTGATTGACACCACTAGGCCATCGACGCGCGCCAGCGATGCCGAGAACTCCTTTTGCCTTGTCGCCGTGGAGAAGTCGTCGACGAAGGGATCCCGCACCGTCAGTTGAAATGTCTTGGCGTACGACTCGGCTTTGCTCGCATCGACATAGTCGATCGCAACCGTGCACTCAACTCTCGCCGGCGCGGCATTGGCGAGCGTCGGCGCGGCAAGGGCGGCGGTCAGCGCGAGCCCCATGGGAAGGTGAGAACTGAGGGATTTCATCGACATCTCCTGAATGGATCAGCCAGAGGCCCCGAGGACCGGCTACAAGCGCGGGGACTTTCCCACGGGCGCTGCCAATGACGGCGGACCGATTAGTTGCGGGCTCCAGAGAGGCGGCGGGCGGGGGTCGGCCTGTCCCTGTGGGAGCTCGGGCCCTATCAAGCAACTTCTACGCCAAAGCAAAAAAACTTTATGAACAACAAGTTCTATCGCCCCATCAAAATTTCCGAGGTCCCGATTCTGGGTGACTTCCCCCGCACTGCGGGCCTTGTCACCCAAGGCTCGCCATCGGGTCCCGGGTTGCCGTGCGAATCGGACTCGAAAGACGCCGACAACTGCGAGTGCAGGCACTTTGTACGACAGGTTCAAGAATGATTCCGCTGCTCGAGTAGCAGCTATGTGTGTGAACACAAAGCTTTGTCATGTCTTGTCGCGGACGGGGTTTTCCCGTTGGCCCATCGGCCGGTTCCGAAGCGCACCGGCCATTCCAATGACCGCGCGACACGCAGGCTGACTGTCCGCAGTTGGCCGTTATGAACATCTGTCCATAACGGCCATGATCGGCCGGTGGGGAGTCGGAGAGAGCTGTCACCGGAGCGGCTGCACCACTTCGGAAGCAGTCGTACGGCCTACGGAAGCAAGTCGGCCGGAGCTGCCGGCCAGCTTGGTCAAGTTGAATGCCTGCAATCCTGCCAGCACCTGTCGCTCGGCGAAGGAGAGCGGCTTGCGAATCATGCATCCTGCGAAGAGCCACCAAGGATCATCGCTGACAGGTGACTGGAAGAGGCCTGACCGCAGTGAAGTTCGAATCGCGACCCGTCCACTGGCGACCGGCCGCCAGCCGACCACGGTGCTGTTGTCGTTGATGTCGGTGGGCGAGACGTCCACCCCGAGGTCCACGAATTGGTAGGCCCACGCGTGCAGCGCCGCGGCCGGCCCCAGCGTGAGCCCGAGCAGCAGCGTTCGGCACAGTGTCTGCAGTGCAGGGCCGATCGAATTCGAGTTGTACATGAGTAGTGTCTCCCCTTGATTGGCATGACGGCCGGCGACAGCCCGGTTCGGCCCCGGCGATGGTTTGTCCCTGCACTTAAGAGGGTCTTAGCCGGCCGTGCCGGCTTTGTAAGCGTGTGTGGGGCCCGGCGCCGGCGGGCGGCCCCGGCCCTCGGATCACTCGCGATCGACGGCCGGCGAATCACCGTTGGCATATCCGCCGGGAGCCGCATGTTGCGACGACTGAGTCCGGGGCGCGGCTGCAAGCCACTGTTTTCAGGCGGGCCGCCGCCTTGTGCGGGATGAAGGCGGCATGCGGGCGTCGGCTCGGGGACTGCCGGTCGATCGATGGGCGACGCCGTCGCCCGGACCGGGACCAGAATGCGTCGAAGAAGAATTCGCACCGCGTGCCGATGCGCGGCGTTACAGTGCGCTTGCGGTCAGGGACGGCTGCACCGGTCCAGCGATGTTCGTCTGGCCCCGGGCGCAAAGCCCGGGGCCGTCGACGGGGCTCGCGGATCGGTCTCGCCAACCTTGCCGAAAAGGCGGCCACGGGCTGACGCCAGCCGGCAATACCGTGCGACAGGCGCGGCCGCGCGAATCGACCAGCGGAGGCGTGCCCATGTCCGACGAGACCATCTGCTTCAAGGAATGCATCCACATCTGGGCCTTCAGCAAGCCGGCGAAGGGGACGTCGTACTTCCTGAACGACAGCCTCTACGGGGAGTTGGTCAATGCCGCCAAGTTCGCGGCGGACATGGTCGACGACGCCATCGCATTCGTGCAGCAGGCGGGCGCGGGCGGCCTGGGCTGGAAGAACTTGACGACCGCAGACGGCAAGCTCACGGACCTAGGATTGATCGCCGATCACTACAACCTGATCAAGGCGACGAAGTTCCAGGGCGATGATTTCTTCGTCAGGGGCACCTATTCGGTGTCGCCGGATTTCAAGCTCGCTGCCAGCCAGGATGCCAGCGTCCAGACCCTTTTCGAGACCATACTGCGCTGCCTGCCGATGACCGCTCGGGGCTTGCGGGGCGGGGTTACCTTCCGAGGCCTCCAGGCCGGGGAGGTGGCGCGGCTCAGG
>JAGRGB010000020.1 GCA_020445745.1 Rhodocyclaceae bacterium | reverse complement strand
TCCTGGTCGGCGACGATGTCGGCCCAGTGGTGGCGGCACGGGTTGTGGATGCACACCAGCAGCTGGCTCCAGCGGGCCAGTGCCGCCAGCACCTCGAGGGACTGGCGCGGCATCGACGAGATGCCGAACACCACCACCCGCCGCGGCAGGCCGACCGGCCGGGTGCGGGGGTCGGCGGCGGCCGCCATGAAGGCCTCGTGCACCGCCGAGCGCCCGGCAGCGGCGTCGCCGACGTCGGCCAGCAGCGCGCGCCACAGGGCCGCCTGCCAGCGGCTCTCGGGCGCCAGCGCCACTTCGGCGCCGGCGGCACGGATCAGCACGTCGCGGCCGGCCGCCCAGGCTGCCAGCCAGTCGGCGCGATACACCTGGTACTGGTCATACAGGTCGGCCAGCCGCTCGGCGAGCTGGAAGCGCTTGCGCCGGTCTTCGTCGTCGGCGAGGAAGCGGGCCAGCGGCGCGTGCACCGGGTCGGCGACCAGCGCCGGCAGCATCCGCATCAGGCGCCATGTCAGCCGCGGCTTGTCGAAGGGCGAGACCTCCGGCACGGCGGCAGGGCCGAGCACCGCGCGATAGACCTGCCACAGGAAGCGCGACGGCAGCGAGAAGTCGAGGCCGGCGGCGATGCCGCAGCCGGGGCCGTCGGCGGCGTCGGGCGCCCGCGCCAGCCACAGCTTGAGCCACTGGGCGATGCCGTTGCTCTGCACCAGGATGGTTTCGGTCTCGAGGGGCGCCAGCGGGTGGCGGCGGATCCACGCGATCATCAGTTCGCGCAGGGCCTCGGCGTGGTTGCCGTGCACCAGCATCAGGCCGCGGGCGAGTTCCTGGGTGGCGTGTTCGGCGCTGCTCATCGGCTCAATCGACGAAGGCGGCCACGCTGCCGGCCGGCGTCGTCGTGAGTTCCAGGCGCACGTCGATCCACTCCTTCAGCTCGGCGACGTGGGAGATGATGCCGACCATGCGGCCCGACTGCTGCAGGTCCTTCAGCGCGCGGATGGCGTGGTCGAGGGCCTCCGGATCGAGGGTGCCGAAGCCCTCGTCGACGAAGATCTCTTCGAGCCGGATGCCGCCGGCGCTCGACTGCACGACGTCGGCCAGCCCCAGCGCCAGTGCCAGCGAGGCGAGGAAGGATTCGCCGCCGGACAGGGTGCCGGCCTCGCGGGCCTGGCCGGTGTAGTGATCGAAGATCTCCAGGTCGAGCCCGGCGGCGCTGCGCTGGTCCACCGGATCGACGCGCCGCCGCATCTCGTAGCGGCCGCGGCTCATCACCCGCAGGCGGCGGGTGGTGGCCGCCAGCACGTCCTCCAGCAGGGTCGCCAGCACGTAGCGCTGCAGCGACATGCGGCGCGGGTTGTTGCCGCTGGCGACGTCGGCGACCTGGCGATGCACCGCATAGCGGGCCTCCAGCGCACCGTAGTCGCGGGCCAGCGCGGCGAGGCTGGCGGCCAGAGCGCGGTCGGCGTCGAGCGCCGAGGCCGCCTGCTGCACCGCCTTGCCGGCGGCGACGCGGGCCTCGGATGCCTGCTCGAAGGCCTGCCGCAGGGCGTCGACATCCGGCCGCGGCTGGCCGTCGAGGGCCTTGGTGGCCCGCTCGCGCCGTTGGCGGGCAGACCGCAGGGCGGTCTCAAAGGTAGCGATGGCTTCGTCGAGGGCGGCGAGGGCTTCGTCGCCGAGCAGCGCCGCGCGGAAGGCCGCGGCGCCGTCGAAGCCGTTCTCCGCCAGCCGGGCTTCGAGCGCCGCGTCGGCCTCGCGGCGGCGACCGGCGAGTTCGGCGTGGCGCTCGCTGGCGGCGGCGGTACGGGAATTCGCCTCGGCCTCGGCGGCGGCAGCCTCGCGGGCGCGCCGCTCGGCATCGTCCCGGGCCGCGCGCAGCCGCGCCTGCCGTTGCCGGATGTCGTCGAGGGCGGCCGCGAGCTTTGCCGGGTCGGACAGTTCCGCCGGGATGCCCTCGCCGGCGGCGGCAAGCCGGGCGCCCTCGGCGCCAGCGTGTTCGCGTGCGTGCTCGCAGGCAGCGCGGGCGCTGCGCTGCGCGGCTTCGGCTGCCGCCACCTGCCGCTCGGCCAGCTCGGCGCGATTGCCCGCATCGGCGAGCTGGCGGGCGGCGGCTTCGGCCTCGGCGAGGCGGGTGGCTGCCTCGGCCTGCCGTGCCTCGAGGGTGGCAGTCGGCACCTCGGTGTCTTCCGCCAGCGCCCGCCGCGCCGCCTCGACCCGCTCGCCCGCCAGGGCCAGGCGCTGGCGGGCGTCGCCCGCGTTGCGCTCGCACTGGCGCAGATGCTGCTCGACCGCCCGCAGCCGGTCATCGGCCTGCTGCAGCGCCTGGTCGGAGATCGCCTCGCCGGCGGCAGCGGCCGGTGCCGGGTGGTCGGTGGCGCCACACACCGGACACGGTTCGCCGGCGGCGAGGCGCGCGGCCAGCCGGCCGGCGAGGCCCGCCGCCCAGGCAGCGCGCACCTGCTGCAGATCGTCGCGGGCCGTCTGCTGCTCGCGGCCGGCGCTGGCGACCTGACGGCCGGCCTCGGAATGGGCGCCACCGGCCGCCTCGTGCTCGCGCTCGGCGCCATCGAGGGCACGCCGCGCCTCGACCCGCTCGCGCCGCAGCTGTGCTTCGGCGCGCAGGCCGTCTACGGCAGCCGCCTTCAATTCCGCCTGCCGGCGGCCGGCCAGCATCTCGTCGCGGGCGCGGATCGCTTCGGCCAGCGCCTGGTCGGCCTTGTAGAGCGCCGCATCGGCGCCCGTCCGGACCTTGGTCGCCAGACGCGCACGCTCGGCGATCTCGGCAAGGGCCGAGACCCGGGCCTGCAGGGCTTCGAGTTCGCCCTGGCGGCGGATCGCGGCATCGATCTCCGCTGCGCGCGCCTGCTCGGCGGCCAGCGCCTGCTCGGCCGCCGTGCGAGCGGTGGCGGCCTTGGCGGCAGCGGCCCGGGCGGCGTCGAGCTGGACGCCGGCCTGGTCGCCGTCGGCGGCAAGCGCTTCGGCGCGCTCGGCGGGCGGCAGCACCCGTGCGGCGCGGAGGGCCGCCTGCAGGCGTTCGCGTTCGCGCTGCCAGTGGGGCGCTTCGCCCTCGCTGGTGGTGGCCTCGGCGCAAGCGGCATCCCACTCGACGAAGCGCGCCTCCGCCGCCCGCGCCGCGGCCAGCAACTGCTCGCGGCGCGCCGCCTCTTCGGCAGCCTCGCGCTCCTGTTGGCGGCGTTGTTCGAGCGCGGCCTGCTGCCCGTCGATCCGTCCGGCCAGCGCCTCGTCGCCATCGACCGCGGCCTGGTCGAGCAAGGTCCGGCGGCGGGTGCGCAACTCGCCGGCCTCGCGCTCGAGCTCGCTGGCGGCCTGCTTCAGGGCGTCCTCGATGCGCTTGTAGAACTCGGTGCCGAACAGCGACTGCAGGATGCGCTCGCGATCCTGGCTGCGGCTCACCAGGAAGTCGCGAAAGCGGCCCTGGGGCAGCACGATCACCTGGCGGAACTGGCGGCTCTCGAAGCCGAGGAGTTCGGCGACGCGGCCGCCGACCTCGCCCCATCGGGTGGCCAGCGGCCGCGCCTGCTCATGCCCGCCCGCGCCGCTGAGCCGCCACAGGGCCGCCTTCGGCGCCTGGCGGGTTTCGCCACCGCCGCGGCGGGCCGGGCGGATCTGCTCCGGCACCCGCTCGACGCGGTAGCGCTCGGCGCCGAGCTCGAACTCGAACAGCACCTCGGTGAGCAGCTCGGGCGGCGCATGATGGCTGCGCATCTGGCGGCCGTCGCGCTCGCCGCCGGAGCTGTCGCCGAACAGCGCAAAGCAGATGCCGTCGAGGATGGTGGTCTTGCCGGATCCGGTCGGGCCATGGATCAGGAAGAAGCTGCCGTCGCCGAGGCGGCGGAAATCGATGATCTGGCGTCGCCCGAACGGGCCGAAGGCCTGCATCTCGAGCAGCAGCGGCTTCATTCGGCGTCCTCGCGATCGCGTCGCATCAGGGTGGCCAGCACCGCCTCGAAGGCGGACATCCGCGCTTCGTCCGGCGCCTCGCCGATCAGCTCCTGGTAGAACGCGGCGAACAGTTCGGCCGGTGCCCGCTGGCGATGGTCCCGCCCCCCCGGGCGCGCCTCGCCGCCGGCGTCGAGCGCGACGAACTGAAGTTCGAGCAGGTTCGGATAGATCTCGCGCAGGCGCGCCATCGGATCGAGCAGCGGCGCGGTGTCGGTCAGTTCCGCCCGCAGGTAGTGCTCGCGCTCGGGCGCATCGCCGCCGCCTGCCAGCAGCTCGGCGAAGTCGCCGCGCAACACGCCGAGATCGCGCAGCGGTGCGAGCGCGACCCGCTCGATCGCCACCGCAGCGTCGGCCGCGATGTCCACCAGCGACACGCTCTTGTCGTGCGCCGCCTCGTTGAACGAATACTTCAGCAGCGAGCCGGCGTAGTGGATGCGGCCGCCGGCGATCGACTGGGGCCGGTGCAGATGGCCGAGCGCGACATAGTCGAAGCCGGCGAAGCTGTCGGCCGCGACCTCGCCCGAGCCGCCGACCGACAGCGGGCGCTCCGATTCGGATTCGGCCCCACCGGCGACGAAGGCGTGGGCTACCAGCACGTTTCGCCTGCCGGCGACGAAGCGCCGGCGCACACCGTCGAGCAGGCCGGCCATGGCCTGCTGGTGGTCGCCGACATCGTCGAGGCCGGGCAGTGCGCGCACCGTCACCGGGTCGGCATAGGGCAGCGGATGGATCGCCACCTCGCCGTGGGCGTCGGCCAGCACCAGCGGCTCGAGGCGGTCGAGGGCGCCGCGCATGACCAGCCCCTGGCGTTCGCTGACGCGGCCGGCGAAGCCGATGCGCTCGGCGCTGTCGTGGTTGCCGGCGATCATCACCACCGGGATGCCGCAGCCGACCACCAGCCTCGACAGCACGTCGTCGAGCAGCGCCACCGCCTCGGCCGGCGGCACCGAGCGGTCGAACACGTCGCCGGCCACCACCACCGCGTCGACCGCCCGCTCGCGGGCCAGCGCCACGAGCTGGTCGAGCACGTGGGCCTGGTCCTCGATCAGAGAGCGGCCGTGCAGGTAGCGGCCCAGGTGCCAGTCGGCGGTGTGCAGGAGCTTCATCGAACGGGGAAGTCGTCGGGGCTTCGGAAGGTGTCGCCGAGCGAACGATAACAGGAGCGCCGGCCAATGCGCGATCGCCTCGCGCCGGGCGCCGCCGCGGCGCACCGCGATGCCGCTTGGATGCGCGCGGGCGCGGGAGTTAGACTCGTCCGCGACGGCGTCCACCGACGCTTCCCGGAATCACTGCCATGTCCATCCGTTCGATTCTCGTGCTGCTTTCCATCGCACTGGCAACCGCCTGCGGCGGGGGTGGTGGCGGCAGCGGCGGCAGCGACGGCCCGAGCGTGGCCGGCACCGCCACGCTGCCCCAGGGCCTGGCGGTGGACGGCGACGTCAACGACCCCAACACCCGCTTCGTCACCAATGACCAGCCGGCCGACGCCCAGTCGATTCCGAACCCGGTGACGCTGACCGGCTTCGCCTCGGCGGTTCCGTTCGGCCAACCCAACGGGCGCTTCTCGGGCCAGGCCGATTTCTTCGACGGCTACCGGGTGGACCTGGCCGAGGGCCAGTCGATCGCGCTGACGATCGCCAACTGGGACCCGGGCAACAAGACCGCGGTGGATCTCGACATCTTCCTGTTCGATCTCGACCTCAACGTGGTGGCATCGTCCGAGGGCATCGAGCGCGACGAGCTGATCGTGGTTCCGGCCTCCGGCAGCTACCTGATCCTGGTCGAGGCGCTGACCGGTGCCAGCAACTACGAACTGTCGCTCGGCGCCGAACTCTCCGCGGCCGACCTGCGGCGGCCGCGCTGGAACCGGGCCCACGATTTCGTGCCGGCCGAGGCCATCGTCAGCCTAGCCGCCGGGGCTGCGGCGCCCGAGGCCACGGCCAGCGCGCTGGGCGGGCGCCGGGTGCTGGCGGGGCACGCCGGCCAGCCGATGCGGGTCGCGCTCGGCG
>JAGRGB010000170.1 GCA_020445745.1 Rhodocyclaceae bacterium | reverse complement strand
GCGGGCTGAACTTCGGCGCCGCGATCAATACCGACGCGATCGTCGACCAGCCCAGCCAGTTCGACTTCTACGACGGCGGCGGCCTCGATCTGGCGGTGCTCGGGCTGGCCCAGGCCGACTGCCAGGGCAACCTCAACGTCAGCAAGTTCGGCAGCCGCATCGCCGGCGCCGGCGGCTTCATCAACATCAGCCAGAACGCCAAGAAGGTGGTGTTCGTCGGTACCTTCACCGCCGGCGGCCTGGAGATCGCGATAGCCGACGGCCGGCTGTCGATCGTCGCGGAAGGCGCCACCCGCAAGTTCGTCGAGCAGGTCGAGCACCGCAGCTTCGCCGGCACGGTGGCGATCGCCCGCCGCCAGCCGGTGCTCTACGTCACCGAGCGCTGCGTGTTCCGGCTGGGGCCGGACGGCATGGAACTGGTCGAGGTGGCACCGGGCGTCGACATCGAACGGGACATCCTCGCCCGGATGGGCTTTCGCCCGATCGTGCGCAGCGAGCCGGCGACGATGGACCCGCGCATCTTTGCGCCCGGGCGGATGGAACTGCGCGCCACGATGACCGACCTGCCGCTGGACAAGCGGCTCCATTACGACGCCGACCAGAAGGTCTTCTTCGTCAATTTCGAGCGACTGCACATCCGCGACAGCGGGCAGATCCGACGCATCCGCGAACTGGTCGAGGCCAGCGTGGCGGCGGTCGGCCACCGGGTGCCGGCGGTGGTCAATTACGAGCATTTCGAGATCGCCCCCGAGCTGCTCGACGAATATGCAGCGATGGTGCAGGACGTCTCCGAACGCTTCTACAGCGGCGTCGTGCGCTACGCCACCAGCGGCTTCGCCCGGATGAAGCTGGGCGAGGCGCTTGCCGGCAAGCACGTCGAACCCCATTTGTTCGCGAGCCGGCGCGAGGCGCGGGCCGCGCTGGAGAAATGATGGTCACGCAGCGACAGCTCGAGTTCACCACCGACGGCCGCGGCAGCCGCGACATCACCGACGACGTGGACGCGGTGATACGGAGCAGCGGCGTCGTCTGCGGCATCACCAACGTCTGCGTGCAGCACACCTCGGCCTCGCTGATGGTGACCGAGAACGCCGACCCCGACGTGCGCCGCGACCTGGAGACCGTCTTCACCCGACTCGCGCCGGACGGCGATCCGGCCTACCGCCACGATCTCGAGGGCGACGACGACATGGCGGCCCACGCCCGCTGCGTGCTCTCCGACGTCTCGCTGACCCTGCCGGTGGCCGACGGCCGCCTGCTGCTCGGCACCTGGCAGGGCGTGTTCCTGTGGGAGCACCGCAGTCACCGCCAGCACCGCCGGGTGGTCGTCACGGTGATCGGCTGACGGACCCCGCGGCAGCCGGAGCCGGCGAGCCAGCCATTACACTTGCATGGGGGCCGACCCGGCGCCCACGACGACAACGACGACAACGACGAGGAGAAGACGACATGATGCGAGCGCTTGGTGGGGTGTTGATGCTGATGATCACCTGCGCGGCATTCCCGGCACTGGCCTGGGAGCTGCAATGGTTCGGTCAGTCCGCCTTCAAGGTCACCAGCCCCGGCGGCAAGGTGATCCTGATTGATCCGTTCATCACCGGCAACCCGAAGACGCCGGAGGCGCTGAAGGATCTCGCCGCCCTCGGCCGCGTGGACCTGATCCTGGTCACCCACGGTCACGGCGACCATGTCGGCGACACCGCCCGCATCGCCGCCGACAGCGGCGCCAAGGTGGCGATGAACGCCGACATGGGGCACACCTTCGGCAATCTGGGCATCGTGCCCTACAAGCAGTTGATCCGCTTCAACAAGAGCGGACCGATCCAGCCGGTAGAAGGTATCACCGTGACGATGGTGCACGCCGAGCACAGCTCCGAGGTGGTCCATACCGATCCGGAAAGCGGCGCCAAGTCGGTACACCCGGGCGGCGAGCCGGCGGGCTACATCGTCGAACTGGAGAACGGCTTCCGCATCTATCACGCCGGCGACACCGGCGTCTTCGCCGACATGAAGTTCATCGGCGAGTACTACAGGCCGGACCTCGAACTGCTGCCGATCGGCGGCCACTTCACGATGGATCCGGCCCACGCTGCCTACGCTGTCAACAAGTTGCTCGGCAGCAGGAAGGTGATCCCGATCCACTACGGCACTTTCCCGCCCCTGAAGGGCACGCCGGAAGCGTTCAAGCAGGCCCTGGGCGAGACCCGCGCCGAAGTGATCGTGATGGAGCCCGGTCAGGTCCTGAAGTTCTGAGGCCGCCCCGGTGACCGCCGCCAGCCTCGCCGCCTTGGTCGTGATCGCCACCGCGATCGGCATCGTCGTCGCGGCTCGCCTGCTCGGCCTGTCGCTGCGCCGGCACGGCGGTGTCGTCGCGATGCTGATCATTACCGGCATGGTGCTGGTGTTCGGCATTCCGGGAGTGCTCGAGGAATTCTCCAACCGTCGGATCAGCCCGGGTGAATCCTGGCCGTGGTGTCTGCTCGCCTGGATCGCGATCACGACCGTGGTGCTGCGGCGCCGCGCGGCGGCGGAGGCAGTCCGGGCGGCCCAACGCGAACTCGACACCCGCCGCCCTGCCGAGCCCGCCATCGCAAAGTCAGCCGAGCCCGGCCCCGGCGCCAGCCCCGCGCCCAAGCCCACGCCGTCGCTGCGACTGTTCATCTGCTACCGTCGCAGCGACAGCCAGGACGTGGCGGGCCGGCTCTACGACCGGCTGAGCCGGCATTTCGGCGCCGAGCATGTCTTCAAGGACGTGGACAGCGTCCCCCTCGGCGTCGATTTCCGCCGCTTCGTCGGCGATCAGGTCGGCCGCTGCGACGTGCTGCTGGCGATCATCGGCCCGGGCTGGGTCGGTGCCCGCAACGCCCAGGGGCGCCGCCTCGACGACCCCCGCGACCTGGTGCGCATCGAACTCGCCTCGGCCCTGAAGCGCGACATCCCGGTGGTGCCGATCCTGGTCGGCAACGCCAGTCTGCCTGAAGAAGAAGCCCTGCCCGGCGAGTTGCGCCCATTGAGCTACCGCAATGGCACCCCGCTGCGGCCCGATCCCGATTTCCACAGCGATGTCGACCGGCTGATCGAGGGGCTGGAGGCGGCGCGCCGCTGATGTCGCGGCGCCTTGCCAGCCACGAACTCGGCGCCGCCACGGGCCGCGACGGCATCGGGGGATCCACCGTCGCCGATCGATCGGCGGACGCACGCCGGCAGGCGCGAGCCGATCAGCGGGAGATATTCAGGGCCATGCGGGCCATTTCGAGATTCTTCTTCGTGGCGGCACTGTCCGGATAGTCCCGCAGGTTCTGCTCGAGCTCGTCGGCGGCCTGACGCCAGGCGGCGGCCGCCGGCAGGCCGGAAGGCGCGCCGGGCAGGGCCGGCACGAAGGTCAGGCCGGCACGCTCGACGCCCACCAGTGTCCAGTTCGGCGAGGACACCAGCGCCAGCGCGAGGGGAACGAACTCGCCGGACAGCGACATCGTCATCGGCGTCACCACGGCCGCGATCCGCCTCGCCCGCAGCTCGCCCTGCCAGCCGGGCGGGGCCGAGAACAGATAGTCGTGCAACTGGAGCGCGGGATTGAATCCGAAGTGGCGGGCGTCGGCAATGACCTGGGCGCGCGGATACTGTGTCCATGCCATGTAGTTGCCGAGGTGAAAGAACGCCAGAATAGGACCGCTCAGCTCGCGGCCTGCGAGGATCTCGCCGGCCCTGACGGGTGTCGCCGTCGCATCCAGTCCGGTGCCCCACTTGGCCTGGCCGACCAGCTGCGCGCCGATCGCGGCGGACACCGCCAACGCCACCGGTGGGCCGTAGCGGCCAACCCATCGGTGGCGCAGCATGCCGAGCGCCGAAGCCACCGCCGGCAGGACGAGAAGGCCGAACAGGGCGACGTTGCGCGCGTGCCGGTAGGCCAGCCAGCCAAACAAGACTGCCACCAGCAGGTCGCCGATCCGGCCCTGGCGCCGGGTCACCGCGAAGGCGCCGACGACGAGCGCGGCGGCCAGCAGGAACCGCCCGGCGACCTCGGTCTCGAGGGCCGGCAGCAACTCGGTGATACCGGCCGTCAGCGATTCGTCGAACGCGAATCGCACCGGAAGCAGTACCTGCTCGTAGCCGTAGGGATTGATCCCGGCGATCAGGCCCGCCGCCACCGTCGCCGCAGCGACGAAGACGAAGTCGCGCAGGGATTCCCTGCGCCGCAGCAAATCGAGCGAGTGCGCGCCGACGACGATCAGACAGACCAGGATGCTCGGATGGAACTGGGGCAGCAGCAGCCCCGACACGAGGATCGGCGCGAGCGCGATCAGCCGTGCATCCCGCCGGTAGCGCTCGACCGCCCACAGGGAAGCGAACACCGCGAGATAGGTCATCATCTCCGGACGCAGATTCAGCCTGAAGTCTGCAAACCAGACACCGAGCATGACCAGCGCGAGCGCGATCCACGGACTGCCGCCGAGGCGCATGCGGACGATGTCGAACAGGATCGCGAAGGTCGCCGCGGCGATCGCGGCGTTGACCAACGACAGCGCCGGGATCCCGCCCCACTGGTGGGCGAGGTAGAGCAACACGCCGTAGCCCCATTCGTTGAAGTGACCCGCCGTCCCGGCCAGGGGTGCGACGTAGAATTCGGTCGACGGGATGCCCCGCGTGTGCAGCACCTCGCGCCCTATCGTCAGGTGCGTCCACACGTCGGGATCGGTAATGCCGCGCATGACGACGAGCAACACCGCGGCAAAGACCGCTACCGGCCAGATCGCGCCGGCCCGGGGCACGCCCGCTTGCGCTGTCATGTCAGGCGCCCGCCGCGCGATCGGGCCCGCTGATCGCGGAATCGGCGGACACGGTCAGGAGGCAACGGCTGGCGTCCGCGCGGGCGACCGCTGGACATCGGAGGAGCGAACCGGCATGTCGCGGATTCTAGCGGAAACCCGCGACATCGCCCTGACGGGCAACGCCGCCCGGATCCGGCCTTTCCGGCCCGCGGCGAGGACGGTCGTCGCGACAACTCTGCCGCGGCGGCGGCGCGACCGCCGGCCGGCGAGCAGCGCCGACTTCGTCGCCGAGGCATACTGCGGAACCTGGTGCGCAGGTCCCGAGCGCCCGCCCTCGCCTGACCCCGACGCCCGGAGAACGCATGCGCATTCTAGTCACCGCCAAGATCGCCAACACCACGGTCGGCCATGTCGACCACGCGCTCGCGTACGCCGTCGGCCTGAAGGCGATGGGCCACGAGGTGACGCTGGTCGACCATGTTGGACGCGGCCGCTGCGTCGATGCCAGCGGCACGCGGGTACCATTCGCCCACTGGGACGGCCTTGGCCACTTCGAAGCGGTCGCCCGCGACTATGGCATCTGGCCGCAGGCGGCCCTGGTCGGCTGGAACCGGGAGACCCATGGCCTGGCGTTCGACCGCCTCGCCGCGATCGCGATGGCGGCCGATCTGCTGATCACCCGCAGCGGCAAGATCCACAAACTCCCGGAAATCTTCGAGGCGCCGGCGAAACGGGCCTTCTTCGACGGCAATCCGGGCAGCACCCAGACGCTGTTCGCGCAGCAGGATGCCGAGGCCGAACCGCTCGACCGCTACGAACATCTGTTCACGCTCGGCTACAACATCGGCACCACCGCGTCGAAGATCCCCTGTGCGGGGCAGGTCTGGCACGCGCTGCCCCGGCCGGTGGTGCTGTCGATGTATCCGCCGCGCATTGCCGCGGACGATGCCTGTTTCACGACCATATCGACCTGGCGCGGCCGCGGCAGCTTCGAACTCGACGGCATCGAGGCCGGCCAGAAATCGGACAACTGGCTGGATTACCTGGACCTGCCCCGCCGCAGCGGCCAGGCGATGGCGATCGCGCTGCGCCTGCAGGGTCCAGGCGCCGACGAGGATCGCCGGCGCTTCATCGACGCCGGCTGGCAATTGACGGACCCCTCGCGGCTGCGCTGCTTCGCCGACTATCGCCGCTTCCTGGCCGGGTCCCGCGCCGAATTCAGCGTCGCCCACAATCGCTACGTCGCATTCAACACCGGCTGGTTCAGTGATCGCAGCGCCGCCTACCTGGCCTGCGGCAAGCCGGTGGTCGTGCAATCGACCGGCATCGAAGCGCACTTGCCGACCGGCAGGGGCATCCTCACCTTCACGACGCCTGATGAGGCCGTCGAACGCATCGCCGAAGTGAACGCCGACTACCTGTCGCATGCCCATGCCGCCCGCGCCATCGCGCAAGAACACTTCTCGGCAGCGAAGGTGCTGGGCCGCATCCTCGAGATCGTCGGCTGACCCCGGCGTCGATTCGAGGCCGATGCCGCGACCGGCAGCGGATCGTCGGCGCGCCGCCCCGAGTCACGTCGGATGGCGCATCAACGTCGATTTGCCGAACAGGCTCTCGATCAGATCGACCGCGACGTCGGCGGTACGGTTGCGCTCGTCCAGGGCCGGATTCAACTCGACCACATCGAGCGAGGCCAGGCGGCCGCTGTCGGCGATCATCTCCATGCACAACTGGGCCTCGCGGTAGGTAGGGCCGCCCGGCACCGGCGTGCCGACGCCCGGGGCGAAGGACGGATCGAGGAAGTCCACGTCGAAGCTGACGTGAAGGTGGGTGCGAGTGTCCACCAGGCCGAGCGCCATCTCCATCGCGTCGCGCATGCCCATCTCGTCGATGTAGCGCATGTCGAACACTTCCAGCCGGGCGTGATGGACCCGCGCCTTCTCTTCGGCGTCCACGGATCGGATGCCGATCTGGCGGATCGCATTGGCGCGGACCGCCGGGATCTCGCCCGACAGGCCGATCAGTTCGGCCGGGCCCTCGCCGCACAGGCACGCGACCGGCATGCCGTGCAGATTGCCGCTCGGGGTGATCTCGAAGGTATTGAAATCGGCGTGGGCATCGAGCCACAGCACCCGCAGCCGATGGCCCCGCTCGCGGCAGTGGCGGGCGACTGCGCTGACAGAGCCGATCGCCAGCGAGTGATCGCCACCGAGCATCAGTGGCAGCCGGCCGGCGGCCAGCTCGGCATGGATCGCGTCATGCACGGCCTTGTTCCACGCCCGCACCTCCGCCAGGTGGCGATGGCCGCCGGCCGGCGGCAGCCACGGGTTGGGCGGTCCGGCGAGGTTGCCGCGGTCGAGCACGTCGAGGCCGCGCGCGCGCAGCCGCTCGACGATGCCGGCCACGCGCAGGGCTTCCGGCCCCATCGACGACCCGCGCGCGCCGGCCCCGATGTCGGTCGGCACGCCGACCACGCTCAGTCGATTCTGCATCTGCAGCACCTCCTGCTACCGACGCCGCCGTCGTTCACGACCTCGGCCGGCGTCGGCGGTTCGACGATTCAAGCGCGTACAAGTCTCGCACAGGGCCGGCCGGCTCCGCACGGCCGGCAGCACCCGCCGGCCGGAGGTGACGGCGCCGCCAATGGCGGCTAGTCTCTCGCTATGAACCGACGCCGCCATCTCATCCATAGCCTGCTGGCGCTGGCGCTGGCCCCACTCGCCGGCCATGCCGCCCGCCCGGCGGCGGTCGGCGGCAGCGACCGGGCCGTGCTGCTGCTCGCCTCGGAACGGATGTCCGATCCGCGCTTCCGCAATACCGTGCTGGCGGTGCTGCGTCACGGTCCCGGGGGGCCCCTCGGCGTCATTCTCAATCGCCCCACGCGCTTTTCGCGCGGCCAGATCCTGCCGGGATTCAAGGCCCTGCCCGACAAGCACCTGCCGGTGTTCCACGGCGGTCCGGTGCAACGGACCACGCTGTTCTACATGGCACGCTTCCCGGTCGAACCACCGGCGGTGCTGACCCTGGCACCCGGCGTATACATGGGTCTCGACCTCGAAGGGCTGCGGCGCATCCTCGAGGCCGGCATGGCGCCCCAGGATCTGCGGATCTATGCCGGCTACGCAGGCTGGGCGCCGGGCCAGCTCGAGCGCGAGGTGGCCGAGGGATCCTGGCATATCCTGCAGATGGATGCCGACGCCCTGTTCGAGGACGACCCGTCGAGCCTCTATCCGCGGTTGCTTGCCCGCACCCGCCTGATTCCCGCCTGATTCCGGCGCCACGCGGCGACTCACGACAATGCGTGCCAGCGCACACCGGCGCCGCGAACCGTGGCACCGCTCACGCCTGCGCGCGGTCGGCGGGCAGGCGCATTAAAGAAGGCTCCCGAAACGCCGTTCTCTGGAGATCTCGAACCACGATCCGACAAATTTTCGATGTTGATCAGCAAACGCGATTTGGCGGACGCATGGCGCGCCGCAGTGGACGCCTTCAGTTGGCCCCTCGCCGGCACCCTCGCCGCGCTGGTGCTGATCATCGGCGGCCTGTTCTGGCTCGGCGGGCACTCCGATCCCCGCTACCAGTCGAACTGCTCGGACCCCGGCGACGCCGCCTTCCTGTTGTTCTTCCTGTCGATCCCGATCGTCGGCGTGTGCGGTCTGGTCGGCCTCGGCGAGGGCGTGCAGTGGGGCCGCCTGCGCAACAACCATCGCCACCAGGCACGCAAGCATCTGGGCCATGCGATAACCCTGCTCAGCGTCGCATTCGTGATCTGTGTCGGTACCGGGCTCGGGCTGCTGAAGCTCTGCCGGCTGTTCTGAGCGGGAATCCGACCGCGACATCGTAAGCACTTGTTCCAGGCGCAGCGGCGCCGCTGGAGCCGGCATTAGAATCGCGGGATGTCCCCGCGCGAGCCCACGGCGACGCCGCCGCTCGCCCAGCCTGGATGCGTGCCCTGTTCAAGTTCTTCGGCTACCTGCTCGGTACCCTGCTGCTGGTCGTGTCGTCATGGATCCACGACGAGTACGGTCGGGTCACGATCGACCAGGTGCTCTACCACATCGGCTTCGGTACCGACGCCCTGCTCGCGTCCGACCCGGAACTGAGCCTGCGCCTGATCCACGAGGTGGCATGGCCCGCCTTCGGGACTGGGATCCTACTGACCCTGTGTGACGCCTTCGTGACCCGCGCCGGCCGACATCGCCTGGCGCGCACGCTGGCCGGGTCGCACGGCCTGCTGCAAGGCGCGGCGCGGGTGGCCACCGCGGTCGCCGACCGCGTGCTGGCCTCGCTGGCCGCGCTATACAGGCACCGGCCCCATCTGCTGATGCCACTGGCCGGCCTGTTCCAATTCGGTTACAGCTTCGCCGTGGTCGACTATGTCCGCGCCCACTACGGACCCGATCTGTTCGCCGCGGCCTACGTGGACCCGGCGCGGGTCACGAAGCGCGGCGGCGAGCCGACCAACCTGGTGGTGATCTACGTCGAGAGCCTGGAAAACACCTACGCCGATCCGGCGCTGTTCGGCCACGACCTGCTCGCTCGCCTGAACCGCCTGAAGCCGCAAGGCATCTCCTTCGACGCCTACCACGAGGTGCTCGGCGCCCATTTCACGATCGCCGGCCTGGTATCGACCCAGTGCGGCATCCCGCTGCGCTCGCTGGCGATGTTCCTCGGCAACAAGCAGGGCGAACGCATCGGCCGCTTTCTGCCGCGGGCCAGCTGCCTCGGCGACATCCTCCACCACAACGGATACACCAACGTCTTCCTGAACGGCTCCAGCCTGGAGTTCGCCGGCGTCGGCAAGTTCTTCCGCGAACACCATTTCGACAAGATCATGGGTCGCGAGGAATGGCTGCAACTGGGCGCCAGCGCCGACCAGATGAGCGGCTGGGGACTGCACGACGACGACCTGTTCGCCAGGGCCCGGGAGGAACTCGACCGCCTGAAGGCCGCCGGCAAGCCGTTCCACCTCGACATCCTGACGATCGACACCCACCACCCGCGCGGACATCTGAGCCGGCGCTGCCGGGAACGCGGCGTCGCCGATTTCGAAGGCATCGTCGAATGCACCGCCGACACCGTGGCCGAGTTCGTCGAGTACGTCATCGACCGGGGCTGGCTGGCCGACACCGCCGTGGTGATCCAGGGCGATCACCTGGCGATGGGCAACACCGTCTATCCCAAGCTGACCACCAACCCGCAGCGCACGGTGTTCAACCTGATCCTCGGAGGGCGCCGGCCGCTGACCAAGAACACCGACACCGTCACCCATTTCGACATGCTGCCGACGATGCTCGAGCTGGCCGGCCTGACCGTGGTCGGCGAGCGCGCAGGCCTCGGCTATACGGCGATCGGCGACGCCTCGGTGCCCCGCCCCGGCGACCGCCTCGCCCACATCGGAGAGCTGACCCGCACGGTATCGCCGGGCTACCGGCAACTGTGGGAACCGCCGCCGCCGACGCTGCGGGCGGGCGCTCCCGACCGCGAGGTCGGTGACGGCTACGAATTTGACTTTTCCCCAGGTGCAGGCTAGCTTTCGACGCAACAACGCGCCGATTTGAACATCAGCTTGCGGGCGCGTAACAAATACGGCTAAAGCGAGGGCAACCCGGTCCGAGGCTTCAGCCGACCGGGTTTTTTGCATTTGCGGGGCGGCTTGGCGGCCCCGGCGGGAGTTTCGACAAGCATGAACGAGACCTCATCGGTCGGAATCGTCACCCCCCGGGTGGCCCGATTCGAACAGGCGCTGGCGCTGCGCTGCGGCGCCAGCCTGCCCGGCTTCAAGCTGGTGTACGAGACCTACGGCGAACTCAACCGGGAGCGCTCGAACGCGGTGCTGGTTTGCCACGCGCTGTCCGGCTCACACCATGTCGCCGGCCAATACGCCGACGATCCCGACAACGTCGGCTGGTGGGACAACCTGATCGGGCCCGGCAAGCCCCTCGACACCGACAAGTTCTTCGTCATCGGCGTGAACAACCTCGGCGGCTGCTACGGCAGCACCGGCCCGCTGTCCACCAATCCGGCGACCGGCCGGCGCTGGGGCGCCGACTTCCCGTTCGTGACCGTCGAGGACTGGGTCGACTCCCACGCCCGGCTGGCCGATCAACTCGGCATCGAACGCTTTGCCGCGGTGGTCGGCGGCAGTCTCGGCGGCATGCAGGCGATGAACTGGGCGATCCAGTACCCGGATCGCATCGGCCACGCCCTGGTGATCGCCTCGGCGCCGAAACTGACCGCCCAGAACATCGCCTTCAACGAAGTCGCCCGCCAGGCGATCCTGAAGGATCCGGACTTCCACGGCGGCCACTACTACGAGCACGGCGTGGTGCCCGCCCGCGGCCTCGCCCAGGCGCGCATGGTCGGCCACATCACCTACCTGTCGGACGATTCGATGGATCGCAAGTTCGGCCGCAAGCTGCGCCATGGCAAGCCGATCTACAGCTACGACGTGGAATTCGAGGTCGAATCCTACCTGCGCTACCAGGGCGAGAAATTCGCCGGATTCTTCGACGCCAACACCTACCTGCTGACCACCAGGGCGCTCGATTACTACGACCCGGCGGCCGGCCACGGCGGCGACCTGACGCGCGCGCTGTCGGCGGCCGAGGCCGAGTTCCTGGTGGTATCGTTCTCCACCGACTGGCGCTTCGCGCCATCGCGCTCGAAGGAGATCGTCGGCGCCCTGCTGCACGGCGACAAGCGGGTCAGCTACGCGGAGATCGACTGCGCGGCCGGCCACGACTCGTTCCTGCTCGACGTCCCGCTGTACCACGGCGTGCTGCGGGCCTATTTCGACAATATCCGGGTGTGAGCATGGCTTACCAGCGCTACGACTACGAAGTCATCGCATCGTGGATCCAGCAGGGCGAACGCGTGCTCGACCTGGGTTGCGGCGACGGCAGCCTGCTGAAGTACCTGCAGGAGACCCGGCAGGTGCGCGGCTACGGTGTCGAGAACGAGCCCGAACGCGTCGTCGCGAGCATCGCCAACGGCATCTGCGTGCTGCAGCTCGATCTCGAGCAAGGCCTCGCCGGCATCGACGACAACGCCTTCGACCATGTCATCATGAGCCTGTCGCTGCAGGCCATGCGCAACACCCAGGGCATCCTCGCGGAGATGCTGCGGGTCGGCCGCGAGGCGGTCGTCAGCTTTCCGAACTTCGCCTACTGGCGCCACCGCCAGGCGATCATCAACGGCCACATGCCGGTCTCCGAGAGCCTGCCCCACCAGTGGTACAACACGCCCAACGTGCGCTTCTTTACGATTGCCGACTTCGAGTCCCTGTGCGCGCAGGAGGGAATCGTGATCCGCGAGGGACTGGCCTTCGACGACGGCAGACTGGTGCTCGACGAGCCCAATTTCATGGCCAGTGTGGCGCTCTACCGCCTCGGACGGAACAGCGCGTGCGCTGAAGAAGGCTGACCCGGCTCAGCTGATCAGGCCACCCGTCGGCGAACTCGGTTCGCCGCGGTAGGGCCGCTTCGGCATGCGGCCGGCGAGGAAGGCGCGCCGCCCGGCGTCGACCGCCAGCGCCATCGCACCGGCCATCCGCACCGGATCGCCGGCGTGGGCGATGGCGCTGTTCATCAGCACGCCATCGCAGCCCAGTTCCATCGCCACCGCGGCGTCCGACGCAGTGCCGACGCCGGCATCGACGATCACCGGCACCCGCGCCTGCTCGATGATGATCGCCAGGTTCCACGGGTTCAGGATGCCCATGCCGGAGCCGATCAGGCTCGCCAGCGGCATCACCGCGACGCAGCCGATCTCCTCGAGCATGCGCGCCTGGACCGGATCGTCGGAGCAATACACCAGGACCTCGAAACCGTCGTTCACCAACATCTCCGCGGCCTTCAGGGTCTCCGGCATGTTGGGGAACAGGGTGCGTTCGTCACCCAGCACTTCGAGCTTGACCAGGCCGTGGCCATCGAGCAGTTCACGGGCGAGTTGCAGCGTGCGCACCGCGTCCTGGGCGCTGTAGCAGCCGGCGGTGTTGGGCAGGATAGTGAAGCGGTCGGGCGGCAGCACGTCGAGCAGGTTGGGCTGCCCGGGGTCCTGCCCGATGTTGCTGCGGCGGATCGCTACGGTGACGATCTCGGCACCGCTCGCGACGGTGGCTGCGCGGGTCTCGTCGAGATCGCGATACTTGCCGGTGCCTACCAGCAGCCGCGAGCGGAACACCCGCTCGCCCAGCCTCAGGGGATCGGCGGGCATGTCGTGCACTGCGTTCATGGCGTCTCCTGTTGCGACGGCGGCCGACAAGCCGTCGTCGTCGTTGCGATGGTATGTCGGAGGTCGGCGGGCTCAGCCGCCGCCGACCGCGACGACGATCTCGATGCGGTCGTCGTCCTCGAGCGCTCTGGACTCGTGCAGGCTGCGTGGCACGATCGATCCGTTTCGTTCGACGGCGACCCTACGATCCTGAAAACCGAGGTCGAGCAGCAGGTCGGCGATGCGCCAGCCGGCCGGCACGGCAATGGTCCGGCCATTGACCTGGATGCACTTCATCCCCGTCGCCCTGCGTCGGCGGCCGCAGCGACCTGCTCGGCCTGATACGAGGAACGCACCAGCGGCCCGGCGGCGACCTCGTCGAAACCGAGGGCGAGTCCGGTCAGGCGCAACAGCTCGAATGCCTTCGGCGCGACGTAGCGCCGCACCGGCAGGTGGTCGGCGGAGGGCTGCAGGTACTGGCCGAGGGTCAGGATGCGGCAACCGTGGGCACGCAGGTCACGCATCAGCGCCACCACTTCGTCGTCGCGCTCGCCGAGGCCGAGCATCACCCCGGACTTGGTCGGCACCCCCGGCATCCGGCGCGCCGCCTCGGCCAGCAGTTGCAGCGAGCCGGCATAGTCGGCCCCCGGTCGTGCTTCGCGGTAGAGGCGCGGCACAGTCTCCATGTTGTGGTTGAAGACGTCCGGCGGCTCGGCCGCCAGGATGCCCAGCGCCTGCTCGGCGCGGCCGCGGAAATCCGGCGTCAGCACCTCGATCGCGAGGGTCGGGCTCGCCTCCCGCAAGGCCGCGATGCAGGCGGCGAAATGGCTCGCGCCGCCGTCGCGCAGGTCGTCCCGGTCGACCGAGGTCAGGACCACGTGGCGCAGGCCCATCGCCGCCACCGTGGTCGCGAGCCGGGCCGGCTCGTCGCCGTCCGGCGGCAGCGGCCGGCCGTGGGCGACGTCGCAGAACGGACAGCGGCGGGTGCAGATCGCGCCGAGGATCATGAAGGTCGCGGTGCCGGCGGCGAAGCACTCGCCGATGTTGGGGCAGGCGGCCTCCTCGCACACGGTGTGCAGCGAATGATCGCGCAGGATCGATTGCAGCGCCCGCACCGCGGGTGTCCCGGGATCCCGTGCGCGCAGCCAGGGCGGCTTCGCCAGCGGCGCGGTGCTGCGCACAACCTTGATCGGAATTCGGGACAGCTTGCCGGCACCGCGCTGCGGGCCTGCCAGGACTTCGCTCTGCATGCTTCGACTCCTCCCGGTGAGCCCGACCGGCGCACGCCACCGGCCGGGCATCCCGGTCCTATTCGAGGAAGCCCTCGATCAGGCGGTTGATGTCGCCGGCGGCCTCCATCTGGGCCATGTGGCCCTGGCCGGCCAGCACCTCGACGCGCACCAGGCCGGCGGCCTCGGGGGCGTGCGACGCGGGGATGATGCGATCCTGTTCGCCCCAGATCACCAGCACCGGCTTGCCCAGGTCCTGCGGCACGCCGGTCAGCAAGGACTGCTGCCGACCGTCAGCGAACATCGCGCCGGCGAGCTTGTCGAGCGCCGTGCCGACGCCTTCGAGCCGCTTGTACTTGAGCATGTCGTCTACCAGCTGGCGGGTCACCAGACCGGTGTCGGCGAACAGCTCCGCCAGCAGCGGCTTCAGCGAGCGGCGATCCTGGGCGGCGACGAAGCCGTCGATGTAGGCGCCGTTGATCTCCTCGCCGAGGCCGGCGCTGCAGATCAGGACCAGCGAACGCACCCGCTCCGGCGCCTTGTCGGCGAGCTTCAGGCATACCGCACCGCCCATCGAATGCCCGGCGAGATGGGCCGAATCGATGCCGACCGTGTCCATGAAGGCGAGCAGCGTATCGGCCAGCGATTCGAGCGACCCTTCGCCGACGTCCTTCGACGACTCGCCGTGGCCCGGCAGGTCGAGCGCATAGACCGCGCGCTTCGACGACAGCGCTTCCTGGTTGAACAGCCAGTTGTTGAGGTCGCCGCCGAAACCATGCACCAGGATCAGCGGCTCGCCGCCGTCGCCTTGCTTCAGGTAGCGGATGCGCCGGCCGCCGACCTCGATCTTATCGGGCGTCGGACCGCTGTCCTCGTCGTCGTCGGACGGCGGCACGAAGCTCGCCAGGAAGGCCTCGACGGCGGCGTCGATGTCGGCATCGGCGACTTCCGCATCGGCCACCACGCCGAGCAGGCCACCGACCGGCAGGACATCCTCGTCGCCGGCAGTCTGCCTGCGCAACACGCCGGCCACCGAGGCCTCGACCGCGCCGGCGATCTTCTCGCTCTCGACCTCGACGATCTCCTCGCCGACCTCGATCGGGTCACCGACACCCTTCAACCACTCGTTGACCT
>JAGRGB010000019.1 GCA_020445745.1 Rhodocyclaceae bacterium | reverse complement strand
CAGATGAACGAGGGCAAGACCACCGTCATCGAGATCATGTGCACCCGCGAGCTCGGCGACCCGTTCCGGCGCGACGCCCTCGCCAAGCCCGTCCGACTCCTCGACAAGTACAAGGACTACGTCTGAGCCCAATCACGGTCCCTCTCCCCCGGCCGCCCCCCCGGCCGGGGCTCGCCGGAACCTCGCAGCGACACCCCTCCGACGCCTGGTTCCGGCATTTTTCATGGTCGGGCACGCCGCCGCTCGATGCGCCGCGCGGGCCCCAGGAGCACAGCGATGAAAGCACTCAACCGCATCATCGACCAGGCGCGCGCGACGCCCCGCAGGATTGCCCTGTCCGAAGGCGAGGACACACGCGTCCTGGCAGCGGCAGCCCGCGCCACCCGCGAGGGCATCGCCCAGGTCACTCTGGTCGGCAGCCGAAGCGCGATCGAAGCCGCCGCGGCCCGCGAAGGCATCGCCCTCGACGGCATCGACATCTTCGATCCGGCCACCCGCGCGGCGATGCCCGGGCTGGCACAACGGCTTCACGATCTGCGCCGCGACAAGGGCATGGGCCCTGCGCAGGCAGCCTCTGCCGCCGCCGACCCGCTGGTGTGCGCCAACCTGCTGGTGGCCGCCGGCCTGGTGGACGGCACCGTCAATGGCGCGGTGCGCACCACCGCCGACGTGGTGCGCACCGCGATCCAGATCATCGGCACCCGGCCCGGCTTCAAGCTGGTGTCGAGCTTCTTCCTGATGATGCTGTGCGAACCCTTCCATTCGCTGAAGGGCGGCCTGATCTTCTCCGATTGCGGCCTGGTCGTGAATCCCGACGCCGGCGAACTCGCCGAGATCGCGATGGCCGCGTCGGACAGCGCGCGCGATCTGCTGATGGAGGAGCCCCGCGTCGCGATGTTGTCGTTCTCGACCAGCCGCAGCGCGCGGCATGCGGCGGTCGACAAGGTGGTCGAGGCCGCGCGTCTGGTCAAGGCACGACGCCCGGCGCTGGCGATCGACGAGGACGTCCAGCTCGATGCCGCGATCGTCGCCGAGATCGCCAACCGCAAGCTGCCCGACTCGAGGGTCAAGGGCACCGCCAACGTATTGATCTTCCCGAATCTGGAGGCCGGCAACATCGGCTACAAGCTCGCCGAGCGGGTCGGCGGCGCGGTCGCGATCGGCCCCTTGCTGCAGGGCCTGGCGCGGCCGGCCAACGACTTGTCGCGCGGCTGCAGTGCCGACGACGTGTTCCACGTGATCGCGGTAACGGTCGTCCAGTCCTTGACGGTGACGAGCGGCGAAGCGAATTCCGCCGGGGCCTGATGCCGCGATGATCGATTCCGGATTCGTGGCCCTCGTCGCGACGATCGCGGTCGGCACCTATTTCCAGACCGTCACCGGCTTCGGCCTGGGGATGATCGTGATGGGCGCCGCGGGTGCCTTCGCGCTCGCGCCGCTGCCCGAGGTCGCCGCGGTAATCGGCCTGGTCACGCTGGTGAACAGCGCGGTCGTGCTGCACGGTCGGCTCGCTCTGGTGGACTGGCCGGCGGCGCGGGCGATCCTGGTCGGCGTGCTGCCGGCCACCGTGGCCGGGGTCCTGTTGCTCGACTATCTCAGCAGCGCTGCATCCCAGACCATCAAGGTCTTGCTCGGCACGACGATCGCCGCCAGCGGCATCGTCTTCGCGCTGCGCCCGACCCAGCTCGCCCGACGTTCCGGCAACGCCAGCTTCTTCGCCAGCGGCCTCTTCGCGGGTCTGTTCGGCGGCCTGTTCGGCATGGCCGGCCCGCCGGTGATCTTTCATTTCTACCGCCAGCCGATGAGCCTCGAAGCAGTACGCGGCATGCTTCTGCTGGTGTTCGCCTGCACTTCCGCGTCCCGCACCGCGTTCGTCGGCATGCAGGGTGGGCTGACCAGCCAGGTCTGGCTGCTCGCCGGCGTCGCCGTCCTGTTCGCGGCCCTGTCGGCCGTACTGGGACGACGCTACCCGCCACCGCTGGCGCCGCTGGCGATGCGGCGCGTCGCCTACCTCACGCTGATCCTGATCGGCGTCGGGCTGGTCGGCTCCACCCTCGGCGCGCAGGCCTGATTCGTCGCGCCTCGCGGGGCGGCGACCGGGTCCATATGGCGATCCACACTATCCTTATGGTGCCACGCGACCGGCTTCGCCCGTATCCTCCGGTGACCGGATCGCACCGGCGCCCGTTGCGCGCCCGGCGGCGATCGAGCCCAACTGCCGGAGGCGTTCGTGGAAGACCTGTTGCTGGCCACTGTCGCGTTGCTCGCATTCGCCATCGCCGCCGTCGTGCATGGGCGGCGCAAGAAGCAGTCGTTCGTCGCGCTCGTGCAGGATCGGCCGGAATTGGTCGAACGCCTCTACCTGCGCCCCGCCGAAACCGGCGCGTACTGGCTGCACGTGAAACTCACCGACGGCCGCAAGGCGCGCATTGCGGCGCCCTGGGAGCTCGACGAGGCGCTCGCCGGCCTCGCCGAACGTGGACTGCGCCTGGGCCACGAAGACCGGCAGGCGCTGGCCGATTTCCGCGACGGTCGACCGACGGCGCGACCTGCCTAGCGCCTCCCTTCGTCGGCGACCGATTCGCCGCCAGCGGCACCCCACCGGAATTCCCTGCGCCCAGCCGGCACGCTTCGTGCCGATGTAGCTGCCGACTGGCGTTCCCCCGGCGGATCGCTTCCCTCATGCGCCGGCTGCCGCCGGGCGTGAGCTCGTCAGCCTGCTGCCCGGCGCTGACGCAGCGCCTGCTCGGCGACATGGTCGCTGACGTCGCGCAAGGTGCGAGCCATTCCCCGTGCCAGGTTGAGCAGCAGCAAGCCGAAGTCGGTCGGGCGTTCCTCGTGCAGATCGTAGAACTGGGCACTGGTGACCTCGAGCACCAGGCAGGGCCCGGCGGCCACCGGGCGGCCGACCCGGTCGTGCAGCGCGATCATCGCGCAGAAGCCCATCTCCTCGCCGACCTCCAGATCGCGGACATGGGCCAGTTGGCCCTCGTGCTGCTGGTAGAACGACAGCGAACCCTGCAGCACGACGAAGAAACAGTCACCCCGGTCGCCGGGCTCGTACAGCACTTCGCCGCCGTCGAGCGCCAACACCCGGCCCCGCGACATCAGGAACTCGACGCCGGCCTCGGACAAGGCGCCAAACACGGAGACCTGACGCAGGTAGTCCATGCCGAGCGTCCGGATCAACGACTTGCCCTCGACGGTCTTCAATGCAGGCCTCCTTGCAACGGCACGCAATGGAACGGACACCCGACTGCCAGCCGAGCGGGAAAAGGCAGAGGATCATTCCGAAGGTTAGCAGCGCCGGCCAGCGACCGGGCGATCGATCACGGCGCGGGTTCGCAACCGCAATGGTACTGGGGGCTGGCCAGGCACGGCTTCGTGCAAGCGTACGGACAGTGCCAGCACCTTGGCGCAATGGTGGCTGGTCGTGCCACGAAGCGCCCCCCCGGCGGAATATGTCATGCCGCCGCGGTGTTCTCCAAGTGCCCGGCCCATGACAAGCAAATCGCTGGCACGCCGGTGCAACCCCCTACAGGAGAGACAAGAAATGAAGTTTTCGCAAGTGCTGGGTGCAGCCGCACTCGCCACCACGTTCTACAGCGCCGGCGCCCATGCCGGGAATCTCGCGGACGTCGAAATCTGGGTTCCCCGCCAGGGTGATCACGTCGGCATCGGCGGCCGCGGCTACATCGTCGATCTGGGTATCGAATTCGATACCGGCGACCTGGACGCCACCGGCTTCAACGGCCTGCAGATCACCGGCCCGGGCCCACTCGACAACGTCGGTCCGCATCCCGGAACCTTCTCGCCCGGGCGCGACGATCGCATGCCCGGGCTGGTCGTCCTGCTGAGTACGACCACCATCGCCAGCGGACCCGGAACCAATCTGGCCAATCTGTTCAACGTCACCGGGGTGACTCGCCTCACAGACGACGAGATCGAGCTTTGGGACACCTGGATCATCGGCGCGCCGAATTTCGGCCGCGGCGTCGAGAGCACGCTCTATGTCGCGGTCGTCGCTGATCTCGACGGCAATGGCAAGCTCGATGACGCCCCGGACGTCGTGCCGGACAGCGACGGCGACGGCGACGTGGACAAGGACGACCTCGAGGCCATCGGCCTGGCCTCCAACGTCGAGAGGGTGACCTTCTTCATCAACGAGTGAACGGTTCCGGCGCGCGGCTGCCGGCCCACCCCGGGAGTGGCGAATCGTGGCCGGCCGAGCAGCAGCCCCGGCTCAGCCGGCGCCAAGCCGCCAGGCGCCGGCCTCGATCGGCACGAAGGCCTCGACCGCCGCGGTCGCGATGACGTGGGTGATGCCCAGCCCCGCATCGGGCACGTCGAGCCCGCCGTGCACGACGGTGACTTCCGCATGGCCCCGCGGCAGCTCAGCGGCGACGACGGCGGCATCCACCCGATCCGGCTGCTGCACGCCGATCGTGACCTGCACGCGCATCTCGCGATGGTCGAAACCGAGCGACTTGAAGAGCAGGATCGACGAGTGATGAAGCGCGTCGTGCACGGCCCGGCAGGCGGCCTTGGTGTAGTCCTGGCCATAGAGATCGTTGCCGCTGCCGCATTCGAGAATCACGCGTTGTTCAGTCATCGGCGCGCTCCATGTCGAACGATACGCTGACCGCTGCGTTGGCGATCACGGTCAGGCCGTCGCGATGCGGCTTGGCCACGTCGAGACCGCCCTTGACCACCCGCAGCGCCGGTCGGCCATAGGGAAAGATGCCGGCGAGGGCCGACGTGTCCACCCGCTCCGGCTGCTGCACCCCGATCTCGACGTCGATGATCATCGCCTCCTTCGGGAAGCCGAACGCATCGGCGACGTTGAGCGAGTTGTGCCACAGCGCGTCGCGGATCGCCCGCTCCGCCGCCCGGGTATAGTCCTGGCTGCGGATCGAAGTCCCCATGCCGAACTGCACCACCACTTTCTTCAGTGCCATGCCGAGTCTGCCTCCATTTCCGCGTCGTCGAGGACCATGCCATGGACCGTGGTCGCCACGACGACGGCCCGGCCTCCCGCCGCCAACCACGGCGGTGTCCGGCCATCGCTTCATCGGCGCCTGCCACCATCGACAAGCCCGACGATCTCGGCGAACAGGGCGTTGTCCAGGGCCTGGCTCATGTCGGTGGCCAGGCAGCGCCGGTAGAACGGACTGAGGTCGAGACCGACGCCGAGCCCGAGGATCTCGATCACCCCCTGCTGCTCGCGCCGGGCGAGGACCGACTTCAGGTGATTGTCCAGGTAGAACGCATCGTTGGCGAGACCGGTGGCGCTGTCCGCCGGGCAGCCGTCGGAGATGACGATCAGGACGCGTCGAGCGACGCTGTGGGCCAGCATCCGTTCGCAGGCCCAGTCGACGGCTTCGCCGTCGATGCCTTCGCGGTACAGGTCCGGCTTGAGCAGGGCCGCCAGCTCGCGGCGCGCGCGACGCCAGTTGCGCTCGGCGCTCTTGAACACGAGATGGCAGACCTCGTTCAGCCGGCCCGGATTGCGTGGCCGGCCGGCGCTGATCCAGTCGCCCATCGCGCGGCCGCCGTTCCACGCAGCGGTCGTGAAGCCGAGCACCTCGCTGCGGGCGCCGACCATCTCCAGCGCCTTCGCCAGGATATCCACCAGCGTCGCGACCGGCTCGGCGTGGGTCTTCATCGAACCCGAGCAGTCGATCAGGAAAGTCACCAGGCAATCGGCCGTGGGCCGGAATTGGTCCCGGCGAAACAGGCGCCGCTCGGCAGGCGAGCTGATCAACTGGGCAAGCCGCCGCCCGTCGATCCGACCCTCCTCTTCGCCGAAGCGCCAACCGTCGCGCTGCGGCTGCGCCAGCACGGTACCGAGCATGCGGGCAACACGTGCCAGATTGACGCCCTGTTCGGCAACCCGTCGATCCAGTCGTTCCCGGTACTCGACCAACAGGGCCTTGCGCACCTGATCCGCGGCGAACAGCTCGCGGTCGTGGCGCGCCGTGAATACGCGGTAGGCGTGCTCGGCCTCGGCGAAGACCTTGCTGTCGCCACTGAGCGCCGTCGCCACCGCTTCGCCCTCACCGTCGTCGAAATCGAGCAGCAATGCGAAATGCCGTCCCGCGCCGTCGGCTTCCTCGTCGTCGGTCGGCACACCGGCCTTTTCGTCCGCGCCGCCACGCTCGGCACGGACGATGCCGGCGACGGTCCGGGCGATCTCCAGGGCGTAGCCGGCGAACGCGCGCTGCTCCCGGCGATGCCGCCGGATGCCGGCCAGCGCTCCGCCGAGCACGCCGACCAATGAGGCGCGCATGCCTTCGATGGCGTCCTCGGTGTCCTCGAGCACGCGGCGTGCGGTCAGCCGCGACCAGCACATCTGCGCGACCGTGTATAGCAACATGCCGAGCTGGCCTTCGGTCAGGCCGGCGTCGTGGAAACCCCGCGACCAGTGTTCGAAGCGTGCCACCAGGTTCTCCTCGACGCCCGGCAGATCCGCTGGCACCAGGCTCTCGACCCGCAGCTGCTCGAGAAGCTCGAACAGCAGTCGTTCGACCGGTTCGTCCGGGCGGAGACTGCGGTGCAGGTCCGCATCGGAGTGGGTGAGACGCATCGCCATGCCATCGGCGGCGGCCCGGCAGTCCGCAAACGGGTCCTCGGAGGTATCGACGCGCAGGTGCGGCGCGTGCATCGGCAGTGCGCCGCAATTCGAATGCAGGCGACGTCCACGGTAGTGCAGGTCGGCACGGCCGGTCAGGGCGCGCATCGTCGCGGCGCACAGTTCCTCGACCTTCTGCTGGCGGCGCGCGCGCTGCTGAGGCGTCGTGGTCATCGCCCACCCTCCTTCGGTGGACGCCCGATCGGCCGCGATCGCTCCGAGGCAGGCGTGGTGCCGAGGCATTCGCGCACGGCTGCCCTCATGCCTCGTGCGCCTCGCGCATCCAGGATTCGTCGAGTTCTTCGCCGAAGCAGCGCTGATAGTACTCGGCGACGATCGGACGCTCGGCCTCGTCGCACTTGTTGAGGAAGGACAGGCGGAAGGCCAGGGCCGGATTGCGGAAGATCTCGCAATTCTCGGCCCAGGTGATCACGGTACGTGGAGACATCAGCGTGGACAGGTCGCCGGCGGCGAAGCCCTTGCGGGTCAGGTCGGCGAGCCGGACCATCGCTGCGATCAGCTTGCGACCCTGGTCGTAATCCTTCTTCGGCACCCGCGCGAGCACGATCGCCACCTCTTCGTGATGGGGCAGGTAGTTCAGCGTCGCGACGATGTTCCAGCGGTCGATCTGCGCGTGATTCAGCACCTGGGTGCCGTGATAGAT
>JAGRGB010000169.1 GCA_020445745.1 Rhodocyclaceae bacterium | reverse complement strand
TGCTTCGGATTCATCAGCCCGGTGGTGCGCTTGCCGACCAGCTCGTCGAGCGAGATGCCGTCGATCAGGTCGATCGGGTCGAGCACGTTGCCCTTCGACTTCGACATCTTCTGCCCTTCCGCATCGCGGATCAGGCCGTGCACATAGACATCCTTGAACGGGATCTTGCCGGTGATGTGCTTGGTCATCATCACCATCCGGGCGACCCAGAAGAAGATGATGTCGAAACCGGTGACCAGCACCGTGGATGGCAGATAGCGGTCGAGCGCCGGATTCGACTTTTCGGGCCACTCGGGCGTCCAGTCCAGCGTCGAGAAGGGCCACAGGGCCGACGAGTACCAGGTGTCGAGCACGTCCTCGTCGCGGCTGAGCGTGCCCTGGTAGCCGTCGGCGGCGGCCAGCGCGCCGGCTTCGGCCGCGTCGTGGGCGACCCAGCAGCGACCGTCGTCGCCGTACCAGGCGGGAATCTGGTGGCCCCACCACAGCTGGCGCGAGATGCACCAGTCCTGGATGTTATTGAGCCACTGATTGTAGGTATTGACCCAGTTCTCCGGATGGAAGCGGATCTCGCCGGAGGCGACGCAGTCGAGCGCCTGCTGGGTGATCGACCTGCCGTCGGCGCCGGGCCTGGTCATCGCCACGAACCACTGGTCGGTGAGCATCGGCTCGATCACCACGTGGGTGCGGTCGCCGCGCGGCACCATCAGCTTGTGCGCCTTGGTGTCCACCAGCACGCCGGCGGCCTCCAGCTCGGAAACCACGACCTCGCGCGCCAGCACCCGGTCGAGGCCGGCGACCTTGGCGGGCATCGCGACCCGCCCCTTGGTCCGGCCATCGGTGTCGAAGATCTCGGCCTCGGCCGGCACCGCGCCGGCCAGCGTCAGGATCACCACCATGTCGAGGCCGTGGCGCTGGCCGACCGCATAGTCGTTGAAGTCGTGGGCCGGCGTGACCTTGACGCAGCCGGTGCCGAATTCGCGATCGACGTAGTCGTCGGCGATGATCGGGATGTCGCGGTTCGCCAGCGGCAGGTGCACGGTCCTGCCGATCAGATGGGCGTAGCGTTCGTCCTCGGGATGCACCATCACCGCGACGTCGCCGAGCATGGTCTCGGGGCGGGTGGTGGCGACCGTCAGCCCGGCGAGCCCGTCGATCGGGCCGTCGGTGAACGGGTAGAGGATGTGCCACAGCTTGCCTTCCTCTTCCTCCGAGACCACTTCGAGGTCGGAGACCGCGGTGCCGAGCTTGGGATCCCAGTTGACCAGGCGCTTGCCGCGGTAGATCAGGCCCTCGCGGTAGAGCCGCACGAAGGTCTCGGTGACCACCTTGGACAGCCCCGCGTCCATCGTGAAGCGCTCGCGGGTCCAGTCCGGGCTGGTGCCCAGCCGGCGCATCTGGCGGGTGATCGTGCCGCCGGAATACTCCCGCCATTCCCAGACCTTTTCGAGGAACTTGTCGCGGCCGAGATCGTGGCGCG
The DNA here is from genome assembly GCA_020445745.1 of Rhodocyclaceae bacterium. Classification (GTDB taxonomy): domain Bacteria; phylum Pseudomonadota; class Gammaproteobacteria; order Burkholderiales; family Rhodocyclaceae; genus Cognatazoarcus. The sequence goes on along the minus strand of JAGRGB010000169.1, from coordinate 14,675 downwards.
AGACGCCCTGGGCATCGAGCTGGCGCTCGACCACGATCTGGGTGGCGATGCCGGCGTGGTCGGTGCCCGGCTGCCACAGCGTGTTGGCGCCGGCCATGCGGTGGTAGCGGGTCAGCGCGTCCATGATGGTCTGGTTGAAACCGTGACCCATGTGCAAGGTGCCGGTGACGTTGGGTGGCGGCAGCAGGATGCAGAAGGCGTCGGACTTGTCGGTGTCCAGGCCGGCGGCGAAATGGCCGCGCGACTCCCATTCGGGATACCAGCGCGATTCGATCGCGGCCGGCTCGAAGCTCTTGGCAAGTTCCATGAAGCAGGGGCTCTTGAATGCGGGGTTGCAGGCGAAACGGCGATTATAGCGAACTGGCCCGGCGGTCTCGTGGCCTTGCGTCAGCTGTCGGCCGGCGGCGGGGCCGGCACGGATTCGCATCGTGGGCTCCACGCCGTGCCGGAACCCGCCGGCCACGCCCCCGATCGCCTACGCGGCGGGGGCCCACCGCGCTGACCGCGCGGGCGGGTCAGCGACCGCGCGCGACGATTCAGTCGCTGTCCTGCGCTTCGTGGGCGTTGGGGTCGAGCAGCGTCGAGATGTCCCGGGAGAGTCGCGGCAGCAGGGTCGCGCGCAGATTGGCGAGCGCCTCGTCGCGAATGCGCTCGCTGACCGCGCCGATCTCCCGCGCGACGATCTGGGGAAGTTCCGTATTCATCCAGGTCTCGATCGCGCGCGTCAGCCCGGCGTCGAGCGCGATCAGTTGCTCGGCAAGCTGCATCTCGTCGACCGCCGCTCCGTCGTCGTCCGGCTCGGCTTCCTCGACCTCGACGACGTCGGTCAGCACCGGCAGGTCGTCGAGCGCGTCGGCGTCGGCGCGCGCCTCGTGGCGGCGCATCAGCGCCTCGGCCTTCGCCAGCAGTTCGTCGGCGTGATCGAGGTCTTCGGGCAACGGGTCGTCGGCCCCGCTGCTCATGCCCGGGGGCTCCGCGCCGCCAGGTCGTGCGGGACCGGTGTCATGCCGCGTGCCTTGTAGTCGCGCCAGCGCTGGCGGGCGGCGAGCCGCGACGGCTCGTCGCTGCCGACCACTTCCATCAGCATCGCGAACGCCTCGAATCCGGCAGGCTCGTCGTTGCCGAGGTTGAGCAGCACGTCGCGATGGGGCCAGGCCTCGTCGGCGCCGCCGAACACCACCGGCGTCTCGCCGGCCAGCGGCGAGTCGCTGGCGACGTGGGGCACGAAGCTCCGCGGTTCAGCGGTCCACAGCAACTGGTCGAAGCGCCGCCGCATCGCCTCGTCGGGAATGCGCACGGCCAGCCGCCGGCCGGCCGCGACCGCGCGGCTGGCGATGCGGCAGGCGGCGGCGAGCCGGTCCGGGGTGTTGTGGTAGAAGTGGATCTCGGTGCCCACTTCGCCCTCAGTCGCGGCCGGCGCGGCCGATCAGGAACTCGCTGAGCAGCGGCACCGGGCGTCCGGTGGCACCCTTGGCGTCGCCCGACAGCCATGCGGTTCCGGCGATGTCGAGGTGGGCCCACGAGTATTTCTTGGTGAAGCGCGCGAGGAAGGCAGCAGCGGTGATCGCGCCGCCATAGCGGCCACCGATGTTGGCCATGTCGGCGAAGTTGCTCTTCAGGAGCTCCTGGTATTCGTCCCACAGCGGCAGTTGCCAGGCGCGGTCGCCACTGGACTGGCCGGCGGCCAGCAGTTCGCCGGCCAGTTCGTCGTCGTTGGCCAGCAGGCCGCTCGGGATCTTGCCCAGGGCGATGATGCAGGCGCCGGTCAGGGTCGCGATATCCACCACGCAGGCCGGCTCGTAACGCTCGACGTAGGTCAGCGCGTCGCACAGGATCAGCCGGCCTTCGGCATCGGTGTTGAGGATCTCGATGGTCTGGCCGGACATCGACTCGACCACGTCGCCGGGCTTGCTGGCACGCCCGCCGGGCATGTTCTCGGCCGCCGGCACGACACCGATCAGGTTGATCGGCAGGCCCATCCGGGCGACCGCCTTGACGGTGCCGAACACCGACGCGGCGCCGCACATGTCGAACTTCATCTCGTCCATTTCGGCGCCGGGCTTCAGCGAGATGCCGCCGGTGTCGAAGGTGATCCCCTTGCCGACCAGCACCACCGGCTTGTCCTTGGCCTTGGCGCCCCTGTAGTGCATCACGATCAGCTTGGGCGGCTCGGCCGAGCCCTTGGCGACCGACAGCAGGGAGCCCATGCCGAGCTTCTCCATCGCCGCTCGCTCGAGCACCTCGACCTTGAGCTTCATCTCCTTGCCGAGCTTGCGTGCGCGCCCGGCGAGATAGCTCGGCGTACAGATGTTGCCGGCCAGGTTGCCGAGATCGCGGGTCAGCGCCATGCCCTCGGCGACCGCCAGGCCGCGCTCGACGGCGCGCTTCTCGGCATCGCCGGGGCGGCCGCCGAGCAGCACCCGGATTTCCGTCACGCCCTTGTCCGGATTGTCGGCCTTGGCCTTGGCGTTGGCCTTGTGCAGCGTGAAGCGGTAGGCGGCGTCGGCGAGCATGCGGGCGGCTTGCTCGAGCCGCCAGTCGAGGTCCCGCGCGGGCAGATCCACCTGGCCCAGCGCGAAGGTCAGCTCCTTGAACGGTGCGTTGGCGGCGTAGCGCGCGACCGCCGCGACCGCGTCGCGCCACGGCTTGTCGGCGAGGGCCTCGGCCTCGCCGAGGCTGACCAGCAGCAGTCGCTGGCAGGCCAGGCCCGCCGGCGCGTGGATCAGCAGGCTGGCGCCGGCCTTGTCGTCCAGTTCGCCAGCGGCGAGCAAGCTGGCGAGGGCCCCGTCGCTGGCCCGGTCGAGGGCGTCGAAGAGTTCGCCGCGCGCCGTCCCGGCGAATACGCCGACCGCCAGACAGGGCGTCCTCTGCTTCTCGGGGGCGCCGCTCTTTATGGTAAATTGCACTCGCTGCTCCTAGAAATAACGCGCCGGACAAGGGGTCGCCGAAGGGGCCGCCGGCACTGCTCGCGCGTCCCCGTCGGCGTGGCCACGGACCCTGGCTCCGGCGATTATGGTCGGATGATCCGATGGCGTCAAAAACCGCCTCTCCCCAGCCACTTCCACATCCCGCGCGATGATCTTCCTGCGTGCTGCCCGGCGCGAATTCGCCCATACCGCGGCCGCGGTGTTCGTCGCGCTGTTCGCGATCCTGATCTCGACGGTGCTGATCCGGCTGCTGGGCCAGGCCGCTGGCGGCCGGCTGGCGTCCGACGTGGTGCTGGCAATGATCGGCTTCGGATCGATCGCCCAGCTGCCGATCGTGCTGACGCTGACGCTGTTCATCGCGATCCTGTCGACGCTGTCGCGCAGCTACCGAGATTCCGAGATGGTGGTGTGGTTCGCCTCGGGGCTGCCGCTCACCGCATGGGTCAGTCCGGTGCTGCGCTTCGCGTTGCCGTTGGTGGCGGTGATCGCCGGCACCACGCTGGTGATCGCGCCATGGGCACAGATGAAGAGTGTCGAATTCCGCGAGCGCTCCAACAATCGTGACGACGCGGCCAGGGTCGCCCCCGGGGTGTTCCGGGAGTCGGCCGGCGGCCAGCGGGTGTTCTTCGTCGAGACCGGTGCCGGCGAGGACGGACGCGTCAAGAACGTCTTCGTCAGCACGATGCAGCACGGCCGGCTCGGGGTGATGGTGTCGTCCGAGGGATATCTCGAGCGGGACGGGCAGGGGGCGCGCTTCGTCGTGCTCGAGAACGGGCGTCGCTACGAGGGTGTGCCGGGCACGCCGGACTACCGGGTCATGGAGTTCGAGCGCTATGCGGTGCGCATCCGCAGCCCGGAGGCAGCCGAACTGCCCCAGAAGCCGCGCATGCTGGGCCTCGGCCAGCTGCTGTCGGCGCCGCTGCCGGCCTATCGCGGCGAGCTGGCGGCGCGCATCGGTACGCCGCTGGCGGCACTCCTGCTGTCGCTGCTGGCAATCCCGATGAGCTTCGTCAATCCACGGGCCGGTCGCAGCAACAACCTGATCGCGGCGATCCTCGCGTACCTGATCTACACCAACACCCTGTCGATCTGCCAGGCGTGGATCACCCAGGGCAAGATCGCTTTCGCGACCGGACTGTGGGTGCCGCATGCGCTGATGGCGCTGCTGTTGCTGCTGCTGTTCGGACGACGTCTGTCGGTGCTGCGCCTGTGGCGGAGTCGCGGCACATGAAGGTGCTCAACCGCTACCTGGCCCGCCAGATCTACGTCTCGACGTTCGGCGTGCTGCTGGCTTTCCTCGGTCTGTTCGCCTTCTTCGACCTGCTCAACGAACTCGACAACGTCGGGCGCGACGGCTACCAGCTGTACCACGCGATGATCTACGTGCTGCTGATCCTGCCGGGCCGGGTCTATGAGCTCCTGCCGATCGCGGTGCTGATCGGTTCGCTCTATGCGCTCACCAATCTCGCGCGCAACTCCGAGATCACCGTGATGCGTGCCTCCGGCCTGTCCACCGCCCGCGCGCTGACCCTGCTCGGCGGCATCGGCTCGGTGTTCGTCGTGCTGACCTTCGTGTTCGGCGAATTCATCGCGCCGCCGGCCGAGCGGGCGGCCCAGCAGTGGCGGCTCACCGTTCGCAATTCGACGGTCTCGCAGGAACTGTCGAGTGGCCTGTGGGTGCGTGACGGCAAGATGTTCATCAACGTCGGCGTCCTCAAGCCCGACCGCAGCCTCGAACACGTGCGCATCTACGAGTTCGACGACGCCCACTCGCTGGTGGCGATCTCCGATGCGCGTCACGGCGCCTTCAGCGGGGCACAGGGCTGGCGGCTTACCGAAGTCTCGCGCACGCGCTTTCTCGGCGACGCCACCGAGGTCGAGCGGCTCGACGAGATCTACTGGCGCTCGGAACTAACGCCCGAAGTGCTGAGCGTGCTGATGGTGGTGCCGGAACGCATGTCGGTGCGCACGCTGTACAAGTACGTCGCCCACCTGCGGGACAACGGCCAGAAGTCCGAGCGCTACGAGATCGCGCTGTGGAAGAAGCTCGCCTATCCGCTGGCGGCGCTGGTGATGATGGCGCTGGCGCTGCCGTTCGCCTACACCCACGACCGCATGGGCGGGGTCAGCCTGAAGGTGTTCCTCGGCGTCATGCTGGGCGTGACCTTCCACCTGCTGAACGGATTGTTCTCGAACCTGGGCGTGATCAACGCCTGGCCCCCGGTGGTCGCCGCGCTGACCCCGAGCCTGCTGTTCGTGTGCGCGGCCGGCATGATGCTGTGGTGGGTGGAGCGGCGATAGCACGGCGCTGCGATCGCGGCCGCCGCCGGCGGCCATCAAAAAAAAAGGGCGCCGGCGGCGCCCCCTTGGTCTGCGACAAGCGCTGAAGCTCAGCCTGCCGGGTTGTCCTGCGGTGCCGGTGCCGGTGCCGGTGCCGGTGCGTCGCCCTGCTGGGCCTGCAGTGCGGCCTTCTTTGCGGCGGCCGCCTTGTAGTCGAGCTTTTCCTTGATCCGTGCCGACTTGCCGGAGCGCTGGCGCAGATAGTAGAGCTTGGCGCGGCGCACGTCGCCGCGGCGCTTGACCTCGATGCTGGCGACCAGCGGCGAGTAGGTCTGGAAGGTCCGCTCGACACCTTCGCCGGACGAGATCTTGCGCACGATGAACGACGAGTTCAGGCCGCGGTTGCGCTTCGCGATCACCACACCCTCGTAGGCCTGCAGGCGCTCGCGGCTGCCTTCGACCACCTTGACACTGACCACCACGGTGTCGCCGGGCGCGAAGTCGGGAATCGTCTTGCCCTCGGTGAGCCGGGCGATTTCTTCCTGTTCGAGTTGCTGGATCAGATCCATCGCGTACTACTCCTTGTCGTCTATGGCCCTTGGCCTTGGCTGCAGAGCAGGTCGCCACCTGTTGCCGCCGTTTGTCATCCGTCCGGACGGGTCAGATGCCGTCGCCGGTCGGTTCCGGACCCGAGTGTCCGGGTTCGGACTGTTTCGACTTTCCGGCCTGCCACGACTGCAGCAGGTCGGGCCGTCGTTCGCGCGTCAGCGCTAGGGCGCGCGCCCTGCGCCACGAGCGGATCTCCGCATGGTTGCCGGACAGCAACACGTCCGGCACCCGCAATCCCTGGTACTCGACCGGCCGCGTGTAGTGCGGACAGTCGAGCAGGCCGTCGACGAAGGAGTCCTCCTGCGCCGAATCGGCATCGTTGAGCGCTCCGGGCAGCTGGCGGATGATCGCGTCCATCAGCACCATTGCCGGCAGCTCTCCACCCGACAGCACGAAGTCGCCGAGCGAGATCTCTTCATCGACGCAGCGCTCGAGCAGGCGCTGGTCGACCCCTTCGTAGCGCCCGCACAGCAACACCAGTGCGGGCTCGCCGGCAAGTTCCACGACTCGCCGGTGTTCCAGGCGGCGACCCTGGGGCGACAGGTAGATCACCCGCCCGGCCCTGCCGAGCGCCGCCTGCTGCGACTTGCGGGCGGCGTCGATCGCCCGTTCCAGCGGCGCCGCCATCATCACCATGCCAGGGCCGCCGCCGTAGGGCCGGTCATCCACCGTGCGGTGGCGGTCGGTAGCGAAATCCCGTGGATTCCACAACGCCAGCCGGTACAGGGCCCGCTCCGCCGCCCGCCGGGTGATGCCGCTGCCGGTCAGCGCCGCAAACATTTCCGGGAACAGCGTCACGACGTCGTAGCGACGCGCTTCGCCGTCCGTCACCAGTCGGCTTCCCAGTCTGCGGTGAGGCGACCGCCTGCCAGGTCCACCTCGATCACGTAGGCGCCGACGAACGGAATCAGTCTTTCCTCGTCGCCGTCACGAACCTGCAACACGTCATGGGCGCCGGTCTCGAGCAGGCCGGCGACCGTGCCGAGCTGACAGCCGGCCTTGTTTCGTACTTCCAGACCGATCAGATCGGCCCAGTAGTATTCGTCGTCGGCGGGCTGCGGCATCGCATCCCGCGGTGCGCCGACGAACTGCTTGTCCAGTTGTTCCGCTGCGCTCCGGTCGTCGACTCCGTCGAACGCGGCGATCAGGCCGTTGCCGTGCATCCGGCAGGCCTTGAGGCGCAGGGCCCGCCAGCCGTCGTCGTCGGCCCGGTCGTCGGCGCTGATCCACCAATGGCTCATGCGCCGCCAGCCGAGCGGATCGTCGCCGAAGGGGTGCACACGCACCCAGCCCTTGACGCCGAACGGGGCGACGATCCGCCCCAGCACGATCATCCCGGTCAGGCGGCCTTGGCGGCGCTCTTGACCAGGCGCTGGACGGTCTGCGAGAGCTGGGCGCCGTGCTCCCGCCAGTAGTTCAGGCGTTCCAGATTCACGGCCAGGCCCTGCTCGGCATCGGCGGCCATCGGATTGTAGAAGCCGACGCGTTCGATGAAGCGGCCGTCACGGCGGTCACGCGAATCGGCGGCGACGATGTTGTAGAAGGGGCGCTTCTTGGCGCCGCTGCGGGCAAGGCGGATGACGACCATGGAAAGTCCTGAATCGATTTTCGGAAAAACGCGGAAATATACGGGAATGCGCGAGTCGCGGCAAGCAATTGGCGGGCAATTTCGCAGGGCGTCCGCCGCAGTCGCCCAGCGCCCGGCACTGGCGGCGAATCCTCGAATGGTATACAAGCATGCAATCAGGCGTGCGCGCGTGGATCCGGCGGTAGATGGCTGAAAGTTCCGAATCGATCGAATTGAGCGAGGTCACGAGCGACCCGAGGCAGCGGGAATTCGCCCGGCTGCGGGCGCGCATGGAGCGCTTCGGTGACGCTGGCGGCCGGGCCGGCGATCTCGCCGGCATAGGCCGCCGGATGATCGAGCTGGCGGTGCCGTTGCGCGACGCGCTGTCGATCGAGCGCCTGCCCCTGAACCGGCAGCGCTTCGGCGAGGCCCGTGATGCCATCGACGGCGCGCTGGCCTGCGCGCGCTGGCACCTGCGGGTCGTGCAGGAGATGCGTTCGCCCTATCTGTGCGGTTTTCGGGGCACCGGCGAAGTGCTGGTCGGCGGCCTCGCGTTGCTGGCGGATGCCTTCGAGGTCGCTTCGCTGGCCCGCATTTCCGCGCCCCACGACTTCTGGCTGACCGCGCATGGGCTGTACCTGCGGGCGGCGGCCGAGCGCTGCGAGCCGGCGGCGATCGTCTACAAGCGGCTGCTGGCGCTGGCGACGATCCAGCCCGAGAGCTTTTCGTCGGCGGAACTGCTCGACGTATTCGCGATCGCTCGCGGCAGTGCCGGCCTCGGCGAATTGTGCACTGGCGACGGGGAACCACCGGGGCAGGGGTGGTTCTGGGTCGATATCGCACAGGATTGCCCGCCGGTTGCGATCGTGCGCCGAGCACCACCGCCGGTCGACGATCTGGTGTATTTCTCGGCCGCCGCGATGGCCAGGGCGGCCAGCGATCGTCTGAGCCGCGACGGCGTCGAGGCGATGCCCGAGGGCGGAGGAAACGGTGCCGAGGAAGCCTTGCTGCGGCGTCTGCGCGAGCGCTGGGCGATGCCGCCCCGTCGTGCCCAGCCGCGGCGGCGCAGCGAATACCAGATCGAGGTGTGCACCGGCCTCGACGAATTCTGGCGGTTGATGGCCCATGGCGAAGCGACGACCGCGCTGCGCAAGTGGACCGTGCAGAACGAAAGCCCGGGCGGTTTCTCGATCATGCAGATCAGCGGCGACGGCGAAGATCTGTCGGCCGGGATGGCCGTCGCGCTGCGGCGCGAGGCATCGGACGGCTGGGCGGTGTGCGTGGTGCGCTGGATCCGCAGCGAATTGCCCGGCCAGGTCGAGCTCGGCCTGCAACTGATTTCGCAGGCGGCGATTCCGGTGCGGGTGGCTTTTCGCAGCGGCAACTCGGCACGGCTTCCGGTCGCCGCGCTGGTGCTGCCGCCTCTGACCGGCGTGCGCCGGCACCAGGCGGTTCTGGCGCCAGCCGGCACCTATTCGGCACGCCGCTTCATGCTGGTGCACGACGGCGAGCGGCTGTACGTGGCGCAGGGCCGTCTGTTGAGCCTGGACATGCAGACCGACGCGATCGAGCTGTTCCAGTTCGAGGTCGACCCCTATCCGATCTGATCGTCGCCGCTGCGATCCGTGGCGTCCAGCAGCAGTTCCGAGACCGGGTCGTCGAACGGACCATGGAGCTGGGCGAGGCGGTTTGCCAGAGCCATCCCCAGCGGGTGGCCGCTATCCACCAGCCCCTGCGGCGACAGGCACAATCCCTCCAGCAGATCCCGCAGCCGCAGCTCGCTGCAGCGGATCGCCAGCAGCCAGTTGCCGGTATCGGAGGTGACCACCCAGCCGGCCTGGAGCATGTCCTCGAGCAGGCGCGAGGCGCGGGCCAGGCCCAGTCCGGTCTGCTGCGCGAGGGACTCGATGCTCGGCGTCGCACCGACGCGCTGGGCTTCGGACAGGGCGTAGAGCAACTGCATCGCACCGAGCAACTGACTGCCGACGAAGTTGGCGCGCGGGTAGCCGCGCAGGCTGACCTCGGGAAGCACCGCGACCACCACCGCACAAACCAGCACTACCAGCCACGACAGGTACAGCCACAGCAGGAAGGTCGGCAGCGCGGCAAAGGTGCCGTAGATCAGGGTGTAGGTCGGGAACTGGGTCAGGTAGAGCGCGAACAGGCGCTGCAGCAGGGTCAGCAGTGTGGCCGCCAGCGCGCCGCCCAGTGCCGCGTGGGCGAAACGCACCGGACGATTCGGCAGGCCGACGTACATCAGCGTGAACAATGCCGCCATTACCAGCAGCGTGGTGCCGCGGGCATAGGCCGCCCGCGCCCAGTGGTCGGGGGCGCTGATCAGCCCGAACGACAGGCTCGCGACATGGCCGATCAAGGCCAGCACTGCCGCCAGCGCCATCGGGCCGATGGTGAGCCCGACCCAGTACATCGACAGCCGCGCCAGCAGCGGGCGACGATGGGATACCGCCCAGATCTGGTTGAAGGCACGATCGATCGTCAACACCAGCAAGACTGCGGTAACGACCACGATCGAAGTGCCGATCAGGGTCAGGTTGGTCGCCTTCTGCGAGAACTGCACGGCATAGGTCGCGATGATCTTGCCGGCGGTCGCCGGCAGCAGGTTCTGCAGCAGGAAGTTCTGCAGGGTTTCCGAGATCTCGGCGAAGCGCGGCAGACTGGCGAACACGATCAATCCGACGGTGAGCAGCGGCACCATCGCGAGCAGCGTGGTGAATGCCAGACTCGCCGCCACCTGCGGGCATCTGGCGTGCACCAGGCGGTCGCGGAACTGGATGGCGAATGCCTGGAGGTAGGCGGCGAGGCCCGTGTCGGGCCGGATCAGGGGCATCGGGTGGCGGGCCGGCAGTGGCTATAATCGCTGATTCTATCGGACTGCCCCACTGATGAACGAGATCCTGGTGCTGTACTACAGCCATCGCGGTTCGGTCGCCGCGCTGGCCGAGCAGGTGGCCGCCGGCATCGATTCGGTCGCCGGCATGGCGGCGCGGGTGCGCACCGTGCCGAAGGTGTCGACGGTGTGCGAGGCGTCGGCTCCCGAGGTGCCCGACGACGGTCCCCCGTATGTCGAGGCCCGTGACCTGGAGCAGTGCGTCGGCCTGGCGCTCGGCAGCCCGACCCGCTTCGGCAACATGGCCGCACCGATCAAGTACTTTCTCGACGGCACCGGTGCCCAGTGGCATGCCGGCGCGCTCGCCGGCAAGCCGGCATGCGTGTTCACCTCGACCGGCAGCATGCACGGCGGCCAGGAAAGCACCTTGCTGTCGATGATGCTGCCCCTGCTCCACCACGGCATGCTGCTCGTCGGCCTGCCCTACACCCAGGCCGGCCTGATGGCGACCCGCAGCGGTGGTACGCCCTACGGCGCCAGCCACGTCTCCGGCGAGCACGGCGACCCGCGCTTGTCGGACGAGGAGATGGCGCTTGCCCGCGCCCTCGGCCGACGGCTGGCCGAGACTGCGGCGAGGCTCGCCTGATATGCCGTCGCTGCGTGCACTGTCGGCGGCCGCTTCGGCACTGTTGATCGCACTGATCGTGCTGTGCGTGAGCTGGGAGATGTGGCTGGCGCCGCTGCGGCCGGGCGGCTCGTGGATGGTGCTGAAGGGGGCCTTGCTGCTGCTGCCGTTGTTCGGCATCCTGCGCGCTCGCCGATACACCTACCAATGGACGTCGATGTTCATCCTGCTGTACTTCACCGAAGGGGTGGTACGTGCGGGCGACGCCGGTCTGAGCGGTCGCCTGGCGCTGGCCGAGGCGCTGCTGTCGGCGCTGCTGTTCGCGTGCGTGGTTCTCTTCGCGCGCAACAGCGCACCGTCGCGGCGCGCCTGACCCGGGCGCCGCGCGACCGGGCCATCGCTTGTCCGCAGCTGCCGGCGGACGGTTGCGCTCAGGTCAGGGGCCGACCTGCGGATTGAGCTTGTCGGCCTTGCCTTGCAGCTTGTTCAAGCCGTTCAGGTAGGCCTTCACCGAGGCGACGATGATGTCGGTATCGGAACCCTGGCCATTGACCACCTTGCCGCCCAGGGCGAGGCGAACCGTCACCTCGCCCTGGGCGTCGGTGCCGGTGGTGATCGCATTGACCGAGTAAAGCAGCAGCTCGGCGCCGCTCCTGGCGACCGACTCGATCGCCTTGAAGGCGGCGTCGACCGGCCCCGAGCCGGTGGCCTGGGACTGGTGTTCCGTGCCGCCGACCGACAGGGTCAGCGCGGCCTGCGGGGTCTCGCCGGTCTCGGAATGGAAGCGCGACGACAGCAGCCGGAAGTGCTCGACCTCGGGGGTCAGGGATTCGTCGGACATCAGTGCCTGGAGATCCTCGTCGAAGATCTCGTGCTTCTTGTCGGCGAGTTCCTTGAAGCGGGCGAAGGCGGCGTTGAGGTGTTCCTCGGACGCGATGCGGACGCCGAGCTCCTGGAGCCGGGCGCGGAACGCGTTGCGCCCCGAGTGCTTGCCGAGAACCAGCTTGTTGGCACGCCAGCCGACGTCCTCGGCGCGCATGATCTCGTAGGTCTCGCGGTGTTTCAGCACGCCGTCCTGGTGGATGCCCGATTCGTGGGCGAAGGCATTGGCGCCGACGATGGCCTTGTTCGGCTGCACCGGATATCCGGTGATCTGGGACACCAGCTTGGAGGCCGGCACGATCTGGGTGGTGTCGATGCCGGTGGTCACCGGGAACACGTCGGCGCGGGTCCGCACCGCCATCACGACCTCCTCGAGGGAGGCGTTGCCGGCCCGTTCGCCGAGCCCGTTGATCGTGCATTCCACCTGGCGGGCGCCGGCCAGCACCGCCGCCAGCGAGTTCGAGACCGCCAGACCGAGGTCGTTGTGGCAATGCACCGACCACACCACCTTGTCGGCATTGGGCACGCGCTCGAGCAATGTGCGGATGGTGTTGGCGAACTGGTCGGGCACGTTGTAGCCGACCGTGTCGGGCACGTTGATGGTCCTGGCGCCGGCATCGATCACCGCCTCGAAGATGCGGCACAGGAAATCGATCTCGGAGCGACCCGCGTCCTCGGCCGAGAACTCGACGTCGTCGGTGTACTTGCGCGCCCAGCCGATCGCCTTGACGGCCTGCTCGACCACCTGGTCGGGGCTCATCCGGAGCTTCTTCTCCATGTGGATCGGGCTGGTCGCGATGAAGGTATGCACGCGACCCATCGCTGCCGGACGGATCGCCTCGCCGGCACGCTCGATGTCGCGTTCGTTGGCCCGTGCCAGCGAGCACACGGTCGATTCGCGGACCGTCTCGGCGATGCCGCGGACGGCCTCGAAGTCTCCGTTGGATGCGGCCGCGAATCCGGCCTCGATGACATCCACCCGCATCCGCTCGAGCTGGCGGGCGACGCGCAGCTTTTCGTCGCGGGTCATCGACGCGCCGGGACTTTGCTCGCCGTCGCGCAAGGTGGTGTCGAAGATGATCAGGGTGTCTTTCATGCGCGTGCTCCGTGCGGGCAGGGCAGGTTCGCGCGACGTCCGGAAACGGCGCGGCGATCGGGCTCGATTGCGACGCTTCGACTATAAGACAGGCCTGCCGGAAGCGGCAACCGGCCCTCACTCTTCCGATGGCGGTGCCGGTGGCTCGGCCGCGGCCGGCTCGCGCTCTTCCGGGGCCGGCTTGCGGCGCGGCCGGCGGCTGAGCAGCATCACGTAGCCGGAGCCGGCATAGGCGACGAAGAGCATGAACAGCACCAGTGCGGGATCGATCGACACCAGGGCGAACGCCAGCATCACGGCGAGGATCACGAAGAAGGGCACGCTGCGGCGCAGATTGAACTCCTTGCCGCTGTAGTAGGGAACGTTGGAGACCATCGTCAGGCCGGCAAAGATGGTCAGCGCGCAGGCCGGCCAGCGCAGTTGATCGCCACCGAAGCCGTTGTCGATGCCGACCCACACCATGCCGGCCACCAGCGCGGCCGCGGCCGGGCTCGGCATGCCCTGGAAGTAGCGCTTGTCGACGACGTCGATGTTGGTGTTGAAGCGGGCCAGTCGCAGCGCGGCACCGGCGCAGTAGATGAAGGCCGCGATCCAGCCGATCTTGCCCATGTCCTTGAGGGCCCATTCGTAGACCACCAGGGCCGGCGCGGCACCGAAGGAGACCATGTCCGACAGCGAATCGTACTGGGCGCCGAATTCGCTCTGGGTGCGGGTCAGGCGGGCCACGCGACCGTCGAGGCCGTCGAGCACCATCGCCACGAAGATCGCCACCGCTGCCGCCTCGAAACGCAGGTTCATAGCCTGGACGATGGCGTAGAAGCCGGCGAACAGGGCGGCGGTCGTGAACAGGTTGGGCAGCAGGTAGATGCCGCGGCGGCGGCGTTCGGGGTTGATCAGCGGGGTTCGCGGCATGGGGACTCGAGCGCTCGGCGCGACGGGGCGGGTGAGCGGGATTGTACTCCAGGCGCGTCGGCGCTCCGGCGGCTCAGGGCAATTCGGCGGGCATCGCGCTGGTCGCGCCGACCTTGTCGCCGCCGCTCACCCGCGCACGACTGCCGGCGGGCGTGTAGTGGTCCGCTTGCGCGCCGAAGCGGACCAAGACGTCAGGGGGCCGCGGGCGAGACCGTCACCGGCCGCGACGGAACCCAGGACGCGACCCGCCACCCGGCCGGCGATCCGCTGCGCTTGCCATCGACGTCGAGGACGTTCATCGCCACGCTGATCGTCCGGCTGTCGTGGCTCGGCTAGGCGTCGCGCGGTGGATCGCGGAAGAAGCGGACGAGGGAGGCGGACGGGATCCGGAACCGCCGCGCCCGTCAAGTGCCGGCAGCGCCAGGGACCGACGGCGTGACGACCAGGCTCGCCCCCATCCAGGGCAGCCCCGGCGGGCCGGGAACGGGGGTGCAAGACGACACCGGCCTCGATTCCCCAAAGAAAAAGGCCGGGACGCGCGAGGCGTGCCCGGCCGTCGTTAGCGCTGGACGATCAGTTCTTGGTCTGGTCCACCAGCTTGTTCTTCTTGATCCACGGCATCATCTCGCGGAGCTGCTCGCCGACCGTCTCGATCGGATGGGCTGCCATCAGACGACGGCGGGCGGTCATCGACGGATAGTTGGTCTTGCCTTCCTGGATGAACATCTTCGCGTACTCGCCGCTCTGGATGCGGGCCAGCGCCGCGCGCATGGCTTCGCGCGACTGGGGATTGATGACCTCCGGCCCGGTCACGTACTCGCCGTACTCGGCGTTGTTCGAGATCGAGTAGTTCATGTTGGCGATGCCGCCCTCGTACATCAGGTCGACGATCAGCTTGAGCTCGTGCAGGCACTCGAAGTAGGCCATCT
>JAGRGB010000168.1 GCA_020445745.1 Rhodocyclaceae bacterium | reverse complement strand
TGCGCGATCGCATGGATCGCCTCCTGGTGATCCTCGGCGAGCGCCTCGAAGTGATGCGCCTGTCGCACAAGATCGACCAGCAGACCCGGGGTCGCATCGACGAGAAGCAGCGCGAGTTCCTGCTGCGAGAACAACTGAGGACCATCCAGCAGGAACTGGGCGAGACCGGCGAGGACGCCGCCGGAATCGAGGAACTGGCCGACGCCATCGGCACGGCCGGGATGAGCGAGGAGGCCGACCGGCTGGCGCGCAAGGAACTGAAGCGGCTGGCGCGCATGGGCGAGGGCGCGGCCGAATACGCGATGCTGCGGACCTACATCGAATGGCTCACCGAGTTGCCCTGGTCGGTGCTCACGGACGACCGCATCGACATCGCCGAGGCGCGCCGCATCCTCGACCAGGATCATTGCGGGCTGGGCAAGGTCAAGCGGCGCATTCTCGAACACCTGGCGGTGCACAAGCTCAACCCTCGCGCGCGCAGCCCGATCCTGTGCTTTGTCGGCCCGCCCGGGGTCGGCAAGACGTCGTTGGGTCAGAGCATCGCGCGCGCCACCGGACGCAGGTTTGCCCGCGTGAGCCTGGGCGGCGTGCACGACGAAGCGGAGATCCGCGGCCACCGGCGCACCTATCTCGGTGCGTTGCCGGGCAACATCGTCCAGGCGTTGAGGAAGGCCGGTTCGCGCAACTGCGTGGTGATGCTCGACGAACTGGACAAGCTCGGCGCCGGCATCCAGGGCGATCCCGCGGCGGCCCTGCTGGAAGTGCTCGATCCGGAGCAGAACGCGAGCTTCCGCGACAACTATCTCGGCGTGCCCTTCGACCTGTCGGCGGTGATGTTCGTCGGCACCGCCAACGTGCTCGATACCGTGCCCGGGCCATTGCGCGACCGCATGGAGGTGATCGCCCTGCCGGGCTACACGGAGGACGAGAAGGCGCAGATCGCGGGCCGCTTCCTGGTTCCTCGCCAGCGCGAGGCGAACGGGCTCGCCGCATTCCAGTGCGAGATCGGTGACGACGCGATCCACGCGATCATCGGTGACTACACGCGCGAAGCCGGGGTGCGCAACCTGGAGCGCGAGATCGGCAACGTGCTGCGCCACAGCGCAATGCGCATCGCGGAAGGTGCCGCGGTCCCGGTGCGCGTCGAGGCCGGTGATCTGGCCGCGATCCTGGGGCCGGCGCGCTTCGAGAACGAGATCGCGCTGCGCACCAGTCAGTCCGGCGTGGCAACCGGGCTGGCGTGGACGCCGGCCGGTGGCGACATCCTGTTCATTGAGGCGAGCCTGGTGCCGGGCAAGGGTCGGCTGATCCAGACGGGTCAGTTGGGCGATGTCATGAAGGAGAGCGTCCAGGCCGCATTGACGCTGGTCAAGGGGCAGGCGTCGCGGCTCGGTGTGGCGCCGGATCTTTTCGAGACGCACGACATTCACGTGCACGTGCCGGCCGGCGCGATTCCCAAGGACGGCCCGAGCGCCGGGGTGGCGATGTTCATTGCGCTGGCCTCCCTGGTCACCGGCCGGCCGGTGCGCGCCGAGCGCGCGATGACCGGCGAGATCAGCCTGCGGGGGCTGGTGCTGCCGGTCGGCGGCATCAAGGAGAAGGTGCTCGCCGCGCTGCGCGCCGGCATTGCCACGGTGATGTTGCCGGCGCGCAACCGCAAGGACCTCGAAGAGATACCGCCGGACGCCCGAGAACGCTTGCGGTTCGTATGGCTCGACACGGTGGAAGATGCCCTGCGGGAGGCGCTCGAAGCGTCTTCGCCCGAGTGATGGTCGTGGCTGGCATCGAAGCGGTGCGAAACACGAGTCCTCTGCAGGACGTCGCCGCCTTCCGGCGGCGGTCGGCGCAATCGCCATGAGGACGGCTGGATTCGCCCGGGCCCTGCCGTGACGCGAGGGCCGCCTCATGACCACGAGCCTGGCGGGCCACGGCGCGCAGCGATCGGGATGGCGTGCCCCGGCACGGCCAAGATCGGTGCTTGCAGACGTCAGACCGACCAATCCGATGATGCGTCTTGCTCGCTCGTTGACGATCCACTCGACGCTTCGGCGGCGCTGGTCAGGCGTGCGGCGATCTGGAGAAAGGACATGGCGCCGGTCTTGTTGAGAATCTTCGTGCGGTGGTACTCCACGGTGCGATGGCTGATGCCGAGTCTGCGTGCGATTTCCTTGTTGCTGGCACCGGCCACCGCCAGTCTGGCAATCTCGATCTGGCGGGGTGTCAGGCCGTCGAGCCCGAGGTCGTCGGGCGCCGGCGGGCGAGGCGAAAAGCACTGCCCGGAGAGAACGCGCTCGACCTCGGCCAGCAGCACGTGGCCCTGCGCCGGCTTGAGCAGGACGTCGATGGCGCCGCGGCGCATCGCTTGCACGGTCCACGGCACGTCGGCGTAAGCGGTGAGATAGATGACCGGGAGCCGTATTCCGCGGGCCGTCAGGGTTTCGTGCAAGGCCGAACCGCTCATGCCGTTCATCCTGACATCGAGCACCAGGCAGCCGTGCCAGTCAGGCCGCCAGGCGTGCAGGAACGCTTCGGCACTGTCGAAGCAGGCCACCGGATGGCCTGCAGCTTGCATCAGAGCGCGCATGCTGCGACGCACGCCAGCGTCGTCGTCCACGACAAACACGGTCTGCTCGGGGGGTAAGTTCATGGTCCTGGCTCTGTGGGGGGCAGGGTGAAGCGGAAGGTCGCGCCGGGGGCGGCCTCGCCGTCGTACCAGAGCTCGCCGCCGCTCGCCTCGATGAGTGCGCGCGAGATCGTAAGGCCAAGGCCCACACCCAATTGTCTGGTGGTGTAAAAGGGGGCGAACGCTTGCGTTTGGCACGTCCGGTCGATTCCCGGCCCGTTGTCGCTGAAGGTGACCTGGATGCCGCCGCGCCGCGCGTCATTGCGTGCCTCGATGCGTACCGACGGCGCGCCCGGTCGGGCCTGTCGCAGTGCTTCGATGCTGTTCTTGAGCAGGTTGTGCAGCACGCTTTCGATCTGTCGCTGGTTGCCGAGGGCGGGCCGCAGGTCCGGCGCGATGTCGATCCTGATATCCGGGCAGTCGATGCCGTCGTTCCGACACAGCCTGACCGCATTGTCGGCGGCCCTCGCCAGGTCGATCGGTGCCAGGGGAATGACGTCGCGATGCATGAAACTCGACAACTCCCGTGCCACCCGTCCGGCCCGGTCGGCCTCGCTGCAACAGCCTTCAAGCGCTGCGCGCAACTGAGCGACCCGCGGTACCGAACCGTCGAGCAGTTTCAGCGCCGCGGCGGCGTATGCGCACAGGGCCTCGAGGGGCTGGTTCAGGTCGTGGGAAATCTTGCGCAAGGTCTGGCCTGCGACGTGGAGGGCATGAAACTGGCGCATCTGTGCGCGCAGTTCGCGCAGGGACAGTTCGTCGAGATGACGCTCGGTGACGTCGCGCGCCGTGCAGATCAGCCCTCCAGGCTCGCCGCTGACCTCGCCGGCGCTGCGGCAACTCCACGCCAACAGGCGTTGATCGCCGTCCGCTCGCACGAACCAGACGTTGTGCACCGCACCGTCGTCGGTCCGGGGAAACGAATGCTCCGACGACGCCTGGAATCGATCGATCGCGGTTCCCGCCATTTGCTCCCCGAAAAAGGACCTGGCCGCGTCATTGCCCCAGCGCAGGATGTGTTCGGCGTCGAGTTCGACGACTATGTCCGGAATGGCGCCGAGCAGGCCCGCGTAGCGCGCGGAGCATCGCCGCACGGCTTCCTCCGCCTGTACGCGCTGGGTAATGTCATGCACGGCAGCGAGTACCCGTCCGTCGCCCAGCGGGCTGAGACTGATCTCGGTCGGGACCAGGGTGCCGTCGGCGCGCCGGCCGTAGAGCGGATGGCCCAGATGCGCACCCATCGGGCGCGATCGCGGCGCACCCCGGAATTCGGCGAGGTGCGCGGCGTGGCGTTCGCGAAGGTGCTCTGGAATCAGGTCGCCGATGGTGAGCTTCGGCAGTTTCTCGCGGGCGTATCCGAACAGGTTTGCGCAGGCCAAGTTGGCGTAGA
This sequence comes from Rhodocyclaceae bacterium, assembly GCA_020445745.1. Lineage (GTDB taxonomy): Bacteria > Pseudomonadota > Gammaproteobacteria > Burkholderiales > Rhodocyclaceae > Cognatazoarcus. The sequence continues at coordinate 108,261 of JAGRGB010000168.1, read as the reverse complement.
GTATGTGGCCACCCGCGTCGGCGATCAGCATTGGATCGACCGATGCCTCGACGACGCCCAGGAAGCCGTCCGTATCGATACTGTTCATGCGGCCTGCAAGACACTCTCGGGTATGACCATATCGCACGCCGGTCGGCGCGAACGCATTCTCGGATCATCTTACCGATTCTGCGCACCGCGGTATTGCGCGATGTCAATGGGCCTGCAGTTCGCGAACCTCGGTGTTCGGTTTCATGCGGCCGGCCAAGGCTTCCCTGCCGTGATGATGACAGGGCATCATCGCGGCTGCCGCAGTGCGGCGCAGGGCATCTGCATCGACGATGGTGAAGCGGCTTCCGCGAACCGTGACGATTCCCGCCCGCCCGAGATCGGCGCAGGCGCGGCTGATCGTTTCCCGGCTGACACCGAGGAAGGATGCGATTGCGCTGCGGCTCATCGGCAACTCGAAGCTGGGGCCGTCGTCCGCACTGCGTTCATGCCAGTCGAGGAGGAAGGCACCCAGCCTCGCCAACGCGTGCGTGGCGGCCATCACTGCAAGCGTGGCCTTGTCGCGGATGATCTGGCGCCCGAGCAGCTGGCGGACGAATGTCGGCAGCCGGTGTACGTGCTGGCCTCCCCGACCCTGGCCCCCGAGCGGGATGATTGCCAAGATTCCGGCCTCGAGTGCAACCGACTCGCTGGCGTAGTGGCCCGTGGCCAGGCCGTCGAGACCCAGTGTGTCGCCGGTACGCTGGAAGCCGATCACGCGTTCCGTACCGTCCGTCTCGATGAGGCGCACGGCCAGACTTCCGCCAAGCACCACGTAGAGGTATTGGCATGGATCGCCGGTGCGAACCGGCACTTCGCCCTGGCGTATGCCGCGGCAGGCGAAGAATGCACGATCATGGTGATCCAGCACATCGGACAATCCGAGATACGCCATGAGATCCGCCGCTGCCACCCGGCCGGCAGCGGCCTGCTCGCTGCACCGCAGCCGGCGCAAGGCCCACACGGCATCGCCGACGCTGCCCTCGTGAACCGGGCCCCATCGACCGTCGATCGTGTCAGGGCTGGCCATCGGAAGTCCAATCAGCAATCGGCTGGCGGGCGTGCGCGTGTCCGCCGGCCGGAGCTGGCCAAACACGAATGAACGGTAGTTTCGCGGCTTCCGGGCGCGAACGCAGGCGGGTCGGATGATCCGGCTTGTACTCCCAGTGTCGATCGCCACCCGCCCGCTTCGCGCGATACATCGCAGAATCGGCCGCGTCGATTAGGCGCGAACTCTCGCGCGCGTCGCGGGGGTACGTGGCCGCGCCCGCGCTCAAGGAGACATCGACCGGTCGATTAGCGCCGAGGCTCAGCCCGCGCACGCTGTCAACAAGCTTGGCGAGCAAGCCATCGACATCGTCTGGCCGGTGCATACCGGGCACGATCAGCAGAAATTCGTCGCCGCCGTAGCGACCGACAATGTCCATGTCGCGGACGCAACTCTGAAGCTTGTGCGCCACCGTTCGCAACGCGATGTCGCCGACAGCATGTCCGTGACGGTCATTGACCTCCTTGAGGTGGTCCATGTCGGCGCAGATCACGGTTATCGAACCGCATTCGCGGGCAGCGCGGGCGATCTCCTGGTGCAGGCGGTTGACCAGCATGTGCCGATTCGGGAGGCCGGTCAGGCAATCGTAGTCGGCACGCCACTGCAGGATCCGTTCGGCGCGGATGCAGCCGGTCAGGTCGCGTGCCACGCTGACGTAGTGAGTCACGCGTCCGCCCCGATCCGTGAACGGCCGGACCTTCTCTTCGAGGTAGAGCGCTTGGCCTGCACGCGTCTGTTCGGTCCTGATCGCCCGCGTGCAGCGCGTGGCCGCCATTGCGTCTCCCGCACTGCGCGCCTCGGGCACGCCCGTCGAAGTCCGCGATCGTCCGACGACATCGGCCGCGCACCAGCCACTGAGGCGCTCGTAGGCCGGATTCACGTATTCGACGACACCGGCCGGATCGGTCACGACGACCGCTTCGGTGCTGGCTGCGACGCTCGCAAGAAATCGGCGGAACTGATCGTCGACGCCATCGCGGACCGGCGCGGTGCGCAGCCCCATGATGATTCGGGCACTGCTGCCGAACGGCACCACCAGGCAGCTGATCTCGAGTGGGACGATGCGATCGATTCCGGTGGCCGCCTCGATGGCGTGCCATCCGCCGGGCGGGTAGTGCAGCGCGAGGTAGGCGCAGTTGTAGCCAGGCGTCTTGGGGCGCAGCGGCAGGTTCTGCAACCATCGCGTCAGATGGCAGCCGGTTGGCGCCGAATCGTCCGCGTCGAGCAGGCTGCGCGCCGCGCCGGTGCAAGATTCGATGGTCCCACCGGGTTCAACCACGAGTAGTGCTTGCGCACCAAGTGGATGGATGCCTTCAAACGCCGCTCGACCGGCACGCTCGCTGTCCGCCCGCGCCTTTGGCAGGATGAGTGAATTGGAATCATCCGATGAGCCATTGCGGAGCATCCTGGCTTGTCCGCTCATCCGCGCACCTCAGGCGGCTTCTTTCGTGGACGCTGGAAGCGCGGCGGCCACGGACTCGATGGCTTGGTTCATCTGCTCGACACCGTCGAGCATTTCGCTCTTGACCAGCGGCAACGCCTCACGGGCCAAGCGCATGAACTCCGCTTGGACGGCGGCAAGCGTATCGATCGAGATGACCGACGTCTCGAGCATGCCGATGACCATTTCGCCATAGAGGTTGCGCCAAGGCATCGCGGGGTCATCCGGGTGGCGGTCCAGTACCCTTCCGGGATTGCGGGCGTGTTCGCTCTGCAGTTCGACGAAGCGGTGCAGTGCGGCGTTCTGGATCTCGAGGATGCGCCGGGCTGCTTCCCATTCGGCATAGGCGAGGGCCTGGGTGCGCTCCAGGTGCCGGGATTGTTGTTTGATTGTTGCTTGTGTTGTCTTGCTCATACTCTTCTCCTAAATCGTTTGCGGCGTGGCCTGATCCTGGCGTGGCCTGTGGTCGCCAGGGCTCTTCCATCGTGTTTCGTTGTCCAGGGCGACGGGCAGGGGCAGGTCGGTAGCGTAGGCGCACCCCTTCCCAGTGGGAACTCGTGCGTGCACGAGGGGCGCGCAGTTGATATGCGTCATCGTGGGCGCTCAACGGGCGTGAAACCATGCAAAGGCCTGGCGACGACCGAGGCGGATGCGATCGCGCGGGCAACCCACCAACGAAATGCAGGGGCGGGAGCTTGGCCGATGAACATGGCAAAGGCGAGAGGCGGTCGGCAGTGCCAGATCTGCGGTAGTCGGCGCATTGGATCGCTGCGCTCGGCATCGAGCGTTCGCCTTGCCGTGGCAAGGCTGATCGCGACCGAGCGGGGGAATTGGGAGCCCGACGGTTGGATCTGCATCGACGACCTGCAGCGCTACCAGCAGCAATATGTCGAAAACGTCCTCAAGGCGGAGAAGGGCGAACTGACCCAACTCGAGCACGAGGTGCTTGAGAGCCTGCGGGGACAGGAGACGGTGTCGGTCAATCCCGACGAGGAGTTCGGTGCCGGCTTGAGCCTGTTCGAGCGGGTGGGCGATCGCATGGCCGACTTCGGCGGCAGCTGGCAGTTCCTGACGCTGTTCGCGGCGGGTGTGCTGTCATGGATGGGCCTCAATTCCTGGTTGCTGGTCGCGCAGCCGTTCGACCCCTATCCGTACATCCTGCTCAACCTTTGCCTTTCCTGCATCGCCGCGATACAGGCGCCGGTGATCATGATGAGCCAGAAGCGGCAGGAGGCGCGGGACCGCATCGGTGCGGCCCGCGACTATCAGGTGAACTTGAAGGCGGAACTGGAGATCCGTCACCTGCACCAGAAACTGGACCATCTGCTGTCGAATCAATGGGACAGGCTGATGGAAGTGCAGGAAATCCAGTTGCAGTTGCTGAACGAGTTGAGAGCGTCGCGTCGTTGAGGCGCCTCGTCCCGATTGGGGGCAAGGCACGATCGCCGACGCTCGCAGGTATGGCCGGCGCAGTGCGCGTCGCGCGACATTGACACGGTCTCGGGCGTTTGCGGGGGCGGTCCGGTCCCGAGCCGGGTGCCGTCGGTGCGGCAGTCAGCGCGTCCAACTGATCCGCAACAGATTCTCCGCTTCGTTGTAGTGGTAGGCGAGCTCACCCTTGTAGGCATCATGCAATGCATCGCCCAGTCGACGGGCAATATGGATGCCCGTGGTCGTCACCATCAGGCTTCCGTTCAAGTCGTCGACGGCCATGATTCGTTCGAGCGGGTGCTCGATCTTTTCGTGCGACTCGTGGTGGCGCATCAGGCGCACCAGTTCATCGCGGTGGTGGGCGACGAATGGACCCGAAAGCGTCAGGTAGCCAGCGGGCAGTCCGTCCCGGATGCGGTGGCATGCAGGGCACAGGGCCTCATGCGCGGGTGCTTGTGCGGACCACTGCCAACGTCCATGAACGAAAACCGCACCACAATCCGGGCAGCGCGTGCCGTCGGCGAACTTGAAGTGCGCTCGGTAAGGATCGTGAATGCGCTCGGGCCGCAATTCGTCGCGTCGGATCGGGCGCCAGTACTTGCCGGAAGTGTCCATCATCTGTTCCTCGCCATCTCGTTCAGTGCTGCCGGGAAGGGCCGCCGAAGGGTGATGCTAGCGAGGGCGCTCCGGCAACGAGTGACGAAGGTCAAATCGCGGGTGGTAGCGGCGTCCGCAGGGCCTCGGAGCTTGGCGCAGCGGCGCGTGACGGACCTCGGGTCGCGGCCTGCACTCGCAGCGGTACGTGCCCGCGACCGCTTGCGGCGTCCACCGCTTCCCGGCGGTGTGGGCCTGATCGGCCAACCGTCAACGCCGCCACTGTCGATTTCGCGGGCAGAAAGGTCGCGTCACCTGATTCGCACTGCATGGTCGGCATTCTTCAGGGCGTCGCCGGGCGCGTATGGTCAAAGCTGGCGTGTTGAATCGCACTGACTTCGCGGGCGATGATCATCGGGTGTGCCAATGTGGTCGGCAAGAGTTGTCTTGCCGCGGCTGCTGCGGCCTGAGCGGGGGTTCAGGATGGGAGATGTAGTGCGCAGCAGGAGTGTGTGGAGGTACGCGGACGAATCGGCACGCCGCGACTTACGGCGACTCTGCGGCCGGTCCTGGGCGCCTGCCCGGTTGATGACAGGCGTCTGAATCGAATGGAAATTCCGCCGACCGACGCCGGACCGGATGCGGGCCTGACCAGTGCCGAGGCGCTGGCCCGACTGGCAGCCGACGGCCCCAACGAGCTGGGCAGCCAGTTACGGCGCACGCTGCCAAGGATCGCCGCCGAGGTCGTCCGCGAGCCGATGTTCCTGTTGCTGCTGGCCGCCGGCGGCATCTACCTGATCATGGGTGACGCCCATGAAGCCTGGATACTGCTGGGCTTCGTGGTGGTCATCATGCTTGTCACCATCCTCCAGGAAAGCCGCACCGAGCGTGCCCTCGAAGCCCTGCGGGATCTCTCGAGCCCGCGCGCGCTGGCGATCCGCGACGGCAGGCCGGTGCGCATTGCCGGGCGCGACGTGGTGCGCGGAGACTTGCTGCTGCTTGCCGAAGGCGATCGGGTGGCGGCCGATGGCCCGGTGCTCGAGTCCCATGATCTGGCGGCCGACGAGTCGATGCTGACGGGCGAGTCCGAGGCAGTGGCCAAGGTCGCGGGCGAGGGCCGTGTTTTCACCGGCACCTTGATCGTGCGCGGCCAGGGATTGATGCGGGTCGAGGCCACCGGTGCCGCCACCGAACTGGGCAGCATCGGCCGATCCCTGCAGGGCATCACGGTGGAGGCCTCGCCGCTGCAGTCCGAATTGGGGGCGATGACGCGTCGTCTGGCGGTATTCGGAATCGGCCTGTGCCTGGGCCTGGCGGTGCTGCACTGGACCGTCCGCGGCGGCTGGCTGGAAGGGCTGCTGGCCGGCATCACCCTGGCCATGGGCATCCTGCCACAGGAATTCCCGGTGATCCTGGTCGTCTTCCTGGCCCTGGGAGCACGGCGGATCGCCGCTCGCAGCGTGCTGGCGCGGCGTCTGAGCGCGGTCGAGACCCTGGGCGAGACGACGGTGCTGTGTGTGGACAAGACCGGCACCCTGACGCATAACCGCATGTCGGTTGCGGCCCTGGCGGTGGAGGACGGCATGCTCTATACGGATGCGCTGGCCGGCGCCGATCTTCCGGAGCCGTACCACGGACTGCTGGAATACGCCGTGCTCGCGAGCGAGATCGATCCGCACGATGCGATGGAACTGGCCTTTCACCGCTTCGCCCACGACCACCTCGCGAACACCGAGCATCTCCACCCAGACTGGACGCTGGCTCGAGAGTACGAACTCTCGCCGGAATTGCCCGCAATGTCCCATCTCTGGCAGCTTCGGCGAGATCGCCCGGACGTGGTTGCGGCGAAAGGCGCGCCGGAGGCGATCGCGGATCTGTGCCATTTGGCCCCGAAAGCACACGCCAGCCTGACGTCGCGCGCCGCCGAGATGGCCGACCGGGGCCTTCGTGTGCTCGGTGTGGCGCGCGCCGAGCACCGGACAGCCGCGCTTTGGCCGGAGCAACAGCACGACTTCGATTTCGTTTTCGTCGGTTTGGTGGGCCTTGCCGATCCATTGCGGCCCGAGGTGCCCGACGCGGTAGCCGAATGTCGCCAGGCCGGCATCCGGGTTGTGATGATCACCGGCGACCATCCGCGTACCGCTCGAGTCATTGCCCGCCAGGCCGGCATCGGTGCCGAAGTGGTGCTGACCGGGGCGGAACTGGCGCTGCTCGATCCGGCGACACGGGCAGGCCGGATCGCCGGCTGCGAGGTCTTCGCGCGGGTCACGCCGCAGCAGAAGCTCGAAATTGTCGAAGCCCTCAAGGCGCGAGGCGAGGTCGTGGCCATGACCGGCGACGGCGTCAATGACGCACCCGCGTTGCGTGCCGCCCATATCGGGATCGCCATGGGTCGGCGTGGCACCGACGTGGCCCGGGAGGCATCCTCGCTGGTCCTGCTCGAGGACGATTTCGGCGCCATCGTCGCGGCCATCGCTCTGGGCCGGCGCATCTTTGCCAACCTGCGGCAGGCGTTGGTCTATACGTTGGCGGTGCACGTGCCGATTATCGGTCTGTCGGCGCTGCCGCTGATGTTCGGCCTGCCGCTGGTGCTGGCTCCGATCCACATTGCCTTCCTGGAACTGGTGATCGACCCCGCCTGCTCGGTCGTGTTCGAAGCCGAGGGCGGCGGTGCCGGCCTGATGTCACAGGCGCCACGCAACCCCGCCGAGCGTCTGGTGTCGGCGCACCACCTGGGACTCAGCCTGGTTCAGGGCGCACTGACCACCGCAATGGTCGTGGGCGAGTATGTCTGGCTTCAGACGCAGGCCATGCCCGCCCCCGAGGGCCGGGCGTTGACCTTCGTATCGCTGGTCGCGGCCAATGCCGCATTGATCTTCTCGTGCCGATCGCCTGCGCCGGGCGTGCGGGGGATGTTCGCGGGTCTGTCGCGGGTGCCCATCGCGGTGATCATCGGCATTCTTGCCGCGCTGGCCGCGATCACGCTGATGGCTCCGCTCGCCGAAGCCTTTGCCTTCAAGCCCCCGCCCTTGCCTGCGTGGCTTGCGGCGTTGCTGGCCGGCGTCGCGATGCCGCTGGCGTTCGAGCCGGTCAAGGCAATCTGGTGCCGGCTGCGGCCAGTGGGGGACAGGGCTGACTGATCGCAGTGCGATCGCACGTCATCTCGGCGGCCAAAGGCGCCGGAGCGCAGGAGTCGTCATCGGCAGTTGCGGTTGAAGTTAGAGTTGCCACAGGCGCGACGCGACCTGCGCCTAGCCGCAACGGTCTTTCCATGCCCTGTCGACAGCGGCTGCGGTGGACGGGAGTCCAGTTGCCTATTGGTGGTCGGTGCGATCGGATGGCCTGCTCCGGATACGGATAACCACCGGGCTCGGATATCGAATCTTCCCGCCGCGACTGAGCGCTCCGACGATCCCTCCGATTTCGCCGCCTTTCATTGCGGCGCCTACCGCGATGAGCATGGCAAAGGCACCGCCCATGACCGGCGCTGCGGCAACGCCCAGCGCGACACCTGCGCCCGCACCCACCTTGGCGCCGGTCGCCGCCCCCTGGTTTGAGCGCTCGCCCGTCGAAGACGCATCGGGTGGCGTGACGCTGGGCTCCGCGGATGCGCCATCCGGCGCTTGGCAGGCGATATGCAATGACGATGCCGATGGCAGCAGCGTGACTGTTCCCGGGGCGGAGAACGCCCACGAGCCGACGGCATTGGTGGCTCGACAAGACAGCGGCCCGGCCCATTTCTGCGAATCGGCCTCGACACGAACCTCGACGGTCTGTGTCAGCGCTGCCTGGTGCGCGCAGCCAGCGAGCACGAAGGTGCCAGCCAGCCGCGCAGCGGCTCGGCGGCGGGATGTCTGCCTGCATTGGATCATGCGTACTGACGAGTTGCGGCCCACCGATGCGCGTGCCCGCACTCATCCCCTGTCGGGTCAACATTCATGCAGGCGAGACTAGCGTTGCCGGGTTACGTCCCGGTGATGATGGTCAACAGCGCCGCGAATGGCCTGGCGATTTCGGCCACTGCCATACAGGGTCGAACGAGACCACGACCAGTGCACTCTCACGCGTCCTTCGCCGGATGCTCGGAGCGCCCCCTTGGCGATACCGGAGTGTTACGTCGCAACGCCGCCGGAAGCGTTCGGCGAGGGGTGGCGATTTGAACGTCCGGCATTCTCCATGGCCACCACGCCGCCATGATCAGAAATTCTCGAGCAATTGACAATTGTCGTTCACGGTCGCTGGGATGTCGCCAAGATGGATTCGGTGATTGCGCCGGCGGACATCTTCGCTGGAGCGGGTTGCAGGTTCTGGCCTGGGGTCTTGCGCAGGTTCCCAGCAGCCGCATGTCGATCGGGGCCTGGGCCGGCCTCGCTCCATCTGCGCCATCTGCCTGTCCGACGCCTCTGGCCCGGGCAGAACTCACGGAACCCGGGCGGGGCTCCTGGTGGATAGCGGCCATCCGGACACATTGGTTGCAGCCTTCGTGCGATTGGTCAGCAAGTTTTGGATCGTGTAAACGGGAGATACGAGATTCATGCCAGCGTTCAGGAAAAAACTTAGTGTTGCGCTGATGGGCGGAGCCCTTGTCTGCAGTGGTGCGATTGGCAAGGGCAAGCCCACGACACCCGGCGGCGAGACTGGTGTCAACAACCTCTCGTTTCCCGTGATCCTGTCGGACAACGCCTCGCCGGCCGGCTTTCCGCTGGACGGCGCTTGGCGCTGGGCGGAGATCACCGACCCGGCGACGCAATGCCTTGGCGAGGACGGCGTGATGCCGGGTCAGCCGGTGCCGCCGGAATATGTCTGCTACTACGGGCGCCACGTGACGGTGGTCTCCGAGACGGGTAGCATCGAGTTCGATGGCGATCCGATGGTCTGGTGGTTGCAGAAGCGCACCCAGAACTTCTGGAAGTCCTTGAGCGTCGGTCACGACGTCAGTACGCCGTTGGCGGTGAGCGCGGTGGACGTCGGTGACTTGCTGGAGTCAAGCCCGTCGATCCAGACGCGCCAGATCCGCGTTGAGTTCAACATGCTGCAGCACGTGACGGCCGACGACCCTGAACTCGGTCAGTTCGTGGTCACCGACTGGGCCGCGGCCGTTCCATTCCCCTGTCTCGTGCCCAACGCACCCGGGGATAGCCTCGACTGCTTCGCGGCCCTGGGGATGAGCGGGGCGGTACCCGGAACGGAACAATCGGGCAACGAGCTGCAGGGCTCTGATTTCGGTCCGGGCGGAACCCGCCCGAATCCGGGCACGCAGATGCTGCTGGACCCCTCCACGATTCGAGAGGCGACGCCGGCAGACGGCAGCCCGGCCATCCCAGTCAATGCGCTGGTGTACTCAAGTTGCGCCCGACTCGTGATCCAGAAGATTCCCGATCACACGAGTCCGGCCTGGGATCGGAGCTCGGGCCTGTGGTCAGGTCCGGGCGTCGGCGTTCCGCTGGTGAATCTCGCCGCCTACACCGGCGCCTGGAGCACAGAAATCACCTCCGGCGGCAGCATTGTCTATGGCTACAACTGGAACGCCAAGACCGCCGCGACGGGCATTTATCGATTGACCATGGTGCTCGATGGGAACGATTCCGAGGGGCCGGTGTGCAACACGCAGTTGGCGACCGAGTTTGCGTTCGGCGTGACCAAACTCGTTAATCAGGGTGAGAACAACCTGTCGACCCTCATTTACGCGGGCGATTCCGACCTCGGCGACGAAGGCGGCATCGTCTATGTCGATCTGGAACTTGCGGCCAAGGGTGGCGGAGGTGGAGGCGGCAAGGGCAACAAGCCCACCCGCTAGGTCCAGCCCAGCGACGGACTGGGCCGTTGCCGATGCTGCATCGCCGCCCGCCGGCGTTGGAGCATCGGCAAGTAACGCTCTGCCGGTCCTTCGCCGGCCGTCCCGCGCATGGTCGAGGGCAGACGCAGACCTTCTTGCCGATTGGGATGCGAGCGGTCGGGCAACCGGCGTGCGGGGGGCGAGTACGTCCGTGCGAGTCATTCCGAGCGAGTGCGAGTGGAGGAGTAGCATCAATGCACGCGAACCTTTTCCACAGATTGCTGGTTACCAGCGTTGGTGCGATGGCGCTCGGCGGATCCGACGGTCTCGTCGGTACCGTCGATGCCGCCCCCCCCCAAAAAAACCTCTGGCATGTGGTCGTCAACAACGGGTTCGAGGTTCCGGGCAATCCGGGACGCTTCTACGACAGCTACAATCCGCCGTCCGTCAACGCGGACGCGCTGGTGGTCTTTCGGGCGCGCAGTGCCGGACAGCAGCAGGGAACGCTGAGCGGCATATACCTGCGTGACATGATGGATGTGGCTTCGCAGGTCAGGCCGCTCGCCGATCGGGACACCATCGTGCCAGAGCCGAACAACACGGAGTACCCGGTTCCGGGCGGAGGCATATCCTTCACGCGTCTCGCCACCTTCAACGAATTCCCCGCATTCCCGCGCATTGCGCAGAATGCGGACGCGGTGGCGAGCCGCGCCAATCACCCGCCGGTATGGACCTTTGTGCCCGCCATGGGCGGGGACGCGCTTGCGGCAGAGGGCGAGGACGACAGCACGCGGGCAGGAACCACCGGCGTGTACGTCAGCCTGCACGCTATGGATCCTCAAGGGGCGCTGGTCACCGGCGCGAGCCTAGTCGGCGCTGTGCCCGAATTCTCGGAGATCTTCGGCGTGCCGGGGCTGGTGCCAGCCACCCGTTTCGACGTGTTTCCGGGCGCTCCTGCAATTACCGACGACGGCATTGTGGCGTTCAAGGCCAACTACACGACAATCACCCCGGCGGCCGGGGGGGCAGCGATCGCCATTGGCAAGACCGGGGTGTTCTATCGTCGCGTCGCGGACGGCCATGCGGGCGGCAATGAGGCGATCCAGCGGTTGGCGACCAGCGATACGATAATTCCGAACCCCGGAAACTGCGCCCCCGGTACCACCTTCGGCTCGACTGCGCCCCCGAGCGCCGCCAGCGGACACGTGGTCTTCGTCGGACTCGACGACGAGAGCGATCCGGCTTGCGGTGGCATCTATCTGGCGCCGCTGGCGCAGCCACCGGAACAACTCATCCCCCTCGTTGCCCTGGGAACGAGGGTGCCCGGTCAGGGCAGACATGCCTTGACCAGGCTCGGAGAAGGACTGTCCTATGACGGACGCCTTGTCGGCTTTTGGGGTGCCTGGGGTAACGCGACAAGGATCCTGCGCCTCTACTGCCCGAGTGACGGCAATCGGGATCGTCGGGACTACTGCAACAGGGTGTTCATCGATCCGGTCAGCGGCACCCCCGGAGGCGACCCGGACAGCATCTGCGACGATTTCGACGATCGGCTGTGGCCTACCTGTTACCAGGAAATGGAGATTCCGGTGAATCAGGGAATTTTCGTCTACGACACTGCCGCTTCGACTGCAGCGCAGTCCCTACGGCTGCTGGCCCGCACCGGACCTGGGGGCCGGTTCGCGGATTTTGTCTACTGGAATTACTCGGGGGCGCCTCCGGGGACCGGCGGGGTCGAGGGCGATGCCGAGCCGCCGCGTTGGCGCTCGTCGGCGTACCTCGCGGTGTCGACCGGAAAGCCCGCATCGCCGCTACGCGTGGCATTCCTGGCCCGAAGCGGAGAGATCGACGTGGCCAGCGGCGGCTACGTGGATCCGGTCGATGGCATCTACCTGGCAACCGGACCGGGACAGGGTCCGCTCACGACACTGATTGAGACCGGCATGCCCGGCACGATGCTGGATCCGGACGCGGTCTGGGACGGCGACGCGGATTCCGACGCACTACCATCACCCCTGCCGATTTCGTCGTTGGCCTTGGAGCGCGACGCGTTCCGAAGCGACTGGATCGTCATCGCGGCGGGCATGGGGCGAGAGGAGGCCGGCTGGGGCGGTATCTATTTGACCCGGTTGCCGCGCTAGACGAATACTGCTGCAATCGACTCGTCGTGGTCCGTCCGGTCGCCGCCTGCAATTGACGTGGCGGGGTGGCTCGTTTGCCGCGCTCAGGGTTCTTGGATAATCGAGCCATCCAGATTTGTCCAGATGACGCTTGCGCATAGCGCGAAGAATGAAGCGACGCATGAGGCAAGCTTGGCGTAACGGGTGGCAATGCGCCGAAAGTGCGAACAATCGGTCGCTGAGATCGCGCCTATTGTAGTGGTCGCGATCGAGCCCGCGCAGGGACTTTCGCGTCGGATGCGAGGGCGTGACGGTCTTGACGCCGTGGCGCTGCAATGGCTCGATCGGAACGGCGGCGTCGTGGTCGGTGTTGGCCAGCACGGCCAGCACGGCCTGCACGGGCAATCGATCGAGTGATTCCGCTGGGCGCGGCACATCGCCGGCCTGGCCTGAAGTCTGACGGACGCGCGACAGTTGCCCAAGGGCTTCAACGATGGCGTGGATCGCGGTACTCACGCCCCCGCGCGAGCGCCCGCGCCCGACCGTCGAACGAAGCGGAGAAAGGCGCTGCCTCAGGCGCCACACTCCGCCTGCAGGTCGTGCCACGGGCTACCTGTGCGTGCCATCCACTGCACCACTTCGACAATCAGCGGATCGTCGGGCCCCCGACGGCCACGATCGCCTGCCTTGCCGGGCTGCATAGGCGAGATGCGTGCCCAAGGGTCGTCGCGCAGCCAAACCCTCCCCATGTCTGGCTCAGCAAGTGTCAGGATGCAAGCAGAAGGCGCTCGCTGTGAACAGCCCTACGCTTCGGTAAGCGCAACATCTGTCCACAGACCCTGGGCAACCCGTCATGCCCGGCATCCGGCAGCGCCCTCGGGAAACGGCCTGGTATGGCCGAAGATGTGCCTGCGCGGGCATGGACGGAGAGACACGCGACGGTCTGGCGACAGCGGGACGGCGGGAACCGCGAGTCGCGAAGACACGGCTTCCAAAACGCATGACCGGGAACGTAACGACCGTGGTGCGGCGAATCGTGCGCGAAGAATCTCGGGATTCACGCGCCGTCGCCGCCAAGTGGTGGTCAAGACTACCACCGCGAGGATGCTCAGCGCGAGCGAGGATGGCTCTGGGACCGTACTCAGGCGCGCAAGGAATTGTATGGGGCGGCCGCGAAGAACTTCCGTCAATTTCCCGTTCGTGTCGACGCGCCCATCTGGCACGAAGCAAACAGGAAAGCGTAGTGCGGGGAAAACCGCATGCTGCGTTTGACGCGGCGGGGGCTGGAAACGTGGCAGGGTCGAGATCATGTGACACTCGCAGACGAAAGGGCGAGCAACAGGGAACACCAACTTCGACCTAATCCGGCGCGCCAGTCCTCGACCCTACCGATGAGGGGGATGTGGAAACGGGGTTACGGCGAGGTTACTCATGCACCGCCAGACGAAAGGGGCGGGTAACAGGTAAACCGAGCCTATCGCTACCGCGCCACATCTCTACTCTACCGGATGCCGTCGGCCGGCCGTGACGACCGATCGTCTCCATACGGCATTGAACCCGCAGCACTTGCACGCCGCCCACAATTACCTCGCCGATCGCCGCCTGCTGGACCGTGTCGGCAAGGGAATCCGGGGTGCGCCGCGCGATGCCCTGGTGGCCGACATCACCCCCCCGGCCCTGCGTGGCGCCGCGTTCGGCCTGCGCCAGTCGCTCGACACGGTCGGCGCATTTCTCGGGCCCCTGTTCGCCGTCGGCTTGATGCTGCAGTGGGCGGACGACTTTCGGGCCGTGTTCTGGGTGGCTGCGATACCGGGGCTGCTGGCCGTCGCGGTGCTCGCCCTGGCGGTGCGGGAGCCGCGGCGCGAGACGGGCCGCACGCGCACGAATCCGGTGTCGCGCGCAAGTCTGAAGCGTCTCGGAGCCCCGTACTGGGGGGTGGTAGGCGTCGGTGCGGTGATCACGCTGGCGCGCTTCAGCGAAGCGTTTCTGGTCCTGCGCGCGGGTCAGGCCGGCGTGCCGATGGCGCTGGTGCCGCTGGTGATGGTGGCGACGAATGTGGTCTACGCTGCCTCGGCCTATCCGTTCGGCGTGCTCTCGGATCGCATCTCCCACGGCGAGCTGCTGGTACTCGGCCTGGCGGTCCTGATCGCTGCCGACCTCGTGTTGGCGGCGGGCGAGCAGTGGCGCGTGCTGCTCGCCGGCGTGGCCCTGTGGGGCATCCACATGGGCATGACCCAGGGCCTGCAGGCGAGCATGATCGCGCATGCGGCGCCGGCGGATCTGCGCGGCACCGCTTACGGCTTCTTCAACCGGGTCAGCGGTATCGCGATGTTGCCGGCGAGTCTGCTCGCGGGCCTGTTGTGGGACCATTTCGGGGCCGCACATACATTCCTTGCAGGAGCAATGTTCTGTCTTTTCGCCCTCGCCGGGCTCACCGCGCAGACCCTGGCAACCGGAGACCACAGGTGACCACACGACCCCCACGCACGCTCGGGGGCTGGCTCGCCATCGCGCTGCTCGCCGCAGGTGCCATGGCCTGCGGACCACGCGTCAAGGTGGAGACCTTGCCGCCGGTGCATTTCGCGGCCTTGGCGAGTTCACATCCTCTGGAGACGCGGCGCGACCTCAAGGTCGCCTTCATCGGCGATCAAGGGGTGGGCGGTGCCGGCGAAGCGGTTCTCCGCCTGGTAAAGGCCGAAGGTGCCGGGCTCGTGCTTTCGCAAGGAGACCTCGGCTATCGGGGTGGACCCGAGAAATTCGACGACATGGTCAGCGCGATCCTCGGGCCCGATTTCCCCTTCTTTGCGTCCCTCGGCAATCATGACGCCCGCGAATGGCGGAGCTACCAACAATTGCTGGCTGCCCGCGCGCGAGGGTCGGGCCGGGCGACTTGCGAGGGTGTCATCGGGGTCAGGGCGGCGTGCGTGCTCGACGGGCTGTTCTTCATCAACTCGGCGGTCGGCGTCCTGGCCGGCCAGAGTGGCCCGGAACATGCAGCCTTCATGAGCGCCGCGCTCGCCCGCTCGCCGTCCCGCTGGCGGATCTGCTCGTGGCACTTCAACCAGGCGGCCATGCAGCTCGGCGAGAAGTCGAACGAGGCCGGCTGGGAGGTGTACGAAGCATGTCGAAAGGGCGGCGCGATCATTGTCACCGCCCACGAGCACTCCTATTCGCGCACCCATGTGATCACGAAGTTCGACGAACAGCCGGAGTTCCTGCCGTCTGGCGGAGAAGCGCGGATCGGCCCGGGCAGGACGGTCGCCTTCGTCGTCGGCCTGGGCGGCCACAGCGTCCGCCCTCAGTTGCGTGGCGGCGACTGGTGGGCTGCGGCCTACACTTCCAGCCAGGGAGCGCGGCCCGGTGCGCTCTTCTGCACCTTCAACCCCGGCGGTCGGGCGGAGCGCGCCGACTGCTACTTCAAGGCGATCGACGGGTCGGTGGCGGATCGCTTCGCCTTGCTCGCCCCCCAGTGACGCGTCCGCGCTGGCAGCGAGGCCGAGTACGTCTCGCTCGGGTTCGGTTGGCGGTGCCCTGCGATGCTTGCCGTGAGAGTATCGACCTTGGCGCAGCCGTGTCTTGCCGAATCCGGCGTGCGCCCCGGTCTTGCCGGAAGCCGGTCGGTAACCGATACGCCGGGGAACCGCGCTATCGGCCCCGCTTGGTGAACCGGGCAACGAAAGACATGAGACCGCTGCGCGCCCCGCGCGGCACCGTTGAGCAGGCGGGTGGGCCACCGGGGGCTTGCATCGGCGCGACCGGGTCGCCGGTGGAGCGCCGGGCAGATCGGCGCTGTGCGTTCCGATGCCGCCGTATACTCGGCGATGCAGATCGATGGATGCCCGGCCGGCACCCTGGCCGGCCGCTCGAGCCGGACCGCGAGGGCGCCACCCGTGGGGGTTGCAGGACCGCGTCCGGTGGCAACGCCGCCACTGGCGCGGCTTCCAACTGCTTGTGTTCGGAGGAGGGGAAATGAAACTTCGGCGATGGGTGTTGGCTGCGACCGCCGTGCTGAGCGGCGTCGGCGGTCACGCGCTGGGTGCGGAAATCGTCCTGGAGCAAAGTGCCGTCCAGAAACTCGTGATCGAGGGACTCTTCAAGGACAACGGCCGCTATTACCTGCAAAAGGGGGTCTGCAGTGCCTATCTGGAGAACCCCACGACCACGCTCGACGGCGGCCGCGTCGTGATACGTTCGCGCCTCAGCGGCCGCTTCGGGGCCGTCGTCGGCAACGAATGCTTCGGGGTCGGGCTGGCGTCGTGGACCGTGGTCTCGGGCGCGCCCAGCGCCCAGGGCAGCGTCGTGCGTCTCGACGACATCCGCCTCGACGACGTCGGCGATCCCGACGCCCGCCTGTTGCTGAACTCCGGCCTGGTGCCCTCGCTGCCCACCGTCTTCAGGCTGGATGTCCTGCAGTCGGTGCGCGCGATGCTGCAGGGCACGAACAGCCAGATCCAGGCCGACGTCCAGGCCCTGAACATCGAGGCCGTGCGCGCCGCCGCCAACCAGCTGTCGATCCGCTTCGACTTCAGGCTGGTCGGAAGGTAGCCGACACGTCTGCCGGTCGGTGCTCGCCCGATCGTCTTTCGCGGATCGAAGCACGAGCTCGTCCCGGACCTAGGGCGGGAGAGTCGAGTGGGCGTGTCATCGCATCGCCGAGTTTGCACAGCCGAAGCCTGGGTGAAACCCCTATGCTGCGCCGGCTCCCGGAGGCGTAAGCTGTAGCCATCGCAACGGACCGGCCAGGTGCCTGATGCCCATGGATCGCCGCTCACCGCTCCGCCTGCACGTGCCCGAGCCCACCGGGCGACCAGGCCAACTTACCGATTTCTCGTACCTGCACTTGTCTCCGGCAGGCGCCGTGCGACGGCCGCAGCTCGATACCCCGGTCCAGAAGACCGGCGACCTCTGCTACGCCTTGGTGCGGGTGCTCGACGACGACGGCCAGGCCAAGGGGCCCTGGAACCCGAAGCTCAGTCCGGAGGTGTTGAAGCAGGGCCTGCGCGGGATGGTTCGCACGCGCGTCTTCGACGCCCGCATGCTGGTCGCCCAGCGCCAGAAGAAGATCTCCTTCTACATGCAGAGCCTCGGCGAGGAGGCCATCGGAACCGCGCATTCGATGGCGCTCGGTCCGGGCGACATGAACTTCCCGACCTATCGCCAGCAGAGCCTGCTGCTGGCACGCGACGATGCGCCGATGGTCGAGATGATCTGCCAGCTCCTGTCGAACGAACGCGATCCCCTCAAGGGGCGGCAGCTTCCGGTGATGTACTCCTACAAGAAGCTCGGCTTCTTCTCGATTTCCGGCAATCTTGCGACGCAGTTCATCCAGGCGGTGGGCTGGGCGATGGCGTCCGCGATCAAGGGCGATACGCGCATCGCGTCGGGATGGATCGGCGACGGCTCGACCGCCGAAGCGGATTTCCATACCGCGCTCACCTTCGCGCACGTGTATCGCGCCCCGGTGATCCTCAACGTGGTCAACAACCAGTGGGCGATCTCGTCGTTCCAGGCGATCGCGGGCGGTGAGGGCAGTACCTTCGCGGCGCGCGGCGTCGGCTGCGGCATCGCCTCGCTGCGGGTGGACGGCAACGATTTCCTGGCCGTCTATGGGGCCTCCTGCTGGGCGGCCGAGCGCGCGCGCAGGAACCTCGGCCCCACGCTGATCGAGTGGCTGACCTATCGCGCCGGCGCACACTCGACCTCCGACGATCCGACGAAATACCGCCCCGCCGACGACTGGGAGCGGTTCCCGCTGGGCGATCCGATCGAGCGGCTGAAGAGGCACCTGATCGCCATCGGCGCCTGGTCGGAGGAGCAGCACGCGGCGATGCAGAAGGAGGTCGAGGCCGAGGTCGTCGCGGCGCAGAAGGAGGCCGAGCGCTTCGGCTCCCTCGCCGACGGCCACCTGTTCAGCAACAGTACGATGTTCGACGACGTCTTTGAAGACGTCCCGGACCACTTGCGACGCCAGCGCCGCCAGCTGGGAGTCTGATCATGGCGCAGATGACGATGATCCAGGCGCTGCGATCCGCCATGGACGTGATGCTCGATCGCAACCCGGAGGTGGTGGTGTTCGGCGAGGACGTGGGCTATTTCGGCGGCGTCTTCCGCTGCACCGAGGGCCTGCAGGCGAAGTACGGCAAGACAAGGGTGTTCGATACGCCGATCTCCGAAGGCGGCATCGTCGGCGTGGCGGTCGGCATGGGCGCCTACGGCCTGCGGCCGGTCGCCGAAATCCAGTTCGCCGACTACTTCTATCCGGCGTCCGACCAGCTGGTCTCGGAGGCGGCGCGGCTGCGGCATCGGTCGGCGGGCGACTTCACCTGCCCGATCACCGTCCGCATGCCCTGCGGCGGTGGCATCTATGGCGGCCAGACCCACAGCCAGAGCCCCGAGGCCTTGTTCACCCACGTCTGTGGCCTGCGCACGGTGCTGCCGTCGAACCCGTACGACGCCAAGGGGTTGCTGATCTCCGCGATCGAGAACGACGACCCGGTGATCTTCCTCGAGCCCAAGCGCATCTACAACGGACCTTTCGATGGCCACCACGACAAGCCGGTGGTGCCGTGGTCGAAGCACCCCCTCGGCGAAGTGCCCGAGGGCTACTACACCGTGCCGCTCGAGTCGGCGAAGATCTTTCGCCCCGGCCAGGACGTGACCGTGATCGCCTACGGCACGATGGTGTGGGTGGCGGAGGCCGCGGCCAACGAGAGCGGCATAGACGCCGAGATCGTCGACCTGCGCAGCCTGTGGCCGATGGACCTCGACACGATGGTCGAATCGGTGAAGAAGACCGGGCGATGCGTGATCGTGCACGAGGCCACCCGGACTTCCGGATTCGGCGCGGAGTTGCTCTCGCTGGTGCAGGAGCATTGCTTCTACGACCTCGAGGCGCCGATCGTGCGCGTCACCGGCTGGGACACGCCTTATCCGCACGCCCAGGAGTGGGCCTATTTCCCCGGTCCCGAGCGCGTCGGCGAGGCACTGGCGCGCGTCATGGAGGCGTCCTAGCGATGGGCATCTACGTCATCAGGATGCCCGACATCGGCGAGGGCATCGCCGAGGTCGAGCTGGTCGAATGGCATGTTGCGCCCGGCGATGTCGTCGCCGAGGAACAGGCGCTGGCCGACGTCATGACCGACAAGGCCAATGTGGAGATCCCATCGCACGTGGCCGGCAAGGTCATTTCGATTGCCGGCAGGCCCGGCGACGTGATCGCGGTGGGCACCGAGATCATCCGGCTGGAGGTGGCAGGGAAGGGGAACGTCGCGGAGGAAACTCCCGCTGCCTCGCGGGAGGTTCGGGGAGCAGTCGAGGCGCCGCCCCCGCCGCCGCAACGCGGCGATGCCCCGGTGCGCGAAGCGGCGGCTGCGCCCCCCGCACGGAAGGACGACGTCACACCGGGGCCGGGTGCGAAGCCGGCCACCGTGCAGCCACGGCCTGTCGCCCCGGCGCTTCGCGCGGTGCCGCCGTCGCAAGCCCCGTCCGCCGCCATGTCCGGCCGTGTCCGCGCCTCGCCTTCCGTGCGCCGCCGCGCCCGCGAGCTCCAGGTCGATCTCGCCGAAGTCCCCGGCAGCGGCCCCGAAGGCCGCGTCACCCAGGCGGACATCGAGGCACACCTCCGCCGCACGCCGCGCGGCGCCTCCTTCGCCGCGCCGCTGGCCTTCAACATTCCGCCCGGCGGGCGCTTCACGCCCGGTGCGCAGCGAACGGACGAGGAAGTGGTCCAGGTCATCGGCCTGCGCCGCAAGATCGCCGAGAAGATGCAGGAATCGAAGCGCCGCATTCCCCACTTCACCTACGTCGAGGAGGTGGATGTCACCGCGCTCGAGGATCTCCGCGCCCAACTCAACAGGAAGTACCGCTCCGAGCGCGGCTACCTGACGATGCTGCCGTTCCTGATGCGCGCCATCGTCCGCGCCTTGCCCGGGTTTCCAGAGATCAACGCACGCTTCGATGACGACGCAGGCACGCTGACGCGCTTCGGCGCCGCGCACATCGGCATCGCGACCCAGACGCCGAACGGCCTGATGGTCCCGGTCGTGCGCAACGCCGAGGCGCGCGATCTGTGGTCCTGTGCCGCGGAGGTGGCGCGCCTGGCCGAAGCGGCGCGCACCGGCAAGGCCGCGCGCGAGGAACTGCTCGGCTCCACGATCACCATCACCAGCCTCGGCGCCCTGGGCGGCATCGTCACGACGCCGGTGATCAACCACCCCGAAGTCGCGATCGTCGGCGTCAATCGCATCGTCGACAAGCCGGTGGTTCGAGACGGCGCGATCGTCGTCCGGCAGACCATGAACCTTTCCTCGTCGTTCGACCACCGCATCGTGGACGGCCTGCGCGCCGCCAGCTTCGTCCAGGCCCTGCGCACGAGCCTCGAGGCGCCCGCGACCATGTTCATCGATTGATATCCGCGAACCGTACCGCAACGGCACTCCGGGCTTCGTCGAGCATTCTGCAGACGCGACCGCGCCGTCCGGAGGCTGCCAGGGAAAGTCCGGCAGGACAGAAGACTGGCTATGCTTTACCGTCATTCCCGCCTGTTCCCCAGCCGCTTCGGAGTGCCCGACATGACGAATCCACCGACGATGAAGGCCCCCGGTGTCTACATCGTGGAAGAGAACGCCTTTCCCGACGCGGTCGTCGGCGTGGAGACCGCGCTGCCGGCCTTCATCGGGTACACGCAGAAGGCGGAAGTCGGCGGCGAGTCGCTGCTCGGCAAACCGTGGCTGATCGACTCGCTGGCGGCGTTCCAAGACTGCTTCGGCGCCGGCCCCGGAGAGGATTGCCTCGGCTTTCGCCTCGAGCCGGCCGACGCCGCCCCCGCCGGCATGGCCCACGACCAGCCCCTCGCCGAGCGCGACGCGGCGCCCTTCCTGCTCGACCAGGCGCCGTATCGGCTCACCCAGACGCGCGGCTTCTACCTGCTCCATGCCTGCATGCGGCAGTTCTTCCTGAACGGTGGCGGACGGTGCTGCGTCGTCTCGGTGGGCCACTACCGCGACGATGACGGCATCCGGATCGACAAGGCCGCGCTCGCCCGGGGCCTGACGGCGCTCGAACAGCAGCCGGACGCCACGCTGGTCGTCGTACCGGAGGCGGTGCTGCTGCCCAGCGCCGAGGATTGCTTCGCCCTGCAGCAAGCCGTGCTCGAACACTGCGGCACGACGATGAAGAACCGCTTCGCGATCCTCGACGTGCGCGAGGGCTACCGGCAAGCGGCGCATTGCATCGAGCCCTTCCGCGCCGGCATCGGCAATTCCGATCTCGGCTTCGGCGCCGCCTACTACCCGTGGCTCCACACCGCGATCGTCGACGACGGCGAGCTGAGCCACCGCTGCCTCGACGCCGCGAGCCGGGACGTGCTGATCGCCTGCATCAAGGGTGAACTCGCCGCCGAGGACACTTCGCCCGCTCTACTGGCCGAAGTCGACAAGATCAAGACACTCGAGGTCGCGCCCGGCATGGACGCGCAGGCCGCGGCCGCGATGCGTCAGGCGATCGACGGGCTGGCGCGAAGCTTGCGCACGGCGAGCCCCTGCTACGGCCAGTTGATCGCGGAACTGCGCAGGCGGGTGAACCTGCTGCCGCCGGCCGCCGCGCTCGCAGGCATCTATGCGAGGGTGGATGCCGATCTCGGCGTCTGGCAGGCGCCCGCCAACGTCGCGGTTGCCGGCACCGTCGCGCCCGCCGTGAAGCTCACCGATGCGCAGCAGGAAGACCTCAACTTCGCGGTGACCGGCAAGTCGATCAACGCAATCCGCGCCTTCCAAGGCTCGGGCACGCTGGTCTGGGGCGCGCGCACGCTGGACGGCATCAACCTGGACTGGCGCTACATCAACACCCGGCGGACGATGATCATGCTGGAAGAGAGCACACGCCGTGCCCTGGCCTCGTATGCCCCCGCACCCAACGACCGCAACACCTGGGCCTCGATCCGGGCGATGCTCGAGAGTTTCCTCACCGCCATCTGGAAGCAGGGCGGACTGGCCGGTGCGACGCCCGGCGAGGCCTTCTCGGTGCGGGTCGGCCTCGGCGAGACGATGAGCTCGCAAGACATCCTCGACGGCGTCCTGCGCGTGACGGTGCAAGTGTGCACGACGAGGCCGGCCGATTTTATCGAACTCAGCTTCGCGCAGGCGGCGCCGAGGCCGTAGGCGGGGAGTGGGGCGCTTGCTTTGGGCCCTCGCCGGTGATTGGCGGATGCGCCCGCTCGACCGTTTCCGGATCGGACATTCGTCGCCCGCGCGAACGGCGCGGAAGCGGTCGTTGGGATTGCTCCAGTCGATGTTGTCGCTCGAGCGGCAGGTTCGAAGGTGAGCCGGTCGGCAGGGCTCAGGGTCATGTCGGACATTACCGCCAGCAGCGGACGGCCGCCATCGGTCGCAATGTGACCTTGCCGCCGTCTTGCGTACGTGTCGGAGAAGCTTGTCTCGAGGCTGCCGGCGCCGCAACTGGCCAGCGCACGGCATGAGCTACCGGCGCTCCGTGGCTAAGCAGGCGACGCGTAGTGCACGTACGACTCGCGAACCATGCCGTCCGCGTCGAAGAACAGCACCTCGACGACATGCGTGCCCGTGATGCCCTTGTAGTGGATCGCAATGCTGTCGACGCCGCGCAGCACGTCGAGCACGGTGAACTTGATGTGGTCGAACACCTCGAAGCCTTTCTTCACGTAGGCGCGCAGCGCCGCCTTGCCCTGCACGGTGCCGCCGGGGTCATGGCTCAGCCGCGCAATCAACGGCGAGTGGAAGACCACGTCGTCGGTGTAGAAGGCCAGCACGCGATCGAGGTCTTTCGACTCGAACGCGGCGACCCACCGTTTCACGTAGTCGGTCGTCTTCTCCATCGTCAGCATCGACGTCTCCTCGGGGTGGATTACGGTGGCCGGACCTGGGCCGAGCGTCGGCCCAGTGTGCCGCGCGCTCGCCTTCGGCAGCGGTGGTCGGCCACGAGCCATCGCCGGCGAATGGCCGTCACCGGTTGAGCGCGAATTCAACACGGCCATCCGGCAATGGTAACGGACTGCGACCAACGGCAGCGAACATGCTGTGTGCCGCCGCAGGGTCGAGAGTCTTGACAGCATCTCTTGCCGCGGCCACCGCGGGATTCGTCAACCGCGGCAGCGAGGAGTTCGAGTCGGGCACGCTGGTTCCCGGGAGGATCCTCCCGTTCGACGACCCGCTCACGCCGAAGATTGACAACTGCGTGCTCCCTGCCGCGACCAACCCGGCGATCGGCATGGCCGTGCCGTCGAATTCCCTGGGCGGGGCGGGGCGGGGCGGGGCGGGGCGGGCGCGGTCGCGTCACCGGGCATGAGGGGTCAGGGCATGAGGGGTCACAGGGCATGAGCAGGGCATGAGGGGTCAGGTCTATTCCGGTAGCATGTCAACACGCAGGGCATGAGGGGTCAGGTCTATTCCGGTAGCATGCGCAGGGCATGAGGGGTCAGGTCTATTCCGGTAGCATGTCAACACGGGCATAAGGGGCCAGGTTCATTCCGTGAGCGCGTCAAGAATCTTCGCTTGTCGTCCTCGAATCTTGCGGCGGCGATTGGAACGCGCCGAGCACTGTCCGGCCGGTATGCTCAGCATTTCCGCTGCCTTTCTTGCGCGGGCTGAGCGGTTCCTCGGGTCGAGCTCCTGCCAATCGAAGATTGCCGCCTCGAGTGCCCGATGTCCTCGGACAGACATTTGCGGAACTCAGTCGAAGGCCGCGACCACCGTCTCGATGGGAAGAAACAGCGTGTGGCTCACTTCCGGATACCGAGGAATTCGGCGCACCTGATCTGGAAGCGTTTCGCCGCGTCGTTCTTGCCGTGAACCAGCACCGCCCCGATACCCATCGACTGGGACGCAACGGCGATTCGGCGCAGCGCGTCCGAGAGGATGTCGGCCCCGAGTCCTTTGACTGCATGGTCCCGGCTGACTGCCCAGCGGCCGACGAGGGAAACCGGGATCGAATCCGGTGCGTTGCGACGAATCTTGCGCGAGGCCGCCGCACGCGCCACCGCGCCGGCGGAAATGCAGCAATACGCGACGACCCGGCAACCGTCGCAGACACTATAGGTGCGCGAGAATCGGCTTTCAATCTTCAGCGCCCGACGAAGCAAGCAGTCGTTCAGCGTGGGCTCGCCGCAGTCGAAGTCCGAGAGATCGTCCTCGGCGGTCAGGGGTACGGGGGGCGAAAGTCTGGGTGGAGAAGATTTCGATGCGCCGCTCATTTCTGCCATGCGTCCACGGTCCGATGAAGACCTTGCCGGCAGCTAACGCCAGGCCCCGGCTGGCCGGGCCGCAGCACATGGTGCTGGTGCTCGTAGCGCCACAGTTCGCGGCCGCTGCGGGCGTCGATGGCGGCGACGTGGTCGAAGGGCATCGACAGGTACAGCACCCCGTCGACCACCAGTGGCGTGGCCTGGAAGGAGGCGGACAGGCCGGTCTGATAGATTCAGCGCGGCACCAGCCGGTGCACGTTGCGGCGATCGATCTGGGTGAGGGGCGAGAAGCGCTGGTTGCCGTAGTCGCGCCCGTAGCTCAGCCAGTTTGCGGGCTCGTCCGCCGCGGCCAGCAGGCGTTCGCTGCCGACCTCGGCCGCTTGTCGTGCAGCTGCGAGTGCGAATGCGAGCAGCGATGCGAGGGGCCGGATGTGGCTCATGATGGGGAACTCCCGGAGCGGATGATCGAGGCGCGGTGCGCGCCCCCAAAGCCCGGGTCGGCCGGATCGTCGGGCGCAGGGCACGATCTCGCGCGCTCAGAGCCCGAGCCGCGTGAAGGCGCCTCGGATGGTGTCGCGGGTGCCGTCGTCGCGGAACGGGAAGGCCTTGAAGAAGAGTTCCGGGCGGTAGCCGTCCATCCGCCGCCGGACCTCGGCGGCCCAGCTGTCGGCGGCGCTGCGCTTGCCGGCCAGCTCATTGACGAGGGCAGCGATCACAAAGATATGCACGTGGGCGTTGGGGGCGCGGGCGCCTCGCTCGGCCCACTCGCAGGCGGCGGCGTAGTCGCCGCGCACCAGGTGGGCGAAGGCGCGGGTGGCCAGGTGGGCGTAGCGCAGCGGGTCGATCGGGCTGAGGGACATGGCCTTGCCGATGCCGGCGTCGCAGCGGCTGCCCTGGCCGACGATCACGTCCGCCAGCGCCCGGTTGTAGTGGGCAAAGGCGTAGTTGGGATTGAGCTCGATGCAGCGGTCGTACCACGGGAAGGCGCGCTCCATGTCGCCTTCCAGCCAGTCCGCGCGTCCCATGCACAGGTTGCTGAAGGGGTCGAGCGGGTCGAGGGCGAGGCCCTTCTCGGCGAACTCGCGCGTCAGCCGCCGCTCGGCGGGGACATCGCGGGCGTAGCCGAGGAAAGCGTTCTGGAAGTGGGTGAAGGACAGCGCCGCGTGGGCCCGCGCGAACAGCGGGTCGGTGTGCACGGCGCGCTCGAAGAGCTGCATCGCCTGGGCGTTGTCGCGGGCGTTGAAGCGGTACATGTGCCACAGGCCGCGGTGGTAGGCGCCCCAGGCGTCGAGGCTCTCGGTCGGGGTGCCGGCGGCCCGCGTCGCCTCGGCGATCGGGATGCGATAGTCGATGGTGGCGACGATGTCGCGGGCCATCGTCGAGCGCAACCCGAGCAGGTCCTCGACCGGGCCTTCGAAGCGGTCCGCCCACAGCAGGTGCTGGTCGGCGGCGCGCACCAGCTCCACCGCCACCGCGCTGCGCTTGCCTTCGACGGCGACCGTGCCGGTCAGCAGGTAGCGGGCGCCGAGGCGCTCGCCGGCGGCGGTCAGGTCCAGCCCGGGGCCGCGGAACTGGAACGACGAGCCGCGCGCGATGACCACCAGCCAGTGCAGGCGCGACAGCTCGACGATCAGCTCGTGGGCGACCGCGTCGGCCAGCGTCGCCTGCAGCGCGTCGGCCGACAGCCACTGGAAGGGCAGCACGGCGATCGAGGGCGGGCCGCCGGGTTCGGCCGGCGGTGGCATGGCGATGGCGGGTTCGGGCGGCGGGGCCACGGTGGCTTCGCAGGCCACCGCCGGTGGCGTGGTGGTGTCCTCGACCTCGGGCGTGACCAGCAGGCGGAAACCCCGGCGGTGCACGGTCTTGATCAGGCGCTGGGCCTTGCCGTCGTCGCCGATGGCCTGCCGCGCGGAACGGATGCGACTGTTCACCACCGCCTCCGAGACGATGCGGCCCTTCCAGATCCGCTCGTTCAGCTCGTCCTTGGTGATCAGCCGCTCGGGGTTGGCGAACAGCAGCTCGAGCAGCGCGAAGACCTGGGGCTCCACCGGGCAGACGGCTCCGCCACGGCGCAGCTCGTAGCGGTCGGTGTCCAGCTCGATGTCTTCGAAGCGAAAAATCATCCGGTGGCCTTGGCCGTCGATGCCCTGACTCGAACGCTGCCAATGTACGCGGGAGCGGGCGTCCCGGCCATGTCTGCAGATATCCGGCGCCGCAGCAGCGGACAGGCTGCGGCGAATATGCAGCACTTATGCAGCGACCCTGCAAGTTCGAAAAGGCGATCAGGCGCAATCTGGACCCAGGTCGCAAGGCCGCGGAAGACAAGGCGCGGCGCAAGACCCAACCCATACCCACAGGAGATTCCACGATGAACGCCACCGCCACTCTCGTCGCCCAGACCCCCGACTTCGAGGCCATCAAGACCAAGCAGAACGCCGCCTGGTCCTCGGGAGACTACGCCATCGTCGGCACCACGCTGCAGATCGTCGGCGAGCAACTCGCCGAGGCCCTCGACGTGCGCTCCGGCCAGACCGTGCTGGACGTCGCCGCCGGCAACGGCAACTTCACGCTGGCCGCCGCCCGCCGCTGGGCCGAGGTGACCTCGACCGACTACGTGCCGGCGCTGCTGGAGCGCGGTGCCGAGCGTGCCAGGGGCGAACGCCTGACGGCGAGCTTCCACTTCGCCGACGCCGAGGACCTGCCCTTCACCGATGGCAACTTCGACGTGGTCGCCTCGACCTACGGCGTGATGTTCACCCCCAACCAGGAGCAGGCCGCCGCCGAGATGCTGCGCGTGTGCCGCCCGGGCGGCCGGATCGGGCTCGCCAACTGGACGCCGGAGAGCTTCGTCGGGGCGATCTTCAAGGTCATCGGCCGCTACCTGCCGCCGCCCCAGGGGGTGAAGTCGCCGGCCCTGTGGGGTACCCGCCAGCACCTCGACACCCTGTTCGGTGCCGGTGCCCGCGAGATCCGCGTGACGGAGAAGGATTTCGTCTTCCGCTACCGCTCGCCGGAGCACTTCATGGAGATCTTCCGCGCCTACTACGGCCCGATCCACAAGGCCTTCGCGGCCCTGGACGCGGAGCGTCAGGCCAGCCTGCACGAAGACCTGATGGGCCTGATCGACCAGCACAACGTGGCCACCGACGGCACCATGGTCGCCCCGTCGGCCTACCTGGAAGTGGTGGTCGAGCGGCGCTGAGCCAGCAAGCGCCGCGCGGATACGCCAGCCGCCCCGCCGTTCCCGATCGATCGGCGGGGCGATCTCCGTCATCCCGGAGCGCGATCCGGGGCGAGGAGCCAGCCCCTGCAGCCGGGCAATCTGTCGGGCTCGACGTTCGAGGCGATCATTGTCGAGGCGTCCTGGTGCGGCAACCGGGGGCTGGCAACTCAGCGCGCCACTCGGCAGTGCATGGCCTCGGCGCCAAACCCCCACTGCACCGTGGCCTCGCCCTGATGTTCCCAGAGCGACTCGTTGCCGCCCTGGTAGCGGGCGCCGCTGCCGCTCGGTTGTCGAACCATCAGCGAAGTCGTATCGCCGCGCTCGGCGATCAGCGACGGCGGATCGGTTGCGAGGTAATGGACCACCAGTTCCGAATCAGGGGCGTCGTCGCAGCGATAGAAGACCGGGCCCGTCAGCGGCACCAGGCGGTAACGGGCCTGCAGTTCGAGGATGCGCTGGCGGTAGCTGTCGACGATGCACTGGCGCAGGTCGTCGGCCTTCCAGCAGTCGTTGCGACCCTTGATCCAGCCGCGCTGCGTGGCCTTCAATTGCGGCGGGTGTTCGTTGGCGGCCTTCTTCAGCGCGGCGCGATAGACGCCGCTCAGCTGGCGGTCGAGGCTGGCGAGGTCGGGCTCCCGGCAGATCGTCTCCTCGACCCGGCCCCTCGCGAGGGCGCAGTCGAAGGCCGGGCCGCCGGCCGCGGGCGCCTCGGGCATGGCATCGAGGCGCTGCGCGATCCAGGTGCACCAGGCTTCGCTGGCGCGTGGCGGGACGGTCGGCTCGCCCCGGACGCCGAGGCGGAACTCGATCGCCGAGCGCCACTCGTCCGAGCCGCGGTCCGGTCCGTGGCCCTGGCCGTCGCGGGTCGGCAGGCGGGCCTCGACGGCGTCGAACCATGCCGGCGTGCAGGCCGCCGTGGTCGCCCCGGTCGCCGCGGCCGCGGGCAGGCTAAGCAGGAACAGCAGGGCAGGGCGCATCGTCGGCTCCGGGGCGCTGGCAGGCAATCTCGGATCATAGCCAATCGGTGTCGGCGCGGGCCGCGGCGCGAATGCCGCCACGCCGGCGGCGGGGGTACCATGGAGGCCGAATCGCCCGTGACCCGTTGCCAAGATGAACCCGATCGATCAGCCTCCCGTCGTGCGCTACTGTACGACCCGCGACGGCGTGCGCATCGCCTTCGAGCAGCTCGGCAGTGGCCCGGCGATCCTCAAGTCCTCCAACTGGATGTCCCACATCGAGGAGGACCGGGATACGCCCCTGTGGCGACACTGGCTCGAGCTGCTCGCCGAAGGTCGCCGCCTGACGCGCTTCGACGGGCGCGGTTTCGGCCTCTCGGAGCGCAGCCCGGGCCAGCTCGACTTCGACGGCATGGTGGCCGACATGGAGGCGGTCGCCGACGCCGCCCGGCTGGAGCGCTTCTCGATCCTCGGTTTCTGCCACGGCGGCCCGATCGCGCTGGAATATGCCGTCCGCCATCCCGAGCGGGTCGAGGCGCTGGTGCTGTGCGGCAGCTATGCCCAGGGGCGCGCGGTGCGGGACCCCTCGGCGTCGGATCGCGCCGAACGCGAGATATTGCTGCGCATGATCGAGGTCGGCTGGGGGCAGGACAACCCGGCCTATCGGCAGGTCTTCGCGACCAAGGCGATGCCGGAGGGCAGCGCCGCCGCCCATGCGGCCTTCTGCGCGATCCAGCGCGCCTCGGCGACGCCCGGCCAGGCGCGCCGGTTGACCGAGCTGTTCTGGCAGATCGACGTCGCCGACCGCCTGGCGCGGGTGGCCTGCCCGACCTTGGTGCTGCATGCGCGGCGCGATGCGACGGTGCCGTTCGCCCAGGGCCAGCTGCTCGCCCAGGGCATCCCCGGCGCGCGCTTCGTCGCGCTGGCCAGCGGCAACCACGACCTGATGGCAGACGAGCCGGCCTGGCAGACGCTGTCGCAAGCGGTCAGCGCCTTCCTGCTCGAGCACGGTGGTGCCCCGGCGCCGGCCGACGGTCGCCGGCTGGCCGACCTGACCGCACGCGAGAGCGCGGTGCTCGACCGCATCGCCCGCGGTCTCGACAACCCCGAGATCGCCACCGAGCTGGGCATCAGCGAGAAGACCGTGCGCAACCACGTCTCGTCGATCTTCGCCAAGCTCGACTTCGCCAGCCGCAACCGGGCGATCGTGTGGGCGCGCGAGCGGGGCTTCGGGCGGGACGAGGGCTGAGCTGCGAGGCGGGGCGCTCGTCCCGGCCCGCCGTCGTGCCAACGGGACCGGGGCCTCATGCGGGCGGTGGGGCCGAGTGCTGAAGTGGACCTCGTGCGGCGGGTCGATCCGCCGCCCCACCAAGCACCGGAGGTGCCACGATGAATGCGCAACAGATCCAGTGGGTGCAATCCAGCTTCCAGACCCTCGCCGCCGATCCCGATGGTGTCGCCCGGGCGTTCTACGCCCAGCTGTTCCGCATCGCGCCCGAGCTGCGGCCAATGTTCAAGCCCGAGATGGGCGAGCAGCGCGCCCGGCTGATGCAGGTGCTCGCGGCGGCGGTGCGCGGCCTGGACGACCTCGACCGGCTGCTGCCGACGCTGCACGCGCTGGGTCGCCGGCATGCCGGCTACGGGGTCGAGCCCCGCCACTACGCGGTGGTCGGCCGCGCGCTGGTGGACACCTTGCGCGTGGGCCTCGGCGCGGCCTTCACGGCCGACGTGGAGGCGGCCTGGTGTGCCGCCTACGCGGCCCTCGCCGAGGCCATGATCAGCGGCAGCGCTGCGACCGCGGCCGCGGTTTGAAGGAGGCCAGCATGTTGTTCATTCTCAAGTGCATGGACCGTGACGGTGGCGCCGAGCTGCGCGTGCGTGCGCGCCTGCCCCACCTCGAGTTCGTCGCCTCGCGCGCGCAGGCCTTCCGCTTCGGCGGGCCGCTGCTGGGCGAGGACGGCGTCGTTGCCGGTAGCCTGATGATCCTCGATCTGCCCGACGAGGCGGCGCTCGACGCGCACATGCGCAGCGACCCGTTCTTCACGGCCGGGTTGTTCCGCAGCGTAGAGGTCTGGCACAGCCGCCAGGTGGTGCCGGAGACGGTGGCGGGGGCGCTCGCTGCCGAGGTCGACCGGCAGCGCCTGCGCGCCGCTGAGCTCGAAGCATGATCCGGGTCGGCCGCGTGGCGAAGGTCGCGGCGCGCAGGCGGGCGGCGATGCGATGGCCTTACTGCCGCCCCGGAAGGCGACACGGCGCATGGGGCTAAGGTCGGCGCCGTCGCCGGGATTGGCCGGTGCGATGTACTCGGGCCTTGCCGGCGCCGCCCACGGGCGGCTCCGATGGTCGGCCGGCGCAACTTCAGGACGGAAGGTCGACACGCCGCCGAGGTGGGTGCACAGCCCGACCGCGATCAGGAACTCGGGATTTCGCGATCGCTACCCGTTGCGGCAATACTCGGGCTGCTGGTCGCGTTCGGATCCCGGGTCGAGCAGCTGGCCCTCGACCTTCTTCAAGCCCTCGAGCATTCGCGGTGTGCGGCGCAGGATCCACACCGGCTGACCGCGCCAGGGGAGGGTCATCATTTCGCCTGGCGCGACGCCACCGAGATCGGCGCTGGCCGGTGCGCCGGCCGAGCGCGCCCGCTCGCTGGGGGTGAATGATGCGACGAAGGGCATCGCGGCGGCCGCGATGGCGAGTCCGCCGGCCGCGCTCGTGGCCTGTACCAGGGACGGCGCTCGTGCTCGGACGATGAAAGGACATGTTCGGTCGTCATGAGGTGTTCCTCCAGAAGTGAGCATAAATCTGAGCGTCATATCTCCACGCGCCGCAATCGCAGCGCATTGCCGATCACCGACACGGACGACAGGCTCATCGCGGCGGCGGCGAACATCGGCGAGACCAGCGTGCCGAGGAACGGGTAGAGCACGCCCGCCGCGACCGGCACCCCGGCGGCGTTGTAGACCAGCGCGAAGAAGAGGTTCTGCCTGATGTTGCGCATCGTCGCGACCGACAGGCGGCGTGCCCGGACGATGCCGACCAGATCGCCCTTGACGAGGGTGAATCCGGCACTCTCGATGGCGACGTCGGCGCCGGTTCCCATCGCGATGCCGACATCCGCCTGGGCCAGCGCGGGGGCGTCATTGACGCCGTCTCCGGCCATCGCCACCTTGCGGCCGGCGGCCTGCAATTGCGCGATGATCCGGGCCTTGTCGGCGGGCAGCACGTCGGCACGGATCTCGTCGATACCGAGGCGGCCGGCCACGGCCCGCGCGGTGCGTTCGTTGTCGCCGGTCGCCATGACGATCTTCAGACCCTGGGCGTGAAGCGCCTGGAGCGCTTCGTGCGTGGTTTCCTTGACCGGATCGGCGACACACACCAGCCCCGCGATGTCGTCGCCGATCAGCACGAACATCACCGTTTCGCCCTGATCGCGGCGGCCATTCGCGGTGTCGGCGAAGCGGCCAGCGTCAACGTTCATGTCGGCGAGCAGCCTCGCGTTGCCCAGCGCCACCGGCCGCCCGTCGACGACGCCCTTGACGCCGATGCCGGTGATCGCCTCGAAGGCCTCGGCTTCGACCATCGCGACGCCTCGCTCCTCGGCTCCCGCGACGATCGCCTCGGCGAGCGGGTGCTCCGATCCACGCTCGAGGCTGGCGGCGAGGCGCAGTACCTCCGATTCGTCATGCCCGGCTCGCGCCAGCACGGCCACCAGTTTGGGCTTGCCGACCGTCAGCGTGCCGGTCTTGTCGACGATCAGCGTGTCCACTGTGGCAAAGCGTTCCAACGCCTCGGCGTTCTTGATCAGCACGCCGGCCTGGGCGCCACGGCCGGTGGCGGTCATGATCGACATTGGCGTGGCGAGGCCGAGCGCGCAGGGGCAGGCGATGATCAGCACTGCGACCGCCGAAACCAGCGCGTAGGCAAGGGCCGGGGTCGGACCCCAGACCGCCCAGCCGAGGAACGCCAGCACTGCGATGCCGATCACGGATGGCACGAACAGGCCGGCAACCGAGTCGGCAAGGTTCTGGATCGGCGCGCGAGAGCGCTGGGCGCTGGCCACCATCTCGACGATCTGACTGAGGAGCGTGTCCGCGCCGACCCGCTTCGCTTCGATGATCATCGCGCCGGTGCCGTTGATCGTCGCACCGGTGACCGTGTCGCCGATGCTCTTTTCCACGGGCACCGGTTCGCCCGAGATCATCGATTCATCGACCGACGAGCGACCTTCGACCACCATGCCATCGACCGGCACCTTGTCGCCCGGACGCACCCGCAGCCTGTCGCCGACCATCACCTCGTCGAGCGGGATCTCCTCCTCGCGCCCGTCGCTGCGGATCACCCGCGCGGTCTTGGCGGCGAGGTCGAGCAGCGCGCGGATCGCCGAGCCGGTGCGCTCGCGCGCACCGAGCTCCATGAGCTGACCGAGCAGCACCAGCACCACGATCACCGCGCCGGCCTCGAAGTAGACCCCGACGTGGCCCTGTGGATCGCGAAAGCCCTGCGGAAAGACGCCCGGCGCGAGCACGGCGACGAGGCTGAACAGATAGGCCGATCCGACGCCGATGCCGATCAGCGTGAACATGTTGAGACTGCGGTTGGCCACCGACTTCACCGCCCGCGCGAAGAACGGCCAGCCGGCCCACAGCACCACCGGCGTGCTCAGCACCAGCTCGATCCACTGTGCCGCGCGTTCGCCAAGCGCGTCACGCACGGCACCCAGGCCGAGCAGGGGACCCATCGTCAACACCAGCAGCGGCAGGGTCAGCGCCGCGCCGAGCAGAAACCGGCGCCTGAAGTCGAGCAGTTCGGGGTTGGGGCCCTCGACGGCATCCGGCACTCCCATCGGCTCCAGCGCCATCCCGCATATCGGGCAGTCGCCGGGTTCGTCGCTCACGATCTCGGGGTGCATCGGGCAGGTGTATTTCGTCGCGCGAGGGGATGCCTTGGGCACCGCCGTGCTTGCAGCGTCCAGATATCGCTCGGGATCGGCGGCGAACTTGGCGTGGCAATGCCGTGAGCAGAAGTGGTAGGTCTTGCCCCCATGCTCGATTTGCGGCGTGCCCGGTCCGGGCGTGACACTCATGCCGCAAACCGGATCCTTGACCGTCGGCCCGCCGGGGTGGCCCTCGTGATGGGAGGAATGCCTGCAGCCCGCGCTGCCATGGGCGTGAGCATGTCCGTCCTGCGGCTCGAAGGTGGTGGCCATGTTCATTTCGATCTCCGGTTTGTCGGCTTGGTTTCAGGCTAGACCTGGGTGTTGCACACAGGTCAAGCGGTGTTTCAGGCCTGCATGTCCTCGGTGCGCGGCGTGCTGCCGATGCGGTTCAAGGCAGCGCGTGCGCGAGCGCTGGCGCCGTCTTGACCTCGGGGGATGCGGAGCGGTCCCGTGTCGGCAGTCGCACGGCAGGCCGGGATCACGGCGCGCAGCGGCCGGGTGGCGGCTGGTCCGGCCGGCGCGGCCGGGTCGGGGAGATCGCAGCGCGGGCCGTGATCGGCATGTGCGCGACGATTCCAGCCGCGCCTCCACGCGCGCGATCGCCTGCTCGTCGATTCCCCAGGCGGTTGCCGTGACGCGCACCAGGTTCACAATTCGTTGGGTTCGGGTTTCTTGGTTCATCTTTGGCTGCTCCTTGCCGGGTGGATCTGGTGATGGGCTCGTGCGCCGTCCCGCAGGCCTCCGCCTTCGCCAAGGCGAAGTGGCCAAGGTGGCAGGCCCGGCGTGCGCCAGTCACGCCGGGTGCGGGGCTTGCAGAAGCCGCACGCGAAGAGAATGAACACCGTAGTGTCGATCGCCACCAGCGACCACGGCCCGTAGCCGGCGCCGGTCTCGTTCATTTGTCTTCTCCGTCGCCGGCATCCGGGCCATGCCTGCCATGACCGCGATGGCCGCCGTGCATGAACAGATGCATCAGCGGGCAGGCGAGCAGGATCAGCCACGGCAGCCAGCCGAGCAGGTGGGCGCGGTGCTCGACGGCGAGCAGAACCAGCGCGGACACGGCAAAGCCGGCAAAGATCCACCAGCCGTACCTGCCCGAATCGTCCGCGACATGCATGGCGGGTGACGGCTGTGAGGGATGGTCCAAGGTGAGCATGTCGGTCTCCTTCGATCGTCAATCGGCAGATGTGCTGGCGGGCGCTACTGGTGGCGGCGTGGTGCACTTGACGGCGACCATGTCCCTCAGGACCTGTTCTTCCTCCAGGAACGCCTCGACGGCGAGCGGATCGAATTGCGCACCGCTCATGCGAAGGAGCTCGGCCTTGGCGGTAGTGAAATCGAGCGCTCGGCGGTAGGGTCGGTCCGAGGTCATCGCGTCCAGCGTGTCGATCACCGCGAACAGTCGCGCGCCCAGCGGGATGGCGTCGCCGCGCAGCCCCGACGGATAGCCCGAGCCGTCGTAGCGTTCCTCGTGGCAGATCACGATTCGCGCGGCTGCGTCGAAGGCCGCCACCGGGGCCAGGATCTGCCTGCCCGCCTCGGGGTGGGTTTTCATTCGTGCCCATTCCGCTGCATCCAGCGGGCCGGCCTTGAGGAGGATCGAATCGGGAACGCCGATCTTGCCCAGGTCGTGCAGCAGCGCACCCCAGTACACGTCCCGCAGGTCCTCCGGGCGGTCCAGGAATCGCCGTGCAAGCACCAGTGTGTGGCATGCCACGCGTTTGGAATGCAGGCCGGTTTCGTGTTCGCGCAGGTCCAGTGCCGCGACCAGTGCTTCCGCGAAACTGGCGTAGCCAAGGTCGAATGGGCACACGCGATCCCGGCATCGATCGAGGTAGGACGATTCGCGGCCGTGGCCGGAATCAGCAGGCGCGGATTCGAAGGCTGCTGATGGCGCCTTTCCGCCGCAGCATTCGGAAGTCACACCGTTCGCGGCGAAGTGGCTCGTCTGTGCTGGCTGTTTCATCGTCTTTGCGCCCCCTGCATATCGCCCTCATTCTCAGCCTAGACCTGTGTGTCGCTCACAGGTCAAGCACTTTGCAGAGGTGCCGGCCGGCAACGCCGCGGGGGGCTCTCGCCGGCCATTTCGGCCGCAGCGGGACGACGGATCGGCGTCCGGCGGCGCGCCGGGATGGTCCGGTCGAGGGGCACGTGGTGCTTGAGCGAGGCGATCGGGAAAAGGCGCTGCCGCCCGGCGCATCGGGACAGTTGAGGGCGCGACTCGAACAGCGCGGAGCCAACATCCGGTCCGAGGTGGAACGCGGATCGTGGGAAATCCGAATGGCTAGGCGCTGCCGTGCAAGATCAGGCCTTGACTCCAGCAATGCGGGCGACAGGCCCACTCGCTGGGGACGTGCCCTGGCCAGGACGTCGGGCGGCACCGTGATGGCCGTCTGTCCCATGGTCGGGCGGGGACGGCGCATGCATCAAAGGGAGCAGTGCATGGACAGGATGCAAACGATGAAGCCGGGCACTATTGAAACGCCGTCCGGCAGGACGCCGATGCAGCCTGGGGCGGGTCGATGATCGGTGCCGGGCTCGTGGCCAGGCGATCGCTGATGAAGACTTGGCTTGCCAGGTTCATCGTTGCGTCGCGCGGCCGGATGCGATCGAACGCCGACGCTCACGCCCGGGCGAAACCAACGGGTTGTTGCTCGCGTCCCCCCGCCGGGGCGGGCCGGCACGGGGGGCGGCAGGTCGTGGCGGCCGACCCTGGTGGCCCGCTTCGCAAATGCCCGAGCACGAAGGCGCGCCTCGCTTCCCGTGCCGGCGCTGCTCGTCCGCGCGATCGTTCCGGCCATCGCTGTGGCTCGCGCCCTGCCACGAGGCCCGGCCCATCACTTTCGTCATGTTCCTCGATCGACGAAGCAGACCCCTAGCTGTCCCGGGCAGCGTGCGCGGGATCCGGCGCGATTTCGCGCTCTGCCTCGTGGGCCGCCTCTATCAACCGGCACACCGCGTGCCCGTCCGGTTCGCCGTCGGGCATCTCTCGCCACAACTCGTGCGCGCGCTCCAGGCGCGCCTGCAGCGCGCTCATCTCCGCCAGTCGCCGGCGCGTTTCGACGATACGCCGGTCGACGATCTCGCGCACCAGTGGACATGGCGTGTCGCCATGCTCCGCCATCGACAGGATCTGCCCGATCTCGTCGAGGTGGAAACCGAGTTGGCGCGCCGACTGGATGAAACGCAGGCGTACCAGCTGGTCGCTGCCAAAGCGCCGGTAGCCGTTCGCGGCGTCCCTGGCCGGATTCAGCAGGCCGATGCGGGTGTAGTGCCGCACGGTGTCCGGCGTGGCGCCGGCGGCACGGGCGAGTTCGATGACTTTCATCCCGGAAGGGTTCGACGGCTGGACACAGCTTGGATTGTCGCGCGCAATGGTCGGCCACGCCAACGGTCGGCATCGGTGAATCCCCAGCCGATTGCCCGGGCCACTCGGGAAGCGGCCGTGCGCAGCGCGCGGCTCCTACGGGTGGTGATGCAAGCTCATGGGCCTCGGAAACGCGTCGGCGCGTCGGATCTTCAGGGCGCGACGGCGGGCGAGGGCATTCGCGGTCGGGCCCTCACGACGAACGTTCGCTCGGCCCACGGTCCCTGGCACCCGAGGTCCTTCCGCCTCGCTGTGATCGGCCGGGTCAGGCTTGGCGAAGGCGGCACGGCCCGCGCAACATCGCAGCAAATTCGCTACCCTGAAGCGTCGCGCGACGTTGGCCACGGGGGGCCGCGGGTATCTCGCCGTGCGACCGGCCGGCGTCGAGTGATTCCCCGCCGGCGGGCCCGCCTGAAGCCTGCGAGCGAAGATGTCACACTCCAACCGATGTCGTACGCGATCGGTCTGATGTCCCGGCGCCGGTCCCGAACTCCGCAAATCCAGTGGAAGGTAGCCGTCATGACCGATCAGGCATCCCAGACCGTGCGCACCGAGATCGCCCAGATCATCGAGGCGCTCGCCAATGCCCGCTACAAGCGTGTGCGCAAGAAGCTGCGCCACATGCATCCCGCCAAGGTCGCCAGCCTGATCGAGGCGATCCATCCCGAGCAGCGCGTCGCCCTCTGGCAGCAGGTCGACGCCAGTCACGAAGCGCGCATCCTGGCCCACCTCAATGCCGAACTCGCGCGCGTGCTGCGCAGCGATTCGCGCGAGGCCGTCGCGGCGCTGGACGAGTCCGCCGACGACGACGGGCGGGCCGCGTCGACCCAGATGGGCGATGTGATCGACGCCCTGGATCGCGGCAAGCTCAAGCGCGTCAGCCGCATCATGCGCGACATGCATCCGGCGAAGGTCGCCGGCTTGCTGGAGTCGCTGCCGCCCAGGGAGCGCAGTGCCGCCTGGAGCATGGTCGAGACCGACCGCGCGGCCAAGGTGCTTCCCTACCTGCACGACGAAACCTGCGCCACGCTGGCGCTGGACATGGATCACGAGGATCTGGTGGCCGCGGCGCGGCGGCTCGATCTGGATGATCTCGTCGACTTGATCCAGGCCCTGCCCGAAGAACACGGGCGCGGCCTGCTACAACTTGCCGGCGGGCGTCACCGCGAGAAGATCGAGTCGATGCTGTCCTACGCCGAGGACTCGGCCGGCGGCCTGATGAATACCGACCAGATCGCGGTGCGCCCGGAGGTCAGGCTGGAAGCGGTGCTGCGCTACCTGCGTGTCGTCGGGACATTGCCGGTGCAGACGGACAAACTGATGGTGGTGGACCGCAAGGGCAACTACCGGGGCGTTCTCGACCTCAGCATCCTGGTCACCACCCCGTCCGACCAGCGGGTGCAGGACGTCATGAACACGTCATTGAGCGCGATCCCGGTGGACCTGCCGGCGGACGACGTCGCACGCCTGTTCCAGGATCACGATCTGCTCTCGGCGCCCGTCGTCGACGATCGCGGGCGCCTGCTGGGGCGGATCACCGTCGATGACGTGGTCGACCTGATCCGGGAAAACTCGGACCGGGCGATGATGCAACTGGCCGGTCTGGACCAGGAGGCGGACATGTTCGCGCCGGTGATGACCAGTTCCCGACGGCGCGCGGTGTGGCTGGCGATCAACCTGGTCACCGCGTTCGTCGCCGCCTGGGTCATCGGTCTGTTCCAGACCACGCTGGAACGCGTCGTGGCCCTCGCCGTGCTGATGCCGATCGTTGCCAGCATGGGCGGGATCGCCGGCAGCCAGACACTGACCCTGGTGATCCGCGGCATGGCGCTGGGCATCGTGCAGGGCAGCAATGCCCGCGCGCTGCTGGCGAAGGAGAGTGGCATCGCCCTGATAAACGGCCTGCTGTGGGCGGTGGTGGTGGCGCTGCTTGCGATCGCCTGGTTCGGCGACTGGCAGATCGGCGCGGTGATCGGCGCGGCGATCCTGATCAATCTGCTGTTCGCCGCCCTCGCCGGCCTCGCGGTGCCGCTGGTGCTGCATCGCTTCGGGGTCGATCCGGCGCTCGCCGGCGGTGTGATCCTGACCACGGTCACCGACGTGATCGGGTTCTTCGCCTTCCTCGGGCTGGCGACCGTCGTGCTGTGACCGCGAATGCCGCAGTTCATGGCTAGTGGTGTCGAGGCAGGGCATCACCGCGTGATACGCTAGCGGTACCAGCCCTCGTTCGCGCAGCAGCGCCGGGGCGACGCCGGCCCGAAAACGCAGCGGCTTGCCTCGCGGATCGCCGCGGCGCCGCCCGGCCGGCGATGGCGGCTGGCGACCGCCAAGCCTATAACGGTAGCGTGGGTTGCATCGGACATGGCGTGGATTCCGTGCCCGGCCTCCGTACCGATTTCGGCAGGGGGGTGCGATGCGTCGTGCGGCAACCGCAAGAAGACTTCAATTGGAGATCGGCTGGCGAGAGTGGGTCATGCTGCCCGAGCTCGGGATCGCGCCGTTTCGGGCGAAGATCGACACCGGGGCGCGCAGCGCGGCGCTTCATGCCACCAGGATCCATACGTTCGAGCGCGATGGCGTGCGCTGGGTGCGATTCCACATTCCCGGCAATGATCACGGACGTGGCCGCTCCTACGAATGCGAGGCACCGCTGCACGAAACGCGCGAGGTGCGCAACACCGGTGGTGTCGCACAGCCCAGGCTGGTGGTGCGAACCCAGCTGGCTCTGGGCAGTGCCCGGTGGACCATCGACGTCACGCTCGCGAACCGCACCGAGATGGGCTACCGGATGATTCTCGGGCGTGCCAGCCTGCGCGCCCACAAGGTGGTGATCCACCCGGACCGCTCCTTCCTGATGGGCAGGCCCGTGCCCGACAGCCCGCGGGTGGCCATCGCAAAACCAACAAGAAAGGAGACCGACACATGAAGATCGCAATGCTTGCCCGAAATCCGACGCTTTATTCCCACAAGCGCCTGGTCGAGGCGGCCGAGGCCCGCGGACACGAGATCGACATCATCAACACGATCCGCGTGTACATGAACATCACCTCCCACAACCCGGAACTCTATTACAACGGCGAGCGCCTCACCGGCTACGACGCGGTGATTCCGCGCATCGGCGCTTCGATCACCTTCTACGGCCTCGCGGTGTTGCGCCAGTTCGAGATGATGCACGTCTATCCGCTCAACGAATCGGTCGCGATCGGCCGCTCGCGGGACAAGCTGCGCTCGCTGCAGCTGCTGGCGCGCGAGGGCATCGGCCTGCCGGTGACCGCCTTCGCGCACGATGCCAGGCAGACCGATCAGATCCTCGAACTGGTCGGCGGCGCGCCGGCGGTGATCAAGCTGCTGGAGGGAACGCAAGGCATCGGCGTCGTCCTGGGCGAGACCGAAAAGTCGGCGAAATCGGTGATCGAGGCCTTCCGCGGCGCCAACGTGAACATTCTCGTGCAGGAGTTCATCAAGGAAGCCGGCGGCAGCGATATCCGCGCACTGGTCTGCGACGGCAAGGTGCTGGCGGCGATGCAGCGCACCGGCGCGCCGGGCGAATTCCGTTCGAACCTGCACCGTGGCGGCAGCGCCAAGCAGATCCGCATCACCCCGGAGGAGCGCTCCACCGCGGTGCGCGCGGCGCGCGTGCTGGGGCTCAACGTGGCCGGCGTCGACATGCTGCGCTCGCATCACGGGCCGGTGGTGATGGAGGTCAATTCTTCCCCCGGCCTGGAGGGCGTCGAGACCGCCACCGGGATCGACGTCGCCGACAAGATCATCCGCTTCATCGAGGAAAACGCGCGGCCGGCGCGCACCAAGACCCGCGGCCGGGGCTGAGTCGTGGCGCGCAGAGCGGCGTTCGAGATCGACGGCCGTCAAATCGCCGCGGGGACCCGGGAGACCGTCGAACTGCCGATCAGCGTGTTGTCCGATCACACCCCGATCGCGCTCTCGGTTCACGTCGTCCACGGGGCTCGTCCGGGGCCGACAGTGTTCGTCAGTGCCGCGGTTCACGGCGACGAAATCATCGGTGTCGAGGTCATCCGCCGCCTGCTGCGTTCGCCGGCACTCCAGCACCTGGCCGGCACCCTGATGTGCGTGCCGGTGGTCAATGCGTTCGGCTTCATCAGCCACCAGCGCTATCTGCCGGACCGGCGCGACCTGAACCGCAGCTTCCCCGGCAGCGCCAACGGTTCGCTGGCCGCCCAGTTGGCCCACAAGTTCCTGACGCAGATCGTGGCACGCTGCGAAGTCGGCATCGACCTGCACTCGGCGTCGATCCATCGCGTCAACCTGCCGCAGATCCGGGTCGCCCCGGACGCAGGCCGGCCGCTCGAACTCGGGCTGGCGTTTGGCGCCCCGATCGTGCTGCTGTCCGAATTGCGGGATGGATCGCTGCGCGCCGCGGCCCGCGAACTGGGGGTGGACATGTTGCTGTACGAGGCCGGCGAGGGGCTGCGCTTCGACGAGCTGGCGATACGCGCAGGCGTCGCGGGCATCCTGCGGGTGCTGCGGGAACTGCGCATGACCCCGCGGCGACACACCCCGGTCAGCCGCCACCAGTCGTCGGTATCTCGTTCCAGCGTGTGGGTCCGGGCTCCCGCGGGGGGAATCCTGCGCGCCTACCGGACCATCGGCGACAGCGTCGCGGAGGGCGAGGTGATCGCCTGCGTCTCCGATCCTTTCGGCGAAAAGGACGCCGAGGTGTGTTCGCGCGCAGGCGGGCTGATCATCGGCCGCGCCAACTTGCCGGTCGTCAACCAGGGCGACGCACTGTTTCACATCGCGCGTGTCGCATCGCCGCAGCACGCCGAGGACGGGGTCGAGAAGATCGCCGTGGCGCTGCAGAGCGATCCGCTGCTCGACGAGGATGAGATCCTCTGATCCGTGGCGGGGTCGTCGCGCGGTCCCGCCGGCAAATGTCGGCAGTGTGGCGATACGCGATGCCGGACGGCCGTCGAGTGTCGATGTGGCGCCGCCACCCGAACGGTTCCGGTTGCCACGCCGCCAGGTGCCAAGACAGGTGTCGATGAGCAATCCGTCACGATCCGGGAGGTAGGGCGGCAAGATAGCGATCGCGGCCGTGAACAGCCCGACCGGCGCCGGGCGTTGCAGTTGGTGAGCGGGCCGCGACGTGCGGCAGGCCGCTGGCGCGTCGCCCGGGAGAGAGGCCGGGGCGCCGCCTGCGGGTGGGCACGACCGGGCGGAAGCCGTGCATCGGTCATCTCGGGCGTCGCAACTGCATCCGGATTGTTTCGCGCTGCGTAGTGCTCGCGAGGGCGCCGCGTTTCCAGACAACCTGTCGCGTTCGCCGCAAGCGTCGTCCTCGTTCACCACACGGTGGCGCAAGGAGTTGATCATGAACGAGGAACGAGAATCCATCGAGCGCAGCAGGACGGGGTCCGCAGCGACCGGACTGCTCACGGCATCGATCGCAGCGGTAATCTGCGTTGCCGTGGTCGCCTGTACCGGCTACAGCGGCCATGGGGGCGCGTCGCCATCCCGCGATGGGGACGCGGGCGCGATCTCGGTGGAGCGCCCGGTCGTCGAAATCTGCGACCGCCGCCTGGGGGACATGAGGGCCAGCCTGAGCATCGGTGGCAGTCCGGGTGATGCGGCAACGGTCGAGATGTTCTGCGGTACGAGATCGATCGGAGCCTGCACGGCGACCGTTCCGCCGGGGGCAACTTCAGCCGACTGCACGGTCGATCGCGCCACGCCGGTGAACAACAATGGCCGCTTCCGTTGCGTGGCAAGCATCGTGGCGGGAAGGCCGCTGCTCGTCACCCACGATTGCACGCCGCTGTAGCGTCGGCACGGCTGCGTCGGACAGCGACAGGTTCGGGGCGAACGGTGGCAGCTCGGATGTCATGCCGCGGGCGGAAATCCCGTCTGCGGGCCAATTCCGAAGCATGCGTCGCGTGACGACGGTGACATCGGCAGGCCGACAATGGTCACAGCATGCCAGTGGGCCGACAGATTGCGTGTGTCGCTGGTGCGCACCGCGGCGTTGCTGCCTTTCTGCCCGACGAGTGCGCATTTCACGGTTCGTTTTCCACCCTGGCAGGCTACCGGGCCGGGGAGAATCGTTCGACGATCGTGCCGGCGTGCGAAACGAGTCGTCGAGTTTCTGGCGAAAGCAATTGTGACAATCTGCCGCCATGTTCCAGGGCCGTTGTCACTGGTTTTCGGCCGAGCATTATCGTCAAGTTCCGGCGCATCGTCATGAGGGCGATGGATTGGCCGCCATTGGTGAATCCGCGGCACCGCGATGGTGCATTCTGACGAATTGTCTATGTAATTGGTATTAGTTACCGTCCCTTTGATGTCCATGGATCCGGGGATTGGCGGTTCGTGGGGGACTTCGATTTTCGATGGCTTACGCCAGTCGCGAATGATGACATGCCCCAATCTGGTCCGCGCGTTGATCGAAATGGCGAATGAGGATGAGACCTGCGCCATTCTTCGGGGGCGACGGCGGCCAGGCATCCAGGATCTTGCCGCGAAGCATTCTGCGCGCAGGGCGTGGGAATTTGACGCGGCGTGAATATTCATCCAGCTGAGTTCCACGCAGTCTTGCCGGACCATGTCGGTATCGATGCCAAGCCACGCGCTGTGCAGGCCCGACGCCGCGATGCGAGAAAAGCCCGGCCAAT
This sequence comes from Rhodocyclaceae bacterium, assembly GCA_020445745.1. Classification (GTDB taxonomy): domain Bacteria; phylum Pseudomonadota; class Gammaproteobacteria; order Burkholderiales; family Rhodocyclaceae; genus Cognatazoarcus. The sequence continues at coordinate 64,481 of JAGRGB010000168.1, read as the reverse complement.
TCAGGTATTTGTGCGGGGCTGGATGATTTCCGGGTGATTTTCCGGACAGATTTTCCCGACGGCTCGGGAGGATGCGGCGTGCGTCGCGTTTCAGCGCCTTGGTGCGTATGCCCTTAATGGCTCGGCGGTTGCAGAAATCGCTCGTGAATACGACCATTTGTCGGAAAGAAATATATCGCTCTCCCACAGAGCGTATCGTCATCGAGGAATTATCCAGAAGGCAATCACCCGGCCCTTCCGGCATTCAACCTGCTTTGCGTGGTTTCAATGCCACCAATAGGGTCGTGCTGCGTTCGCATTTACTGATCGGCAAGGAGCAGGCGATGATTTCGAATTCACTCGTTGTTGTGGCGTCATTCCTGGCGCTGTCGGTGTTTTCATTGCCGGGGCGCGCCCACGGCGAATCCGAATGCCTTCAAGACGGCCGCCCGGCAATATCGTTCGTCGAGTTTTCGTCGCTGGACGTCTCCGTCCAACCGCCGGTTGCGCTGACAATAAAAGGAAAACTGCAGTTTCCCCAGGTGCGCGGCGGCATGGCCCATTGTGACTATCCCCGGCGAATGTTGCCCGCGGTCGTCATTCTGCACGGCTCGGCTGGCGTCGATTTCCGCGGGCAGTTCTACGCCGAGGCCCTCAATGCCGCGGGATTCGCAACCCTCGAGATCGACATGTGGGAAGCGCGTGGCGTGACCGGAATCGCGAACCGCCCGGCGCTGCCGATCCTGACCTACACGGATGCGTTTGCGGCGCTGGCTTATCTGTCGAGTCAGGGTGACATCGACCCGTCACGCATCGGCGTGCTCGGATTTTCTTGGGGAGCGGTCATCAGCCTTGCCGCCGCAGAACAGTTGTATGCCTCCCTATTCGGCGGCGGGCTGCACTTCGCGGCCCACGTCAGCAATTACCCGGTCTGCTATGGCGTCAACAACACGACGATTCCCGCGCTCGATCCGCCTGCCCAGAAAGGTGCGCAGTTTCTCGTTCCCACCGGTGCCCCGATCCTGATCCAGGTCGGATCCGACGACGGCTATGACAACGGGCCGGAGCATTGCCTCGAGCTGCGGGACCAGATCAATGCGATCCACGGCCCGATCATCGATGTCGCGGTCTACGAAGGCGCAACGCATGCCTGGGACAGGCTGCAGGTGCCGACCAGCGCGCGTGACCCGTTCGCCGACGAAGGCAGCTTCTTTACGACCGGCGTGGTGCCGCTGGTCAGCATCGAGCCGAACGTGGCGATGGCCTACGCGTCGCGGCGGAATGCGGTCCGCTTCTTCCTCGACAAGCTGTGACGCGGCCGGCGGCGGCGATTTCCGCCATGGCTTTGCCGGACCCGCAGCGGCGGCTCCTGTCCGGTTTGCGGGCTGCGAACGATAGCAGCACGGCTTCGCCACCCGGCCACAGGTCCAGGCACGCGGCGCCGGTCGCGGTCGCCTCGGCGGCCCGATCGGGTGTCGCCACCCGCCGGCGGAGCACGACGGCGTGGCGGGCAGTTGCCGGTCGGACGCGGGGCATGAGATCCCCGGTGCGGGGTGGGCGACCGCATCGGCAGGTCGCGCCGGGATTGACATGCCGACCGCTGCACGACGGCGCCACAGGCGGTCCCTCGCCCCTCAACCCGCCGCGCCGCCGAGCTGGCGCAGGGCTTGCTCGAAGGTCTCTGGCGGATGGCCGCCCTGGATCAGATACTCGCCGTCGATCAGCAGCGAGGGCACGGCATGGATGCCGAGGCGCTCCCAGCGATGCTCGCAACGGCGCACTTCGTCGCCGTAGCGTCCCGATTCGAGCACCTCGTCCGCCTGCTGCCCGTCTAGGGCCGCCTCGCGCGCCACCCGGAGCAACACCTCGCGCGAGGAGATGTTCTCGTTGCGTCCGTGACAGGCGCGCAGCAGGCCATGCTTCAGTTGGCGCTGGCGCCCTTCGAGGCCGGCCCAGTGGATCAGACGGTGCGCGTCGAAGCTGTTCCAGATGCGCGTGCGTATCCCCATTTCGAAGCCGACGGCCGCTGCGCGTGCGCGCAGCGTTGCCTGGTTGTGCTCGAGCTGCTGCGGCGCCAGGCCATATTTTCGCCCCAGGTACTCGGTCAGGTCCTCGCCCTCCGCTGCCATCTGCGGGTTGAGTTCGAAGGCCCGGAACTGCAGCTCCACTGACAGCTCCGCGCCGATGCGCTCGATCGCCCGCTCCAACGCATGCAGGCCGATCGCACACCACGGGCAGACCACGTCCGAAATGAATTCGATCTTCATCGTAGCCGCCTATCCGTTCGGACACTGGCGGTCGTGCGGGCGTCGCCCGGTTGCCACTGTCCGGATTGTCCAAGGACCAGGATTTGCTCCCGGCCCACCAGGTTCAGTCTGCTTCAGGCCCGGAAGTGTTCCCCGCAACTGACGCGGGAGCCGGGATTTCGCGGCGGCGGTGACGATCGCGGTCCGCCGTGGCGACGGCTCGGCGGGACCTGAGCCGGGGGTCGGCCTCGTCGATGCCCCTCTGGGGGGGCCGGGGCCTCGATGCTTGATGTCGGTCAATCCAGCCTCGTGATCGGCTTCCATAATGTCAAGGCGGTAGCGGCGAAGTCGATCGGCGCGCCCGGCATCTCGTCGGGCCCGCCACGGCGGTTCGGCGGAGCCCGATTGCCGCACCGACAAGGGGGATCGAACGGCGGTCCGCTTTCGCGCGGGGCGATTCCGCGATGGCGCGATGGCGCGATGGCGCGATGATGTTCACCGACTCAGGCGGCTTCGCCGGAGAGACATGAAGAACCAGGTTGACGCACCGGCCGGCGCGGGGCGGCCGATCTTCGAGATACGCAGCCTGTCCAAGGTCTACCAGATGGGCGAGGTCCAGGTGGAGGCGCTGCGGGGTGTCGATCTCGAGCTTTGCGAAGGCGAACTGGTGGTCCTGCTGGGGCCCTCGGGGAGCGGCAAGTCGACGCTGCTCAACATCCTCGGCGGCCTCGACGTGCCGAGCGGCGGGCAGATCCGCTACCGGGGCCGCGAGCTCGCCGTCTTCGATGACACGGCGATGACTCGCTATCGCCGCGAGCACGTGGGTTTCGTCTTTCAGTTCTACAACCTGATCCCGAGCCTGACGGCGCGCGAAAACGTCGCCCTGGTCACCGAGATCGCCGCTGAACCGATGACGCCGGAGGAATCCCTGGCGATGGTCGGGCTGGCTGACAGGCTGGACCATTTTCCGACCCAACTCTCGGGCGGCGAGCAGCAGCGTGTGGCAATCGCGCGTGCGGTGTCCAAGCGCCCGCAGGTGCTGTTGTGCGACGAACCAACCGGTGCCCTGGACGCACAGACCGGCGTGCTGGTGCTGGACGTGATCGCGCGCGTGAACCGCGAACTAGGCACCACCACCGTCGTGATCACGCACAACGCCGCCATCGCCGCGATGGCCGACCGGGTCGTGCATTTCGGCAACGGGCGGGTGGTGAGCGTCGACGCCAACGTCGCGAAGAAGTCCGCGGCGGAGCTTTCCTGGTAGCCGTGATGAGCGCCATCGACCGCAAACTGTGGCGCGACCTGTGGCGCATGAAGGGCCAGGTCCTGGCGATCGCGCTGGTGGTGATGTGCGGCATCGGCACCTACATCATGTTCCTGTCTACGCTGCACGCCTTGCAGTCCACGCAGGAGGCCTACTACCGCGACTACCGCTTTGCGGACGTGTTCGCCTCCCTCAAGCGTGCTCCCGAGAGCCTGCGCCAGCGCATCGCCGCGATTCCCGGCGTCGAGCGACTGGAAACGCGGGTCGCGGTGCAGGTCCGGCTCGACATGCCGGACTTTCCCGAGCCGGTCGCCGCGGCGGTGATGTCGCTGCCCGACGGCGAGGCACCGGGCCTGAACGGTCTGCACCTGCGGGCAGGACGCCTGCCGGCAACCGGCCGGGCCGACGAGGTGGTCGCCAGCGAAACCTTCGCGAGGGCCCACGGCCTGGCGCTCGGTGACCGCTTCCACGCCATCCTGAACGGTCGCCGCCAGGCGTTGAGCCTGGTCGGCACCGCCCTGTCGCCCGAGTTCATCCAGCAGATGCGCCCCGGCTCGGTGTTCCCCGACACCAAGCGCTACGGCATCCTGTGGATGGGGCGCCGCGCCCTGGGGCAGGCCTACGATCTGAACGAAGCCTTCAACGACCTCGCGCTGAGCCTGCGACGCGGCGCCAAGGTTCGCGACGTCATCGATCGTGTCGACGAGCTGCTCCGGCCCTATGGCGGCCTCGGCGCCTACCCGCGCGAGGACCAGACCTCGCACCGTTTCCTGAGCCAGGAATTGACGCAGCTCGGTACCCTGGCGAGCCTGTTCCCGGTGATGTTCATGGGCATCGCGGCGTTCCTGCTGAACGTCGTGATCGGTCGCCAGGTGGCCATGCAGCGACAGCAGATCGCCACGCTGAAGGCATTTGGCTACGGCAATCTCCAGGTGCTCGCGCACTACCTCGAGTCGGTCGCGGTGATCGTCGCCCTCGGCATCGTCAGCGGCACCGCGCTCGGCGCCTGGCTGGGACGGGGCCTCGCCGGCATCTACACGGAGTTCTACCATTTCCCCTACCTCAACTTCGCGCTGGCGCCGCGGACGGTGATCGAGGCGGCGCTCGCCAGCCTGCTCGCCGCCGGGCTCGGCACGGTGTTCGCCGTCTGGCGCGCGGTGCGCCTGCGGCCGGCGGTGGCGATGCGGCCGGAGCCGCCTCCTGCCTACCACGAGACCTGGGTCGAGAAGCTCGGACTGAAGCGTTGGCTGTCGCAGCCTGCGCGCATGATCATCCGGCATATCCAGCGTCGTGCGTTCAAGTCCGCCCTCACCGTGCTCGGTATCGCGCTGGCCTGCGGCATGATCCTCACGGGACTCTTCCAGCGCGACACGGTCAGCTTCATGGTGTACATCCAATACGGCCTGATGCAGCGCGAAGACCTGTCGGTGGCGTTCACCGACCCGACCGCCTACCAGGCCCGCTTCGACCTGACCGGTCTCCCCGGCGTGCGGCACGTGGAACCCTACCGGGCGGTTCCGGTGCGATTGCGTCATGGCCATCTCGACTACCGCACCGCCGTCCGCGGCTTCGAACCCGGCGGTGACATACAGCGCCTGCTCGACGCGGGGCTGCAGCCGGTCGCGCTGCCGGCCGACGGCATCCTGCTGACGGATTTTCTTGGCGGGATGCTCGATGCCCGGGTCGGCGACCGCATCGTCGTCGAGGTGCTGGAAGGCAACCGTCCGACGCGCGAAGTGTTCGTCGCCGGACTGGTGAATGAGTACCTCGGGGTGTCGGGCTACATGGAGCTGTCCGCGCTGAACCGTTTCATGCGCGAAGGACCGACGATCTCGGGCGCCTACCTGAGCATCGAGGAGGGAGCGCTGCCGACGCTGTTGTCGCGGCTGCGGGAGATGCCGGGCATCGCCGCGGTCGCCGAGCGGCGGCAGGAGATCCGCAATTTCCATCGCACGATGGAGGAGACGATGCTTTTCTTCACCTACGTGGCGACCGTGTTCGCGGTCATCATCGCCTTCGGCGTGATCTACAACAATGCGCAGATCGCGCTCGCCGAACGGGGACGGGAGCTGGCCAGCCTGCGCGTGTTGGGCTTCACGCGGGCCGAGATCGCCTACATCCTGCTGGGCGAGCTGGGCGTGTTGACCTTCCTCGCCATACCCCTCGGCCTGGGGCTCGGTGTCTGGATGTGCGATTACATCGCCCAGACCATGCAGAGCGATCTTTTCAGGGTGCCCGTGGTGCTGGTGCCGCAGACCTACGCCTTTGCCACGACGGTGGTGCTGATCTCCGCCGCGGTGTCGGGGCTGGCCGTGCGCGGGCGCCTCAATCGGCTGGATCTGGTGGCGGTCCTGAAGGCAGCGGAGTGAAGCGATGAAGCACGACGTGGCATGGCGCCGGGGCATCGCCGCCGGCGTGCTGACGACCCTGGTGGCCTGGGGGCTGTATTCCGGCTTTCGGCCGCAACCGGTCGATGTGGACCTGGGTGTGGTCGATCGTGGCCCGCTGCGCGTCACGGTCGAGCAGGAAGGACGTACGCGGGTGGTGGATCGCTACGTGATCACCGCTCCGGTCGCCGGCTATGCCCGTCGCATCACGCTGGACGTCGGTGATGCGGTGGCCGGCGGCGCGACCGTCGCGCTGCTGGAGCCGCGCCGCGCGGAGGTGCTCGACGTCCGCAGCCAGACCGAGGCCGAACAGCGGGTGGCGGCCGCGCAGGATAACCTGAGGGCTGTCGCCGAGCGTGAAAAGGCGGCTCTGGCGGCTGCGGAACTGGCCCGCAAGAACCTGCAGCGCGTCCGTGAACTGCGCAGTGCAGGCCACGTCACGGTGGACGCCGAGGATCGCGCCCGGGCGGATGCGGAGCGTGCCGATGCCGAGCTGCGCTCCGCGCAGTTTGCGGTGCGCACCACGCGCCACGAACTGGAGGCGGCACGCGCCGTCCTGCGCTTTGCCGGTGCCGGCGGCTCGTCCGAGCCGATCGAGCTCAAGTCGCCGGTGGCGGGCCGCGTGCTCGGTATCCCGCGCAAGAGCGAGGGACCGGTCGAGACCGGACAGGCGCTGCTCGAGGTCGGCGACCCCGGCGACCTGGAGGTCGAGGTTGACGTGCTGTCGGCGGACGCCGTGCGCATCGCCCCGGGCACGCCGGTGATATTCGAGCGCTGGGGCCGCGAGCAGGTGCTGACCGGGGTCGTGCGCCGGGTGGAGCCGGTCGGCTTCACCAAGGTCTCGGCGCTCGGCGTCGAGGAACAGCGGGTCTGGGTGATCGTCGATTTCACCTCGCCGCCCGAACTCTGGCAGCGACTCGGCGATGGCTACCGCGTCGAGGCAAGCTTCATCCTCTGGCAGCGTGACGACGTGCTGCAGGTTCCCGCCAGCAGCCTGTTCCGCGCCGGCAGCGGCTGGGCCGCCTTCGTCTTCGAGGACGGCAGAGCCGTCAGGCGAGAGCTGGAAATCGGCCACAAGAGCGGCCTGGCGGCCGAGGTGCTGGCCGGCGTCGGAGAAGGCGAGCAGGTCATCGTGCATCCGGATGACCGGCTGCACGACGGCGTGCAAGTGGTCACGCGCTGACCCGCCAGCGGGTGTGGATGCAGGCCTCCGGCGCGAGGCCCGTCGCGCCGTGGGGCACCGGCGCGGGGGCTCCGAGCGGTGCGGCAAGGGCAGGCCACTGCGCGCGCTGCGCAGGGCCCGAGGCGCCCGTGGACGGCGCCCGATCGGCCGCTGTCCGAGCCATCGACGCGGCAGGATCCCGGACGGCTGGCGTTCGGGACGTGCCGTGCGGCAATTTTCCTCGGAAGTCGTCGAACAGATCCGGATAATGTCGGGCGATCTATGACCGTAGACATAGGTATGCCGGTCAAGGCCGGCATCTCGGCGCCACATCCACACGAACCAGGCCAGCCCGCGCGATGACCCCCCAGCGAAAACCCCCAACCCGCCACCGATCGTCGATCGGACTCGTGACGGTGGGCGTGCTGCTGCTGGCCTTGTCGTGGGCACTGGCGCTGACGGAAATCGCGCGCCATCGCTCGGAGTCCGTGCGCGACGCCGAGAAGGTGGTGGCGCTCAAGGCACAGATCTACGCGGAAGCCACGCGGCCGGTGCTCAGGCACATCGACGATCTGCTGCTCGATCTCCGCGACGACTGGCGGGGCGACCGCCAGCAGATGGCCGTTGCGGTCGGCGACCGGCAGTCGTTGTCGCGCGACCTGCCCGTCGAGATCGCAGTCATCGACGCGTCGGGGTTCCTGGCCTATGCCGATCGCTATGACACCACCGAGCACATCGATCTGAGCGACCGGGAGCAATTTCGGGTCCATCGCGACGGCGGTGGCGGCGATGCGCTGTTCATCAGCCGTCCGATCAAGCGGCGGGCGTCGGGGCAATGGTCCGTTCAATTTACGCGGCCGATCCTGCGGGCCGGGACCTTCGACGGGGTCATCGTCGCGTCGGTGCGACCGGAATCCCTGACTGCCCTGCACGCGAAGCTGGCCCTCGCGGACGATGGCGCCAGCAGCATCGTCCGTACGACCGGCGAAGTGATCGCGTGCCGGCCCCGGATGGAAGCCCTCGTCGGCAACCCCGTCAGCGGTCCGTTTTCCGGCAGCACGGCGCCCGACGCGGGCTACTTCCACGACCAGGCCCAGTTCGACGGCATCGAGCGCATCGCCGGGTATTTCAAGATCCCTGAGTACGGATGGACGTTCATCGCCGCGGTGTCGCACCGATCCGTGCTCGAGGCGCACGCAGACTACCGTCGAACCGTGCTGGGCTACGCTGCCGCGGCGAGTATCGTCATCGTCCTCGTGCTGCTGGCGATGTTCCGCGCCCGAACGGTCCCGTCGCGGATCGCCGCGCTCGAGGCGGAATGCGCGGCGCCGGGTGGCGCGCTGTTCGATGCGCTGCCGGTGGGCATCACGCTGACCGATCGCGACGGACGGATCGTCTACGGCAATGCCCACGCGCAGCAGCTGCTCGGACCGTTGATCGCGCCGCCGGCGACGGATCCCGGCACGGGCGTGGCGTGGTCGGCGATCCGGCCGGACGGCAGCCCGATGCCGCCAGACGAGCTCGCGGGGGCACGGGCGCTGCGCGAACAGATGCCGGTCGATGGCGTCGAAATGGGAGTCGTGCGCCCCGACGGGATTCGGTGGCTGTTGGTCAGTGCCGCGCCGTCGAGCGATCCACGCTACGGTGTGGCGGTCAGCTACGTCGACGTCACCGCGGGCCGGGGCGCCAGACCGGTTTTCGCCGAGCAGCGGCGCCTGACCAAGCAGATCCTCGATGCGCTGGGCGACCTGGTCTGGCTGAAGAATGCGGAAGGTGTCTATCTTGCCTGCAACGCGCGCTTCGAACGTTTCTTCGGTGCCACCGAGGCGGACATCGTCGGCAAGACCGATTACGACTTCGTCGACGCCGATCTGGCCGACTTCTTCCGCGCCCACGACCGCGCCGCGATGGAGAAGAACGGGCCGTCGGTCAATCACGAATGGATCTCCTTTGCCGACGACGGACACCGTGAACTGCTGGAGACCACCAAGACGCCGATGTTCGACGAGCGTGGACGGCTGATCGGCATCCTCGGCGTAGGGCACGACATCACCGTCGCCCGCCGCTTGCAGGATGCTCTGGAAGCCTCCCACAACGACCTGCTGATGGCGCAGGCGGTGGCGCGTGTCGGCAGCTGGACCATCGACCTGAACACCGACGCGATCACCTGGTCGCCGATGACCTACCGGCTGTTCGGCGTCGACCAGGGCCAGCCGGTCGACCTCAGCCGCTTCATGGACCTGGTCCATCCGGACGACATCGCGATGGTCCGGGGGAAATGGCACGAGGCGCTGTCGACCGGCCGCCTCGACGTCGAGCATCGCGTCGAAGTGGCAGGAGAGACCTGCTGGGTGCGGGAACGCGCGGACTTCATTCGCAATGACGAGGGTGTCGCGAACAGCGCCTTCGGTACCGTGCTGGACATCACCGAGCGCCGTCGCCTCGAGGACGAATTGCGCGAGCAGCAACAGCGCCTGGCGAACATCATCGAAGGCACCAACGTCGGTACCTGGGAATGGAACGTCAAGACCGGCGAGGTCGTCTTCAACGAGCGCTGGGCCGCGATGATCGGCTACACGCTGGCGGAACTGGAACCGATCGACAGCGAAACCTGGTTCCGCATGCTCCACCCGGACGACCGGGTGCCCACCGAAGCGCTGCTGCAGGGACATTTTTCCGGCTCGACGGAGACATTCGAGGCCGAGTTCCGGATGCGGCACAAGCTAGGTTTCTGGGTCTGGATTCTGGCCCTCGGCCGGGTCAATCGGCGTGCGCCCGACGGCCAGCCCCTGTGGATGTCGGGCACCCAGCTCGACATGACCGAGCGCAAGGTCACCGAGGAGGCGCTGTCCGCCCTCGCGGGCGCGATGACGTTGCTGGCCGGCGGCGCCCTCTACGAGGCTATCAGCCGACACCTGGCGGAAGTCCTGAACCTCGACTACGTGTTTGCCGGCCGCCTCGATGCCGCCGGCACCAGGGTTCAGGTCGTCTCCGGCTGGGATCGCGGGTCGCCGATGACGCCGTTTTCCTACGACTTGGCCGACACGCCATGCGCGAATGTGATGAAGCGACGCCATGCGCTCTACCCGTGCGGCGTCCAGGCGATGTTCCCGGACGATGAACTGCTCGTCCAGATGGAGATCGAGTCGTATATCGGCAGCACGCTGTTCGACAAGACCGGGCAGCCGATGGGCATTCTCGTCGGCTTGAGCAGCAATCCGATCCATCGGCCGGACCTGGCCGATCGCCTGCTCGGCGTCTTCGTGGATTCCGTCAGCGCCGAGATGATGCGCATTCAGGCCGAGGATGCGATCCTCGCCGCGCGCAACAGGCTCGACGCGATCCTGCAGACGACGCAGGATGCGGTGTGGCTGTCCGGACGCGACGGGCGGATCGTCGATGTCAATCCGGCGGCCTGCAGGCTGCTCGGCTACAGCCGCGCGGAGATGCTGGCACGGGCCGTCCAGGACATCGATGCCAGCCGGGAAGCGCGCCGCATCGAGGTCGCTAACGACAGGATCGTCCGTGACGGCGGTGCCCGCTTCGAAACCAGGCACCGCACCAAGGACGGCCGCCTGGTGGATGTCGATGTCGCGATCAGCGACCTGCCGGGCGAGGCGCTGCAAGTCGCCTTCATCCGCGACATCAGCGAACGCAAGCAGGCGGAGAGCAACCTGCGCCAGGCTGCCAGTGTGTTCGAGTTCTCCCACGAAGGCATCATGATCACCGATCCGGAAGGCACGATCATCGACGTCAATGACGCCTTCTGCCGCATCACCGGCTACGGGCGGGAGGAGGTGGCCGGCAGGAATCCGAGCTTCCTCAAGTCCAGCCGTCACGACGAGGCCTTCTATGCCGCCATGTGGCGGGGCCTCAAGCGCCAGGGTTATTGGAGCTGCGAAGTATGGAACCGCCGCAGGAACGGCGAGATCTTCGCCCAGATGCAGACCATCAGCGCGGTCAAGGACCGATCCGGCGCCGTCCTGCGCTACGTCTGCCTGTTTTCGGACATCACCCAGCAGAAGGAACACCAGCACCAGCTCGAGCGCATCGCCCACTACGACGCACTGACCGGGCTGCCCAACCGCGTGCTGCTCGCCGACCGGCTGCGGCAGGCGATGGCCCGCGTGCAGCGCGACGACAAGATCCTGGCAGTGGTCTTCCTCGACCTCGACGGCTTCAAGGCGGTCAACGACAAGCACAGCCACGAAATCGGCGACAAGCTGCTGACCCAGCTTTCGGCTCGCATGATGGATGCGCTGCGCGAGGTCGATACCCTGTCGCGTCTCGGTGGCGACGAGTTCGTCGTCGTGCTGGTCGATCTGCAAAGTCACGATGCCAGCGTTCCGGTCATCGATCGGCTGTTGGCCGCGGTATCGGAGCCGACGTTCGTCGACGGTCTCGAGCTGCGTGTCTCCGCGAGCATCGGCATCAGCTTCTACCCGCAGGCCAGCGAGGTCGACGGCGACCAGCTGCTGCGGCAGGCGGATCAGGCGATGTATCAGGCCAAGCAGGCCGGCAAGAACAGGTTCCAGGTCTTCGACGTCGAACACGACCGGTCGGTGCGTGGCTACAACGAGACGCTCGGTCGCATCGGTCAGGCGCTGCAGCAGCGTGAATTCGTCCTTCTGTACCAGCCCAAGGTCAATATGCGCAGCGGCGAGGTCGTTGGCGTCGAGGCCCTGATCCGCTGGCAGCATCCCGAACGCGGCTCGTTGCCGCCCTCCGCGTTCCTGCCCGTCATCAAGGGCAATCCGCTGATCAACGAGATCGGCGACTGGGTGCTGGAGACCGCGCTTGCCCAGATCGCCACCTGGCGCCGCGCCGGCCTGTCGCTGCCGGTGAGCGTGAATGTGGACGCCTTGCAGTTCGACCAGTCGGACTTCATGGACAAGCTCCAGGCGCTGCTTGCCGGCCTCCCCGGATTTCGCCCGGGCGACCTGGTGCTCGAGGTGCTGGAAACCAGCGCCCTCGAAGATGTGGACCAGATCTCGGAGATCATCCTCGCCTGCCAGGCCCAGGGCGTGCACTTCGCCCTCGATGATTTCGGCACCGGGTATTCGTCGCTGACCTACCTGAAGCGGCTGCCGGCGCAACTCCTCAAGGTCGACCAGAGCTTCGTGCGGGGAATGCTCGACTCGCCCGAGGACCTCGCCATTCTCGGTGGCGTGCTGGGTCTGGCAGAAGCCTTTCGCCGGCGAGTGATCGCCGAAGGCGTGGAAACACAGCAGCACGGGGAGATGTTGATCCAGATGGGCTGCGAGTTCGGCCAAGGCTATGCGATTGCCAGGCCGATGGCGGCAGACGCGGTCCCCGACTGGGTCGCGACCTGGAAGCCTGCGCCGGGATGGACGCGTCTGACGCGGGTCGACCGTGACGATCTGCCGGTGCTGTTCGCGATGGTCGAGCATCGCGCCTGGGTCGCGGACATCCGTCGCTACGTCGATGACGAATCGGCCGCACCGCCGCCGATCGACTGCAACCAATGCCAGTTCGGCCGGTGGCTGGACGAGATTGGCGCCGACCGCGGCGCGGGCGAGCCGGTACTTCGCCGCGTGACCCGCCTGCACGAAGCGATTCACCAGCATGCGGCGGAACTGATCGACCTCAAGGGGCGGGGCTTGCCGAACCTGGCCCAATCCCAGGTGGCGGACCTCGAAGCGATGCGCGACGAACTCCTCGAGGCATTGCACCGCCTGATATCCTGACCCGGGAGCGTTGCGCCAGGGGTCTTACGGCCGGCCGGCCCTGGCGGTCCGGCCCGTTCCGGGAGGATCCGCCGACGGCCTCGCGCTCACACGATGCTCGCGTGGCATCAGCCAATGGCGGATGGTCTTGCCGAGCACCTCGAGATCGACCGGCTTGGCGAGATGCTCGTCCATGCCCGCCTGCAGCGCCCGCTCGCGGTCTTCCGGCAAGGTGCCGGCGGTCAGGGCGACGACCGGGACGCCGTGGTCGAGCACCGCCGAGCCGGGCGAGCGAATCGCCCGTGTCGCCTCGTAGCCATCCATTTCCGGCATGTGGCAATCCATCAGGACCAGTTGGAAGTGGCGCGCGCCCAGCGCCTGCAAGGCCTCCAGGCCGTTGGTGACCGCCTCAGCACGATAGCCGAGGCGCCCCAGCATCTTGACGACGACCTTGCGATTGGTGGGATCGTCCTCCACGACCAGGATGTTGGCGACGCCGGTGGATTGGTCCGCGGGGGCCGCCTCCGCCGTAGCGTGTGTGGACTCCGCTGCGGCCGCGAGCGCGGCCTCGCGGTCGCCGAGAATCTGCGCCAGGCAACGTTCGAGCTTTGCCTCCTTGATCGGCTTCGTCAGGCAGTCGGTGAATCCGGCCGCTTCGGCCTGTGCCGCAATCCCTTGCTGCGCGATCGGCGCCATCAGGACCAGCGGTATGCCGTGCAATTCGGTGCGCGCGCGGATCGCTCGGCCGATCGCGATGCCGTCGATGCCTGGCATCTGCAGGTCGAGCAGGGCTGCCACGACTTCGTGCCCGGCTGCGCATTCCGCGTCCAGCAATGCCACCGCCGCGGTGCCCCCGCCCACCGCCAGGGGCGTGAATCGCCAGTGTCGAAGCAGCGTCTCGAGGACATGTCGGGTGGTGGGACTGGCCACGACGATCACGATCCGCCCGCCGCTCGTCGCCCCGATCGGGGGCCCGCGGTCCGGTGAAGACCGGCTCGGCAATTCGATCGCGAAGCGGAAGATCGAGCCGGCCCCGTCTGCGCTGGTGACGACGATCTCGCCGCCCATCATCCTGACCAGGCGTTCGCAGATGGTCAGGCCCAGACCGGTGCCACCGAACCTGCGGGTCGTCGACACGTCCGCCTGGGTGAATGGACTGAACAAAGTGTCGATCTTGTCGGCCGGTATGCCGATCCCGGTATCCGCGACTTCGAAGCGCAGCCGCGCAATGTCCCCGTTCGTGGCTTCGCCATTGACCGCGACGGAAACGTCGCCGACCTCCGTGAATCGGATCGCGTTGTCGATCAGGTTGATCAGGATCTGTCGCAGGCGCCCGCGGTCACCGCGCAGTTGCGAAGGAACGGAAGGGGAAGCAAAACAGTTGAATTCGAGCCCCTTCTGCTGCGCGCGCAGGGCCATCAGGTCGCCGACTTCGTCGAGCAGGTCGCGCAGGTCGAATTCGATGGCTTCGAGGTCGACCTTGCCGACCTCGATCTTGGAGAAATCGAGGATGTCGTTGATGATCGACAGCAGCGCATCGCCGCTTGTCTTGATCGTCTGGGCGTATTCGGCTTGCTCGAGGTCCAGCGGCGTTTCCAGCAACAGGCTGGTCATGCCGATCACGCCGTTCATCGGCGTTCGGATCTCGTGCGACATGTTGGCGAGGAAGGCGCTCTTGGCCTTGTTCGCCGCCTGGGCGTCGTCGCGCGCCTTCATCAGTTCGTTGGCCAGCGTCTGCTGTTCGATGCCGAGGCGAATGGAGCTTTCCAATGCCTCGAAGTAGGTCGCCGAACTGCGCAACATCGCGAACAGGAACAACACACCCGACGTACAAAGGGCCCACTGCAGCGGCGTCGACGCCTGGATCAGGACCACCAGGCAGGCGGCACCGACCGCCAGCGACGAGAACACCCGATACGCCGTCGGTATCGGCGACAGCAGGGGCAGGCCGCCGGCGACGACGCCGGATACCATGAAGGCGACGAACGACTGCTGGCTCACCGGCGCGTCCCACATGAAGATCACCGCCGCCGCCGCCCAGCCGAGGCCCGCGAGCGTGGCGCCGAGGCATCCTGCCCGGGCCCAGCGCAGCTCGTGTTGTTCGTCCGCGGTGGCCCGTGCGAAGCGCTTGCTCAGCCAGTAGCGGGCAGCCGCGACCAGCAGCATCGCCCCGAGCCACATGTCGGCCACCGTCGAGAACGGGGACTCGCAGGCCAGCACGACGAGGCCGGCGAGAAGCACCGTCAGCACCTGGCCCAGCGCCGCGTTGCTGAAGAAGATGCGAGTGAGCTGTAGCCGGACGTCCGCTTCCAAGGTGCTCAAAGCCTTGGTCAATTGCACCTCCCGTGGGCCCATCGCGTTAGTGCCATCGGCTTTCAGCATACCGCCTGACAGTCGCGTCGGTGAAATGGGACCGGGAATCCGGCATCGATGGTGCCCGGAAAAGGTTGGCACAGGGCCCCAACGGGCATGGTGGCTGCCCGGACGGCGGCGGGCGCCGTGTCGGCAACCCGACGGGCATCCGGAGCTGGCGCCCCTGCGCTAAAGATCGCGTGCGCGGGGGTCGATAGTGGACCTCGTGCCAGTGGCAGAGGGCGCTGGCGCGCTCGGCGCAGGGCACTGACCCCCCGCGCCCAGTCCGAGGCAATCGATGACAGTTGAACCATTCAGGATGCCGCAGGCCGACGCCAGGGAGCCGCTCGGCGCGGTCGCCAGCGCGACGAAGTGGATCGCCGATCTGCCCGATTGGTCCGAGCGCCACGATGCCCTGGTGCGATCGCTACAGGTGCTGCAGCAACGCTTGGCGCACGATCGGCCGGCAACGCTCCTGTGCGGTGCGCTGCTTCAGTCGCTCGAAGCCGCCAGGCTGCGTTGCCGCTTCGACATGCATGACCGAACCTATCTGGCGATCGGGCTCGATTGCCTGCTCCGGGATGCGCGCAAGGCGATGGCGACCAAGCCGCCGGTCGCGGCCGGCGGCAGGGCCGGCTTGCCCGAATCGACGGCGGCCGTCGTCTTCGGGGAAATCGAACCGGAGATTCGTGAGCAACTTCTGGCGGCCCTCGACCACCATGCGATCGTCAGCGTCGCCGACGGGCGCGGCGACATCGTCTATGTGAATCGGCGCTTCGCCGAGGCCAGCGGCTTTCGACCGGGCGAATTGATCGGCAACAATCATCGCATCGTCAAGTCGGGCGTCCACCCGCCTTCGTTCTACGTAGATCTGTGGCGTACGATCACCAGTGGTCGCATCTGGAGCGGCGAGATCTGCAATCGTCGAAAGGACGGCGCCCTGTACTGGGTTTACGCTGCGATCGTTCCGTTCCTCGGCAGGTCCGGGGAGGAGACCCGCTTTGTCTCGATCAGGACCGACATCACCAACGTCAAGAGGCTCGAAGAGGAAGCCCGCAAGGCGAGCGATGCCAAATCCGAGTTCCTGTCCAGCATGAGCCACGAGCTGCGCACACCGATGAACGCGATCCTCGGCTTCGCACAGATTCTTCAGTTCGACGAGATGCTGGACGCCGAGCAGCAGGACAGCGTCAAGGAGATAACGCGGGCGGGACAGCACCTGCTCAGCCTGATCGACGATGTCCTGGACCTGGCGCGCATCGAGTCGGGTCGCATCCAGCTTTCGATCGAGAGCGTTCCGCTGCACGAACTGCTCGGCGAGTGCCGGGACCTGATGGCGGCGATCGCCGAAAAGCGGGGGATCTCGCTGACCGTGCCGGAGCACTGCACCTTTGCCGCCACGGCGGACCGGGTCCGCCTCAAGCAGGCACTGCTGAACCTGATCTCGAACGCGATCAAGTACAACCGGGCGAACGGAGCGGTCGATGTCGAAGTGTCCGAAGTGGCCGGGGGACGGCTGCGGATCACCGTGACCGATACCGGCCCCGGCATCGCCGAGTCGAAGAGGCCGTTGCTGTTCCAGCCTTTCAACCGCCTCGGGGCAGAGAACAGCGGCATCGAGGGAACCGGCATCGGACTGTCCATCGTGCGCACCCTGATCACGATGATGGACGGGGCGGTCGGCATGGACGGCGAGGCGGGTGCGGGCTGCAGCTTCTGGATCGAACTTCGACGCGCTCCGGATGCCACGCCCGGCGATGCATGCGCCGGCGCGCACGCGCTCGCCCGCGCGGCCGTGGCCGGCGGCGCGAAGCACACCGTGCTGTATATCGAGGACAACCCGACCAATCTTCGGCTGGTGACCCAGATACTGGCGAAGCGTGAGCATGTCCATCTGCTCACCGCCCACGAGCCCTTGCTCGGGCTGGAACTGGCGGCCACTCATGTGCCGGAACTGATTCTGCTCGACATCCACATGCCGTGCCTCGACGGCTACCAGGTTCTCGAGCGCCTGCGTGCAGATCCTGCCCTGGCCCACATCCCGGTGGTGGCCGTGACGGCCAGCGCGATGCCCGAGGACGTCGAGCGCGGCAGGATCGCCGGATTCGATGAATATCTGACCAAACCGGTCGACATTGCCAGGCTGCTGGCGCTGGTTGATGAACTGAAATGACCCATCCTCCTTCTCATCTGCGCACCAACCGGCATTCGGCGCGGCTGGCCACGCTGCCTCCCGCGGCCCGATCGGATGGGCCGGGGCGCGCCGGACCTTGCCGGCGTCTGGCCAGGCCTGCCGTCGGCATGGTGCGCTTGTCCCGATCGATCCATTCGCACGGAGGGCGCTGCAATGGCCGGTGACTGGCGCTTCGACCCGGGCCGGGCCCGCATCCTGATCGTCGACGACGAACCCACCAATCTGAAGCTGCTCGCCCGCATGCTGTCGAGCACCGGCTACCGGAACCTGACCCTGGTCCAGGACTCCCGCAAGGTGTTGGCGGAGTACCGGAAGCAACGCCCCGATCTGATCCTGCTCGACCTCAACATGCCGTATTGCGACGGCTTCGCCGTGCTCCGGCAACTACGGGAACTGAACGATCCGCTTCAGCCTCCGGTGGTGATACTTACCGCGCAGACCGGACGGGATTTCAAGCTGCGGTCCCTGACCGAGGGAGCGCGCGACTTCCTGAGCAAGCCGTTCGACCTGCCCGAGCTGCAGGCCAGGGTCAGCAATCTGCTCGACGCGCATCTTGCCCACCTGATGATGCACGACCAGAAGACCGTGCTGGAGGGCTTGGTACAACAACGCACCAGAGAACTCCGCGACACCCGCCTGCAGATCGTCAGGCGGCTGGGGCGTGCGGCGGAATATCGGGACAACGAAACGGGCCTGCACATCGCGCGCATGAGCCGTTTCAGCGAACTCATCGCGCGGCGCATCGGCTGGCCGGACGGGCAGGCGGAACTGATTCTGGAGGCCAGCCCGATGCACGACATCGGCAAGATCGGCATACCGGATCAAGTCTTGCTGAAGCCCGGCAAGCTCACCAGCGACGAATTCGAGGTGATCAAGCGCCACCCGGTGATCGGGGCGGAACTGCTCGACGGCGACAGCTCGGAGTTATTGACGATGGCCCGCGTGATCGCGCTCACGCACCACGAGAAATGGGATGGCAGCGGTTATCCCGGCGGGCTGCACGGCGAGGACATTCCGTTGTCCGGTCGAATCGTGGCGCTGGCCGACGTGTTCGACGCGCTGACCTCGGCACGGCCCTACAAGCAGCCGTGGCCGACTGAGAAGGCGGTGGCGCACATCGTCGACAACGCCGGCCGGCATTTCGACCCCGAACTGGTCGCGTGCTTCCGGGACGTGTTGCCCGAGGTGCTGGAAATCATGGAAACCTTGAGCGAGGCCGAGGTTTGACGGCGGCATCGACTCTTGCGGTGGTCGCGGCCGCGTGCCGGCGCATCCGGGCGACATGGCCGAAGGCCGCGTTTGCGCTGACGGCTTGTGCGTGCCTGGCCGGCGTCGCGGCAAACGCGATCGGCGCCGGCCCGCCGGAGCGGGTGCTGACCGTCGGCGTGGTACCTCAATTCACTGCCGACCGGATCGACGAGATATGGCGGCCCTTGCTCGAGGAAGTGGGACGGCGCAGTGGCGTGCGACTCGAATTGTTGCCGTCGCCGAACATCCCGGCCTTCGAAGACCGTTTCGAGAAGGGCGAGTTCGATCTCGTCTATCTGAATCCCTACCACCAGATCATCGCCGATCGAACGCAAGGCTACCGGCCGATCCTGAAGGACAGGAGCCGGCTGCTGTCGGGCATCGTGGTGGTCAGGAAAGACGACCCCATAAAAAATGTTGCCGAGCTGAACGGAGCCGTGGTGGCGTTTCCCGCACCGAACGCGCTCGGCGCCTCGATGATGGTGCGTGCCGCGCTCGCCAACAGGTTCGGCATCAGCATCGTTCCCCGCTATGTCAGGACGCACACCTCGGTCTACCTGAATACCTTGCTCGGCGAGTCGGCGGCCGGTGGCGGCATCATGGCGACCTTCGCCGAGCAGCCGCCGGAAATCCGCGACGCCCTGCGCATTCTCTATCAGACCGACGGGGTGGCGCCGCATCCGATAAGTGTCCATCCGCGGATTCCCGGCGCGATCGCTCGCAAGCTCACGGAGGCCTTCCTGCGGGTCGGGGAAACGGCCGCCGGCCGTGAAATGCTCGCCGGAATTCCGATCGGGGAGATCGGCGAGGCCAGCCAGGAGGATTACCTGCCACTGACCGCCATGGGCCTCGACGCCGTCTATGAAAAGTAGCCGGGGCCTGCCGCTCTATCTCACGCTGGCGATCCCGGTGCTGGTCTTCGCGGCGCTGTTCGTCGTCTTCGTGCACAGCTACTGGGGCCCGCAGTTGCTCGAGCTGCAGCGCACCCTTCTCGTGCAACGCGAGGAGGACGTGATGCGCAACATCGTTCCGAGCCTGCAGCTCGACCTGCTCGCCTACGACCTCGGATCGGTCCATGTCATGCTCCGCCGGCTGGAAGAGACGAATGCGGACGAATCGATGCAGGTCGCTCTGTTCGACGGTGACGGCCGCCGGC
Source organism: Rhodocyclaceae bacterium (assembly GCA_020445745.1). Classification (GTDB taxonomy): domain Bacteria; phylum Pseudomonadota; class Gammaproteobacteria; order Burkholderiales; family Rhodocyclaceae; genus Cognatazoarcus. Next base: position 44,806 of record JAGRGB010000168.1, on the reverse strand, counting down.
TGTACCCGCTTTCGGAGCCGCCGTCGCCGGTCGGCGACGGGCGAATCAGGATCGATCAGGAGATCCGTGCCGACCAGCGTCTGCTCGGGACACTGACCATCGACGTGGACATTTCCGACCAACTGGAAGCCCTCGAATCGAGGATCACCACCCTCGAAAACCTGGTGATCGGCGCCGCCGGCGTCGTGCTGGCAATGGCCGTGGCGCTTTACTACTGGCTGGTCGGGCTGCCGCTGGCGATGCTGGCAGGGGCCGCACAGAAGCTGGGTCGCGGCGACTTCTCGGTGGACATTCCGCGCCGGGCGAGAAAGGGCATGGCTGTGCTGGCGGACGCCTTCCTGTCGATGCGCGACGCGCTGCGCGACGCGCAGCGCGATCTCAAGGCCCAGGCCCGGGAGGCCAGCGAGGCGCTGATACGTTACCGGACGGTCCACGAGTCGATGCCCGGCGCCCTGCTCGTCGTCGATCAGCAGGGTCGGGTAGAGGACTTCAATGCCGCCGCCGAGGAGATCTTCGGCTACTCGAAGAAAGACGTCGACGGGCATGCCTGCACGATTCTCTTCGACGACCAGGCGCATTGCGCCGCCGAGATGGCGGAATGCTTCAATCAGTCGAGTTTCTCGGCGGTAGATTCCGAGAAGCTGGGTCGGCGGCGGGATGGCAGCGTGGTTGCGCTGCGCGTCTATCGCAAGGCGATGCGGGCGGACGGCGGACTGAAGATGGTCGTCATCGCGATGGACATCAGCCGAATCAAGGAGGCGGAACGGCGTCTGCTGGCAGCCAAGGAAGAGGCCGAACGGGCCAGCCAGGCAAAGACCGAGTTTCTGTCGCGGATGAGCCACGAGCTGCGCACGCCGCTCAATGCGATCCTCGGCTTCGGACAATTGCTGGCGATGGATGACGAACTGAAGACCGACATGCAGCGCGACAACGTCGCCGAGATCATCAGTGCGGGCGAGCACCTGCTGCACCTGATCAACGAAGTCCTGGACCTGAGCCGCATCGAGGTCGGCAGGCTGGAGATCGCGGTGGAGCGCATCGACCTGAAGGCTTGCATGCTGCGGGCCATCGCGCAGATTCGTCCGCTCGCGGAAGCGCGGGGCATCGTCGTCGAATTGCAGTCGCCATCGTCGGAGGTGGCGATCCGCGCCGACCGCACGCGCCTCACCCAGATCCTGCTGAACCTGCTGTCGAACGCCACCAAGTACAACTGCGAAGGCGGCACGATCCGTCTCGGCGTGGCTGCCGCCGCGTTGCCGGGCCGGCTGCGCGTCAGCATCGAGGACACCGGTAGCGGCATCGCGGCCGACGACATCGACCGCCTGTTCCAGCCGTTCGAACGCATCGACGCCGACCGGAACGCCGTCGAAGGCACCGGTATCGGTCTGGCGCTGACCAAGAAACTGGTCGAGGCGATGGACGGCGACATCGGCGTCACCAGTCGGGTCGGCGAAGGCAGCACGTTCTGGTTCGAACTTCCGGACGGAAAAGGGATCGAGGAGGTTCCGGCGACTGCGTCGTGAAGCGCTTGCCGTCTTCCCCCGGACTCGCACGACGGCATCCGCCAGGCGAGCCGGAAACGGGCTTTCGTGCGACGATGGCAGTCACCCTTGCGCTGCAAATGCGAAAGGCCGACGGCGATGGGACGGACCTCGCGAGGCACCGAACGCCCGCCCGTGCCTTCGTCGGCTCGACCGGAACGCTGGAATTTCTGGAATGGGAACTGCATGTCGGACTTGAAGTGGAAGAAGAAGTACGAAATCGGCCATCCGCGGATCGATTTCGAACACCGGATATTCGTCGACCTGATAACGCGAATCTACGATGCGATCGCCGAAAAGCGAGATGGCGGATACCTGGAGCGATTGATGTACGAGCTGCAAAAATATACGGAATTTCATTTTGTCAGCGAAGAAAACATCATGTATTCGATCGGGTATCCAGATTACGACGCCCATGTCGAGCACCATCGGGAGTTGCTGGAGCGATTCAGTCAAAAGAAGATGGAAATGGAGCTGGGCGAGCGAACCATCGAGGAACTGCTGAAGTTCCTGGTCGACTGGTTCCTGACGCATACGCTGACCGAAGATCGGAAGATCGCCAGTTTCGTCCACGGCAAGAAGATCTAGAGACCACGCTTCGCCGTGTGCCGCGGGGCGAGTCGGCCGAAACCGGGCGGCAGACGACGGTCGCTCGCACGCAGCAGGCACTGCCCAGGAGCGACGAGGCGTCGCCATGCCGAGGGCCTGTCGGCGGAGGGCGCGCGCATGGTCGACTCCGCGCCGTCCGGCGGGTTCGCGACCGATGTCTGCGGCGCCGCTGAAGCGCGGTCGTCGCGCACCGCACGGATCGCCGGACGCCGTGCGATGGACTCGCCAGCCGCGGCGCCGGATCGGCCGTAAGACCGGGAGGTTCGCCTGAGCGTTGCGCCGACGCGACCGCTGCGTCGATCTGCGGCGCCGGCGCGACTCCCGATGCCAGTGCGGTCGATTCTGCTTGCGGTCGGCCGGTGCGGCGACGCGGACTATTCGACCGCGGTCGTCAGCGGGCGAACCCGCAGCTCGGCGCGGCGGAAATGTGCCATGCCCTGTTCGTGCTCGATCTGCCACTGATCCGCTGCCGGATAGATGGCATCGGTCGCGACCTCCAGGCCCCTGGTGCGCAGGATCTCGGCGACACCCTCCGCCCGGGCACGCGCCAGCGGCAGGTTGCCGCCGGCTTCGGTGCTGGCGTAGCCGGTGACATCGACCGCGACGGCGCCCCAGGCACGCACTGCCCAGGCGACGTCGTCGAGGCGCGATTCGGACGCCGTGTCGATGTGCGCCGAGGTGTGTGCGAAATGGACCGGCGGAATCGCCACCAAGGGCGGCCGGACGCGCACCGTCCACCCCGGATGCGCCCGCGCCGCCTCGGCTTCGGCCTGACGGTAGGTGCCGAGCGGGAGACGGACCTCGGCGCGCGGCACGAGCAGCGCGGTGCGGCGCGCGTGATCGACGGCGGCCTGCTCGAGGGGCAGCGGAAAGCCGTCGAGGGGCGAACGCTCCGCGACGATCGCGACCGGCGGCGGTGCCGCCACCGGATTGGCGATCGCGGAACGTTCGGCGAGCAGGGCGGCCGGGTCGGCCACCTGCAGCTGGGCGATGCGCACCGTCCACTGCCGGCCCGAATCGGCCTGCAGCGCGGCGGTGACCGCCTCCTCGAGCGAATCCACCGGCTCGCGCAGCAGCACGACCGCTTCGACGCGGACGCTGTCGCGGTCCGGATAGCTCAAGGACAGGCGCTCGATGCGCCCGTCGTTGCCGATCCGTGTCCGGATGACCTCGCTGGAGCGCTGTGCGAAGTAGGTTTCCGCGACGATCGACTGCAGCGACGCGGTGAGCGGATAGGCCAGCGGCGCCAGCAGCACCCCCCACAGCACGGTCTGCCAGACCAGTTTCGAGCGCGTCTCGCGGCGCGCGAAGCCGTAGCAGCTCAACACCAGCGCGATGGCCAGTGCGATCGCCACCATGTTGGTCAGGAACAGCAGGCCGGCGCCGGAGGCGAGCTGCCACTGGCGAGAGACGATGCCGAACGCCACCACCGCCAGCGGCGGCATCAATGCGGTCGCGATCGCGACCCCGACGACCGCGCCGCCGCGGCCGCGCACGGTGGCGTAGCCGCCGGCCAGCCCCGACAGCACCGCGACCACCAGGTCGAACAGGTTGGGGCGCGTGCGGGCGAGGATCTCGGGCGTGCTGTCGTGCAGCGGCGAGAGCAGCACGATCAGGCCGGAAAGGGTGAGTGCGGCGAGCGCACCGGCGGCCAGCGCGCTCAGGCCGGCACGCATGTGGGGTGCCGACAGCGTGGCCACCGAGGCGCCGGTCAGCGCGATCGGCCCCATCAGCGGTGAGATCAGCATCGCGCCGATGATCACTGCCGGCGAGTTCAGCAGCAGGCCGATCGTCGCGATGCCGGCGGCGATCGCCACCATGAACAGGTAGCGTGCCGTCAGTTGGCCGTCGGCGCGCAGACTGCGCAGGATCTCCGCCTGGTCGATGTCCTCGACCATCGCCCGCCAGTTCTCGCGCAGGCGACGGATCAGGTTGGGGACGCGCATCGATGCGCTGGGGGTGTCGGGCATGAGGCGATCGATCCTCGTCGGTGAACGATGGCCCCAAGGGTAGCGGCAATCGACGGTTGCCGGCCGGATTTTGCGGATCGCGAACCGCCGCTCCGGGCTTGCCGACGCAGTTCCGCGGCCGCGAGCGCGTTCGCCGGGCCACACGCTTTCGGTTGCACCGGGGGAGATGGCGGCGCGCGCAGCAATCGCGGCAGGAGCGCAGCGCGGACCTAGCCACCGCGCTTGCGCCGGCTGGCTGGCTCGGCAGGGCGTCGCCTGCCGTGAAGCGCCGACATCGAGGGGGCGTTCGGCAAGCCCGGAGACGCCCTTGGCGCTGGATCAGCCGCCGAGTCGCGCGATGAAGTAGCCGGCCACGACGGCGGTGCCGATCACGCCGGCGACGTTCGGGCCCATCGCGTGCATCAGCAGGAAGTTGCCCGGATCGACCTTCTGGCCCTCGACCTGGCTGACGCGGGCTGCCATCGGAACTGCCGACACGCCGGCGGAGCCGATCAGCGGGTTGATCTTCTCATGCGAGAACAGGTTCATCAGCTTGGCCATCAGCACGCCAGCCGCGGTCGAGATCGAGAATGCGACGATGCCCAGCGCGAGGATCTTCAGGGTCTCGGGCTGCAGGAAGCGCTCGCCGGTCATGGTGATGCCGACCGAGGTGCCGAGCAGGATCGTGACGGTGTTGATGATCTCGTTCTGTGCGGCCTTGCTGAGCCGTTCGGTGACACCGCACTCGCGCAGAAAGTTGCCGAGCATCAGCATGCCGATCAGCGCCGATGCGGCCGGCACCAGCAGGATCACGACGACCGTCACGACCACCGCGAACAACAGCTTCTCGGTCTTCGCGACCGGGCGCAGCGAGCGCATCCGGATCGCGCGCTCGGCAGGCGTCGTCAAGGCCCGCATGATCGGCGGCTGGATCAACGGCACCAGGGCCATGTACGAATAGGCGGCAACCGCGATCGGAGCCAGCAGTTCCGGGGCGAGCTTGTTGGCGAGAAAGATCGAGGTCGGACCGTCGGCACCGCCGATGATACCGATCGCAGCGGCCTGATCGGTCGTGAAGCCGACCAGGGCGGCGCCGATGAAGGTCGCGAACACGCCGAACTGGGCCGCCGCGCCGAGCAGGAAGGTGCGCGGATTGGCGATCACCGGCCCGAAGTCGGTCAGCGCACCGACCCCCAGGAAGATGATCGGCGGGAACAGCTCGAGGTGGATGCCCAGGGAAATGTAGTGGAACAGGCCGCCGGGTGTATCGCCGGCCGGCGGATTGACGAGCCCCTCGGTGGGCAGATTGGCGAGCAGTGCGCCGAAGGCGATCGGCACCAGCAGCAGCGGCTCGAACTTGCGGTAGACCGCGAGGTACAGCAGGGCGCCGACCACCGCCCACATGACGAGCATGTCCGGGGTCAGCCGCGGCAACGCGGTCAGCTCGAGCAGCGACGACAAGGACTCGTTCATCAGGGGTGGCGACGGGAATGCGGTCGATTTCGGGCCATGGTCAAGCCAGCGTCAGCAGCGGCTGACCTTCGGCAACGGCATCGCCGGCAGCGACGCGGACGGCGGTCACGATGCCGTCCCTCGGTGCGACGACGAAGTTGTTCATCTTCATCGCCTCGAGGACCGCCAGTTGCTGTCCCGTGGCGACCTGCTGGCCGACGGCGACCTTGATCTCCACCACGGTGGCGGCCAGAGGGCTGGCGACGTCGCCCGCGACCGCGGCTGCCGGCGCCGCGGCGGTTGCGGGGGCTGTGGCCGCTGCCGGATCACCGGCCGCTTTCCGTACCGGCGGGATGGCCGCTGGTGGCGTCGCGGCGACCGACGCTGCGTCGACGTCGAGCTCCTCGACACAAACCTCGTAGGCGGTGCCGTCGACGGTTATCCTGAATTTCCTCATGGCTTCCCCTTGCGATCGCCGGCCGCCCCCGGGCCGACCGCCGTCGTGACCGAATGCTCCGCGGGTCGTGTCGTCGCGGCTTCCCAGTTCCAGCGCAGGCGATGGCTGGCGAGTTGGTCGGCGCGCCCCTCGCTGGCCCAGGCATCGGCCAGGTGCGCCGGCGCGCGTACCGACACGACGCGACCGCGCCCGGCGGTGACGACTGCCACCGCGGCGGCGATCGCGGCCAGGTGCGGCGGCGGAATGCCGGCACTGGCCGTCGACGCCGATGGGGCGCCGGGCGCGGGCGGTGTCGCCACGGCTGCGCCGGTGGCAGCGAACAGTCGTCCGGTCGCGGCGCTGATCAGCCACAGCAGGGCGAGCGCGCCGAGCACGACGGCGAATCCCGTGGCGATGAAGAGCAGGGCGTCGGCGATGTCCATCCTCACAGCGGAATATTGCCGTGCTTCTTGGGCGGGCGGGCTTCACGCTTCGACAGCAGCGAGCGCAGCGCCAGCGATATCGCGCCGCGCGTGCGTCTGGGCAGGATCACGTCGTGGATGAAACTGCGGGCCGCCGACTGGTAGGGCGAGGCGAACTCGGCGCGGTAGGCCGCGATCAGCTCGCCGCGCAGCGCGCTGTTGTCGTCGGCGGCCTCCAGTTCCTTGCGGTAGAGCACGTTGACCGCGCCTTCCGCCCCCATCACCGCGATCTCGGCGGTCGGCCAGGCGAGGACCAGATCGGCGCCCATGTCACGCGAGCACATCGCCAGGTAGGCTCCGCCATAGGCCTTGCGCATGATCACGGTGATCTTCGGTACGGTCGCCGCGCCGTAAGCGAACAGCATCTTGGCGCCGTGGCGGATGATGCCGCCCTTCTCCTGGGCGATGCCGGGCATGAAGCCCGGCACGTCGACCAGCGTCACCAGCGGAATGTTGAACGCGTTGCACGTCTGGATGAAGCGGCTGCCCTTGTCCGAGGCGTCGATGTCGAGGGTGCCGGCCATGACCATCGGCTGGTTGGCGACGAAGCCGACGACGACGCCGTCGATGCGTCCGAAGGCCACCACCATGTTCGGCGCGAAATCCTGCTGCACTTCGAGGAATTCACCGCCGTCGGCGATCCGCCCGATGATCCGCTTGACGTCGAATGCCATCTTCGCATCGTCGGGGATCAGGTCCTCGATGGCCAGATCGTCCTGCAGCGAGATGTCTTCGCTCGGCCGATGGGGCGGGTCCATCATGTTGTTGGACGGCAGGTAGCCGAGCAGCTGGTGAACCAGCGCGACCGCGTGCCGGTCGTCCTCCGCAATGAAGTGGATGTTGCCGGAGTCGCGGGCGTGGGCCTCGGCCGAGCCGATCTCGGCCATCGTCGTCTGCTGGCCGGTCACCGCACGGATCACCTCCGGACCGCAGATGAACATGTGGGCCGACTCGCGCGTCATGATCACGAAATCCATCAGTGCCGGCGAGTACGCGGCACCGCCGGCGCAGGGGCCGCAGATCACCGCGATCTGTGGCACCACGCCGGACATCATGACATTGCGATTGAATACCTGGCCGTATCCGGACAGGCTCTCTACGCCTTCCTGGATGCGCGCACCACCGGAATCGTTGAATCCCACCACCGGCATGCCGGCGCGGCCGGCGTAGTCGAAAAGGTCGCAGATCTTGCGGGCATGGATGCGGCCCAGCGACCCGCCCGCGATCATGAAGTCCTGGCTGAAGCCAGCGACCGGACGGCCGTCCGCGAAGCCGATGCCGGTGATGACGCCGTCGGTAGGCAGGGACTTCTTGTCCATGCCGAAGCCCCGGGTCTCGTGCTGGGCGTGCAGGCCGAACTCCTGGAACGAGTCGCGCGCGAACAGCTCGTCGAGGCGCTCGCGTGCGGTCAGTCGGCCGTCGGCGTGGCGTTTCGCAACGCGATCGGCCGCGCCCGGGTTCGCGGCCGCGGCCCGCCGCCGCTGGAGGTCTTCGATGAGTTTCCGGTCGATTGCCATGCGTCCCCGTCCGATCGGCCCTTGCGGTTGTGCTGGTGTGCTGCCGTCGCGCATCGCCTGGCGGCCCGTGTCCTGGACGGCAGGAGGGGATCGTGCGGCACGCGAGCGATGCTGACAAGCCCTGGTCGCGCCGGGCCCCGCCATGGCGCGCGCGATGGGAGGCCCGCGCGTGGTCGGGCGGACGCCCGCGCGACCCTGTTCAGGCCGGCGTGTAGTAGGTCCACCGGCGCTCGCCGTGCTTGGCGAGGCGACCCTCGCGATGGAGCTTCTTGAGCAGATAGGAGGCGCGCCCATGATCGACCGCCAGGGCGGCCTGGACGCGGGCGTTGTCCACCCTGCCGTCGCGCCTCGCCAGCGCCAGCAGTCGCTGCTCGTCGGGTCCGGCCCAGCCGCCGCCAGCGATTGCCGCGGCGTCGAACGGCGGCTCGGCTGCTCCTGGCGGATCTTCGAACCGCTCCGTCACGGCGTTGCCGAGGAAGTGCAGGTGGTCGATGCCGATCGGGCCACCGCGGGCCGCGATCAGGGCATATTCGATCAGGTTGCGCAGTTCGCGCACGTTGCCCGGAAAGTCGTAGGCGGACAGCGTCGCCAGGGCATCCCGCGAGATGGCCGGGGTGTCACGGCCCATCTGGCCGCTCAGATGCCTGAGGTAATGGCTAACCAGCAGCGGAATGTCGTCGCGGCGCTCGCGCAGGGGCGGCACCGTGACGACGTAGCCGGCGAGGCGAAAATAGAGATCGCGCCTGAAGCGGCCGCTGGCGACCCGGGCCGCGAGATCGGCATTGGTCGCGGCGACGACGCGCACGTCGACCCGGCGCGACGCGCTGGCGCCGAGCGGCATGACGATGCCGTCTTCGAGCACGCGCAGCAGCTTGGCCTGGAGCCTGGGTTCGAGATCGCCGATCTCGTCGAGGAACAGCGTGCCGCCGTCGGCCTGGCTGAAGTAGCCGTGGCGAGGGCCGGTGGCACCGGTGTAGGCGCCCCGGCTGTGGCCGAAGAATTCGGCGTCGGCCAGTTCTGCCGGAATCGCCGAGCAATTGACGGCGATGAACGGACGATTGCCGCGTGGCCCGCCGACATGGATCGCCCGCGACACCAGTTCCTTGCCGGTTCCGCTCTCGCCGAGCACCAGCACGTTGGTGCGCTCGGCGCCCTGCAGGCCGCGAACCTCGTCCATCAGGCGGCAGGCGGCAGGGCTGTGCCCGACGAAGCCGTCGATGCTCCAGCGTTCGACCTCGTGGCGGGTGATGGTGTCGAGGCGCTGGTCGGTCAGCGACAGCTGGTCCTCGAGTTTCTGGCGCCGTTCGATCTGCTCCTGCAATTCGCGGTTCAGCGACAGCAGCTGGCGATTGCGCGCCTCCAGTTCGCGGCGCTGGCTGACGATCGTCAGGTGCACCTGGATGCGGGCGAGAAGTTCCTCCCGTTGCAGCGGCTTGGACAGGAAGTCGATGGCGCCGGACTCGAAGCCGCGCAGCTTGCTGGCGGTATCGGTGAGGGCGCTGGTGAAGATCACCGGCACGTCGGATGTTCGCACGTCGGCCTTCATTCGCCGGCATACCTCGAAGCCGTCGACGCCCGGCATCATCACATCGAGCAGCACGACGTCCGGCTGACGCTCCGTCGCGAGTGCCAGCGCCTCGCCGCCGTCGGTGGCGACCGCCAGCTCGAGGCCGCTGTCGGCCAGATGGGCGAGCAGGATGTCGAGATTGTCGGGCTGGTCGTCGACGATCAGCACCAGTGGCTGGGCGCCCACGATCGGCTCCGGCACGGGTTGGCATCGACCCCCAGTATAAGCGGCTATCGGCAGAATCTAAGGTGCATAAGCGCTATGGAATGGCCGTCGCCTGCCGTATACCGATTTGTCGGCGCGGGGCGTGTCCGATCTCGATGGCACGCTTCGTGCGCAATGCGGCAGGCATTGCCGTGACACCGTTTCCTTTGCCGCCAACCGTGACAGGCGAATCGATGAACCTGAAAGCCATGATTCCGCGGCAGGCGCCGCTCGTGCTGGTGGTCGACGACGTGCCGGCCAATCTGGATGTCCTCGTCGAGCATCTGCACCGGGAGGATATCGAACTGACCGTCGCGCTCACCGGCGAGGAGGGGCTGGCGCTGGCCCAGTCGCTGCGTCCGGACCTGATCCTGCTCGACGTGATGATGCCGGGCATGGACGGATTCGAGGTCTGCCGCCGGCTCAAGGCGGATCCCGAACTCGCGGACATCCCGGTCCTGTTCCTGACGGCCGCGCACGACGAGGTGGAGATCGAGCGTGGGCTGGCGCTGGGGGCGGTCGATTACGTCAGCAAGCCGTTCTCGCTGCCGATCCTGAAGGCCCGGATGAACAATCATCTGGCGCTCAAGCGCAAGAGCGACCAGCTTGCGCAACTGGCCTGCACCGACGGACTGACCCAGGTGGCCAACCGCCGCCTGTTCGACAACACCTACGAGAGCGAGTGGCTGCGTGCCCAGCGCCACGCCCAATCGCTGTCGCTGATCGTTGTCGACGTGGATCATTTCAAGCGCTTCAACGACCGCTACGGCCACGCCGAGGGCGATCGCTGCCTGACGCGGGTTGCCGGAGCGCTATGCACCTGCATCCACCGCCCGGGCGATCTGGTCGCGCGCTATGGCGGCGAGGAGTTCGTCGCGGTGCTGCCCGATACCGGCATCGCGGCGGCCCGCGCGATTGGCGAGAAGATGCGCGCGGCGGTTGCCGGGCTGGCGATCGAACACGCGGACAATTCGGCCTGCCCGGTCGTCAGCGTCAGCCTGGGCCTGGCGACCGTGATCCCCGACGCCTCGGCGACACCCGCCGCCTTGCTCGCCACCGCGGACCGGCGCCTCTACCAGGCCAAGGCGGCCGGACGCAATCGGATCGTCGGCGACGGAGACGCCCAGGACGCGGGTCTGCGCGCGCAGGCGGCGCCGCGATGAACAGGCGGACGGGGGTAGTACGCCATTGCATCGCCCGGCTGACGGCCGGCTGCGCCGGGCTGGCACTTGTCCTGGCGAGCGGCATGGGCCATGCGGATGGCGACGACGACACCGAATTGCTGGCCCTGCTCGACCTGCTGCACGAACAGACCATGATCGCGACCAAGACCCGCATGAACGCCGACTACGTGCCCGGCATGGTGACGGTACTGCACGGCGAGGACATGCGCATTCGCGGGCTGGCGACGGTGCGCGACGCGCTCGGTCAGGTGGCGGGATTCCACGTCACCGTGAACAACGTCGGCGACGCCCGCGCCATCGTCCGCGGCGTCGGGGCGACGCTGAACGCGAGCAACCTGAAGATCCTGCTCGACGGCGTGGCGGTCAACCGCGCCACCGACGGCTCGGCCGACTGGGTGCTGCGCCTGCCGCTGTCCCAGATCGAGCGCATCGAGGTGATCCGCGGGCCGGGCTCGGCACTGTACGGCGGGTTCGCCTTTTCCGGCGTGGTCAACGTGCTGACGCGCGGTGGCGACGCCGTCGACGGCGGGATTGGCAGCGAGGGCCTTCGTCGCGGCGGGCTGCGCCTGTCGCTGGGGCCGGACGGCGTTGCCAGGCTGAAGCTCGGGGCCGGTGCCTGGCGGCGCAGCGACAGCGGACTTCGCACCAATCCGGACAACTTCTCGCGGGCGGGACTGGGCTACTCCCCGGCGCCGGTGTTCGACGGCGAGCACGGCCGCTACCTGCTGGCCACGCTCGACGCCCGGGGATATCGGCTGCACATGCGTCACGCAGTGCTGCAGCGGGGCGGCGCCTACGGACGCGTCGCGGCACTCCCTGAAGGTCTCGAGCCACGCCTGGAACGGGTGCTGGGCCTGGATCTCGACAAGGAATGGGCGCTCGACGACACGCTGACGCTGTCGGCGTCGGTCGGCATGCTGCAGACCGATCTCGAGCAGGCGACCCTGATGCCGCTGCCGGCCGGCGCCGGACCGCCGGGCTTGCAGGCGCCCAGCGGCACGGAGTTCTACCGCCGGACCGGAAGCGCCGACCGTGCCTACAGCGGCCAGCTGGCCCTGCGCTGGGCGGCCGGTGAGCGACATCGGATCTATTTCGGCGTCGACCGGGTGCATAGCAAGGTGACCGATTCGTTCGCGTCGCTGACCGCGCGCGGCGGGGAGACCCGGATCCTTCCGCCCGACCAGGCACCGGTGCTGGACGGTTCGAGCCGAACCCTGACCAGCCTGACCGTGCAGGACCAGATTCGGCTCGGTCGATCCGTCGAACTGACCGCCGGCCTGCGCCACGACCACTACGACGACTGGGGCGGGCAGACCTCGCCGCGGCTGGCGGCGGTCTGGCAGCCCGCGGAGCACCACATCGTCAAGATGCAGTACGCCGAGGCATTCCGGCCTCCGAATCTCGAGGAGTTCTATCCCGGGCCGAACACCTTTCCCGGGGTGACGCTGACCGGCGACCTCGACAAGGAACGGATCCGCTCGCTGGAGGCCGCCTACATCTTCCGGCGAGCCGACTTGCGCATGCGCCTGACCGTCTACCGCACGCAGGTTCGGGATCTGATCGAATTCTTCATCAACCCGGGCGACCCACCGCTGTGGCGCAATCGCGGCGACATCGAGGCCCATGGCATGGAATTCGAATGGGTCCAGCGATTCGGCCGATCGCTGCAATGGTGGGCCAACCTGGCCTACGTCGAAGCGGACGATCACCTCGATGACGACGAGCGCCTGCTCGGGGCCGTGGACTGGCTGGCGACGCTCGGCGCGAGCTGGCGCCAGAACGGCCGGCTGACCCATGCCGTGAGCGTCAAGTACGTCGGCGAGCCGGAAGGCTGGGAACTGCCCACCCGCGTCGCCCAGCGCCAGCGCTTCGACGACTATGCGACACTCGACTATGCGCTGACCCTCGCCGAACCATACGATGTCGGGGGCCTCCAGATCAGTGCCGGCGTCCGCAATCTGACCGACCAGCATTTCGACAGCGTCGCCACGCCGGCGCAATTCCCCGAGGGCCTGCCCCACGGGCAGCGCGAATTCTGGCTCAGCGCCGAGTATCGCTTCCGATGACCGGCGGCAGGCAGGCGTGCGACGCCACGGACTCCCGATGTCGCCGGTGACCCGGCCCACCTCGACCGCCAGGCGGCTGCTGTCGGTGCACCTGATGCTCGTGGTGCTGCTATTTTCGCTGCCCGGCACGACCGCGGTGGCACAGTCGTTCGGCGAACGTCGCGTCCATGTCGGCCTCAAGCTGTTCCGGACGCTGGTCGCGGCCGATACCGAAAGCGGCGGCAAGCTCGACGGCGGGGGCCGGCTGCCGGTCTATCTGGCCTATGCGGACAACAGGCGGGACGCCCGCGAATACGCGAGTGAACTGGCGGCCGACATGGACACGGTGCGTGGCGCGCCGGTACGGATCGAAGTGGTTTCGCTCGCCAGTCTGCTGACCGCCGGCGACCTGCGACCGGCTGCGGTGTTCATCACCCAGCCGCTCGACGACCGTGAACTGGTGCAGCTGGTCGACTATGCGATCCGGCGTCGCGTCATCCTGTTCTCGCCATTCGAGGGCGATGTCGAGAAGGGTGTGCTGGGCGGTATTTCGGTAGAAGCGACGATTCGTCCGCTGATCAACGTTCGTACCCTGCGGTCGAGCGGGCTGGCGATCAGGAACTTCTATCTCCGGGTAGCCAGGAGGTACGGCGATGGAGAGGACTGATCCGGTCGCTGGCCGGTCCGCCGTGGCCGGCGAACCGCTGGCCCGCCGCTGGCTCAGGGCCTGCGCCGCGGTCGGGCAGCCGCGGATGCGCAGCCACCTGCTGATCACGGCGGTCTTCGTGCTGCTGTTCGCCTCCTTCGTGTTCTCGCTGGCGCGCTACTGGACGGGCTCACTGGCGCCGCGCCTGTACCTGACCGCCGAGACCCAGGCGCGCATTCTTGCCCAGTCGCAGGCGGCGGCACTGCTCGAGACCATCGAGCACGGTGCGCCGGGCCACCTGCGCTCGAAGCTGTTCGACCTGATGCAGGAGATTCTGCTGGTCGAGGATCCGGCCACCGGCGGACGCATCGTCCTGGGCCTGGACCTGCAGATCGATTACGAGGCGGTGCCGGTGGCGCCGGGTTCGCTCGAACTGCAGGACGGCATACGCAGCTGCGAGCGTTGCTTTCACGCGTCGATACCGCTGATCGGCCAACGCGGTCGCCTGCTCGGTGTCGCGGAATTCCTGATGAGTCAGCGCTATTTCGACACGCTGGCTGACGAGATGCGCTCCAAGCTGATCGCCGAATCGAGCATCGCGATGGGGCTGATGGCCCTGGTCTGGATCACGATGCTGGTGATGTTCCATCGCCTGCACAAGGCCAAGCTTGCGATCGAGGCTTCGGACCGGGCGAAGACCCGCTTCATGGCCAACGTGACCCACGAATTGCGTACGCCGCTCAACGCGATCCTCGGCTACACCCAGCTGTACAAGCAGGACGCGCCGCTGATGGCCCGTCACGGCGACGGCATCTCGTCGATCGACCGCAGCGCGGAACATCTGCTGATGATGATCAACGACATCCTCGATTTCTCCCGCATGGGCGAGGACAACCTCGCCCTGCGTCCCGAGGAGGTCGCGCTGCAGACCTTCCTCAAGACCCTGGTCGAGATGATGGAGGTCCGTGCGCGGCTGAAGGGCATCCGACTCGAGCGTCGGTTCCAGCCAGGCCTGCCGTCGGTCGTGCTGGTCGATGAGAAGCGGCTGCGGCAGGTGCTGCTGAACCTGCTGGGCAACGCCGTCAAGTTCACCGAACACGGCCACGTGCAGTTCTCGGTCGAGCGCCGTGCCGGCGCGGGCGAACGCGAAACTCGGTTGCGGTTCAGCGTGCAGGACAGCGGCATCGGCATCGGTCCGTCGGAACTCGACAGCATCTTCATCCCGTTCCGGCAGGTCGACAATGAGATCACCCGGGCGGAAGGCTCGGGGCTGGGGCTGACGATCAGCCAGCAATTGGTCCGGCTGATGGGGTCCGAGCTGCGGGTCGAAAGCGAACCCGGCGCCGGCAGCCATTTCTGGTTCGATGTCGACGTCGTGGTGGTTTCCGACAGCGGTGATGCGGGCGCGCCGTCAAGCGCGGCAGAGGCGCCCGCGTCGGCCGTCACGGAGCGCACGTTCACGGTGCCGGAGGCCGCTTTTCTCGAGGAGTTCACCGAGCAGGTCCGCCGCCACAATGTACTGGGACTGCGCGAGATGCTGACCCGGCTGGACGGTCGTCCCGATTGCCGCGAGTTCGTCGAATACGTGCAGCCGTACGTGCGCAGCTACCGCTTCAAGCCCTTGCTCGAATGGCTTTCGCGGATATCGCCGGGGTGAGCCGGACCCCCCGCGCCAGCCGCATGGCCGGTGCACGCGTCACGGTGGCGGGGTGCCCGCCAGCCACTGCAGCAGGGTCGAATAGAACTGCTCCGGGGTGGCAGGCTTTGGCAGGAAGCCATTCATGCCGGCTTCGAGGCAGCGTGCCCGGTCCTCGGAGAAGGCGTTGGCGGTCATCGCGATGATCGGCGTGTGGCGCTGGCCGTCGAGCCGGCGTATGTGGCGGGTCGCTTCGAGACCGTCCATCTTCGGCATCTGCATGTCCATCAGGATCAGGTGGTAGCCCGCGCGTCCGGCGAGTTCGAGGGCCTGCAGCCCGTTCTCGGCGGAATCGACGGCGAGTTCGACCTGCTCGAGCATCGAGCGGGTGATCTCGCAATTCAGCGGTTCGTCCTCGACCAGCAGGATGCGCCGGCCGGCGTAGTCGCGGATCAGGACTTTTTCGGGCTGGCCATCGTCGACCGAGGGCCGGACGGCGGCCGCCGACCCGCCTCGCCGGAAGCGCGCCGTGAACCAGAACGTGCTGCCTTCGCCCGGCTTGGTGGCGGCGCCACTGTCGCCGCCCATCAGCTCGGCGATGCGGCGGGTGATGGCCAGCCCGAGGCCGGTGCCACCGTACTCGCGGGTGGTCGAGGTGTCGGCCTGTTCGAAGGCCTTGAACAGGCGAGGCAGCGTTGCCGGGTCGACGCCGCTGCCGGTGTCCTGGACCTCGAAGCGCAGCGTCACGATGCGCTCGTCTTCGTGCTGGCGCAGGACACGCACCGTGAGGCTGCCGGTGTCGGTGAATTTGAGCGCGTTGCCGACGTAGTTCAGCAGTGCTTGGCGGACCCGTGTCGGATCGCCCAGCAGCGGGCCGGGCAGGGCGTCGCTCTCGAAGATCAGCCGTAGGCCCTTGGCGTTGATCCGGTCGTGGATCATCGCGCGGATGCCGCCCAGCAACTGGCCGATGTCCAGTGGCTCTTCGACCAGATCGAACTTGCCTGCCTCGATCTTCGAGAGGTCGAGGATCGCGTTGATGGTCTGCACCAGGTGATCGCTGGCGTGCTGCAGCTTGTCGAGCTGGGCATTCTGCTGCTCGCTGAGGCCGGACTGACGGATCAGGTAGGCCATGCCGGTGATCGCGTTCAGTGGCGTACGGATTTCATGGCTCATGTTCGCCAGGAACGCACTCTTGGCGATGCTGGCGGCCTCGGCGGCGTTCTTCGCGGCCGCCAACTGCTCGGTGCGCTCGGCGACCCGGTGTTCCAGTTGTTCGCGGTACAGCGCGAGCTCGTGCTCGGCCCTCTTGCGGCTGGTGATGTCCGCCGCGCTGCCGACCAGGCGCAGCGGCTGGCCGTGGGCATCGCGTTCGACCACCCGGCCACGGTCCTGCACCCAGAGCACCGAGCCGTCGCGCCGGCGCAGACGGTGTTCCGAATAGTAATCCTCGCTGTCACCCATCAGCGCCGACTGCAGGCTTGCCCACACGCGGTCCCGATCGTCCGGATGGATCAGCTCGGTGAAGGCCTGGACCGTCGCCGCGATGCCGCCCGGTTCGTAGCCGAGCAGGCGGTACCAGCGATCGTTGTGGATCATCCGACCGCTCGGGATGTCCCAGTCCGAGGTGCCCTCGCGCGTCGCCTCCAGGACTTCCTGCAGGCGCCGCTCGCTTTCCTCGACCTGCCGGCGTGCTTCGATGATGTCGGTGATGTCGTGGGCGAGTACCAGGATCCGATCGTGCCCGCCGGCATCCTTGAAGGGCTTCTTGATCGACCGGTAGTGACGAATCTCGCCGCTGATCGTATCGCGGCTGTCTTCGAAGACCACCTCGGTGCGTCCGGAGGCCATGATCTCGCGCACATTGCGGCGAAACAGTTCGGCGCTGTCGTCGGATACCTCGAAATCGCCGTCCTGTCTGCCCGGCAGGCTCTCCGCCCTGGTGCCGTAGAGGCGGGCGACCGCGTCGTTGCCGAGCACGAAGCGTCCGCCTGCGTCCTTGACGACGACCGGATCGGGAATGACGTCGAGCACCAGGCGAAGGAGGGCTTCGCTCTCACGCAGGCGGTGCTCGGCATTGCGGCGTTCGGTGATCTCGCGCGAGACCACGACGAACATGCGGTCGGCGACATCGTCTTCGTCCTCGGACATGTAGGAGACGGACAGTTCGAACCAGTGCTCGCCGTCCGGCAGCCCCAGCATCAGCACATGACCGGCCGAGCGGCCGGCGTGCGTGGCGGCGGTCATCGCCCCATGGCAGACCGCGGCGGCGTCGGCCGGCAGTACCTCGTGCAGATTTCGGCCGAGCACCGATTCCGGCCTGATGTAAAGGGGCCCATCGGGGCTCGAATGAAACTCGCGGAAGACGCCTTCGCGATCGAGCACGAAGACCAGGTCCGGCATCGCGTCCAGGGTCGCCTGCAGGTGGCGGAGCAGGCGATTCGAACGGCGCTCCCGTTGCTTCAGCTCGGAGATCTCCAGCATCACGCCGATCAGGCCGACGATCGCGCCGCGCTCGTCGCGCAACGGTGATATCCGGCGCTCGAACACCCGGCCCTGAGATTCGGCGGTCACCTCCCGGCGCAGGCTCTCGCCCCGCGCGACTGCCGCCACTTCCTCCGGGGCCATGCCGCCACCATGGATTTCGTCGCTGCGCCCGATCATCGCGTCGCGTGACAGGCCGTACAGCGCGCCCAGGGACCTGCTGGCGAAGGTATAGCGACCCTGCAGGTCCATCGCGAAGACGAGCCCGTCGCACTGGTCGAGCACCGACGACGCCGTCGGACCGTTCTTCTCGGCGCCGCCGGGACGGGATGGCTCGGGTGGCTTCGAATCGTTCATGAATGTCGGGCATGCGCCGGAAGCCTTGCAGATTTCATCGTAGACGAAGCGCGACAATGTCATGCCATTGACGCCCACATCGCATGAAAACTGTTGCTCCCGTGCTCAATTCCCGGATCGCGGCGCCGTATTAGGGGTGTGGATCACCGTTCGCCGGCTTCCGGCGGGCATCCGACCGGCGCGGGCGGTGAGCCGAAGTCCTCCATCAGGAGTCCGTGCGCTTGAAGTCCTCGATTCTGGCGGTAGGCAGAAACTGGCTGTTCGTCACCGGCATGTACGCCGTGCTCGGTGGCGTCGGGCTGGCACTGGCGCTGCCGCCGGGCTACGCCAGTCCGGTGTTCCCGGCCTCGGGATTCGCGCTGGCGGCATTGCTGCGCTTCGGCCTCGGCGCGGCCCCCGCCGTCTGGCTGGGTGCACTGTTGGTCAATACCGGGCCGGCGCTGCTGCACGGGCAACTCGGCACCACCAGTGTCATCGTCGGCGCGACCATCGGCGGCGGTGCCGCGTTGCAGGCCATTGCCGGCTGGGCCTTGCTGCGCCGGGCGTGGCGTGGCGGCGAAAGTGCGCTCGAGTCGGAGCGCGACGTGATTCGTTTTCTGCTGATCGGCGGCCCGTTCGCGTGCCTGATCTCGGCCACCTGCGGCGTCGCTGCGCTGCTTGCCAATGGGATCATCACGGCACCGGAATTCAACTATTCCTGGTGGAACTGGTACATCGGCGACACGCTCGGGGTGCTGCTGTTCGCGCCGCTGACGATCGCGCTGTTCGGGCGCCACGAGCGGGCGTGGGTCGATCGCGTCAAGGTCCTGGCGGTGGTGATGCCGGCCGCGCTGGCGGTCGCCGCGGCGGCTTTCTATGCCAGTTCGCGCTGGGAATCGCGACAGCAGCAGTCGGAACTGGCCGCCCATGGGCATTCGTTGGAGGAACTGCTCGAATTCACGGTGATCGGTCAGCGCGAGGTGATCGCGTCGCTGGCGCGATTCGTGGAAGTCGCCGGGGAACTGGGGACGGAACAGTTCCGTCACTTCACGGCCGGCATCCTCGAGGAACACCCCGAGATATCCGCGCTGAGCTTCAACCCGGTGGTCCGGAACTCGCAGCGGGCCGCCTTCGAAGCCGAGATGTCGCGAGCCGGCGAAGCATTCCGCATCAGCGAACGTGGGCCCGATGGCCGGCTGGTCGCGGCCGGTCAGCGTGCCGAGTACGTCGCCGTCGCCCACATTGCGCCGCTCGAGGGGAATCGCCGGGCACTGGGCTTCGACATCAATTCCGACCCGCTGCGGCGGGATGCCGTCACGCGGGCGCGTGCCACGCGCGGCGCGACGGCGACCGCGCCCGTCGCGCTGGTCCAGGCGCACCGCACGCGTAGCGGCCTGTTGTTGCTGATGCCGGCATTCCGGCGCGAGACGGCGGATACGGACGGGAACGGATTGCTGGGTTTTGCCGTGGCGGTGATCAAGGTCGACGAAATGGTGGCGCGGGCGCTGGCCGAAGACGTGTCGCCGGACATCGTGCTGCGCCTGAGCGATCCGGATGCGGCCGCCGGCCGACAGCTTCTCTTCGAATCGGCTCCGCCGAGCGAAATTGCCCACGACTCGGAAGGCCTGCACTGGCGCGACGAACTGGCGATGATGGACCGCAGGTGGCTGCTCGAGGTGATGCCCACGCCGGGTTATCTGGCCGAACATCGTCCGTGGATCGCGTGGGGCGTCGGCGTCGTCGGCCTATTGCTGGCGACCCTGGTGCAGATGCTGATCCTGGGAATCCTAGGGCGCACGGCGACGATTCGTCGGCGTGTTGACGAGCAGACCCTGGAACTGTCGGGCAAGAGCCGCGCGCTCGAGGAAAGCGAGGCGCGCTTTCGTTCGGTGGTGACCAGCGTCAAGGAGGTGATCCTCCAGGTCGATGCCGACGGTCGTCTGACCTATCTGAATCCGGCGTGGCACGAACTGAGCGGGCACCCGCCGGATAGGTGCATCGGCAAGGATCTGCTCGAATTCGTGGTGGCCGAGGACCGGGCGACGATCTGCGCCGCGCTGGCGCAACTGATGTCTTGCGAACGGCATGCCGTGCAACTGCGTGCCAGGCTGGACCATACCAATGGCAGTCGTCGCTGGATCGAACTGGATCTGCAGCGCACGCGAACAGAGGACGAGCGCGACGGGTGCGCCTCCGGTCTGATCACCGATGTCACCGAACGGGTCGTCGCGGAGTCGCGGCTGAAGGCCTCCGAGGAGCGCCTGCGCATGACCCTCGAAAACACCCCGAACGTGGCGGTGCAGTGGATCGATTCGGCGGACGGACGCATCGTCCATTGGAACTCGGCTGCGGAACGCCTCTACGGCTGGTGCGCGGCGGACGCGATCGGCAAGGCGCCGGGGGAGCTGTTTGCCGGCGCCGGTCCCGATCCCGGGCTGATCGCGCGCGTGATCGACGATGCGCGCGAGGGCGTACGCTGTGCTCCGGTCGAGCGCGAGCTGCCGACCCGCGATGGTCGCCGCATCTGGGTCATGTCGACCCTGTTTCCGATCACTGGCAACGACGGCGACGCGCCGATCGTCGTCCGCATGGACGTCGACATCAGTGAAAGAAAGGCGGGCGAAGCCCGCCTGGCGAGCTATCAGCGCGAACTCGAAGCGCTGGTCGAGGCTCGCACCGCCGATCTGGTGCGTACCGAGGCGCGCGCATCGGTGATCCTGAACTCGAGCGCGGACGGCCTGTTCGGCCTTGACGGCAATGGCCGCATCGTGTTCGTCAACGACGCCGCTTGCACGATGCTCGGCTTCGAGCGGCAGGAACTGCTGGGCGAGGACGCGCATGCCCGGCTGCATCACAGCCGCGGCGACGGTTCGGCCCATCCGCGGGAGCAGTGCCCGATCGTCGCCGCACTCGCGGGCGGCGAGGTCGCTCGCGTGGACGGCGAGGTCTTCTGGCGTGCCGACGGCCGGCCGATGCCGATCATGTATGCGGTACATCCGCTGCGTTCGGACCACGACGCGGAGGGCGTGGTCGTCAGCTTCGTCGACATGAGCGCCCAACGTGCGATCTCCCAGGCCAAGGAACGGGCCCTGCTCGAAGCCGAGACCCTGGCCCGCATGCGCAGCGAGTTCCTGGCCAACATGAGCCACGAGATCCGCACTCCGCTGCACGGTGTCCTCGGCTTCGCAGGCATCGGGCTGCGTCGCATCGACAACAAGAAGAAGGTGCGGGAGGCCTTCGTCAAGATACGCCGGGCCGGCGAGCACCTGCTCGGCGTGATCAACGACATTCTCGATTTCGCCAGCCTCGATGCCGGCAAGCTCAAGATCGCGTCGATCCCGACCTCGCCGGCCGACGAGGTCGACGGCGCCATCGAGGTGCTCGCCGGCCATGCGGCCGACAAGGGCATCTATCTGCGTTGCCGCAAGGGCCGTGCGCTGCCGCGCAGTTGCCTGTCGGATCCGCTCCGCATCAAGCAGGTCCTGATCAACCTGATCTCAAACGCGGTCAAGTTCACGCCCCACGGCGGGGTTCGCGTCGAGGCGGATGCCGAAGGCGGCGAATTGGTGTTCCGGGTCGCGGATAGCGGCATCGGCATTGCTGCCGACCGCCTGCAGTCGATCTTTTCGCCGTTCGAGCAGGTGGATGGCTCGTCCACCCGGACCGCCGGAGGCACCGGCCTCGGCCTCACCATCACCAGGCGCCTGGTCGATCGCATGGGCGGCACGCTCGAGGTGCGCAGCGAACCGGGGCAGGGCAGCACCTTCGAAGTGCGGCTGCCGCTGGTGACCGATCCCGACGACCAGCCGCCGGGCGAGCCGGGTCTCTCGCGCCGCCCGCCGGACGATCGGCCCCTGGCGGGGCTGCATCTGCTGGTTGCAGAAGACAACGAGGTCAACCGCGTGATCCTGGCCGACGATCTCGAGTATCTGGGGGCCACGGTCAGCCTGGTCGGCGACGGTCTTGCAGCGGTCGACGCCGTGCGTGTCCATGGCGCCCAATACTACGACGCCGTGCTGATGGATCTCCAGATGCCGGTCATGGACGGTTTCGCGGCGACCCGGGCGCTTCGCGAAATGTCACCGGGACTACCGGTGATTGCCCAGACCGCCCATGCCTTCGGGCAGGAGCAGGCGCGTTGTCGCGAGGCCGGCATGGTCGCCTACGTGAGCAAGCCGATCGACAGCGCGCAGCTCGCGCAGACCATTTCCGAGTGCGTCGCCCGGGTTTGAGACCAGCCCGGCAAGCTGGTACACAATGGTCGGATCGCAGCGATGGGCACCCCAAGGGGTGTGACGGTGATGGCGGGCAGTAGCGAATTCGACAGACGCATGCTCGACGCCCTGGGCATCGCCGGCTTCATGCCGCCATCCCTGGCGCACTGGACGCCGCTGCTGCTCGACGGACTGTGGTATTTCCTCGGCGAGCTGCCGCAGAAGCGCCGCGGCGCGATCATCCTCGGGCAGATGCGGCTGCCGGCAGATGCCGCACCGGCCCGGCGTCTCGCGACGCTGCTCGGTGCATGTCCGACTCTGCACAAGCTCGGCCAGGTCGTGGCCCGTCACCGCGGGCTGCCAGCCGAGTTGCGGGTCGAGCTGCAAGCGCTCGAATCATTGCCGCCGGCCTCGGATCCCCACGCCATCCGTACCGCGATCGTAGACCAACTGCCGGCGCACGGGGCACCGGCACCGAACGTCGACGGTGGACGGATTCTCGCCGAGGGCAGCGTGGCAGCCGTGTTGCCATTCGACTATCGTGATGGCGACGTCGTCCGTCACGGCGTGTTCAAGGTGCTCAGGCCCGGCGTCGAGGAAAAGCTCGCCGAGGAACTGGCGATCCTCGTGCCGCTGGCGGACCTCCTGCAGCAGCGCGCAGCGGCGCTCGGGCTGGGCGCGGTCGACTTCGTCGGAATCTTCGCGCATGTCCGCCTGCTGCTGGCGCGGGAGCTGCGCCTCGATGTGGAGCAGGCCAACATGGCGGCGGCGGCCAGCTGTCACGCCGACGATCCGGATGTCGTGATCCCGCGACTGCTGCCCGGCTGCGGTCCCCGCCTGACTGTCATGGAGCGCGTTTTCGGCTGCAAGCTGCCCGACGCCCCGCTGCCGCCCTGGCAGCGCCGTCGCTTGGCCCGCAAGGCCGTTTCCGCGCTGGTAGCAAGGCCGTTCTGGAGCGCCGCGCCAACCGCGCTGATCCATGGTGATCCCCATGGCGGCAACCTGCTGGCAACCGAGGATGGCCGCCTCGCGGTGATCGACTGGAGCCTGGTGGCGAGCCTGTCGAAGTCCCAGCGTGAGGCCATCGTCGATGCCGCGCTCGGCGGCATGTTGCTCGATGGCGCGCGAATCGCCGATGCCGTGGTCCGACTCGGTGGCGTCGCGCCGGACGACCCGCGGCTGGGCAGCGCGGTGGACCTCGCCCTGGCCGAGCTGAGGCGCGGCCGTTTTCCCGGCGCCGACTGGCTGCTCGCACTGCTGGACCGGGTGACCGCCGGCGCGGCGCCGGCGCCGCATCAGGATCTGTTGTTGTTCCGCAAGGCCTGGCTGACCATCGCAGGGGTCATCGCCGACCTCGATGCCGAGCATGCCGCTGACCCGGTGCTGATCGGCGAGGGCATCGAACGATGGCTCGGCGAATGGCCGGCGCGGATGCTGGCGCGACCGGATTCGCGGCTGTTCGCGACCCATTTGTCGAACATCGACCTGATGCGCGGCTGGGCCGACGGCTGGCTGTGGCCGTTGCGCTTCTATGGCGGACTGCTGGCGCCCGCCATCCGGCAATCGTGATTCCGGCGGCGGCCGGGGCTTCTTTCACGGCAGATCGGCGAGGAACTCGGCGACGGCGTCGAGCACTTCGGTCGTCCGCTCGCGATGGGGAACGTGTCCGGTGTCCGGCAATATCACGACACGGGCAGGCCCGCCACTGAGCGCGTCGATCCGGGCGGGGTGGCGTGTCGTGCCGAATTCGTCGTCGGCACCGTGGATCGCCAGCAGCGGGCAGCGTACCTGCGCAAGCGCGGCGTCCAGCGACCAGTCGGCGAACTCGGGGGCCAGCCAACTGCCGATCCAGGCGTCCAGCACCCATTCGCCCTTGGCGCCGTGGCGCTTCGCGATGCGGGCGAACTGCGCGGGATCGGAAAACAGCCCGCGGGCACTTTCGATGCCGCGGATCGTGTGGTCCTCGACGAAGGCCTGGGCCGCCACGGTGACCAGCGCGACGCAGGCGTCCGGGTATCGGGCCGCGCAATGCACCGCCATGCCGCCGCCGACGCTGTGGCCGACCAGCACGAAGCGGTCGAAGGCAAGGCCCTGCCGGAGCGCCGCAAAGCCGCCTTCCGCCTCGGTGGCGACGAAGTCGGTGGTGAGCCGGTCGGGATGGGCGTCGGAGCGGCCGAAGCCGAGGCGATCGTAGGCGATCACCTCGCGCCCGCTGCGACCGCACAGCGCCGCCGGGAAATCCCGCCACAGGTCGACGCTGCCGAGGGAATCATGGAACAGCACGACCGGCGCGCGCTGCGCGGTCTCCGCGGTCCGCCAGCGGCGAACGAACAGGCTGCCCCCCGGGGCGTCGATGCGCAAGTCGTCGATGAGCATGCTTCCCTGTTTCGAATCGATGTGTCCCGGGCTGTTTAACACAGCCGACGCCGATCGCGCAGCGGGCGCACCGCGGCCTACCGCGAATCGCCGCTCGCGACGTGTCCTGCTGCCGCGTGCATCGCGGATCGGCCGGCCCCTTGGCGCCGGCAGAGGACAGCCGGACAGCGGCCGCCGGAGCCCGCGGCGGGCGGCCCATCGAAGCGGAACCCGGTCGATGCCCCGCGATCCTCGTGAAGGCTCGTCCGCGCCGATGGCGGGCTGGTCTGGTGAAGTGCTCGGCCTAGCTCCGGGCCTGGAGTCGGCGTATCAGGCCGGCCGCGACCAGACCGACGACGAATGCGGCGCCGACGTTCCAGATCGCGAATCCGGCGGTCAACAGCGTCACGATGCGGTCGGGCCAGCGGTTGTCGAAAGGGCGGCATCCGATCGTCAGTTGTCCGCCGGCGAGAAACAGCATGACGCCGAGGAGCGCGACCGGAAAGAGCCGGAACAAGGCCTCCACCGACGCGCTGAAGCACACCGCGAGGATAGCCAGGGAAGAGCCTACGATGATCAGGGCGCCACCGGTGCGGGCTCCGAAGGCGACGTGTCCGGCCATGCCGCCGGCGCCGTGGCACATCGGTATGCCGCCGATCGCGGCGCTGGCGAGATTGATCAGGCCGGTGGAGATCGCGACACGCCGCTCGCTGACCGGTCGGTCCGGAAACAGGCGATTGTTCTCGTTGCGGATCGCGATGATCGCGTTGCCCAGGGTCAGTGGCAGTTGGGGCAATGCCAGCAACAGGGTGCCGGCCAGCAGGGCGTCCCAGCTCAGCTCGTCGAGCACGATCGCCGGCGCCCGCAGCGCCATGGGCCGTTCCACGATCGCATCCACGGTCCCGGGTTCGAGCAGCGCGCCGCTGGCCAGGCCGAACAGCAGCAGCGCGAACATCGCCGGCATTCGACGACTGCGGAGCAGCAGCACGGTCCCGGAGAGACCGGCGGCGGCGATCGCCCAGTGACTCGCCATCATCCGCAGGCCGCCGGCCATGAAGCCGAGGCCGAGCCCCAGCACGATGCCCGTCGCGACCGCTGCGGGCACCAGTCCGGCGAGCCTTGCGGCCGCACCGGTCAGGCCCAGCACCAGCCAGATGGCGCCGGTCGCCAGGCTCGCTGCGACGATCACTGCCGGCGTGACGACCACCGTCTGTGCCGCCTGGGTGATCGCGATCGCGGCGATCGCCTTCATCGGCTGCACCGGCATCGGCGTCCGGTAGTAGGCGCCGGACGCCACCATCGCCAGGCCGAGGGCCAGCAGCACGCCGAAGGGGTCCATGCCGACGACAGCGATGTAGCCGAACACGAACGGGATCATCGTGCCGAGATCGCCGAACGCACCAGCCCATTCCATCCGGTCGAAACGATTGTGACGGGGCGACGAAGCACCCGCCGACCTGACGCCTCCCAGCTGGGGTGCTGGGTCCTTCGTCTCGTCAGCCATGGTCGCGACGGGGAGCGCGCGGGGGCGGGCGCCCCGCTGCGCCGGCGGCCGAGCGCTCGATGCCCGCGGAATCGCAAATAGAACCTCGCTGTGCCGAATGCGCCACGCCTGTCTCCCTGGGATGTGACGAGCCCGCCTATTGCCGGCGCTGCGATGCCGATGGGGTCACAGGTTAGCAGGCGAACTGTCGAGGCAGGAAGTGGTGATTCGCGCCTGACGACCGGTCGAGCGCAAGCCAGGCCCCGGGCGGCGCGGGAGCCGGCGGAGGCCCGGTGCCGGCAGATCCGCGACGACCCTTCCGGCGCAGTTCGGCGGTCGGATGGTGGTCCGAAGCGGACCAGGCGGCATCTTCGCGTGGCACCGGATTACTGAGCTTGGTGTGATGGGCAGACCGCCGCGCATGGCGCGAACGGCTTTGGCGCAAGGGGGCGCGGCGGCGCACGTCGGTCGCGTGAGCTGCGACCACGCCAGTCGAACCGGCCAGGCTCGAACCGATCCGCGATTGGCGCCTTCGGCCATCGGCTGCACCTCGGGTCTACGGGCCGCGGACCATGTATCGGGCCACGGCCGTTTGCGTTGCTACCGCTCCTTGTCCAACAATGACTGTCCAGAGTCCCGGAAACGAATAGAGGCGCCGCCCGGAGCGGCTGATACACGGATGTTGCAGGACAGCGATTTCATGCAGGCGGCGCTGGAGCAGGCGAGGCAGGCCGGCAGCCTCGGCGAGGTGCCGGTCGGTGCGGTGGTGGTGCTGGACGGCGTCGTCGTCGGTCGTGGCTACAACCGGCCGATCGGCGCCAACGATCCGACCGCCCATGCCGAGGTCCAGGCACTGCGCGACGCGGCGCGCGCACTGGGCAACTACCGACTGCCCGGCTGCGACCTGTTCGTGACGCTCGAACCGTGCGCGATGTGCTGCGGAGCGATCATGCACGCGCGCATCCGCCGCCTCGTGTTCGGTGCCCGCGACCCGAAGACCGGCGCCGCCGGCAGCGTCATCGACCTGTTCTCCGTGTCGCGGCTGAACCACCACACCAGCGTCGTCGGCGGCGTACTGGCCGAGGACTGTGGTCGTCTGCTGTCCTCCTTCTTCTCGGCACGGCGTGGCGGAAGCCTGCTCGCCTGAGCCGGAACAGCCGATGCGCATCGCGGTCGACCTCGATCAGCAGCAGCTTCGGCTGTACGGCGAGGACGACGCGCTGCTCGCCCGCTATCCGGTATCCACCGCGCTGGCGGGCGCCGGTGAGCAGCGGGATTCCGG
Organism: Rhodocyclaceae bacterium; assembly: GCA_020445745.1. Taxonomy (GTDB): domain Bacteria; phylum Pseudomonadota; class Gammaproteobacteria; order Burkholderiales; family Rhodocyclaceae; genus Cognatazoarcus. Next base: position 17,387 of record JAGRGB010000168.1, on the reverse strand, counting down.
CTGCACCCCCCGCGGTCGCCATGTCGTGCGGGCCTGCATCGGCGCGGGGCGCGACCCCTACACGGTATTCCGCGGCCGCCGCCCGAGCGGCGAGCTGTGGACGCCACGACTGGCCGCCGCCCATCCGGAACGCGACTGGATCCTCGGTCGCATCCTGTGGCTTTCGGGAACGGAGCCCGGCTTCAACCGGCTCGGCGGCTGCGACACCATGCGCCGCTACATCTACATCCACGGCACCGGCGACGACCAGCCGATGGGCGTGCCGCGCTCGCATGGTTGCGTGCGGATGCGGGTCGCAGACGTGGTCGAGCTGTTCGACCGGGTGCCGGCGGGGACGCAGGTCGAAATTGGCTGAGGGGCGGTCGAGTCGACCAGCGCGCAGCAAGGCGGGGCCTCGCCGCCGCGAAGAGGATCGGTGACGGGTGGGCGATGGCGCGTAGCCGAAGCGACATCGCCCATCGAAAAGTCGCGCCCGCAACATGGTGGAGAAGGAGCGGGGGCGCGCCGGAGAATTCGGCTCGCCCTGTCGGCAAGGCAGTCGGAAGGTCGATGGGCGACCCGCATCGCTGACGGGTGCGCGGACTTCCCCGCCGCTGCCATGCGCAGCGCCCCACCTCAATTCTTGCTGGCGTGCTTGTCGAGCATCCGGTCGCCCTCTTCGTCCAGATATTCCAGCAGGGCCTGGATCTCGACCGGTCCGAGGCGGAAATTGGGCATGGTCAGATTGTTGTATTCGGCCAGCAGGGCCGTGGCGATCGGGTCTTTCTCTGCCAGCATCTGGTCCGGCTCCCGCAGCCAGCGCTCCAGCCAGGCCCGCTCGCGACGCTTCGTGACCCCGAGCAGATCGGGCGCGAGTTGCCGCATGGCGGCCATCGAATCCGGGTCGGCGCCGATATTGTGGCAGGACGAGCAACGGGTGCGGAAGAGTTGTTCGCCGCGGCTCATCTTGCGCAGCTTGGGCGCCTCGTCGTAGCTGTTCTTCTTGGCGCTGGCGAGTTTCCAATTGTGCAACCAGCTGCCCAGTTGGGTGGCCAGGATGTAGGGATTTTCAAAAGGCGAACTCTTCTGCCAGCGCCCGGTCCTCTGATTGCCGATGATGAGATTCAGGTTGTGGTCGGTCGAATCCTTCGCGATATCTTCCAGGTAGAGCCCAAGTCGACGACGCAGCAATACGATGTCGTCTTCATTGCCGGTCAGGAACAGCCAGCCGGACCCGATGCCGTATTGCTCCGTATAGGCCTTCAGGACCTCCGGCGTGTCGTTCTTGGGGTCGATCGAGATCGAATAGAAGAAGACGTCACGACCGACCCGGTCGCCGAGTATTCTCGTCACTTCGCGCAGGCGGGCGGTCTCCAGCGGGCATGAATCGGAACAGGACGTGAAAATGAAGTTGATCGCGACCACCTTGTCCTTGATCAGGTCGTCGAAGAAATTGAGCTTGCGACCGTCTTGATCGATCAACGGGATATTGGGGAAATAGTCCTTTCCCCAACGGGCGTTGGGGACCGTCGCGCCGGGCCTGTCGTCATGGGCGGATGGCATGTGTGCCGTTACTGAATGGGCGCGACCGTGTGCCTCGTGGCCGGCATTGGCGCCGGACGTCTCGTCACCGTGGGCGTGGAGGCCCCCGATCGACAGCAAGGGCATTGCCAGTCCGATGACGGCTCGCGCCGCGAAACGGTGAGTGAATTCCATGAGTCTTGCTCCCGGAAGGTGAATCGATACCCGGTAGCGACGTCAGCGGCGTCGCTACCGGTCCGGACTACGTCCGTGGTCAGTTGGTCGGTCCGAATCCGTCACCGCTGCGGAAAGTCGGCAGCGCGGCGGAATCGACGTACTCGACGCCGTCCCAGGTCGGCAGCGGTGTCGGCATCAGTTGGAACTGCCCCGGATGCTCGATGTCGTAACGCAGCAGCATCGCCTTATCCTCATGCTGCGTGTTGTGGCAGTGCTCCATGTAAGTACCGGCAAATTCGCGGAAACGGATCGCCATTTCGACGCTCGCGGTACTGTCCGCCTCGGCGCCGATCCGATAGACGTCCTTGCGCGCCCACTTTTCCCATTCCGGCGGCGGCAGACCGCCACGGGTCAGGATCACGCCTTCCTCGAAATGCACATGAACCGGATGGCTCCACCCCTGGCCGCCGTTCAGGATCTCCCAGATCTCGAGCGTGCCCTCGCCGGTGGTACCCGGCTCGGTCGGACCGGTGGAAAGCTGCGGTGCCGCCGAAACGCGCCGCGGATCCATGTTCAGCCCGGAGCCGCCGTCGGTTTTGACGGTCCAGGGTGACCCGTCGGTACCCGAACCCCGGCCGAATTCGAAGGTGCGGTGACGGGCCTGCGCCAGCATCGGATCATTGCGATCGATGGACAGCGGGATCATCTTCTGCTTGCCCGGTTCGAAGTCCTTGGGATTCATGCTGAGGTCGGTGCCGGAGTAGGACTGCACGCGCACCTCGAGGAACTTGCCGACCACCGGATCACCATTCACCCACTTTGGTCCGGTGCCGGTCTGCTGGACGACCGGCTTGTAGGCTTCCGAGAGGACGTCGGCCAGCGGGATCGTGCTCTTCGTTCCCTTCCCGGTGTCCTGCTCCATCAGGTTGACGAAATAGATCTTGTCTCCCGGCTGGATCCCGTTGGCGGAGAAATCGACGACGATGTCGTAGCGCTCGGCGATGGCCTGGGTCGGCAGGATGCCGAAATGGTTGTTGAGGTCGCCGTCACCGTCCAGGTCCATCGTGCCGTCGAACGGCACGGCGTGCTCCATGATGTTTCCGTCATTGGCTATCATGTGGAACGGGACCCGATCGTACGACACCCCTGAGCCTGCCGGGCCCGGAAATTCTCCGCCGCTTCCGGCCACTTCACGCACCAGAGCGACCGTGAAGAAGCGTGACACCGAGCCGTTCAGGATCCGGAAGCGATAGCGTCTCGCCCGCACGTCGAAATACGGGTGATAAAGCCAGTTGGTGAGCAATTGGTCGCCGATGAAGCCATCGGTGTTGAACGGGTTGAACCACAGCTGGCCCTGTTCGTCCCACGCCTTGTCGGCAATCAGCAGATTGACGTCGTAGTCGCGGTTGCCCCATGACAGCGTGCTGCCGCTCGGCAGACGCAGATTGACGCCGTCCTCCAGGGTTTCGTTGCCACGATCGACCGCGCTGTAGTAGTTCATCATCACGGCATTGCCCTTGTAGACGTTCTGCGCCGTGAAATCGAGCATGTGGTCGTGGAACCAGTGGGTGCTCATCGTCTCGCGCCAGTCGCCACGGATCTGGATCGAGCCGCTCGCCGGACAGGGCCTGACGCCGGGATTCGGCTGGTTCAGGAACTTGCCGTCGTTGACGAACAGTTCCTCGCCCGGGCTGCAGGGGAAGGCTGCACGGGGGTCGTCCGCCGTGGTGTTGATGGTGTCGTAGCCCGCGAGCTGGATCGGCCACCGATAGTCGTAGAACTGACCCGGGAAGAAGAACGCATTGGTATAGCCATCGCTCTCCGCCGGCGTGTGGCCGTTATGCTCGTGGGTCGAGATGTTGTGCAGCCCGAACCCGAGGTTGGCAGCCGGATCGATCGGCAAGGCATTGTAGTGGCGCATCATGATGCCTTCGCCATAGCGTGCCATCAGCAGCTTGGGCGGTAGCGTGCCGTCGAAGGTCCACAGCGCCTCGTGATCCTGGACCGGCATGTTGGGATGGAAGCGGATCGCAATGCCGCCGGTCGTGCCGTCGGTGGCCGGAACACCGGCGGTGTTGTGATAGAGGCCACCGGGGCCGAATTCACCGGCCGTGTAGCCATGCAACTGCTTCGAGTCGCGGAAACCCCCGTTCACCCGTGAGCCGGCCTGGGCTGTCTTGAAAAAGGCCTGTGGTCGGAACTCGTTCCAGCGCTGGTGTGCCCAGCCTTGTCCGGGCGGACGGCCTTCCGCCGGCGGCTCGTCGAGCGCGCGCCCGAGGAAATTCTCGATGTCCCCCTCCCACGGGTTGAGATCGAGGGTGTTGGAGAACTCGCTCGGGAAGGGTGCGATGCCCGGCTGTGCCAGGAAGGCTTCGAGGGTTGCACCGGCGGGACCGCTGCGCGCGACGCTGACCGGGCTCTGCTCCGGGGCCGGACCCACTTCGGGACGCGGGAACCCCATCGTCGGCGCCGGGGCAGCCGGATCCAGGCGTTCGAGGCCGAACTCCTCGAATCGAATCATCTGCTGAGCAAAGGATTCGGCATCGAACAGCGGGCTCGCCTTGCCGTTGGTGGGCACGTTGAACGAGGTCTGCAATTCCGGCGGCAGGACGTTCTCGCTCCAGGCGTCGAAATGGGTGCCGGTAGCGCCCCCCTCGAAAGCCCCCTCGTTGGCGGGCGGAAGGACCGCCAGCGCGTCAATGGCATCGGCATTGCCGATCAATGGCCCGGTAAATGCCGAGGGGTCGCCAGCCGGTGGCGGACCGAAGAAATCGAGCGCAACCGCCCACGCTGAAGATATGCCGATTGTCCCGATTGCCAAAGCCACCAAGTTAATGCGAAATCCATTTCGCCGGGCACGAGGCTGCCTGTTTGCCGATAATTCCGTCTTCATTTGATCCAACCTCCATCAAGCTTGCGTTTAACTAAATTGCGCGCCTGCAATCCGATTTTTGAAGGTTGGCAGAAAACGGTCCGCCAAATTGCGGATCGACAATAACTATTCTCTGTCAGAAGTCATCGGACGCATAAACCCTTCCGGTGGGGGCCACAGGGTCCAGAGAGCATCGCGCAGTGGCTAATACGCATCGCACGTGCCAAATCGTTACATTTCGTCGCGAATTCGTTAAGGATCCGGCGGTCACCGGGAGAAACTTTCAGTCGCCAGATTGATCGAAGGCGCTTGCTTGCTGCGATTCAGGCCGAAGCCGTTACAATGCAAACGACATTTCATGGATTCTTGTATATTGGCTATTTAAAATATTAGCGTTGCCTATATGTGGGGAATTGGGGCCGTTGATTCCCCAATTACCCACCCATTGCTGGGGACGGTCCCCAGAGATGGGGAATTAAGGGCGGGGCGGAGATGGTGTCGCGGATGTCTTCTTGACGAATGCCGGCGCGGGCGCGATGGGCCGTGTCGTGGTGGTCGCGGTACTGGCTGGCGAGACCGACATTGCCATGTGCCTACGCCATGGTGGAATGCGCCGAGCAATGCGCATCGGGGACGTGCCCGGGCCTGTCAGATCCTTCCTGCCCCCATTGCGCGCCGGCTGCAAGTCACGGCGCAGACAAGGGGGGCGATCGATATCGCTCTTGGCAGCCGCGGGGGGCACCGTTGCCGCCATGCCATGGAAGGCATCGACCCGCGCCACCCGAATGACGCGCTGCGCTGCGTCAATTTCCTACTGCAGCCCCGTCCCGGATTCGTCGTCGGAGGGCGTCTCGATGGCGCTCTGGGTCGATCGCCCGTTGCCGCCGGGAAAGCAGATGCCCCGTCGTGGTAGCCGGCGCCGCGACGGGCAGGGACGCAGGCGTCCGAACGTCGCCTTCGGCCGCTCGCCCAGCGGCGCGCGTGGCGCAATACGCCTGCTTACCGCGCCGAGTCGCGGCTGCACCTCCGCGGCATCGGCGATTGCCGAGCGGGTGTGATCGCCGAGCATCGCCGCAGCGGTCGTCGTCAGCGGGCGCCGCCGCCGATCCTTGTCGTCACGGCCCCGGTCTCCTGCCCGAACGCATTCCAGCTCCGCTCCTCGAAGCGCGCGCCACCGTCTGGCTCGAAGAGCAGCATCGTCGTGCAGCGCGTGCCGTATCCCGGCGCGCGGATGAACAGGCTGGATAGGGCTCGCTCCCAGTCGCGGGGGACGCCGGTGGCGGGCAGGGCCTCGTCGGGCGCGGGTCGGTCATCGTGCATCAGGCGAAACGTCTCCTCGCTCGACGGCAGGGCATCGAGGACGCTGCCCAGGCCTGTGGCGGCACGTTGCTGTTTGGGCCAGTCGGCTTCGAGGTCGGCATTGGAAAGGGCATGGACGCCCGGCGCGAGGACGCGGCCGCGGGCCGCCGGGCTCTCGAACAGGCCCAACTGACGGCCGTCGTAGAGAAGCAGGTTGAATCCGTTGTAGCGTTCGGCGGTCCCGGCAAGTTCGTCGAGGGCCTCGTCCACGCTGGCGCCGCCGGCGATGAAATCCGGCACCAGCGTACCGCGGGACGGTGCGTCGGAACGCAATGCGGCGGGATCGCGAACGTTCGTCAGCGCAGCGAACCGGCCGTTGGCGCCAACCCCCAGCCAGGTGCCGCCGGCCTTCAGGTCGCGACCGGCGAACAATTCCTGCGTGCCATGCCGCCACCATCGGGCGGGAAGGGCCGGGCGGTCGAAGAATTCGTCGCGATTCGCCGCGACCACCAGCGGATAATCGGCGTGGCGCCGCCACGCGAAGGCGATCAGACACATTCGAAGCGTTCCACGTGGCGGCGCCCGGCAGGCGCCAGGTGCCGGTCGAATCCGATCCGGACCAGCTGCCGGTCGATGGCTTCGAGCAGCGCTTCCGGGTCGCTCAGGCCGGCGTAGATCTCCATCACGGTGTCGTCGTCGGCCCGCTGGCGCAGCGCCGCCCGGCAGCCGTGGCTGACCGCGAGCGCGGCCTGCATGTCGCGCAGCGCCGGCAGCAGGGCCTGCAGCGCGCCGGGCTGCAGCCGGTAGTAGATATAGAGTTCGGTGCCGGCCGCGGCCATCAACCGAGGGAGTAGGGCAGCGCCAGCACCTCGACCAGCGGTCCGTCCGGCGCCCCGAAATGCACGCCGCCGCTTCCCGCACTGGCGGTCTGCAGCACCGCCAGGCATTCCCAGCCGCCTTCGGGCAACGGCGCGGCGAGCACGACCTTGCCGATCGACTGCTCGCCGAAATCGTCGGCGAACAGGTCGTCGCCGACCCGGGCCTGCCCGGCATCACCGATCTTCACGTGGTACATGCGCTTTTTCAGCTTGCCCAGGTACTGGGTGCGGGCGACGATCTCCTGGCCCGGGTAGCAGCCCTTGTTGAAGCTGACGCCGCCGATCAGCTCGAAGTTCACCATCTGGGCGACGAACTCTTCCTGCACCGCCTGCGAGATCCGCGGCAGGCCGGCGCGGATCTGCATCAGGTCCCAGGCCGCGGTACCGGCGGCACGGGCGCCACCGGCCAACAGGGCCTGCCAGCAGTCCGACGCTTCGGCGGCCGGTGTCAGCACGATGAACATCTCGGACGTGATCTCGAGGGTCCTGGGTGCCAGCGCCGGCGCGCCGCTCATCGGCGCGTCGGGACGCTCGATGCCGGCCCTGGCGAGGACATCGTCCGCGCCGCTGCCGGCGACACCGATCAGCGACAATTCCTCGCTCGCGTCGTCGACGCGGGTCTTGCTGCGCAACACGTACATGCCGAGCTTCTTCAGCACCTGCCCGTGAACGTCGGCGGACAGCGCGAGCATCGTCGCTTCGTGGTGCTGCCAGAGCAGCATGCTGGCGATCATGCGCCCCTTGGGGCTGTTCAGGCTGTTCCACTGCAGGGCACCGAGTGCCAGCTTCTTGACGTCGTTCGACATCAGGTTGTGAAGAAACGTCTTGCGGTCCTCGCCGGTGACCCTGATCAGCCTCAGGTTGATCAATGGCACCGCCACGGCACCGTCGGCGAGCAGTCCGGTGGAATCGGTCGCGGAGGTGAACTCGAAGCCGCTGCGCGGTTCGGAACTGACGTCGGTCTCTAGAAACGGGTACGGATTCATCATCGGTTTCGACTCGGATTGCACAGGGGCGGGGCGATCTTGCGCTGAACGCGGCAGGGCTCCCGGGACGGCGCCGTGATCGGCAGGAATACCTGCGTCGTGTCGTCGCCGGTTACATCCGGCAGCATACCCGCTGCGTGGTCCGATGGGGAGCGCTTTCGGCGTCGCCGCTGTCGATCGCGGCAGGCGCGCGAGATCCCGATTCGCGTAAAGTATCATAGGGCGCCCGGGCTCCGGTGCGCCGGCCTGCCGCCGGCAGCGCGCACCTGCCGGCGCAGTTCGCAACTTCCGCCAGACATCCGATGATCCGCACGGCCTTGAAGATCCTGCTGTTCGTGGCCTCGTGCTGCGCGATCGCCGCCGGCGGTCTGTACTGGGCTGCCCATCGGCCGCTGGCGCAGCCCGACGGCCCGGTGGATTTCACCATTGCCCGGGGCAGCAGCGCCCGGGCGGCAGCGAACGCGATCCGCGCATCCGGCATCGACGTCGATCCCAGGTTGTTCGCATGGATCGCACGCCTGACCGACAAGGCCCGCCAGCTCAAGGCCGGCAGCTACGAGATCGCCCGGCCAGTGAGCACCTGGCAGCTGCTCGCCAAGCTCACCGCGGGCGACGTGTCGCTGCGCGAAATGCGGCTGATCGAAGGCTGGACCTTTGCCCAGGTGCGCGCCGCGATCGACGCCCAGGCCGATCTCGCCCACGATTCGAAGGGCATGAGCGACAGCGAGATCCTGGCGGCGATCGGTGCCGCCGAGGCGCACCCGGAGGGCTTGTTCTTTCCGGACACCTATCTGTTCGACCTGCAAGCCAGCGACCTCGACCTCTACCGGCGCGCCTATCGCGAGATGCAGCAGCGCCTGGCCGCGGCGTGGCAGGCGCGCGCGGAAGGCCTGCCGCTGGCGTCACCCTACGAGGCACTGATCCTGGCCTCGATCGTCGAAAAGGAGACCGGGCGCGCCGAGGACCGGCCGATGATCGCGGCGGTGTTCGTCAATCGCCTGCAGCGCGGAATGCGCCTACAGACGGACCCCACCGTAATCTACGGTCTCGGTGCGCAGTTCGACGGCAACCTGCGGCGCCGTGACCTGGAGCGCGACACGCCGTACAACAGCTACACCCGCGCCGGGCTGCCGCCGACGCCGATCGGGATGCCGGGCGCGGCGTCGTTGGCCGCCGCGCTTGCCCCGGCCGACGCCCGTCATCTGTATTTCGTCGCCCGCGGCGACGGCAGCAGCGAGTTCTCGCTTACCCTGCGGGAGCACAACCGGGCGGTGGCCCGATACCAGCTGGGCAGGGGAAACTAGTGGTCGGACGTGGTCGCTTCATCACTTTCGAAGGCATCGACGGTGCCGGCAAGAGCAGCCAGATCGAGGCCGCGGTCACCCACCTGCGCCGCCTCGGCCATCCGGTGGTGCACACGCGCGAACCCGGCGGTACGGCGATCGGCGAGCGCCTGCGCGACCTGCTGCTGCACCAGCCGATGCATCTGGAGACCGAGGCGATGCTGATGTTCGCGGCTCGCCGCGAACATCTGGAGACCTTGATCCTGCCGGCCCTGGCACGCGGCGAATGGGTGGTCTCCGACCGCTTCACCGACGCCACCTACGCCTACCAGGTGGGCGGGCGTGGCCTCGACCGGTGCCGCTTCGAGGTCCTCGAGCGCTGGGTACACGCCGGCTTTCAGCCGGACCTCACGCTGCTGTTCGACATCGAGCCGGCGATCGCCGCCGAGCGGCTGGCCGGGGCGGGCAGCGCCCCGGACCGCTTCGAACGGGAGCAGGTAGATTTCTTCGCACGCGTGCGCAAGGCCTATCTGGAACGGGCAGGGGAGGCCGGCGGGCGCATTCGCGTGATCGATGCCAGCGCGCCGGTCGCGGTGATCCGCGAGCGGGTAATGGCGGCGGTGGATCTGCGATGAACGAGGCCGGCTGGCCGCAATGGCTCGACGGGCCGTGGTCGCGCTTGTGCGGCGCGATTGATCGCCTGCCCCATGCGCTGCTGTTCACGGGTCCGCCCGGCGTCGGCAAGCGGCTGCTGGCCGACGAGCTGGCGGCGCGCCTGCTGTGCGCAGCTGCCCGCCACCTGGATCGCGCCTGCGGCGCGTGCGAGCCGTGCCGGCTGCGGCTGTCCGGAAATCATCCCGACCTGTTCGCGCTGGTGCCCGAATCCGCCCGCGACGACGACGAGGGCGGTGATCGCAAGGCGAAGCCGTCCACCCAGATCGTCATCGACGATCTGCGGGCGGTGCAGGCTGCCCTGGCGATAACCGCCCACCAGGGCGGGCGAAGGGTCGTCGTCGTCGATCCGGCCGACGCGATGAATCCGTTCACGGCCAATGCCTTGCTGAAGCTGCTCGAGGAGCCGCCGCGCGATGCCCACCTGATCCTGGTGTCGGCAAGCCCCCGCCGCCTGTTGCCGACCCTGGTCAGCCGCTGCCAGCAGGTGGTCGTTGCCAATCCCGAGCCCGCCCAGGCCTCGGCGTGGCTGGCGCGGCAGGGGGTCGCCGACGCCGACCAGCTGTTGGCGCTGCTGGCGGGCTCCCCGCTCTCGGTGGCCAGGCTGGTGGCGAACGGGGCGGCCGACGCGCTCGCCCGATTCGCCGGCGACGTCGCCGGCATCGGCAGTGACTCCGACGCGATCGAGCTGGCCGGCCGCTGGGAAGCCTGGCATCGCGGTCGCGACGGCCAGCAGGCCGGCATCGACATGGCGCTGCTGTCCGACTGGCTGCTGCGCTGGTGCTGGGATCTGGTCGCCTCAAAGTCCGGTCTGCCGAACCGTTATTTCCCGGCACAGGCCGGCCTGATGGCCAGCCTCGTCGCGCCGCTGCCATTGCCGCAACTGCTCGACTGTTACAATGAAATCGGCCAGGCAAGGCGCAGCGCGCAACACCCGCTGAACCTCCGCCTGGCCCTCGAGGACATGCTGCTGAGCTATCAGCGCGCCATATCGAGCAGGAACCGACCATGAACAAGCCGGCCAAAGCCCCGGGCGCACGCCCCGCCGTGGTATCGCTCAACATCAATTCGAAGTCCGCGCTGTACGCGGCCTACATGCCCTTCCTGAAGAACGGCGGGATCTTCGTGCCGACCTCCAAGAAGTACCAGCTCGGCGACGAGGTCTTCATGCTGCTGCAGTTGATGGACGATCCGGCCAAGCACCCGGTGGCCGGCACCGTGGTGTGGATAACGCCCCAGGACGCCCAGGCCAACCGCACGGTAGGCGTCGGCGTGCATTTCAACGAAGACGACACCGGCAAGGTGGTTCGCGGCAACATCGAGAAGATTCTCGCCGGGCATCTCGGCTCGAATCGCCCGACCCATACCCTGTGATGTACGTCGATTCCCACTGCCACCTGGATTTTCCCGGCCTGCTCGAACGCGAGGACGAGATCCTGGCCGCGATGGCGTCGGCCGGCGTCGGCCGGGCGATGTGCATCGCCGTCACGCTGGAGCACATCGACCGCGTGATCGGCCTCGCCGAACGTCACGACAACCTGTTCGCGACGGTCGGCGTGCATCCCGACAACGCCGACGTCGAGGAGCCGGACGAAGCCCGGCTGCTGGCGTTGGCCGACCACCCGAAGGTGCTCGCGATCGGCGAGACCGGCCTCGACTACCACTGGCACAAGGACCAGCCGGAGTGGCAGCGCGCGCGCTTCCGCACCCACATCCGAGCGGCACGGGCGTGCGGCAAGCCGCTGGTGATCCACACCCGCAGCGCTGCCGACGACACCCTGCGCCTGATGCACGAGGAGGGCGCCGACGAGGTCGGCGGCGTGATGCACTGCTTCACCGAAAGCCAGGAGGTGGCCGAGGCGGCCCTCGAGATGGGTTTCCACATCTCCTTTTCGGGCATCGTCACCTTCCGCAATGCCAGGTCGCTGAAGGAGGTGGCGCGCGCGGTGCCGCTCGATCGCCTGCTGATCGAGACCGATTCACCCTATCTGGCACCGGTGCCGCACCGCGGCAAGACCAACGAACCGGCCTACGTCGTGCATGTGGCCGCGGAGATCGCCCGGCTCAAGGACATGCCTGTCGAGCAGATCGCGGCGGCGACCACCCGTAATTTCAACCGCTTGTTCGTGAAGGAAGCGTGACGTGCGCGGCATCAGGACCCTGATCGTGACGGCGGCGATCGCCATTGCCGGTGCGGCGGCGGCCGGCAGCTACGAGGATGCGCTAGATGCCGCGAGCGACGGCCGCACGTCTACCCTCGCGCAGTTGCTGGCCCGCGGTGTGGACCCCGACACCACCGATGGCAATGGCAACAATCTGTTGATGCTGGCTGCGCGCGACGGGCATGCCGACACCGTGGCATTGCTCCTGAAGTACCGGGCCAGCCCGCTGCAGCGCAACCTGATGGGGGATTCGGCGCCGATGCTGGCGGCGCTGCGGGGCCATCGCGAGGTCGTGCAACAGTTCATCGCGTCCGGCCGGCCGCTCGAGGCCGGCGGCTGGACACCGCTGATGTATGCCGCCTTCGAGGGCCACGACGGCATCGTCGCCGACCTGCTGGCGGCCGGCGCGACGATCGACGCGCGCGCGCCGAACCGGGCGACCGCGCTGATGCTGGCGGCGCGCAACGGGCACGCGGAGGCGGTGGCACTGTTGCTCGGGGCCGGCGCCGACCCGACCCTGACCAACGACCGAGGCCAGTCCGCCGCCGAGTGGGCCCTGGAAAACGGTAACGACCAGATCGCCGCGCAGATCCGCGCGGCCACGGCTTCCCGCTGAACCTGCGCTCAGCGGGTCGCCAGCAGGACCAGCACGGTGACCCCGAGGACCAGGCTCAGTACCTGCCAGAAGGCCTGCGGGTGACGATCGATCAGCGGCTGACGGCGGCGGCGCAGGTAGTCGGCGGCGGGACGGCTGAGATCGGTGACGAATTCGGAGAGTTCCTGCTGGCGCTTCAGGGGCGATGGGTCCAGCGCCTTGCGCAGGGCCTCGTCGACCCAGCCCGGGATCTCGCGCGCTTCGTCCACAACCGGCCGGTAGCGCAGCCTGCGCTGGGCGGCCCGGGTACTCGTGCGGGCGACTTCGGCGCCGTAGGGCAGGGTACCGCCGGAGAGCATCTGGTAGGTCATCACCGCCAGCGAGAAGAGGTCGGAAAGCGGTGTCGCCGGCTCGCCGAGAAAGCACTCGGGCGCCGTGTACTGGTGGGTGCCCATGATCCGGACCGCGTCGTCGCCGTCGCCGATGTCGTGCACGCCCGCCACCAGGGTCGAGCCGAAGTCGATGATCTTGACCGTGCCGGAGGCGTCGATCATGACGTTCTCCGGGCGCAGGTCCCGGTGCAGCATCTCGCGCCGGTGAAAGGCCTGCAGGCCGCGGGCGATCTGCTCGACGATGTCGCGCACCGCGGTCAGGGTCGGCCGCGGGTGGTCGGTCATCCATTGGGTGAGCGACTGGCCTTCGAGGTATTCCATCGCGACGTAGAGGTAGCGCTGGGGCTGATTGCGGGCATGGGGCTTCAACACATGGGCGCTGTCGACACGCCGCGCGATCCATTCCTCCAGCAGAAAGCGCTCGAGGTAGTCGGCGTCCTGGCGCAGGTCGAAGGACGGCGTCTTCAGTGCCACCAGGGTGCCGCTCGCCTTGTCGCGCGCCAGGTGGATGTGGCTGCGGCTGCTGCCGTGGATCGTGCGCAGGATCTCGAAGCCGTCGAAGTCCATGCGAGGCTGCAGCATTGGTGGCAGTGGCAGCTCGGCGGCGTGACGGTGGACCTCGACCGCCTCGGGATCCGGCAGCGCGTCGATGCGCACCAGCTGCAGCGTGAGGTTGTCGGCACTGCCGGCCTCGAACGCGGCATCGACGATGGTCGCGGCCAGCTGGTCCAGGTCCGGCGCATCGCGCATCAGCAATTCGGCGAATCGGGGCGGATCGAAGGCTTCGTGCACGCCATCGGTCGCGAGCACGAACAGATCGCCGGGTTTGACCGGCAGGAGGTGGTAGTCGAGTTCGAGGTGGCGGTCGATGCCCAGCGCCCGGGCGAGGTAGGTCTGCTCGCCGGCCATGACGATGCGGTGGTCGTCGGTGAGCAGTTCGAAGTGCTTGCCGCGCAGCCGGTAGATGCGCGCGTCGCCAACGTGGAACAGATGCGCGGAGGTCGATTTCAGCACCAGGGCGCTGAAGGTGCACACGTAGCCGCGGTCGCGCTCGTACTGGTAGGGGCTGCGCCGGGTCTGGGCATGGAGCCAGGAATTGACCGCGGTCAGCACCCGGTGGGCGGATGTCTTGACCGACCAGGCTTCCGACGTGCAGTAGTAGTCCAGCAGGAAGCTCTTGACGGCCGACTCGCTGGCGACATGTCCGACCGCGCTCGAGCTGATGCCGTCGGCGAGTGCCACGGCGATGCCCTTGGTGCCGAGCAGTGGCTCGTCGGGGACGAACGCGCCGTGGAAATCCTGGTTCTCGGCCTTGCGGCCGGCGCGGGAACACTGGCCGAGCGTGACTTCGAGACGTCCCCGCATGGCGCTCCTTGGTCAGATGAGGCCCCGTCCCCCGGCGGCCGGGGGCGGGACCTCGATGGGCACAGGGCGGGGGCTCAGGAAGCGATGGCCCGCTTCGGTGCGGTGCGGGCGTGGGTCGAGTACAGGGTCAAACCGACAAAGGTCAGGCCGCCCACCAGGTTGCCGACCACGGTCGGGATCTCGTTCCACACCATGTAGTCGTAGATCGAGAAGTTGCCGCCCAGCATCAGGCCCGAAGGGAACAGGAACATGTTCACGATCGAGTGCTCGAAGCCCATGTAGAAGAACAGCATGATCGGCATCCACATGCCGATCACCTTGCCCGACACGCTGGTGGACATCATCGCCGCGACGACGCCGGTGGACACCATCCAGTTGCACAGCACGCCGCGGATGAACAGCGTCAGCATGCCGGCCGCGCCGTGGGCCGCGTAGCCGACCGTCCGGCCTTCGCCGATGTGGCCGATCTTGACGCCCACCGCGTTGGGCTCGGTGGTGAAGCCGAAGGTGAAGATGATCGCCATGAACAGCGCAACGGTCAGTGCGCCGGCGAAGTTGCCGAAGAACACCAGCGTCCAGTTGCGCAGCACGCCACCGACGGTGACGCCCGGGCGCTTGTCGATCAGCGCCAGCGGCGCCAGCGTGAAGACCCCGGTCAGCAGGTCGAAGCCCATCAGGTAGAGCAGGCAGAAACCGACCGGAAACAGGATCGCGCCGGCCAGCGGCTGGCCTGTCTGGACGGTGATGGTGATCGCGAAGGCTGCCGCCAGCGCCAGGATGGCGCCGGCCATGTAGGCGCGAATCAGCGTATCGCGGGTGGACATGAAGACTTTGGATTCACCGGCATCGATCATCTTGGTGACGAATTCGGTCGGCATTACGTAGGCCATGGTATTACCTCGAGCAGTACAAAAAAACAAAAGGCGCCCATGCCGCAGCTGCCACGTGCAGATGCGGAATGGACGCCGTTGTCCCTGGGGCTCAGCGCGTGGGCGCTGCCCGATACCCCTTCCAGGCCGCCGTTGGCCATGGGTTCGACTGGTTACTAGCAGGCCGCGTGCCAGAGCGCCGTGTTGCCCTGCAACAAGCCATTTCTCGCTTTTCCATGCCCCTGTTGCGGTTATCGCTGCCCGAAACCGCCCCATTGACGTGCATGCTGCACTCTTGTGGAGCGCTGAGGACAGGCGATCGAAGTCGCGGGCCGCTGCGAGACGCCCCTGGCAGGGCAGTAGCAGGTGATGTCAGTCGGCGCCGGATGGCGCCGGCGCGATCGCCGCCAGCACCGACATCGTCGCTTCGGCGACTTCGGCAATGCGCCGGTTCTGTTCCATCGACGTGCGCCGCAAGGTCTTGTAGGCCTCTTCCTCGGACATGCCGAAGCGGGCCATCAGCATGCCCTTGGCGCGTTCGATCGTCTTGCGGTCCTGCAGGGCGCGTCGCGCCGCGCCGAGTTCGCGCTCGGTGCTGGCCAGCCGCTCGCTCTGGCTGCGAAGCACCTGGACCAGCGCGCTTTCGCTGCCGCCCTTGGGGCTGGTGGCAGCTACGGCGGTGCCGTCGATGGGGAGATCGGCGCTGAAGAAGCGCCCGACCAGCTCGGCGCTCTCCGGCGGATAGCGGCTGACGCCGTCGAGCAGGCCGGCGGAGTCGGCAAGATCGCGTTCGGCTTCGGATATCAGTCCGCCGCAGCGCCGCTCGATCGCGGCCATCAACTGGTCCTGAAGGGCGCCCATGTCGGTCAGGCGCGCGGAGCAGCAGTCGAACCACTCGTCGCTGGCATCGGCATCGAGGGTGTCGCCGGCGTTGGACGCGAACAGCACGCGGCGCAGGCGCTCCAGTCGCGCCACGCACGGCGCGGTCTGCATCGCCTGCCACTGTTCGACGACGGCGACATCGGCGAAATCGGCGAACACCTGCATGTTGCGCTCCTGGCCGTCGATCAGGTGCAGCATGCGTTGCTGGTGCTGGCGCGTGGCGCGGCCCGACGCGAACAGCGCGGCGCCGACAGCGCGCTCCTGTCCCGCCAGTTCCTTGCCTTGCACGAGGTTGAACAGCGCGACCAGCAGGCGTGAAATGCTCGGATCCACGGCCGAGTCGGCGACGTCGAAGATCAGCGACACCAGGCCGGCGATCAGGCGGCTGAAGCTGACCACGGCCTCGTCGGCGGTCATTTCGCGGGCCGCGATGCTCTGGCGCAATGACGGCAGGGTGTCCATGCCGAGCACCACCCAGGCCATCAGCGAGCACAAGGTGGCGCTACCGAAACCCGGCTCCTCGAGCTGAACCCGGAAGCGTTCCCGCAGCACGCCGTCGGCGGCCTCGCTGTCGGCCACCAGGCGGGTGCGCTGGGCCTCGAAGCGGCTGCCGCCCGAGGCGAGATAGAGGCTCGACGCGCCGCGTTCGGCCTGCAGGGCATGGACGAACGCGCCGATCGCGCCGACCAGTTCGGCGCGCGACGCCAGGCGGCGAAGTTCCTCTATCTGCCGGTGTTTTGCAGTCAGGACGATGTTCGAGACGGTCAGGTCCATTGCGGCGGGTCCATGAGACACGATCACGTCTGCAAGAAGCGTGCTATCTTGCGATTGATGCGGTGCAGAATGTCGCGTGGCGATCGGTCCCGGCGTTCGGGACCCGGGCGATCCCCGATCCCTCCCGCCTTCGCGTTCCCTGGAGCGATTGCCGAGCTTGCCCCGTCCCGGTGCCACAGCCGGGCGGTTCGCCGATCACGAATGCGGCGACGCACCATTTCGATGCATGGGCGGCTGTTGCCGGTCGCGCCGGGCCAGGACGGGTGTTTCGTCGTGGCGCACATCGCCTGTCCCATGGTGGCCGCCGCGACGGGTGGTCCTGCCGCGGCCGACCACGGTCGGGTTACGCTCGCGGGCGCCGATCGTCGTCGGCCGGCGGCCGGCCCGGACGATCGCGTTGGGCGGCGTGGTGCGATGGCGCGAGGAAGCACAGCCGGGTGCCGGGCGGCATGCCGACCGGTGTCGCGCGGCGGCGTGCAGTCGATGCCGGTCGAGCCAGCGGCGGCGGCGACACCATGTCGGGTGGCGACACGGGCGCGGATCCCGGCAGCGGGCCCGACAGGCCTTGTTCGACGGCGACGGTCGGTGCGCCATGGGATGGGATGGCCCGGCGCCGGCCGCGGGCCGGGTCGGTGACGATCGCTGCTCTCCCGGCACTTCTAAAGCTGCGTATAATGTGTA
>JAGRGB010000167.1 GCA_020445745.1 Rhodocyclaceae bacterium | reverse complement strand
TGTCGGTGCGCAAGGCCGGCGACAAGCCGCTGGTCTACCTGACCGTGACGATGACCGACGTGCTGGTGACCTCGGTCAGCTCCGGCGGCTCGGGCGGCGAGGACCGGCTGACCGAGAACGCCACGCTAAACTTCGCCAAGGTCAAGGTCGAGTACACACAGCAGGAAAAGTCCGGCTCCGGCGGCGGCAAGATTCCCGTGACCTACAACATCCAGGAAAACGCCGAAGAGTAATCCCTTCGTCACGCATGACGCGGGCACACCGCCCGCGCCATGCAGCCGCGCGCATTGCAACCACCAGGGACGACGGGTATGCCAGTAGACGCAAAAGACGATATCTTTCTGAAGATCGACGGCGGTCGTCAGGGCCCGATAAAGGGTAATTCGAAGGACAAGGTCCATGCCGGCGAGATCGACGTGACCGGATGGACCTGGGGCATGGACGGCAACCTCGACGCCCACGCCGGCCGCTCGAGCCGTACCACGGTCCATACCATGGAAGTGGTCAAGCGCGCCGACGCCGCCACCCCCGCGCTGATGTCCGCCCTGTACAACAATGAACCGATCACCAAGGCGGTGCTGACGGTGCGCAAGGCCGGCGGCCCACAGGCCCTCGAATATCTCAAGGTGACGATGGAGAAGGGACGCATCGTCTCCTACCGCGCCGGGGCGGGCGATGGCCCGGAGGGTCCGACCACGGTCGAGACCATCCGCATCGCGTTCCAGAAGATCCGTGTCGAACACCAGGATCAGGACAAGGGCGGTGGCTCACGGGGCACCTCGACCGCCGAAATCGAAGTCACACCGGGCAGCTGACCCGAATCCAGACACGGAATCCATCGATGACTACAGTCAAGGCAGCCGAAGAAGCGCTGCGCGCCGGCGATCCCGAACAGGCGCTTGCCCAGTTGCAGAACGCGATCCGCAGCGAGCCGGCCAATGCCAGCCTGCGCACCTTCCTGTTCCAGTTGCTGTCGGTGCTGGGCAACTGGGAACGGGCGGCGAACCAGCTCCAGGTCGTCGGCGAACTCGATGCCGGCGCGTTGCCGATGGTGCAGATGTATCGCGAGGCGCTGCGCTGCGAGGTGGTGCGCGCGAAGGTCATGGCGGGCAGCACCGCGCCGCTGCTGTTCGGCCATCCGGAAGACTGGATCGCGATCCTGATCGAAGCCCTGTTGAGCGATGGCCAGGGCCGGGTCGAGGATGGCGCAAAGCTGCGGGAGAAGGCCTTCGACCTGGCGCCGACCACCGCCGGCACGATCAACGGCCAGGCCTTCGAGTGGATCGCCGATGCCGACATGCGGCTCGGCCCGGTGTGCGAGGCAGTGATCAACGGCCGCTACTACTGGCTGCCGTTCGCGCGCCTCAACCGCATCGTGCTCGAGGCACCCGAGGATCTGCGCGATTTCGTCTGGATGCCCGCCCACTTCGAGTTCGCCAACGGCGGCGAGATGGTCGGCATCATCCCGACCCGTTACCCGGGTTCGGAGAGTGACCCCGATCCGCTGATCCGGCTGGCCCGCAAGACCGCCTGGCAGGATGTCGGCAACGACGTCTTTCACGGCCGCGGCCAGCGCGTGCTGACGACCAGCGAAGGGGACTTCCCGTTGCTGGAGGTTCGCGAGATCGTGCTCGAGGGCGAGGTGCCCGAGGCCGACGGAGAGGCGACGGCGAACGAGGTCTGACGATGGCCGAAACCGTCCCGCAGGACCGCCTGCAGCCCGCGCTGCTCGACCGCCTGACCGACAATGAGCCGGACAAGAAGCAGGAACCCCGCGAGCGCCGGGTGCTGACCAAGAACCAGTTGCGCGAGGCCGTGCTGCGCGACCTCACCTGGCTGCTCAACTCGGTGCAGATGTCCGCCGGCGAGGATCTGGGCCCTTACCCGGAAGTTCAGCGCTCGGTGATCAACTACGGCCTGCCGTCGATGTCCGGCGAGACCGCCGCATCGATAGAGATCGGCGAGATCGAGCAGGCGATTCGCGCCGCGATACTGCGCTACGAGCCGCGCCTGCTGCCGGAAAGTCTGAAGATCGAGGTCGTCGAGGACGGCAGCGTGCTCGACTGGCACAACATCATCAGCATCCGCATCTCGGCACAGTTGTGGGCCCAGCCGGTGCCCCTGGAGATGTTGCTGCGCACCGAGTTCGATCTCGAGAGCGGGCAGGTGCAGGTGCGGGACGCGAACTGATGAGCGCCTCGCGATCGGCGCGCCGGCGCACCGCCCTCCGGGCCTGAACCCCGACACCATCGATACAGGAACGAAGTGGATCCCAGGCTGCTGCGCTACTACAACCAGGAACTCCAGCATCTGCGCGAGATGGGTGCCGAGTTCGCCCGTGAGTTTCCGAAGATCGCCAGCCGGCTCGGAATGGATGGCATCGAGGTGTCGGATCCCTACGTCGAGCGACTGCTCGAGGGCGTGGCCTTCATGTCGGCGCGGGTCCAGCTGCGTCTCGACGCCGAGTTCCCGCGATTCTCCCAGCGGCTGCTGGAGATGGTCTATCCGCAGTACCTGGCACCGACACCGTCGATGCTGGTGGCCCAGTTCCGGCCGCAACTCGAGGAGTCGAACCTCGCGCGCGGCGTGACCCTGCAGCGCGGCACGATGCTGCGCGCCAACTCCGGCAAGGCGGATGCCACCGAGTGCCAGTTCACCACCGCCCAGGATCTGACCCTGTGGCCGCTGGAGTTGCGCGAAGCCCGCTATTTTTCGTTCGCTCCGGACCTGCCGCTCAATGCGCTACCGGTCGGCTCGCGGATCAAGGGCGGCGTCCGCTTGCGGCTGCAGGCCGCACCGGGGATGCGTATCGACGAGCTCGATCTGGAGACGCTGCGGGTCTATCTCGGCGGCGCCGACGAGGTCGCCTACAAGCTCTACGAGTTGATCGGCGCCACCGTCGTCGGCGCCCTGCTGTGTCCGACCGAGAGACCGACCGGCTGGCACGAGTTCGTGCCGGCCGAGGCGGTCCGCACGATCGGATTCGACGACGACGAGGCGCTGCTGCCGATCTCCGCGCGCAACTTCGGCGGCTATCGCCTGCTGCAGGAGTACTTTGCCTTTCCGCAGCGCTACCTGTTCTTCGAGGTGGGCGGGCTGGCTCGCGCGCTGTCGCGCTGCGCCGGCGAGGCGATCGATCTGGTGCTGCTGTTCGGCCGCGGCGACCCGGTGCTCGAAAGCGTGGTCGACGCCAACAACTTCGTGCTGCACTGCGTGCCGGCGATCAACCTGTTCGAAAGGCGCACCGACCGCATCCGCATCAGTGACAGCGGCCACGAGCACCATGTCATCGCCGACCGTACGCGGCCGATGGACTACGAGATCTTCGACCTGACCGAGGTCAGCGGCTTCGGCGCAGGCGCCGACAGCGAGCAGCGCTTCGAGGCGTTCTACGCCAGCTACCACGCCAACGGCGACAGCCCCCACGCGTACTACACGCTGCGCCGCGAGCCACGCATCTATTCGGAGCGCCAGAAGCGCTTCGGTTCGCGCACCAGCTACATCGGCAGCGAAGTCTTCATCTCGCTGGTGGACCCGGACGAGGCTCCGTACCGGGCCGATCTGCGCCAGTTGTCGTTGAAGGCACTGTGCACCAATCGCGACCTGCCGCTGGTGATGCCCCACGGCAACGCGGCCACCGATTTTTCGCTGGAGGTGGCCGCCCCGGTGGCGTCGATCCACTGCGTCAGGGGCCCTTCCCGTCCCTATGCGTCGGTGGCCCACGGTGCCGCCGCCTGGCGCTTCATCAGCCACCTGTCGCTGAACTACCTGTCGCTGCTCGACTCCAGCCCCCAGCAGGGGGCGGCCGCGTTGCGCGAGTTGCTGGAACTGCATTCGCCGACCGAAGACGTGGCCAGTGCCCGCCAGATCGAGGGCATGCGCAACATCCACACCGCGCCGGTGCTGAAGCGCCTGCCGATGCCCGGGCCGCTGTGCTTCGGCCGCGGCGTCGGCATCACGCTGGAGGTCGACGAGATGCACTTCGAGGGCGGCAGCGCGTTCCTGCTGGGCAGCGTCCTGGAGCGCTTCTTTGCCCGTCACGTCAGCGTCAACAGCTTTACCGAGACCACCCTGCGCTCGATCGGACGGGGCGAGCTGATGCACTGGAAGCCGAGATGCGGATTGCGCCCGATTTTCTGAGCTTCGTCCAGCAGCTGGCACGCGAGCCCTGGTCGTACGACTTCTACCAGGCGCTGCGCCGGACCGAGTGCCTGAATCCGGACAAGCCGCGCCTCGGCCGTGCCCTGCGCCCGGCCGACGAGCCGGTGCGCCTCGGCCAGGAGCCGTCCGTCGCCTTCGCGCAGTCGACGATGGCGCGCGTGACGCCGCCGTCCGGGGAGCGCATGGCGCGGCTCGAGGTCCGCTTCTTCGGCCTGCTCGGGCCGAACGGGCCGATGCCGCTGCACATCACCGAGTACGCACGCTCGCGGCTGCTGCATGCCGGTGACCCGACCCTGGCGCGATTCCTCGACATGCTCCAGCACCGCTACCTGGAGATGTTCTACCGCGCCTGGGCCGACGCCCAGCCGACGGTCAGCCTCGACCGGCCGCGACAGGATCGTTTCGGCATCTGGCTGGGATCGCTGGGTGGCCTCGGCAGCCCCGCAATGCACCGGCGGGACGCCTTTCCGGATTTCGCCAAGCTGCACTTCATCGGCCTGCTGAACCGCCAGATCCGCAACGCCGAAGGGCTCGGCCGGATGCTCTCCGGATTCTTCCGCGTGCCGGTCGTGGTCGAGCAGTTCGTCGGCCACTGGATGCCGGTGCCGGCCTCCGAGCGCACCCGCGTCGGCGCCTCGTTCAACCAGCTCGGGCGCAACATCGTGGTCGGCGCGCGGGTCTGGGACCGGCAGCACAAGTTCCGCCTGCGCATCGGCGCCCTCAGCCTCGCCCAGTACGAGGCCTTCCTGCCTGGCGACGGTTGCCTCGCCCAGTTGGCGGCGGCGGTACGCAACTACGTCGGCCTCGAGTTCGCCTGGGACGCGAAGCTGGTCCTGAGGACCGACGAAGTACCCCAGACACGCCTGGGCGGCCGCGGCCGGCTGGGCTACACCACGTGGCTCGGCGATCGACGCGGAACACGCGACGCCGACGACCTGGTCCTCGACGTCGACCGCGTATCCGGGCTGCCGGCAGCGCCGGCGCTGGCAGCTTGAGACGGCGACGAACGAGTGATCCGATCAACTGAAACACCAAACCGCAAGGGGCAAGCATGAGCGAGATCAGCCGGGTAGCACTTTTCGGCAAGCTGAACAGCCTGGGATACAAGGCCATCGAGGGTGCGACCGTTTTCTGCAAGCTGCGGGGCAATCCCTATGTCGAGCTGGTGCACTGGATCCAGCAGATCGTCAATACCCAGGATTCCGATCTGCACCGCATCCTGCGGCACTACGAGGTCAATCCGTCGCGACTGGCCGCCGACATCACCGCGGCGCTCGACCAGTTGCCGCGCGGTTCGACATCGATCTCGGATCTCTCCGAGCAGATCTCGGATCTGGTCGAGCGGGGCTGGGTGTACGGCTCGCTGATGTTCGGCGAAGTCCAGGTACGCACCGGACACCTGGTCGTCGGCGGCCTCAAGACCGGCCGCCTGCGCAACGCCCTGCTGCAGATCTCGAAGGAGTTCGACAAGGTCAAGGTCGAGGACCTGTCGGACCACTTCGCCCAGGTGGTGTCCGGCTCGCCGGAGGACAATCAGGCGCCGACCGACGGATTCACCGCCGGCGCCGAGCCCGGCGAGGCGAGCGGCGCCGTGGCGCCGGCCGCGATGGGCAAGCAGGAGGCCCTCAAGCAGTTCACGGTGGACCTCACCGACCAGGCCCGCAGCGGCAAGATGGATCCCATCGTCGGCCGTGACGAGGAGATCCGCCAGGTCATCGACATCCTGATGCGCCGTCGCCAGAACAACCCGATCCTGACCGGCGAGGCCGGCGTCGGCAAGACCGCCGTGGTCGAGGGCTTCGCCCAGCGCATCGTCGCCGGCGACGTGCCGCCGTCGCTCGTGGATGTCTCGCTGAAGACCCTGGACGTCGGCCTGCTGCAGGCCGGCGCCAGCATGAAGGGCGAATTCGAGAACCGCCTGCGGCAGGTCATCGAGGAGGTCCAGTCCACGCCCAAGCCGATCATCCTGTTCATCGACGAGGCCAATACGCTGGTCGGTGCCGGCGGCGCCGCCGGCAGCGGCGGCGCCGCCAAGCTGCTGAAGCCGGC
>JAGRGB010000166.1 GCA_020445745.1 Rhodocyclaceae bacterium | reverse complement strand
GTACTCGCCGTACTCGGCGTTGTTCGAGATCGAGTAGTTCATGTTGGCGATGCCGCCCTCGTACATCAGGTCGACGATCAGCTTGAGCTCGTGCAGGCACTCGAAGTAGGCCATCTCGGGCGCATAGCCGGCCTCGGTCAGGGTCTCGAAGCCCATCTTCACCAGCTCGACCGCGCCGCCGCACAGCACGGCCTGCTCGCCGAACAGGTCGGTCTCGGTCTCCTCGCGGAAGTTGGTCTCGATCACCCCGCCCTTGGTGCCGCCGTTGGCCGCTGCGTAGGACAGCGCGATGTCACGGGCCTTGCCGGAGCGGTCCTGGTGGACGGCGATCAGGGTCGGTACGCCGCCGCCGCGCAGGTATTCGGAGCGCACGGTGTGGCCCGGCCCCTTCGGCGCGACCATGACGACGTCGAGATCGGCGCGCGGGACGACCTGATTGTAATGGACGTTGAAGCCGTGGGCGAAGGCGAGCACGCCGCCGTCCTTGATGTTGGGCTCGACCTCGTCCCGATACACCTGCGGGATGTTCTCGTCGGGCAGCAGGATCATCACGACGTCGGCGCCCTTGACCGCCGTGGCGATCTCCTCGACCGCGAGCCCGGCCGCCTTGGCCTTGTCCCACGACGCGCCGCCCTTGCGCAGACCGACCGTGACCTCGACCCCGGATTCGTTGAGGTTCTGGGCGTGGGCATGACCCTGGGAGCCGTAGCCGACGATCGTGACCTTCTTGCCCTTGATCAGCGAGAGGTCCGCGTCCTTGTCGTAATAAACCTTCATGTTCGTTTCCTATCGTAAGTTCGCCGGGCCGGCGACATCGGAATCGCCAGTCGCGGCTTCGCAAAAATCGCCGTCAGACCTTGAGCACGCGTTCGCCGCGGCCGACACCGACGACGCCGGAGCGTGCGGTCTCGAGAATCAGGCCGCGATCGATGGCGGCGACGAAGGAGTCGAGCTTCTGCTGGTTGCCGGTCATTTCGATCACGTAGGAGGTGTCGGTGACGTCGATGATGCGGCCGCGGAAGATTTCGGACATGCGCTTCATCTCCTCGCGGTCCTTGCCGGTGGCCCGGACCTTGATCAGCAGCAGTTCGCGCTCGATGTGCGCGGACTCGGAGATGTCCACGACCTTGACCACTTCCACCAGCTTGTTCAACTGCTTGTTGATCTGCTCGATGATCTCGTCGGAGCCGATCGTGACGATGGTCATGCGCGACAGCGAGGCATCCTCGGTGGGCGCGACGGTGAGCGACTCGATGTTGTAGCCGCGGGCCGAGAACAGGCCCGATACGCGCGACAGCGCACCGGATTCGTTCTCGATGAGCAGGGAGATCACGTGTCTCATGCGATGCTCTCGAAATGGCGGTTCAGGGGTGGACGGGCTGTCGCAGCCGGGGCGATCACGCTACCTGCCGCCAGGGGTCCGGCAGCATGCCACGCCGCGACGGCGCCGTCGATTACAGGTCCTCGGCGGACAGGATCATCTCGGTCAGACCCTTGCCGCCCTGGACCATCGGATAAACGTTCTCGGTCTGATCGACCTGGAAATCCAGGAACACCAGTTCATTCTTGCGCTTGAAGGCCTCGAGCAGCGCACCTTCGACGTCGGCCGGCGCGTCCACCCGGATGCCTACGTGGCCGTAGGCCTCGGCCAGCTTGGCGAAGTCCGGCAGAGAATCCATGTAGGACTCGGAGTAGCGCCCGCCGTGGAACAGCTCCTGCCACTGGCGCACCATGCCCAGGTAGCGGTTGTTCAGGTTGACGATCTTGATCGGCAGGCGGAACTGCTTGCAGGTGGACAGTTCCTGGATGCACATCTGGATCGAGGCCTCGCCGGTGATGCAGGCGACCGGGCTGCCCGGGT
>JAGRGB010000165.1 GCA_020445745.1 Rhodocyclaceae bacterium | reverse complement strand
GCTGGCGACCAACGGCGACACCTTCCTCGGCGGCGAGGACTTCGACCAGCGCATCATCGATTACATCGTCGGCGAGTTCAGGAAGGAACAAGGTGTCGACCTGAAGAACGACGTGCTCGCGCTGCAGCGCCTGAAGGAAGCGGCCGAGAAGGCCAAGATCGAGCTCTCCTCGAGCCAGCAGACCGAGATCAACCTGCCCTACATCACCGCCGACGCGTCGGGCCCGAAGCACCTGGCGCTGAAGATCACCCGGGCCAAGTTCGAGTCGCTGGTCGAGGAACTTGTCGAACGCACGATCGAGCCGTGCCGCATCGCACTGAAGGACGCCGGCGTCAAGGTCGCGGACATCGACGACGTGATCCTGGTGGGTGGCCAGACGCGGATGCCCAAGGTCGTCGAGAAGGTCAAGGAATTTTTCGCCAAGGATCCGCGCCGCGACGTGAACCCGGACGAAGCAGTCGCGGTCGGCGCCTCGATCCAGGGTGGCGTGCTGCAGGGCGAGGTCAAGGACGTGCTGCTGCTCGACGTCACACCGCTGTCGCTCGGCATCGAGACCCTCGGCGGCGTGATGACGAAGCTGATCCAGAAGAACACGACGATTCCGACCAAGGCCAGCCAGGTGTTCTCGACCGCCGAGGACAGCCAGTCGGCGGTGACGATCCACGTGCTCCAGGGCGAGCGCGAGATGTCGGCCGGCAACAAGAGCCTGGGACAGTTCAACCTGACCGACATCCCGCCGGCACCGCGCGGCATGCCGCAGATCGAGGTGACCTTCGACATCGACGCCAACGGCATCCTCCATGTCTCCGCCAAGGACAAGGCGACCGGCAAGGAGAACAAGATCACGATCAAGGCCAACTCCGGCCTGTCGGACGACGAGATCGATCGCATGGTCAAGGACGCCGAGGCGCATGCCGAAGAAGACAAGAAGGCCCACGAACTGGTCGACGCCCGCAATCAGCTCGACACCCTGGTGCATTCGGTGAAGAAGGCGCTGGCCGAGCACGGCGACAAGGTAGACGCCGACGAGAAGGGCAAGATCGAAGCCGCCATCAAGGAAGCCGAGGAAGCCATCAAGTCGGGTGACAAGGCGACCCTGGAGGCCAAGAGCGAAGCGCTGGCCAAGGCCAGCCAGACGCTCGGCGAGAAGGTCTATGCCCAGGCCCAGGCGGAAGCCCAGCCCGAGGGCGCCGGCACTTCGTCGGGCAGCAGCAAGACCGACGACGCCGACGTGGTGGACGCCGAATTCACCGAGGTCAAGGACCAGAAGTAGGTCGAACTACGCACCGCCCGCCGGCGGTGCCCCGCTAACCCGGCCGGGCCGTGACGGCGCATCCGCGTCGCCCGGCTCGGCCTTTGTGCAGGCGAGCCAGACCAGTAATGGCAAACAGGGACTACTACGAAGTCCTCGGACTCAACCGGGATGCATCCGAGGAACAGATCAAGAAGGCCTACAAGAAGGCCGCGATGAAGTATCACCCGGACCGCAATCCGGGCGACAAGGAAGCCGAGGAGCATTTCAAGGAGGCCAAGCTCGCCTACGAGATCCTGTCCGATTCGCAAAAGCGCGCCGCCTACGACCGCTACGGCCACGCCGGCGTCGACCCCTCGGCCGGCGGCATGGGTGGCGGTCAGGGATTCGATGGCTTTGCCGACGCCTTCAGCGACATCTTCGGCGACATCTTCGGTGGCAGCCGCGGCGGCGGTCGCTCGAACGTGTATCGCGGCGCCGATCTGCGCTACAACCTGGAAGTCTCCCTCGAGGAAGCGGCCCGCGGCGCCGAAAAGACGATCCGCATCCCGACCCTCGAGAATTGCGAAACCTGCGGCGGCAGCGGTGCCAAGCCGGGCAGCCAACCCAAGCCCTGCCCGACCTGCGGTGGTGCAGGCCAGGTGCGGATCCAGCAGGGCTTCTTCTCGATCCAGCAGACGTGCCCCAAGTGCCACGGCTCCGGACGAATCATTCCGGATCCGTGCCGCAGTTGCGGCGGCGCGGGCCGTACCAAGAAACAGAAGACACTGGAAGTCAAGATCCCGGCCGGCATCGACGACGGCATGCGCCTGCGCCACGCCGGCCACGGCGAGGCCGGGGTCAATGGCGGGCCGTCCGGCGACCTGTACGTCGAGATTCACATCCGCTCCCACCCGGTGTTCCAGCGCGACGGCGACGACCTGCACTGCGAGATGCCGGTCAGCTTCAGCACGGCTGCCCTGGGCGGCGAAATCGAGATCCCCACGCTGGACGGAATGGCGCGCATCAAGGTTCCGTCCGAGACCCAGAGCGGGCGGGTGTTCCGCCTGCGTGGCAAGGGCATTCGCAACGTGCGCAGCCACGCGCCGGGCGATCTGATGTGTCACGTGGTCGTCGAGACGCCGGTGAACCTGACCGAGCGCCAAAAGGAGCTGCTGCGCGAATTCGACGAGATCTCTGCAGACAACGCGGACCGGCACAATCCCAAGGCCAAGGGCTGGATGGACAAGGTCAAGGAGTTCTTCGGCGCCTGAGGCCAGCGCGAATAGCAGGTCGCGCCGCCGGCGGGCGCGCCGGACCGCGGAATGGCGTGGCATCGTGGCATCGATGTCGCGGCGGTTGCGGACGATGCCGGGCGCCCGGTGACCCGCCAGGACGGTGACGGAACCACGATCCGGGCCTAAACCTTTGCCAGCGCCGGACGCTAGCCATACTTGCGTTGCAAGTTTCCGGCTGGAGAGGCGCCCATGATCGCGCGCATTGCATACAGGTTGCCATTCGTCACGATGCTGTCCTTGCTGTGCCTGGCTTCGCAGGCCAGGGCCGCCACCGGCGTCACCGAGGATCGCATCGTCCTCCCGCCGTCGGCGGCAGCGGCAGCCCCTGGCCGGCGATCACGGCTCGACGCCGCGCTGCCCGCGGTCGTGGTCCCGGTCGGCGCCTACCGGCCCTGCATAGCGCTGATCGAGCCGATCGCAGCGGCCGGCACCGTTGCAGCGCACGACGGGGTTCCGGTCGTCGGCACCTGCGCGGTGATCGCCGAAGGGGCGGGCGGCGGCGGTCGCATTCCCGATCGCGAGTCGCCGCAGCAAGCCTACGGCGGCATGCCCCCGTTCATCGGCGACGGCTTCGACGCCGGCCTCGGGCCTGCGGATCACGCCTGTTCGGACTTCGTCCAGGTCACGGGTGCCGGGCGCAACGCAAGGGCGGCGCATTGACCGGCCACCCGGTCGATGCCTGTCCGACAACGAGCGAAAACGCAGATGGCCGGATCAGCCTCGGCGCCAGCTGGTGCCACCGGCAGAGTCCTCGAGCACGATGCCCGCACCGGCCAGGGTGTCGCGAATCGCGTCGGCGCGCGCGTAATCCCGGGCCTTCTTGGCGGCCGCTCGCTCGCCGATCAGCGCCTCGATGCGCGTCGCCGACCAGTCCCCGCCGCCGTCGCCGGTCTCCGCCTGGAGGAAGGCCACCGGATCTCGCTGCAGCAAACCGAGCACGCCGGCGAGCGCCCGCAACTGGCCGGCGACCGCCGGATCGCCACCACGGTTGACCTCGCCGGCCAGTTCGAACAGAACCGCCACCGCCTCCGGCGTGTTGAAGTCGTCGTCCATCGCCGCCCGGAAACGAGCCCCGGCGGGCGACTCGAAGTCTGCCACTGCCGCCGTCGGCGGGACGTTGCGCAGCGCCGTATACAGCCGGGTCAGCGCATGGCGGGCGTCGTCGAGCAAGGCATCCGCATAATTGAGCGGACTGCGATAGTGGGCGCGCAGCATGAAGAAGCGCACCACCTCGGCGTCGTAGCGCTCGAGCACGTCGCGGATCGTGAAGAAATTGCCCAGCGACTTCGACATCTTCTCGTCGTCGACCCGCACGAAACCATTGTGCATCCAGTAGTTGACGAAGCTGCCGTGCGCCCCCTCGCTCTGGGCGATCTCGTTCTCGTGGTGCGGAAACTGGAGATCCTGGCCACCGCCATGGATGTCGAAATGGGTGCCCAGCAGCCGGCCGCTCATGGCCGAGCATTCGATGTGCCATCCGGGACGCCCCTCGCCCCACGGCGACGCCCAGCGGGCATCGTCCGGCTCGCCGGGCTTGGCGTGCTTCCACAGCACGAAGTCGAGCGGATCGTGCTTCCCTTCGGCAACCTCGACCCGCTCGCCGGCGCGCAGATCGTCGAGCGCCTTGCCCGACAGCCGACCGTAGCCGGCAAAGCTGCGCACCGCAAAGCAGACGTCGCGGCTCGACGCCTGGTAGGCGAGCCCCTTGTCCTCGAGGACCGAGATCAGTTCGAGCATGTCGCCGACGTGGTCGGTCGCGCGCGGCTCTTGATCCGGTCGCAACACGCCGAGGGCGTCGGCATCGGCGTGCATCGCCGCGATGAAGCGGTCGGTCAACGCGTGGATCGACTCGCCGTTTTCCACCGCGCGACGGATGATCTTGTCGTCGATGTCGGTGATGTTTCGAACATAGGTCAACGCGAAGCCGCTGGCCCGCAGCCATCGCGCCACCATGTCGAACACCACCATCACCCGCGCATGGCCGAGGTGACAGTAGTCGTACACCGTCATGCCACAGACGTACATGCGCACTTTTCCTGCCTCGATCGGCCGGAACACTTCCTTCCGGCGCGTCAGGGTATTGAAGATCTCCAGCATCTGCCGTGGCATCCGAAATTTGGTTCTGGAAGGTACTGCGGAAAGCCCGCTGCGCAATTCGAAGCCGAGGTCACCGGCTTCCCGGCACGCGCCGAGGATTGCGCACAGGCTGATTTTGAGGCCATTTACCTTGTTGGTAAAATGGCATGTTGATCCCGTTGGTGACCGCGGAACAACCGAGCGAGTCTAACATATGAGAAATTCAGTGCTGCGGCGCCTGTTCGCCCTGGCGGTTGCGGCATCGGTCACGCCGCATGCCCTGGCCGACGCCGACAAGGTCCAGGAACTGATCAAGCAGGGTCAGTACGAATCGGCCTTGTCCGAAGCCGAGGCCGGGCTCGCCGATCGACCCAAGGACCCGGAACTGCGATTCCTCAAGGGACTCGCGCTGACCGAGCTCGGCCGCCAGGGCCTGGCGATCGAGGTCTTCCAGAACCTCACCGCCGACTACCCGGAGCTGCCGGAGCCCTACAACAACCTGGCGGTGATCTACGCGCAGCAGAAGGAGTTCGACAAGGCCCGCTCGGCCCTCGAAATGGCGATCCGCACCCATCCGGCCTACGCCACCGCCCACGAGAACCTCGGCGACATCTATTCGCGCCTGGCGAGCCAGGCCTACAGCAAGGCGCTGCAGCTCGACTCCGCCAACACGGCCGCCGAGGCCAAACTGGCCCTCGTGCGCCAACTGATCACCGTGACACCCGCCCCGAACACCCCGCCGGCAACGGACCCGACCGAAGCCGGGGGAGCGGCAACGACCCTCGCCGCACCCTCGAGCGCGGCGCCGGCCATCGCCAGCGACGCCGAGCAGCGCGTGCGGCAACGTGTCACGGCCTGGGCCAAGGCATGGGCGAGCAAGGATGCGGAAGCCTATCTTTCGTTCTACGCGGCGAACTTCCAGGTACCGGGCGGCCGCTCGCGGTCCGCCTGGGAGGCAGAACGGCGGCGACGCGTCGGCGGCAAGCCCGGCAAGATCTCGGTGGACCTCGAAGACGTCAAGGTCGAGATGAACGGCGACACCGCCCGCGTAAGCTTCCGCCAGCACTATGGCTCCTACAATTTCGACGCCTCTGCGAACAAGACCCTCGAGCTGATCAACGATGGCGGCGAATGGCGCATCCGACGCGAGGCCGTGAGCGGTTGATGGCGAGCTTCCCGGACCTTTCCTCGCTGCGGTACGGATGGCTGGCGGCGACCCTGCTGCTGTGCGCTCCGGCCCATGCCGTCGAGCCGACGGCGGATCCCGAGACCGCCCTGCAGCAGATCATCGAGGAGATCCGGGCCAATCGCCTCGATCAGGCACTGGTGAGCACCGACCGCCTGATCGATGCCTTCCCGAATTTTCGCCTGGCCCATCTGATCCGCGGCGACCTGCTGACGGCCAGGGTCCGGCCGATCGATTCGATCGGCGGCGTGCAGGGGATCTCCGGTGCCACCCTGAACGGACTTCGGGCGGAGGCGCTGGCCAGGCTGCGGGCCCGCGATCAACGCCCGCAGCCGAACCAGTTGCCGCGCGACCTGCTCGCCCTGGCACCTGAGCAAGGCCACGCGGTGCTGGTGGACACCGCCAAGTCGCGCCTGTACGTGTTCCGCAACGATCACGGTTCCCCCCGATTGATCGCCGACTACTATGTCAGCCAGGGCAAAGAGGGCGCCGAAAAATGGCGCGAAGGCGACAAGCGCACGCCGCTCGGCGTCTATTTCGTGACCGCCGCGATCCCGCCCAAGCGCTTGCCGGCGTTCTACGGCAGCGGCGCATTTCCGATCAACTATCCGAACGAGTGGGACCGGCGCCTCGGCCGCAGTGGCTACGGCATCTGGCTGCACGGCACGCCGCCGGACACCTATGCACGGCCACCGCTCGCGTCGGACGGCTGCGTGGTACTCGCGAACCAGGATCTGGACGCCTTGTCCGGCTTCGTCGAGCCCGGTCAGACACCGGTCGTGATCGGACAGCAGGCGGAATGGGTATCGCCCGAAGCGTGGCGACGCGAGCGAGCACGCGTCGTGCAGGTCGTGGAATCCTGGCGCCAGGACTGGGAGAGCCGGGACACGGCCCGCTACCTGCGCCACTACGCCAGCGACTTCCGCAGCGGCGACCATGACCTCGACGCCTGGCGCAGGCAGCGCGAGCGCTTCAACGGCACCAAGCAATGGGCCAGCGTGTCCCTCGCGCAGCTCAGCATCTTCCGCAGTCCCGGCCGCGACAACGTGATCGTCGTCAGCTTCGAGCTGGGCTACCGCAGCAACGACCTGAACACCACCATCAAGAAGCGCCAGTACTGGCACGAGCGCGACGGTGACTGGAAGATCGTCTACGAAGGGCCGGCCTGAGGGCGCCGGCCACAACCAGGAATCGACATCATGATCAAACTTCTCGCCGCCTTCGCCGCGGCCTGCCTGACGATCGGCGCATGGGCCGCCAACCCGACGGTGGAACTCGAAACCAGCGCCGGACGGATCACGCTGGAACTCTACCCGGCCAAGGCGCCGGAGAGCGTCGGCAACTTCCTCTCGTACGTCCGCTCGGGCCACTACGACGGCACGATCTTCCACCGCGTCATCGGCAGCTTCATGATCCAGGGCGGCGGATTCGACCGCCAGATGAAGCAGAAGCAGGTAGGTTCGCCGATCCGCAACGAGGCCAAGAACGGCCTCAAGAACAAGGCCGGGGCGATCGCCATGGCGCGCACGAGCAACCCCCATTCCGCCACCGCGCAGTTCTTCATCAATCTGGTGGACAACGCCTCGCTCGATTATCCGTCGCCGGACGGCTGGGGCTACGCGGTGTTCGGCGAGGTCACGGCGGGCATGGACGTGGTGCGCCAGATCGGCGAGGTCCCCACCACCACCGTGGGGTATTATCGCGACGTACCTGCCGAGCCGGTCGTGATCGAATCGGCGCGTATCCTGGACGGCGCCCCGTCGTCGAAGTGAACCCCACCCCCGCGGAGAGCCCATGGCAGTCAAGCTGCACACCAATCACGGCGAAATCACCATCGAACTCGACGCCGAGCGCGCACCGGAGTCGGTCCGCAACTTCCTCGCCTACGTCGAGGCCGGCCATTACGACAACACGGTCTTCCACCGTGTGATCCGTGGCTTCATGATCCAGGGGGGCGGCTTCGAGCCGGGGATGAAGCAGAAGCCCACCGCCGACCCGATCCAGAACGAGGCCGCCAACGGCCTGAAGAACCAGCGCGGCACCATCGCCATGGCCCGGACCAATGCGCCGCACTCGGCCACCGCACAGTTCTTCATCAACGTCGCCGACAATGGCTTCCTCGACCACCCGGGCCAGGACGGCTGGGGCTACGCGGTGTTCGGCAAGGTGAGCGAGGGCATCGACGTGATCGACAAGATCGAGGCTGCGAGGACCGGCAGCCGCGGCTTCCACGCCGACGTCCCGGTCGAGGACGTGGTGATCGTGAAGGCCGAAGTGGTCTGATGCGGCACCTGGAGGTCGGGACCGGCGAGCGCCTGCTGTTCATTTCCGACCTTCACCTGTGCGAGTCGCAGCCGCGCAGGACGCAGGCCTTCGTCGCGTTTCTCGATGGCGAAGCGCGGGACTGCGGGCAGTTGTTCATCCTCGGCGACCTGTTCGAATACTGGATCGGCGACGACGACGACCGGCCGCTCGCGGCCGCGGTCGCGGCCGCGCTGGCCAGGCTGCGTGGCCGTGGTGTGGTCAACTGGTTCATGGCGGGCAATCGGGACTTCCTGCTCGGCCAGCACTTCGCGGGACGCGCCGGCCTGTCACTGCTCGCCGATCCGTGCCTGCTCCATTGCGGCAGCGATCGGCTGCTGCTGATGCATGGTGACAGCCTGTGTGTGGACGACCTGCCCTACCAGGCCGTGCGTGCCCAGCTTCGTGATCCCGCTTGGCAGCGCGGCTTCCTGGCTCAGCCCCTGCCCGAACGCCGACGGCTGGCGGAGCAGGCCCGCGAGCAGAGCCGGCAGGCGACGGCCGGCAAGGCCGAGGCGATCATGGACGCGGCCCCCACGGCGATCGAGTCGGCGATCGCGGCAGCCGGATGCAGCGTGCTGATCCACGGCCACACCCATCGGCCGGCCCGCCATAGCCATGTCGTTGCCGGTCACGAGGTGACGCGCTGGGTCCTCGCCGACTGGCATGATCGGGCCGAATTCCTGGCCTGGCAGGACGGCAGCGCGACCGCCCACGCCGGCTGAGCGTCCGCCGGCCCGATCAGATCAGCGCCAGCCCCCGCGCCAGATCTTCCTTGACGTCCTCGATCGCCTCGAGCCCGACCGCGACCCGCAGCAATCCGTCACCGATGCCGGCCTCCTTGCGCGCCTCCGGGCCGATGCGGTGATGGGTGGTGGATGCCGGATGGGTGATCGTCGTGCGGGTATCGCCGAGATTCGCGGTGATCGACAGCAGGCGGCAGTGATCGACCACCCGCCACGCCTGTTCGCGCTCGCCGACCACCTCGAAGCTGACGATCGCGCCACCCGATTTCTGCTGCCGCAGCGCCAGCCGATGCTGCGGATGAGAAGGCAGGCCCGGATAGAACACCCGGGCGACCCGCTCGTGACCCTCCAGCCAGACGGCGAGATCCGCCGCCGCCGCACACTGGGCGTCCATGCGGATGCGCAGCGTCTCGAGGCCCTTCAGGACGATCCAGGCGTTGAACGGTGACAGCGACGGGCCGGCCGTGCGCAGGAACTTGAAAACCTCCTCGATGTCGCCCGCCGACCCGACCACGGCACCGGCGATCACCCGGCCCTGGCCGTCGAGGTACTTGGTCGCCGAGTGCACCACCAGATCGGCACCCAGATCCAATGGGCGCTGCAAGGCCGGCGTGCAGAAACAGTTGTCGACCACCAGCTTGACGCCCCGCTGGTGGGCGATTTCGGCGAGCGACTTGAGATCCACGAGCTCGGTCAGCGGATTCGACGGTGTCTCGACGAAGATCATCCGGGTTTCCGGCCGGATCGCCGCATCGTAGGCCGCCAGGTCACTGGCCGGCACGAAATCGGTGGTGATGCCGAAGCGTGGCAGCAGGTTGCCGAACAACTGCTGGGTCGCCCCGAACAGCCCCCGGGAGGCCACCACGTGCTCGCCGGCGTTCATCAACGCCATCACGGTGGCTAGGATTGCCGACATGCCGGAGGCGGTCGCGATGCACGCGTCACCGCCCTCCATCGCTGCCAGCCGCTGCTGCATCGCGGTCACCGTCGGATTGGTGAACCGAGAGTAGACGTTGCCCGCCTCCTCGCCGGAGAAGCGCGCCGCCGCCTGGGCGGCGGACTCGAAGACGAAGCTCGAGGTCAGGAAGATGGCCTCGCTGTGCTCGTTGAACTGGCTGCGCTCGGTGCCGGCGCGCACCGCCAGTGTGTCGTTGTCGTATCGCTGCATGGTCGTGAAATGCTCCGGCCCCGGGGCCGCTCAGTGCTCCTGTTCCGTGGACACCAGGTTGAGGTCGAGCTGGCCACCGCCGTCGCCATCGGGGTCGTCGATGGCGCCCGCCGGTTGCCCGCGCTTGCTGGCAACCCCGGAAAGATACTCGGCGGTGATGTCACCAGTGACGTAGCAACCGTCGAAACAGGAGGTCTCGAAGAAGTTGATCGCTGGATTGATCGAACGCACCGCCGCCTTCAGATCCTCGAGGTCCTGGTAGATCAGGCCGTCGGCGCCGACCACCTGGTTGATCTCCTCTTCGGTGCGATTGGCGCCGATGAGTTCTTCCTGGGTCGGCATGTCGATGCCGTAGACGTTGGCAAAGCGCACCGGTGGCGCCGCGGACGCGAGGTACACCTTGTTCGCACCCGCCTCGCGGGCCATGCAGACGATCTCCTTGCTGGTGGTCCCGCGAACGATCGAATCGTCGACCAGCAGCACGTCCTTGCCGCGGAATTCCTGGTGGATCGCGTTCAGCTTCTGGCGCACGGAACGCCGCCGAACCGCCTGGCCGGGCATGATGAAGGTGCGCCCGATGTAGCGGTTCTTGACAAACCCCTCCGAGTAGGGAATGCCCAGGCAGTGCGCCATCTGCATCGCCGCCGGTCGGCTAGAATCGGGAATCGGGATGACGACGTCCGGATGGACGTTGGGCAACGAGCGGCGGAATTTTGCCGCGAGATATTCGCCCATCTTGACCCGGGAGTCGTAGACCGAGATGCCGTCCATCAGCGAATCCGGGCGCGCCAGGTAGACGTACTCGAACATGCACGGCGCCTGGGTCGTCTGTTCGGCGCACTGTCGGCTCGCGAAATTGCCCTGGGTGTCGATCAGCACCGCTTCGCCCGGCGCCACGTCGCGCACCAGATCGAAGCCGAGCACGTCGATCGCGACGCTCTCGGAGGCGACCATCCACTCCGTCCCGCCCATGGCCGAATTGCGGCCGATCACCAGCGGCCGGATACCGTACGGGTCGCGGAACGCGAGCAGGCCGTAGCCGGCGATCATCACCACCGCCGCGTAAGCACCGCGGCAGCGGCGATGGACCCCGGCGACGGCCCGGAAGATCGCATCCTCGTCGAGACGGTAGCGATCGGTGGCCTCCTGGAGCTCGTGCGCCAGCACGTTCAACAGGACCTCGGAGTCCGAGTTGGTGTTGATGTGGCGCAGATCGGACAGGAACATCTCGCGCTTGAGCGCCTCCGAATTGGTCAGATTGCCGTTGTGGGCAAGCATCAGGCCGAACGGCGAATTGACGTAGAAGGGCTGCGCTTCGGACGGATTGTAGGCCGAACCGGCAGTCGGATAGCGCACGTGACCAATGCCCCAGTTGCCCGACAGGTTGCGCATGTTGCGGGTCCGAAAGGCGTCCCGAACCAGGCCGGGCCCCTTGTGCATGTGGAATCGCCCCCCTTCTGCGGTCGCGATACCGGCCGCGTCCTGGCCACGGTGCTGGAGCACCAGCAGTCCGTCGTAGAGAAGCTGATTGACCGGCGTGGTCGCTACGACCCCGAGAATCCCGCACATGACATCACTACCTAATCGAAACGAACACGTTTTGCCACTGCCTCCGGCAGCCAGGGCCGCGCCGCCAGCACTGCAGCCTGCAGCGGCGGCGTCAGCGCTGCCTCACGCC
This sequence comes from Rhodocyclaceae bacterium, assembly GCA_020445745.1. Lineage (GTDB taxonomy): Bacteria > Pseudomonadota > Gammaproteobacteria > Burkholderiales > Rhodocyclaceae > Cognatazoarcus. The sequence goes on along the minus strand of JAGRGB010000165.1, from coordinate 22,466 downwards.
ACCAGGCCGCCTGGGAAATGCCGGTCAGTCCGCCGAACAGCACCACCAGCATCGCGATCACCAGGCCCTTGACCAAGCCGAAACCGGCACCGAGCACCCGGTCGGCGACACGCAGCCCGACGGCCTTCAGCAACTCTCTCATGACCCAGCGGATTGCGCCACCGGCCAGCAGGGTCACGACCACGATCGCGACGAAGGCGATTGCCTGCCGCAGCAACGGCCCATCGACGAACACCATCGACTGCGCCAGCCGCCCCGAAAACACCACCGCGAGCACCACCGCCAGCCCCCATGCGGCCAGCGCCAGCACCTCGGACACCAGGCCGCGCCAGAAGCCCAGCACCGCACATACTACGAAAAGCAGGACGACAGCGATATCGAAAGGTGTCACGGCGTCAGTTCAACGGCAGCACGCTGCCACCCAGGCCCATGCGACGGACCCGCGCCAGCACCGACTCGGCATCGGCGCGATCGTCGAACGGACCGATGCGCACCCGCGTCTTGTCGCCGCTGCGCTCGGTGAAGGCCGAGAAACCGTCGGCCTTGAGCTTTCCCTGCAGGTTCGTCGCATTGCCACGATCGCGGTAGGCACCGACCTGGACCACGAAGCGGCGCACCGGCGGCACGCCGTCCGCGGCGCCGCCGGCAAGAATCGCGGCCGCCCGGGCGGCCTCGTCGACGACCGCCGGCTGCGGCGCGCCGGCTGCCTCCGTCGCACGGCCGCTTTCTCCCCTTTCGGCCGCAGGCTTAGGCGCCGGCGCGACCGGCGCGCTGGCCGCCGCCTGCGGCGCATCCGCGCCGGCCGACTCGGGCACATCTGCGGGCGCCTTGGCTGCGGGCCCAGGCGGCGCCGACGACGGCTGCGCCGAAGGCCGGACCGGCAGCCTCGGTTCGATCTGACTGGCCATCGAATTGCTGCCCGTCTGGGGCGGAATGCGAACCTGGATGTCCTGCGCCGGCAGGCGCGGCTCGCTGTCCATGACCATCGGCAACACGACCACCGCGAGCAGTGCCAGGGCGGCGGCACCCACCAAGCGTCGGCGGGCGCGCTTCTTGATTTCGATCTGCTTCTCGTCGTCCGCCATCACAACCCAGTCAGCGCGAGGCCCGCGCCACCGGCAGCACCGCTGCAACGGTCAGGAACGAGCCGAAGACGACGATTCTATCATCCTCGCCGGCACCCTCGCGGGCCGCCGCAAAGGCCTCTTCGGGATGGTCGAACGCCCTTACGTCCGTTGCCCCGGCGATTTCACGGACGCGCTGCGCGAGCGTCTCGGCGGGCAGCCCGCGGGGGCCCCCGAGGCCCGCCACCAGCCAGTGGTCGACGCGGGCGCGAAGCCGGGCCACCGCCCCCTCGATGTCCTTGTCGGAGAGCATCGAGAAGACCGCCCAGGTCTCGGGAGCATAGCCCATGTTCGAGAGATTCTCGGCGAGCACGCCGACCGCCTGGACATTGTGGGCGACGTCCAGCACCACGGTCGGCCGTCCCGGCAGGATCTGGAAGCGCCCGGGCAGCTCGACCAGCATCAGGCCTTCGCGCACCGCCTGCATCGGCACCGGCAGCAGGTCCCGCATCTCGTCGATCGCCGCCAGCGCGGCGGCGGCGTTGAGCAGCTGATTGGCGCCGCGCAGGGACGGGAACGCCAGTCCGCCACGCCGCAATTCGCCGCCTCGTCCCCAGAACGCCCACTGCTGGCGATCACCACGGAAGCCGAAATCGCGGCCGCTGACCAGCAGCCGGGCACCGATCTCGCCAGCCCTCGCGACCAGCGTCTGCGGCGGCTCGGGATCCGCACAGATGGCCGGCCTGCCTGCGCGCAAGATGCCGGCCTTCTCGAAGCCGATGGCCTCGCGGTCGTGACCGAGAAGGTCGGTATGATCGAGCGCGATGCTGGTGACGATCGCACAGTCGGAGTCGATCAGGTTGACCGCATCGAGGCGGCCGCCGAGACCGACTTCGAGGATCACCACGTCCGGTGCCGCCTCGCGAAAAACCGCAAGCGCGGCCAAGGTGCCATGTTCGAAGTAGGTCAGAGGGGTGTCCCGGCGGGCGATCTCGACCTTTTCCATCGCCCGTACCAGCGCGTCGTCGTCGGCCTCGCGGCCATCGATGCGGACACGCTCGTTGTAGCGCAACAGATGGGGAGACGAGTACAGGCCGACGGCGTAACCCGCGGCCTGGAAGATGGACTCCAGCATCGCGCAGGTCGAACCCTTGCCATTGGTGCCGCCGACCACGATCACCGGGCAGTCCGGTCTCAGCTCGACCCGCTCGGCGACCCCGGCGACCCGCTCCAGCCCCAGTCGCACGGCCTGCCCGTGGCGCGCCTCGAGCAGCGCCAGCCAGCCCTCCAGGGTTTCGGGCAATTGCATCCGGCAAGCGCCGTCAGGCGGCTGCGGCAACTTGCCGGGACAGCAGCGTGATCAGGGCAACCAGTCGCCCTGGCAGTTCCCGGCGATCGACGATCATGTCGATCGCGCCCTTCTCGAGCAGGAATTCGGAGCGCTGGAAGCCCTCGGGCAGAGTTTCGCGAACCGTCTGCTCGATCACCCGCGGTCCGGCGAAGCCGATCAGCGCGCCCGGCTCGGCCAGCACCACGTCGCCCATGAAGGCGAAGCTCGCCGACACGCCACCCATCGTCGGGTCCGTCAGCACGGTGATGAACGGCAGCTTGCTGGCCGACAGCCGGGTCAGCGCGGCGGTGGTCTTGGCCATTTGCATCAGCGAGAACAGCCCCTCCTGCATGCGCGCACCGCCGGTCGCGGTGAAGCAGATGAAGGGCAGCTTGTGTTCGAGGGCGGTCTCGACGCCTCGCACGAAGCGCTCGCCGACCACGGAGCCCATCGAACCGCCGAGGAAATCGAATTCGAAACACGCCACCACGACCGGCACCGAGCCGATCGATCCCTGCATCACGACCATCGCGTCGGCTTCTCCGGTGTCGGCCGCCGCCGCCGACAGACGGTCTGGGTACTTGCGCGAGTCCCGGAACTTGAGCGGGTCCATCGGCACCACCGATCCGCCGATCTCGCTGCGCCCATCGGCGTCGAGCAGCGCGTCGAGGCGCGCCCGCGCGCGGATGCGCTGGTGGTGTCCGCACTTCGGACAAACCGAGCAATTGGCGTCGAGATCGGAGCGGTAGAGCACCGCCTCGCAGGCCTCGCATTTGCTCCACAGGCCTTCCGGTATCGACTTCTTGCTCGACGCCTCCCGATTGATCTTCGGCGGCAGCAGCTTCTTCAGCCAGCTCATGCGGTCTCCCCTTAAAGCGAATCGAGCGCTTCGCGGATCTCTCCGATCAGCGCCCGCACCCGTGTCGGCGCCCGTTCCTCGCCGGCGCCTTCGATCTCTTCGATGATGCGGCTGCCGATCACCACGGCGTCCGCGATCCGGCCGATACGCTTTGCCGAGGCGGCATCGCGAATGCCGAATCCGACACCGACCGGCATGCCGACCGCCTCACGGATCGACGGGATGCGCTCGGCCACCTGGGCATGATCGAGGTGGCCGGCGCCGGTCACCCCGGTCAGCGAAACGTAGTAGATGTAGCCACTGCCGCAGCGCCCGACCTCGCGCATGCGCTGCTCCGACGAGGTCGGCGCCAGCAGGTAGATCGGGTCGATTGCCGCGGCCTTCAGCTCCGTCGCGAACGACTCGCTCTCCTGCGGCGGGTAGTCGACCACCAGCACGCCATCCACGCCGGCCGCGGCAGCACCGGCAACGAAGGCCTCGATCCCCATCGCCTCGATCGGATTGGCATAGCCCATCAGCACGACCGGTGTCTCGGCGTCGGCGCGGCGAAACTCGGTGACGATCTCCAGCACCCGGCGCAGGCTCATGCCCGCCGCCAGGGCACGCTCCGAAGCGCGCTGGATGGTCGGACCGTCCGCCATCGGATCCGAGAACGGCACGCCCAGTTCGATGATGTCGGCGCCGCCATCGACCAGCGCCCGCATCAGCGGCAGGGTTGCCTGCGGCGACGGATCGCCGGCGGTTATGAAGGGAATCAGCGCCTTGCGGCCCTCGGCTTGCAGCCTGGCGAATCTTGCCTGGATCTTCGACATCGACGAATCACTCGAACGGAAGTGAGGGCGGCGCCGCCCTAGAATTGGATCCCGCAGCGCTCGGCGACGGTGTGCATGTCCTTGTCGCCGCGCCCGGAAAGATTGACCAGCAGGATCCGGTCGGTCGCCAGCGTCGGCGCGAGGCGGCTCGCGTAGGCGAGGGCATGGGACGACTCCAGCGCCGGGATGATGCCCTCGAAGCGGCACAGGTCGTGAAACGCCTGCAGGGCCTCGTCGTCGGTCACGCCGACGTATTCGGCACGGCCGCTGTCCTTCAGCCACGCATGCTCCGGACCGACGCCCGGGTAGTCGAGGCCGGCCGAGATCGAGTGGGTCTCGATGATCTGGCCGTCTTCGTTCTGCAGCAGGTAGGTGCGATTGCCATGCAGCACACCGGGCGTACCCGCCGCCAGCGAAGCGGCATGGCGCCCGCTGGCGAGGCCGTCGCCGGCCGCTTCGACCCCGACCAGGCGGACGCCGGGATCCGGGATGTAGGGATGGAAGATGCCCATCGCGTTGGAGCCGCCGCCGACGCATGCGATCACGTAGTCGGGTTGCCGGCCGGCCAGTTCGGGCATCTGCTCGATGCACTCGCGGCCGATCACGCACTGGAAATCGCGCACCATCGCCGGATACGGATGGGGGCCGGCCACCGTACCGATGATGTAGAACGTGTCGGCGACGTTCGTCACCCAGTCGCGCATGGCCTCGTTGAGGGCGTCCTTGAGGGTCCTGGAACCGGATTCGACCGGCACCACCTCGGCACCGAGCAGTTTCATCCGGTAGACGTTGGCCGCCTGGCGACGAACGTCCTCCGAGCCCATATAGACGACGCATTTCATGCCGTAGCGCGCCGCGACGGTCGCGGTGGCGACGCCGTGCTGGCCGGCACCGGTCTCGGCGATGACCCGCGGCTTGCCCATCCGCCGCGCGAGCATGGCCTGGCCGATGCAGTTGTTCACCTTGTGGGCGCCGGTATGGTTGAGGTCTTCGCGCTTCAGGTAGATCTGCGCACCGCCCAGTTCCCGCGACCAGCGTTCGGCGTGATAGACCGGGCTGGGCCGGCCCACGTAATGCTTGAGCTCGTATTCGAACTCCGCCCGGAAGTCCGGATCCTGCCGGCAGGCCTCGTAGGCCTGGCGGAGCTCGTCGAGCGCCGGAATCAAGGTTTCGGCGACGAAGATGCCACCGTAGGGGCCGAAATGACCCCGGGCATCGGGCAGTGAGTAGGAGGCATCAGCCATCTGCATTGCGAACTCCAGCTACGAATCTCCGGATCTTCGAGGTGTCCTTGATGCCCCGCGCCGACTCGACCCCGCTCGACACGTCCACGGCCTGCGGCCGCAGCCGGCGGATCGCGTCGGCGACGTTGCCCTCGTCGAGTCCGCCCGACAACACCAACGGGCGCGAAAAATCCTGTGGAATCAAAGACCAGTCGAAGACCTTCCCGCCCCCGCCATAGCCCTCGACAAAGGCGTCGAGCAGGATCGCCCGGGCGGAGGGGAAACGTGCGGCGTAGTCTACCAGATCGAACCCGGGCCGCATTCTTGCGGCCTTGATGTACGGTCGCCCGGCGGCCAGGCAGTCGTGCTCGTCCTCGTCGCCGTGGAATTGCAGCAGCTGCAGCGGGACCTGGGCGAGAATCTCGTCTATCCACGCGCGATCGGCATTGACGAACAGCCCGACCGGCGTCACGAAAGGCGGCAACAGCGCGCACAACTCCGCTGCCCTGGGCGCGTCCACAAAGCGCGGGCTCGGGGGGTAGAACACGAAACCGACCGCATCGGCGCCGGCATCGACGGCGGCGACCACGTCCTGCCCGCGCGTCAGACCACAGATCTTAATTCGGGTACGAGCCAAGCGGTCAGCCCAGGTGCGTGTCGGGGCGGCAAATGATACGCCCATCACCGGGGAGCGGCCATTTCGGCGGATATTCGACGCCGCACAGGTAGAGCCCGTCGGCAGCGAAGGTCGGCGCCGCCCGCGAGCGTTCCCCCCCGGCCAGGACATCTGCAAGGCGCTCGACCGGCCACGCCCCCGAACCGACACGGACCAGCGCCCCGACCAGGTTGCGGACCATGTGATGGAGGAACGCATTGGCCTCGAAGTCGAAGCTGAGCATGTCGTTGCGCATTTCGATCGCTATCCGGCGCAATTCACGCACCGGCGACGCCGCCTGGCACGACGCCGCGCGGAATGCGGAGAAATCGTGGCTGCCCAACAGGCACTGGGCCGCGCGGCGCATCCGGCCGGGGTCGAGGGATCGGTGATACCAGCCTACCCGCCCCGCCAATACCCCTGGTCTGACCGGCCGATTCAGCAGCAGGTAGCGGTAATGCCTCGCGTTGGCGGCAAATCGGGCATGGAAGTCGGCGCCGACTTCCTGCGCCCACAGCACCGCCACGGTGCGCGGCAGGTGCGAATTGACGCCTCGCACCCAGGCACTCGGCGGCCGTTCGGCGCCGGTGTCGAAATGCACGATCTGGGCCGTCGCGTGCACACCGCTGTCGGTGCGGCCGGCGCAGACGCTGGCAACCGGCTCGTCGGCGATCTTCGCCAGGGCCCGCTCGAGGGCATCCTGGACACCACGACGGTCCGGCTGCGTCTGCCAGCCGGTGAAGCCACGCCCGTCGTACTCGAGGCAGAGCGCTATGCGACGACGGCGAGGCATGACATCGCCAGCACCGTCAGCGCCAGCACCCAGGCGTCGGCGGCGCCGAATGAACGGGTCGCCACCGCGACCGCGGCCGGCGCCGATTCGTCCGCCGCGTCGTCGAGCCAGTGTCGCCAGTCGCGACCGGCAGACTCGGTGGCCAGGTGCATCACCAGGCTCAGTCGCACCGCAAGACGATCCGCATCCCAGCCGACCAGGGACAATGGCCGAACCAGGGTCGACAGGCCCTGCAGCAATTCGTCGGCAGGCATTCTCTCGAGCAGCAGCGCGACCAGCGCCAGCGTGATCAGCAAGCGTCCGCCGTGGGTCAGCGCCAGTTGCAGACCTTCGAAAGTGGGCCACAGCCATGCCGGGTCGCCGACCAGTCGCTGGCCGGGCGTGAACCACGCGAACATCACGAAGATCGCCAGCAACAGGAAGCGGCTGCGACGAAGCAGGCGCGGCAGGCGCCGACGGGCACCGGCCAATGCGAGGGACAGTGCCGCCGCGCAGCCGAGGGCGAGCGAACCGCCGCCCAGCGTCTGACCGCCGACCAGCAGCACACCGATCAGGCCGGTGGAAACGGCCGGATGCAAGGCCAGCACGCCCTCCCCGCGCGACAAGCGCTTACAGGCGGGACATCACCAGGCGCGCCTGATCCTGCTGCTTGGCGTTGCCTTCGGCGAGCACCTCGTCGAGCAGCTCCTTGGCGCCGTCCTTGTCGCCCATCTCCTCATATGCACGAGCCAGTTCGAGCTTGGTGTCGACTTCCGGATCTCCCGGGGTGTCGTCTTCGAAAGACAGGTCGTTGTCGGCCGATGAAGCTTCACCGTCGAGGGACGCCTCGGCGACCGACAGCACCGCCGCGGCGGCCGGTGCTTCCACCGCCGGACGAGCTTCCACGGCCGACAAAGCCGGTTCCGCCAGGGCCATGTCGCGACCGGCAGCGGCCACCGGCATGTCGCCACCGGCAGCGACCACCGACATCGCTTCGCGATTGGCTTGCTCGGCGTCGTGCGCCTCCAGATCGAGGTCGATCGACGAAATATCCAGCGTCGTCGCCTCGACGTCGGCCGGCGCGCCGTCGGCGGCGGGCTTGTCGAGATCGAAATCGAAGTCCAGCAAGGTGCCGTCGAAGCTGCTCTGCTCGAGATCGGTGGCCATCTCGTCATCGTCGGCGAGGACCGGATTCGCGATCGTCGCGCTCAGGTCCACTTCCTCGGGCTGCTCGGTCGCCACGACGATATCGCCGGTTTCCGCCCCATCGCCGTCCCCGGGGCCCGCGTCGAGCTCTGGCAGCTCGAATTCGTCGGCGACCTCGCCGTCGGCATTCGCGCTCGCAACGGTCTCGTCGGGCTCGAGGTCGAGATCGAAATCGAGCGCGGAGTCGGTCTGGCCGGAATCCATCAGCTGCACGGCTTCCGACGATTCGTCCGGCATCGCCACGGGCTGTTCGACCACGTCCTCGTCCGCCGGCACCCCCGCGTCGGCGAATGGCGACTCGGTGATCGGTGCCGCCGCAGGGCTCGCGTCGTCATCCATGTCGAGATCGAACTCGAGGGTCGTCTCGGTCGCCTGGGTGAGGACCAGATCGTCCTCCGCCGCCAGCGCCTCGACGCCCGACTTCTTGATCAGGGTCGCATCATCGTCGTCGGTATCGGGGAGCGCGGTCAGCTTGACGGTCTTGTCGCTGTCGGTTGCCGGCCGCTCGATGCCCCCGCCTTCGGTCGGCGGTTCTTCACTGGCGCCCGGTTCGTCCGGCGCGTCACCGAGATCCAGATTGAAGTCCAGCGAACTGCCGCCCGATTGGGAAATGCCGCGGCCGTCGGAGGCATCGCCGCCGGCACTGCCGTCGAACTGGCCGAGTTCACCGGGCATCGCCCAGGTATCCTTCAGCGTCGCGCTCGCCCCTTCGATCTCGGGCTTGCGGTCGGACAGCGAGAAGTCGAGGGCCGACATCTCGAGATCTGCCGAGTGCTCGGCCCCGCCCGCCGCGGAATCGACCGACGCGGAAGTTACCGCACTGGCGGCGACCGCTGCGGTCACGCCCGCGGCGCTGGCTGCCGCGGCGGCTGCGGCAGCACCGCCAGCCTCCGAATAGAGCGGGTTCTCCGGATCGATCTGGCGCCCCATCTCGGCAGCGCGCGCCCAGTCGCCACCCTGTCCGCCGGTCAGCGAGTACAGCTCGGATGCGGTCGTCTCGAAACGCGACGTGCTGTTGCGCTGGGAATAGATTTCCAGCAGCTTGAGGTGCACCGCGGCTCGCGACGGATCGGCCTTCAGAGCATCCAGCAGGATTTCCTCTGCCTGGGCGTCCCGGCCATAGGCCATATACACATCGGCCTCGGCGACCGGATCGACGCCCTCGTCGGCATCGATCGCCGACATCCCGGACTGGCTGAAGTCGGTCTGGATCACGCTGGATCCGGTGTCCACGCTCTGCCCGCCACTGGTCCCGAAGATCGAGCTGCCGCCCATCGACAATTCCGACGGCGCACTCATCGCCGCCCGGGAATCGGCCTCGCCACGCTTCTTGCGGGAACGCATCACGCCGAGCGCCAGCAGCAGGGCCACGACGCCGCCACCGGCGGCGACCAGCATCGGATTGGCCAGCAGCTCGTCGATGAAGCCAGGGGCCGCAGCCGGTGCAGGGGCAGGGGCAGGCGGCGCGGCGGTCGGCGCCGGGGGTGCCGGGGGCGGCGGTGCGACGGTCGGCTTCGGTGCTTGCGCCACCGGCGGCGGGGCGACCTCGGGGGCGGGTGCGGGTGCGGGTGCCACCGCAGGTGCCGCCTGGGCCGCCGGCGCCGGTTCCGCGACCGGCGCTGCGGCCTCCTTGCCGGCGTCCGTGGCCGGCATCGCTGCAGCCGGGCCGGCATCGGCCAAGGTCTCGGCAGCCGGCTGTGTGACCGGTGGCTCGAAGCCGCCGGTCTTCGCCACGGCGGCGGCCGCCAGTTCGGCATTCTGCTGGGCTTTGGCGAGCCCCTCGTTGCGCAGTTCGATCAGTTGCTGCAGTTCGCCGATGTTGCGCTCGAGTTCCGCCAGCCGTTCGTTCGCCTCCGCCAATGCCCGGTCGCGGGCGGCCAGGTCCTCCTCGAGCATGCGCAATCGCGCGCTTGCATCCGGGGACAGGCCTTCCCCGCTTTCGGTCCTGCTGACCCGCACCTGATCGCGTGCCGTGTCCTCCGGTTTCGGAGCCTCGGCGACACGGGGCTTGATCAGGCCGCTCATCTGCTGCTGGCTTTCGGCCTCGGCCACCGGCGCTTCCTGCCTTACCGTCTCGGCGAGCCGCCGCCGATAGGCATTGAAATCCGCCGACTGGGCGACCACCTCGCGGCGCGCTTCGCTCTGCGGGATCTCGGCGGCGTCCTGGGCGGACGGAATGCTCAGGATCCGTCCCGCCATCAGCCGGTTCATGTTGTCGCCGACGAACGCCTGCGGATTACGGCGTTGCAGGGCGACCAGCATCTGCTCCAGCGACACGTCCTGCGACTTGTGCGCCCGCGCGATGCTGCTCAGGGTATCGCCGCGCTTGACCCGGTAGTCGTCCGCGACGGCTGGTGCCGCCGCCGCAGCGGCGGGCGCGGCGACCGGCGCCGGCGCCTTGACCACCGGCGGCCGTGGCTGAGCGGCCGGTGGCGGCGCGGCTGCGACCGTGCTGGCCGGCCTCGGTGCACTCACCGAAGGATCGAGAAGGAAAGTGTACTCACGGATCAGCTTGCCGTTCGCCCAGGCCATCTCGAGCACCATGTCGACGAAGGGCTCGTTGATCGGTCGGTCACTCGAGAGCTTCAGCACAGCGCCATCGCCGCGGGGCTCGACGGCAACCCGGATCAGGCTGATCACCGGCGCGAACGGTACGTTCGCGTCCTGGAAGACCGCCGCCGGGGCCATCCGTGCGCGCATCGACGAGATCTCGTCGGCATCGGCCTGAACCTCGATTTCGGCACTCAGCGGCTGCCCGAGTGCACTGAACACGTTGATGCGCCCAAGTCCGGCCGCATTGAGCGTGAGGGGAAGCGCCGCCAGGCTTGCCGCCAGCAATGTCTTCTTGAGCGAATTATTCATGATCGTCATCGAAATCGCTGTTCCAGGCCGGATTTTTCGGGGTGACCCAACTTAGCACCATGCATTTATGCTCGCAAGCCGGGTGGCTTTCCGGCAATGCCGATGGGGCATTGTCGCAACACCTCGATGCAATCCAGCGGCGACCGCCAATAGAAAAGGCCGCCGGTTTCAAAAAACCACGCGGCCCTTTCCGTTACCGTCCGGCATACCACGCCGGAGCGTTCAGGCGTCCAGCAGGATCCCCAGCATCCGGCGCAGCGGTTCGGCCGCGCCCCACAGCAACTGGTCACCCACGGTGAAGGCAGAGATGTACTCGCCTCCCATCGCCATCTTGCGTACCCGGCCGATCGGGATCGACAGGGTACCGGTCACCGCTGCAGGGGTCAGGTCTCGCATGGTGACTTCACGCTGGTTCGGCACGACCTTGACCCAGTCGTTGGCCGTGGCCAGCACTTGCTCTATTTCGTCACAGGGAACGTCATTCTTTAGCTTGATTGTCATGGCCTGACTGTGGCAGCGCATCGCACCGATGCGCACGCACAGTCCGTCGATCGGAATCGGCTGGGCTTCCAGGCCGAGAATCTTGTTGGTCTCGGCACTGCCTTTCCACTCCTCGCGACTCTGACCGTTGCCCAGGTCGCGGTCGATCCAAGGGATCAGCGAGCCGCCCAGCGGCACCCCGAAGTTGGCGGTCGGAAAGGATTCCGATCGCATCGCCGCCGACACGTCCCGGTCGATGTCGAGGATTGCCGAGGCCGGATCGTCGAGCAGCGGCTTCACGCTGGCCTCGAGCGCCCCCATCTGGGCGAGCAATTCGCGCATGTTCTGGGCGCCGGCGCCGGAAGCGGCCTGATAGGTCATCGACGTGACCCAGTCGACCAGATTGTTCTGGAACAGGCCGCCGAGCGCCATCAGCATCAGCGAGACCGTGCAGTTGCCGCCGATCCAGTCGCGGCCACCGGCCACCATCGCGTCCTTGATCACGTGCATGTTGACCGGATCGAGAATGATCACCGAAGCGTCCTTCATGCGCAGCGCCGAGGCCGCATCGATCCAGTGACCCTGCCAGCCGGCCGCGCGCAACTGCGGATACACCTCGTTGGTGTAGTCGCCGCCCTGGCAGGTGACGATGATGTCCATCGCCTTGAGTTCGTCGACGCTGCGGGCGTCCTTCAGCGCCGGCGCCTCCTTGCCGAAGTTCGGCGACGCGCCGCCGACGTTGGAGGTGGTGAAGAAAATCGGCTCGATGTTCGCGAAGTCGTTCTCCTCGCGCATCCGCTGCATCAGCACGGAGCCCACCATGCCCCGCCAACCTACCAGTCCCACTCGTTTCATCTGTGCCATAGTCCTGTCGCTTTCGTTTCTAACCGTTCACAGCGCCGCCAGCACCGCGTCACCCATCGCCGCGGTACCCACCTGCCTCTTGCCCTTCTCGTGAATGTCCGCTGTCCGCAGGCCTTCGGCCAGCACCCGCTTGACCGCATCCTCGACCCGCGCCGCGGCCTCTTCCTGGCCGAATGTATAGCGCAGCATCATCGCCACCGAAAGAATCGTCGCCAGCGGATTGGCCAGGCCCTTGCCGGCGATGTCGGGCGCCGAGCCGTGGCTGGGTTCGTACATGCCCTTGTTGGCGGCGTCCAGCGAAGCCGACGGCAGCATGCCGATCGATCCGGTCAGCATCGATGCCTCGTCGGACAGGATGTCGCCGAACATGTTGCCGGTGACCATCACGTCGAACTGCTTGGGATTGCGCACCAGCTGCATCGCGGCGTTGTCCACCAGCATGTGGGAGAGTTCGACATCGGGATAGGACTTGGCCTCTTCGGTGACGACGTCGCGCCACAACTGGGTGCATTCGAGCACGTTCATCTTGTCGACCGAGCACAGCCGGCGACTGCGCTTCATCGCGATATCGAAGGCGACGCGCGCGATGCGGCGGATCTCGGCCTCGCTGTAGATCATCGTGTTGAAGCCGACGGTCTCGCCGTCGCGCTGTTCGATGCCGCGCGGCTGGCCGAAGTAGATGTCACCGGTCAGTTCGCGCACGATCATGATGTCGAGCCCGGCCACGACCTCGGGCTTCAGGGTCGAGGCGTTGGCCAGTTCCGGGTAGAGGATCGCCGGGCGCAGGTTGGCGAACAGTTCGAGCGACTTGCGGATGCCGAGCAGCCCCCGCTCGGGACGCCGGTCGCGGGGCAGTCCGTCCCACTTTGGCCCGCCGACCGCGCCGAGCAGCACCGCATCGGCCTCGCCGGCGAGCCCCAGGGTCGATGCCGGCAGCGGCACGCCCTCGGCGTCCACCGCGCTGCCACCGATCAGGGCCTGCTCGATCTCGATCGGCAGGCCGTCGCTGCGCAGGGCGGCGAGCACGCGCAACGCCTGGGCGGTGATTTCCGGGCCGATGCCGTCGCCCGGCAATACGCAGATCTTCATCTGAAGTCTTCTCCCCGGCGCGCTCGCGCGCGCCTGGCAATCAGGAAAAATAGTAAGGATGGCGGACGCGGCGGCGCGCCTCGTATTCACGGATCTTGTCGGCATGGCGCAGCGTCAGGCCGATGTCGTCCCAGCCATTGACCAGGCACTCCTTGCGGAACGGATCGACATCGAAGTGGACGACATGGCCGTCCGGCCGCCGGATCGACTGGGCAGGCAGGTCGATCGCGAGCGCATAGCCGGGGCAATGCTCCACCAGGCCGAACAGGGCGTCGAGCTCCGCCTTCGGCACCACCACCGGCAGGATGCCGTTCTTGAAGCAGTTGTTGTGGAAGATGTCGGCGAAGGACTCGGCCAGGATCGCCTTGAAGCCGTAGTCGAGCAGCGCCCACGGCGCATGCTCGCGACTCGAGCCACAGCCGAAGTTGGCGCGGGTCAACAGGATCGACGCACCGCGGTAGCGCTCCTGGTTGAGCACGAAATTCGGGTTCAGCGGGCGCCGCGCGTTGTCCATGCCGGGCTCGCCATGGTCCATGTAGCGCCACTCGTCGAAGGCATTGGGTCCGAAGCCCGAACGCTTGATCGATTTCAGGAACTGCTTCGGGATGATCGCGTCGGTGTCCACGTTGTTGCGGTCGAGCGGCGCCACCAGGCCCTCGTGAATCTTGAATGCTTCCATCGTGTCGGTTTCCGGCTGAGTCTCAGAGGATTTCGCGCACGTCGGCGAAACGCCCGGCGATCGCGGCGGCCGCGGCCATCGCCGGGCTGACCAGATGGGTACGGCCGCCGGCCCCCTGCCGCCCCTCGAAGTTGCGGTTCGAGGTCGAGGCGCAGCGCTCGCCCGGCTCGAGGCGGTCCGCGTTCATCGCCAGGCACATCGAGCATCCCGGCTCGCGCCACTCGAAGCCTGCGTTGGTGAAGATGGCATCGAGCCCTTCGGCTTCGGCCTGGCGCTTGACCAGGCCGGAACCGGGCACCACCAGCGCGAGACGCACGTTGTCGGCCTTGCGGCGGCCGCGCACGACCGCGGCGGCCTGGCGCAGGTCCTCGATCCGCGAGTTGGTGCACGAGCCGATGAACACCTTGTCGATGCGCACCGCCTCGATCGGCGTGTTCGGCGCGAGCCCCATGTACTGCAGCGCGCGCTCCATGCCCTCGCGCCGCACCGGGTCCTTCTCCGCGACCGGATCCGGCACCCGGCTGTCGATGCCGGTCACCATCTCGGGCGAGGTGCCCCAGGTCACCTGCGGCACGATCCGTTCTCCGCGCAGCTCGATGACCTTGTCGAAACGCGCGCCCTCGTCCGAATGCAGCGTGCGCCAGTAGTCGACGGCCTTGTCCCAGTGTTCGCCGCCGGGTGCGAACGGCCGGCCCCGCAGGTACTCGACGGTGATGTCGTCGACCGCGACGAAGCCCATCCTGGCACCCGCCTCGATCGCCATGTTGCACACCGTCATGCGGCCTTCCATCGACAGCGAGCGGATCACTTCGCCACCGAATTCGATCGCGTGGCCGGTACCGCCGGCGGTGCCGATGTGGCCGATGATCGCGAGCGCCACGTCCTTCGCGCCGACCCCCTTGCCGAGCCGGCCGTCCACCCGGATCAGCATGGTCTTCGACTTCTTCTGCAGCAGGCACTGGGTCGCCAGCACGTGCTCGACCTCGGACGTGCCGATGCCGTGGGCGAGACAGCCGAAGGCGCCGTGGGTCGAGGTGTGGGAATCACCGCAGACCACGGTCATGCCCGGCAGCGTCGCCCCGTTCTCGGGCCCGATCACATGGACGATGCCCTGGCGCACGTCCTTGAACGGAAAATAGGCGAGCGCACCCGAGGCCCGGATATTGGCGTCCAGCGTCTCGACCTGCTGGCGCGAGACAGGGTCCTGGATGCCTCGATCCCAGTGGTCGGTCGGTGTGTTGTGGTCGGCCGTAGCGACGATCGAACTCGTCCGCCACGGCTTGCGGCCCGCCAGCCTGAGACCTTCGAAGGCCTGCGGACTGGTGACCTCGTGCACCAGGTGGCGGTCGATATAGATCAGCGCCGTGCCGTCCGACTCCTGATGCACGACATGGCTCGACCACAGCTTTTCATACAGCGTCTGCGCTTCCATCCTGTACGTCCGCATCTCTGGGGGATGCCGATTATTTCACACGCGGGCCCCCTTGGACAGGCGCCGGCAGGCGCCGAAAACTCAAGGTTTTCCCGCGCTTGCCTGCCGGTACAGGGGCATCACCCGCTGCGCATAGTTCTCCAGATCCTTCTGGCGCGTGTCGTGGGACGGATGGGTCGACAGGAACTGCGGCGGGCTGCCCTTCGACACCGCGGCCATCTTCTTCCACAGGCCCACCGCAGCATGCGGATCGTAGCCGGCGCGGGCGGCCAGCTCGACGCCGATGCGATCGGCCTCGGTCTCGTGCAGTCGCGAATTGGGCAGTTCGAACGTCACCTTGGCGAGCGAGCCCATCAGGTCGTTGCCGGCCTGCCCGATGCCGAGCGCCGCGCTGACGATCGCCACGCCCATGCCGGTGGCCATCGCGCGCGACACCCGCTCGCGCGAGTGTTCGCGCAGGGCGTGGGCGACCTCGTGGCCCATGATCGCGGCAATCTCGGCATCGGTGAGCGCGAGCTTGTCGATCAGGCCCGAATAGAATGCGATCTTGCCCCCGGCCATGCACCAGGCGTTGAGCTGATCCGATTCGAGCACGTTGACCTCCCACTGCCATTTGGCGGCATCCGGGCGAAACACCGTGGTCTGCGGGATCATGCGCGCGGCGATCGCACGCACGCGGCGGAGCTGGGTGTCGTCGCGATTCAGCGCATGCTTCTCGCGCGCGGCGGCGATCACCTGCTGATATTGTTCGGCCGAGGCCTGCTCGATCTCGGCCGACGACACCAGCATCGCCTGGCTGCGATCGACACCGACCGCGCCGGCCTGGGTGGTCTGCACCGTCTGGCAGGCCGGCAACACCAGCGCCGCAACGACGACCGCCGCCCCGCCCACCATCGTCCTCATCGTCATGCCCTGCCCCCATCTTCAGCGAAGCCCTGGCCGGAGCGCTGCATGCCCACCAGGATCAGTACCAGACCCGCCAATGCGAAGCCGGAACCCACCGTATACGTCCAGGCGGCGCCGACCGGATCCCACAGATAGCCACTGACCAGCCCCCCCAGCATGCCGCCGGCGCCGAACGACAGACTGCCATACAAGGCCTGGCCTCGCGACTGGGCGCGGCCCGGGAACCAGCGGTGCACCGCGGCGATCGCCGCCGCATGATAGGCGCCGAACGTGGCCCCGTGCATCAGTTGCGCGACGACCAGCAGCGGCAGGGAATCCACGGCCCAGCCGATCAGCAGGAAGCGCACCACTGCGCAGCCGAACGAGAGGGCCAGGATCGCCCTCAGCGAGAACGCCTTCAGCATCTGCGGCATCGCGACGAAGACGGCGATCTCGGCGATCACGCCGAGGGTCCACATCCAGCCCACGAAACCCTTCCCATAGCCTGCACCGACCAGGTGGATCGAATAGAAGACGTACAGCGCGCCATGGGCCGCCGACATCAGGAAGCAGGCCGCGAGCAACGCCTGCACTTCGCGGCGGCGCAGGATACTCAGCAGACCGACGCCGTCGCCCGAAGGCGGCGCTCTGCCGGTGTCGGGAATCACCAGCGCGCAGGCGACGATGCCGACCAGGATCGACGCGGTCATCCACAGCAGGTTGCGCTCGGCGACCGCATCGAGCGCGTAGCCGATGACCATCACCGCGACGATGAAACCGACCGAGCCCCACAGGCGGACCCTGCCGTAGCGTCCCATCGAGCCACCGAGGTGATCGAAAGTGAGGCCTTCGACGAGCGGTAGCGCCGCACTCCAAAAGAACGACATCAGCGCCATCGCGACGAAGATCCCGGCGAAGCCGTCGGTCGCGAAGAAGCCACAGAATCCGGCCAGGCTGGCAAGTGCGGAAACACGCACGATCGCCACCCGGCGGCCGGCGCGATCGGCGATCAGCCCCCACAGGTTGGGCGCCACGATCCGCATCACCTGCATCAGCGACATCAGCACCGCGATGTCGGCCGCCGCAAAGCTCAGCGACTGCAGGTACAGCGTGAAATACGGCGCAAAGGCGCCGATGAACGCGAAGTAGAAGAAGTAGTACGCGGACAGCCGCCACAACGGGATCATCTGCTGGGCCGCGTCCGCGGCGGAAGACGGTTTGACGAACGCGGCACGGGCGCCGGTGAGGCGCCCGTCGATGGTGCTGAGCCGGCTCTCAGGCCGCTTGGTCTTCCTTCAGCATGGCATACAAATCGTCCTTGAGCTTGAGCCGTTTCTTCTTGAGATCCTCGAGTTCGAGCCCGGTCGCGAGTTCGGCATTGGTCTCCACCAGCAGCACGTGGCGGTTTACTTCGTCATACGCCTCGATGAGGTGCGCGAAACGCCCGTTGGCGTCCTTCAGCGCTGCGATCCGTTCGGCATATTCTGGCAGTTCGTGATGCAGGTCGTGCGACTCCGGGACCATGGTATCTCCTCGAGCGACTTGGTTGTCATGGGCAGGCCCGCGAACGGACCAGCCGTGGTTCTATGGGGTGCCGCGTCCGGCGCTTGCCGATCGACGCCGGTCGATGGACGCGTCGGCGTCATCGCCCGGGCGACGGCACCCGCTGGGCGCCGGTCGGCGCCAGGGCGGCGATGCGCGGCGTGTCGCACGCCACGTCGCCATTCTGGGCGCGGTGTCGCAGGGCGTGATCGATCAGCACGAGGGCCAGCATGGCCTCGGCGATCGGCGTCGCGCGAATGCCGACGCAGGGGTCGTGGCGCCCTTCGGTGCTGACCGTCACCGGCGTTCCCCGCTTGTCCACCGAGCGTCGCGGCAGGCGGATGCTGGAGGTCGGCTTGATCGCGATGCCGACCAGGATATCCTGACCGGTCGAGATGCCGCCGAGCACACCGCCGGCGTGGTTGCTCAGGAAGCCTTCCGGCGTGAGTTCGTCGCCATGCTCGGAACCACGCTGGGCGACCGCCGCGAAACCGGCACCGATCTCGACGCCCTTGACCGCGTTGATGCCCATCATCGCGTGGGCGATGTCCGCGTCGAGCCGATCGTAGACCGGTTCTCCCCAGCCGACCGGGACACCACTGGCGACGACGTCGATGCGCGCACCGATCGAGTCGCCCGACTTGCGCAGTGCGTCCATGAACTCCTCGAGCCGGGGCACGATCGACGCGCTCGGCGCGAAGAACGGGTTGCGATCGACCTCGTCCCACGATTCGAACGGGACCTCCAGCGGACCGAGGCGGGACATGTAGCCGCGGATCACGATGCCGTGGTGCGATGCCAGCCACTTGCGCGCGATGGCGCCGGCCGCGACCCGTACCGCGGTTTCGCGGGCCGACGACCGCCCGCCGCCGCGATGGTCGCGAATGCCGTACTTGTGCCAGTAGGGATAGTCGGCATGACCGGGGCGGAAGGTCTCGGCAATACTGCCGTAGTCCTTGGAACGCTGGTCCTGGTTGCGGATCAGCAGCGCGATCGGGGTCCCGGTGGTTCGCCCCTCGAACACCCCTGAAAGGATCTCGACGCTGTCCGGCTCGCGACGCTGGGTGACGTGACGCGAGGTACCCGGCTTGCGCCGGTCGAGTTCCGCCTGGATCTCGGCCTCCGAGATCTCGAGCCCGGGCGGACAGCCGTCGACGACGCAGCCGATCGCCGGGCCGTGGGATTCGCCGAACGAGGAGACGCGGTAGAGCAGGCCGAAGTCGTTGCCGGACATGGTTCGGGACGCCGTTTGCGGTGAGCGTGACAGTCTAGCAGGCTGCCGCCGCCGGCGATCGGTGCGCGCCGCGCGCCGGCGCGCCGCGGATTTCGATCGACCGGGGCGAAGTCGCGGCGGCGCGTGAGCGCTCAGCGCCGAGCGCCCAGCCCCCGCAGGTAGCAATCGATCCACGCGCGCGCATCATCGAGGCCGATCGCATGGGGCTGCATCGCCCAGTCGGCGATCAGGCCGTCGATCAGCACCTTCAGGCCCATCGCCGCACGTCGCGGCTCGACCCCCGGGGAGAGTTGCCCACGGGCCGACGCCGCCCGGATCGCCTGCTCGATGCGCCCGAGATGGCGGTCGCCGGCCGCCATGCATTGGTCGATGATCGGCACCATCTCGGCAACATACTCGCACTTGTGCCAGGCGATCGAGAACACCCGCAGATAGCGCGGCTCGTCGACGATCCGCTCGAGGATCGACAACAGCCGCGTGCGCAATTCGTCGAGGGGGCATTCAGCCAGGGCGTAGTCCGCCTGCTCGATCGACTCCAGCGGCGAGATCGCACGGCTCATCATCGCATCGAACAGTTCGCCCTTGTTGGCGAAATGCCAATAGATCGCGCCACGGGTCACGCCGGCATCGGTCGCTACCTCGGACAAGGACGTGCGCCCCACCCCCTTGCCGTGGAACACGCGCTCGGCCGCATCGAGTATGCGGTCGCGCGTGGCCCGCGCCTCTTCCTTGGTCCGTCGCACCATGACCGGTTCAGCCTAGTCTGATGCACCCGATTGGAACACAAAGGGTATGCTCTGTCACTTTACATACATTCATGAATGTTTCTAAAATGCCGGGATTCCCGCCCGCTGCCCGGCCATCCCGATGATCCGCCTCCGAACACCCGCAGCACGCATCTGCCCCGCAGCGCTCGCCGTGGTCCTCGCAGCGTGCTCGTCCGAGGCCCAGCATGGGGCGCCACCGCGCGGTCCGGTCGAGGTGCGCGCGATCACGCTGAGCGTTGCCGACCTGCCGCTCGAACTCGAGTACCCGGCCCGCGTGCACGGCTCGCGCGAAGTCGAGATCCGGCCTCGCGTCGGCGGCATCCTGGAACGGCGCAACTATGTCGAAGGGGCTCGCGTGGAGGCCGGCCAGTCGCTGTTCACGATCGACCCCCAGCCCTATCGCATGGCCACCGCCCGTGCCGAAGCCGACCTCGCCGCCGCGCGTGCCCGGGTAGCCCAGGCGGGGCGGGAAGTGAAGCGACTGCGACCCCTGATCGATGCCAAGCTCGCCAGCCGCCGCGACCTCGACAATGCCGAATCGAGCCTGCAGATCGCCAATGCCGAACAGCAGGGTGCCGAGGCACGGCTTCGCGAAGCACGGCTCAACCTCGAGTACACCCGGGTCGAGTCGCCGCTGACCGGCATCGCCGGACGCGCGCTGCCCTCCGAGGGCGCCCTGCTCGCCGGCGCCGAGACCCTGCTGACGCGGGTCACCCGGATCGATCCGGTGCATGTCCTGTTCGGCGTGCCCGACAACGACCAGTTGCGGCTGCAGCGCGAAGCCGCCGACGGTGAACTGGTGCTGCCGGCCGACAACCGCTACCAGGCCGACGTGATCCTCGCCGATGGCAGCCGCTATCCGCTGGCAGGCGCGGTCGATTTCACGTCGGTTGTGATCGACCGCGCGACCGGCACCAGCGAAGTGCGCGCGGTCGTCGCCAACCCGGACGGCAGCCTGCGCCCGGGCCAGTTCGTCCGGGTCCGGCTGCGTGGCGCGATGCGGCCGAATGCCGTCGAAGTCCCGCAACGGGCGGTGCTGGAGGGACCCGAGGGACGCTTCGTGTACGTCATCGAGGACGGCAAGGCCGCGGTGCGGCGGGTAGACACCGCGGAATGGCGCGGCGAAGCGGTCGCGATACGCCACGGGCTCGCGTCCGGCGACCGGGTGATCGTGGACGGCCTGCTGAAGATCGGTCCGGGTGCCGCGGTCGCCGCTGTCGACCCGACGCCGGAGCGCTGACGTGACCACCAGCGGTCCGCCGGCCGGCAGCGGGCGCATCGGGCCAGGGATGCCCTGCGACCGGCATCGCGGGAGGGGCTGACATGATCTCCCGCTTCTTCATCGACCGGCCGATCTTCGCGACGGTACTGTCGCTGTTCATCGTGATCGCCGGCCTCGCCGCGATGCGTGGCCTGCCGGTGGCCCAGTATCCGGAGATCGCGCCGCCGGTGGTGACGGTCGCGGCGACCTACCCGGGCGCCTCCGCCGAGGTCCTGGAAAAGACCGTCGCGGCGCCGCTGGAAACCCAGATCATCGGCGTCGAGGGGATGCTCTACATGAGTTCGACCTCGTCGTCGGCCGGGCGTGTCGAGATCCAGGTCACCTTCGACATCGGCTCCGACATCGACCAGGCGGTGATCAACGTCAACAACCGGGTCAAGCAGGCCGAACCGAGGCTGCCGCTCGAGGTGCGGCGCCAGGGGGTCAGCGTCGAGAAGGGCTCGTCGTCCTTCCTCCAGGTGCTGGCGTTCACGTCGCCCGACGAGCGCTTCGACGACCTGTTCATCAGCAACTACGTGACGCTGAACGTACTCGACGTGATGAAGCGGGTGCCGGGCACGACCAACGTCCAGATCTTCGGCGCCAAGGACTACGCGATGCGGATCTGGCTGCAACCGGACCGCATGGCCCGCCTGCAGCTCACCACCGACGACGTCATCGAGGCGGTCTCCGAGCAGAACGCCCAGTACGCGGTCGGCGGCATCGGCCAGCCACCGGCCAGCGACGGCCAGGCGATGTCGCTGACCGTCAACACCCGCGGGCGGCTGGCCGAGGTCGCCGAGTTCGAGAACATCATCGTGCGCGCCGACGCCGGCGGTGCGATGCTGCGCCTGAAGGACGTCGCCCGGGTCGAGCTGGGCTCGCGCGACTACAACTTCCAGGGTCGGGTCAATGGCCGCTCGGCGACCCTGATGGGGATCTTCCTGAAGCCCGGGGCCAACGCCCTCGACGTCGCCCGGGAAGTGCGCGCGACGATCGACGAGCTGGCCGCGCGCTTTCCCGACGGCCTCGTCTACTCGGTGCCCTACGACACCACCGACTTCGTCGACGTGTCGATCCGCGAGGTCGTGAAGACGCTTGGCGAAGCGATGCTGCTGGTGTTCCTGGTGGTGTTCCTGTTCCTGCAGAACTGGCGGGCGACGCTGATCCCGACGCTGGCGGTGCCGGTGTCGCTGATCGGCACCTTCGCCGGCCTGCTGCTGCTCGGCTATTCGATCAACACGCTGACCCTGTTCGGCATGGTGCTGGCGATCGGCATCGTCGTCGACGACGCCATCGTGGTGCTCGAGAACGTCGAGCGCCTGATGTGGGAGGAGAAGATGCCGGCGCGGGCGGCGGCCATCGAGGCCATGCGCGAGGTGTCGAGTGCGGTCGTGGCCATCGTCCTGGTGCTCTGCGCGGTGTTCATTCCGGTCGCCTTCCTTGGCGG
>JAGRGB010000164.1 GCA_020445745.1 Rhodocyclaceae bacterium | reverse complement strand
CGGCGTACCAGCGGCGCACGAAGGCGTGCTGGAGTTCGCCGGGCAGTTCGGCCAGCTCGGCGACCGGCAGGCCGAGGCGGCGGCGGTCTTCCGGGCCGAGGCCGTAGGGGCGGCTGGTCAGCAGCACGCGGTGGCCGGCGGCGAGCCAGCCGGGCAGCGCATCGGCGAGGCCGCTCAGCAGGTTCTGGCGCGGCCGGTCGGCGCCGATCGCCTCGGGCACCTCGTCGACGCCGTCGAAGATCAGCAGGCAGGGGCCGGCGGCGAGCCGTGCGAGGAAGCTCTCGGCATCGAGGCCGCCGGGCCGGCTCTGGTCGAGCCAGTCGGCCAGCGCGGCGCTGAGGCGTGCCGCGCGCCAGTGGCCGTTGCCGGCCAGGCGGGCGTCATTGCCGGCCCATTCGCGCAGCCGGACGAGCAGCGGAAAGCGGCCGCGCAGCTCGTCCGGCAGGCGTTCCTCGAAAGCCTCCGGTACCGCGATCGGGTGGACCGGCACCTCGCCGCTCACGACTGCCAGCGCGAGCCAGCGGCAGAACGTGGACTTGCCGGCGCCGGGGGCGCCGGGGAGGTACAGCGATTCCTCGCCGAGCCGGTGCAGCACGCGGTCGAGGCGCGGGCCCTGCCATGGCTCGCGTTGGGCGCGCTCGTCCTCGATCTCCTTCGCTGCGGTGAGGGCCGGCACATAGACCTGGCCGAGGCGCACGTTCTGGCTGTCCTTCGGGTCCAGGCCGAGCAGCTCGACGCTCTCGCACTCGCGCCGCAGCCAGGCCAGATAGGCCTCCAGCGTGGCGGCATGGCCGCTCGTCGCGTCACCGTGGCCCTGCCGCTTCCCCCAGTCGGTCAGCGCATGGAGGACCTCGGTACACAGTTGCTCGGCGCTGGCGAACAGGCGGCGGGTGGCGATGCCGTCGAGCCAGGTCTTGAAGTCCTGCAGCGCCTGTACGTTGCGCAGGATTTCGCCGGCCTTGTCCGCTTCCTGGGAAAAGCGGGCTTCTTCCCACAGCTTGCCGTCCCACGGCGCGCTGTCGTCGAGCAGGAAGGGCAATATCTCGACGCCGCGCCCGCGGGCCGCCTCGCATTCGAGCCGGGTGATGCTCTTGTGTTCGCCGGCGTCCTGGTCCGGCGGCGTCCAGCCGTGGCGGCGGGCGACCAGGCAGACGACGACGTCGGCCTGCTCTAACCGTTTCAGGCACGTGGCCAGCGGCGGATTGCCGCCGGCGGCCCAGTAGCGGCAGTCGATCGGCTGCCAGCCGAGCTTCAGCACCGCCTCGACCGCCTTGGCGCGGTGGGTTTCGAGGTCTTCCAGGGTCGAGGAGATGAACACTCGCGGTGGGCGATGCTCGGTCATCGTTGGTCGCGGGCAGCGCCGCCGGCAAGGTTGTGTTCCCAGGATGGTAGCGCAGCCGAAAGCGATGAC
Organism: Rhodocyclaceae bacterium; assembly: GCA_020445745.1. Taxonomy (GTDB): domain Bacteria; phylum Pseudomonadota; class Gammaproteobacteria; order Burkholderiales; family Rhodocyclaceae; genus Cognatazoarcus. The sequence continues at coordinate 1,438 of JAGRGB010000164.1, read as the reverse complement.
GCTGCGCTAGCCGCGACCGACGATGATCCGATAGTCGCGCACGAAGGCCGGCCAGTCGCGGTGTCTGCGCAGCGGCAGATCGGCCGGCCGTTCGAGATGCCGGGCGCTGCGGTCGAACAGGGCGATGCACTGCCCGGGAAAGTTCATGCGCGACGGATAGACGATGCCGTCGTAGCGAGGCGTGGTATCGTCGCCGGCCGCATGGATCGCGGCGGACAGTTCCTGCGTGGCGCGCAGGGGACGTGCGACCAGATCTTCCAGGGTCAGGCCGAGGGCGCTGGCCATCGCGCCCGGCGCGCACAGATCGGCGAGCGTCAACGCGATCGTCGGGCAGGTGATGCGAACGAGTCGCCGGTCGAGTTCCGCCTCACTGATCAGGCGGCGATCGGTGTGCTGCCAGTCGTGCGCATGGAACACGGATTCCATCAGCGCGGTCGCCAGGTCGGCGGCCAGGTAGAGGACGCCGAATCCGCCATCGGGGGCATCGAAACGGTTGTATGCAAGTCGCCCGAAATGCAGTGGCGTATGCTGGTGCTCGAGGCGGCTGACGTGCTGCAGCAGGCTGCCTGACGGCAATACGCGTGGCGGGATCTCGTCGACGGCGAATGGGGGCAACTGCGGGGGGCGGCAACGGCGGCGGTCAGGCCAAGCCGAGCGAAGCGCTCACCGCGTCGGCTACGTGCGCGAGCTGGCCGGGGCGCAATGCGGCGAGCGGGGTACGCGCGCCGAGGGCCTCGAGCGGGTGGGTCAGCGCGAGGTAGAGGGTCCAGGGGTCAAGCGTCGGAGCACGCGCCAGCAGTTCCCGGGTCAGTGCCAGCGCGAGTGGGTCGAGTTGCCAATCCGGCAGGCGCTGCAGACGGTCGCCAAGGCGAAGTGCCAGCAGACGGCGTGCCTGGATGTCCTTGTACACTTGCTGGCGGGACTTGCCGGCGAGGCGGGCAAAGTCCTGCACCGAGAGCTGGTCGTCGCGTTGCAGGATCTTCAGCAGCGCCGCGCGTCCGCGCTGGCGTTGGGTGCGCGTCGGCACCCAGGGTTCACCGGCGTCGAGGGCGGACGCCAATGCGATGGCACGGCTGGCGGCAGCGGTCGGTTCGGTTTGGATGGTGATTGCCGGGTCTTCCCCGCGACGCCGGCCGGCTCGAGGTCGAGGGTCGTTGGCGCGCACGTCGATCCGCCCCAGGGCCGCGGTGCTCATTTCGTCGAGCTTGCGCGCGAACATTTCGTCCAGTTCCCGGGCAAAAGCCTCGACATCCTGCTGTCGGGCCGATTCGAGCAATTCGCTGGCCTCGTCGACGGAAACGGCCGGCAGATGGAGGTCGATGCGCGCCTGTTGATGGGCCACGGCAGGCCTCCAGCGAAGATCGGATGCACCGATTCTTGTCCTCTTTGACGCCTTTGTCAATTTTGTAAACTCTGCCGCCATCCCATGCCACGCATG
>JAGRGB010000163.1 GCA_020445745.1 Rhodocyclaceae bacterium | reverse complement strand
GGAGCTGATCGTGCCGAAGGTCAGCGTCAATGACCGGGAGAACGGCGGCGGCGTCAGCGGCATCGGCGACGCGCTGGTCGGCCCGGCGTTCTGGATCAGGCCCAACGCCAACTGGACGCTGGGCACCGACTTAGGCTTCCTGCAGATCCCGATCGACGATCGCGAGCTGCGCGGCACGCACTGGAACTTCGACGCCTCGGTGTTCTGGGACGCCCAGTACGACAAATTCAACTGGACCGGCAACGTCGCGGCGACCTTCCTCGGCCCGACCGAGGACGATGGCGCCCCCGATCCGGCCAACCCCTACGCCTTCACCAACCGCTTCGGCTATCGCGTGTCGGAACTGGTCGAGCCGTACGTCGGCATCGACTACGCGTGGCAGAACAGCAAGGACGACGCGCCGAGCGCCCACGAGTGGGTCGGCACGATCGGCGCGATGTTCCACCTGGCGCCGACCTACCACCTGTCCGTCCATTACCAGGGCGGCATCGAGGGCGAGAACATGCCGGTGTCGAGAAACCTCAACGTGCGCTTCGCGTACGTCTTCTGAGGCCTCGCCGGAGGCCGCCCGCCGGGCGGCCCCGGTGACCGGCGGCAGCGTCGGTTGCCGACGCGCCGCAGCCGGGCACCCGGTGACACGGAGCGGTCCGCCCGCCGGGTGGACCCGAACTGATGACGATGCGGTGCGAGGCGCCTGGACGGGCCTCGCGGGCAGCGGGGAGAAATTGCGATGAATACACCCAAGGTGACCGAAAACTGCGCAGCGGCGATGATCGCCCGTTTCCTCAAGGCCCGTGGGGTGGACCGGGTGTTCGCGTTGTGCGGCGGACACATCATGCCGATCTGGATGCGGGTCGACGCAGAGGGTATCCGCATCATCGACGTCCGCGACGAGCGTGCCGCGGTCTACATGGCCCACGCCCATGCGGAACTGACCGGCAAGCTGGGCGTGGCCCTGATCACCGCCGGCCCCGGCGTCACCAACGCCATGACCGGACTTGCCAACGCCCATGTCGCCCGTGCCCCGGTGATGGTCATCTCCGGCACGCCGCCACGGCCCCAGGAGAACCGCGGTGCCCTGCAGGATATGACCCATACCGACTTCGTCCGGCCGCTGACCCGCTATGCCCGCACAGTGCGGGAACCCTCCCTGGTGCTGCAGGAACTCGACGAGGCGGTATCGCGTGCCTTCGGACAGGGCGGTGAACCGGGGCCCGTGTATGTGGACTTCCCGGTCGACACGCTGCGCGGGGAAGTACCGCGGGCCCTGCAACTGGCCGAGCATTTCGCGCCCAAGCCGAAGGCGCGCATCCTGCCCGACACCGCGGCAGTCGAGCAGGCCGTCGATCTGCTGTGGTCGGCAAAGCGACCACTGGTGATTTCAGGCCGCGGCGCCCGCGGCGCGGGCGCCGCGCTCGTTCGCCTGCTCGACCGCGTCGGCGCCCTCTATCTCGATACCGGCGAGAGCCGTGGCCTGGTTCCGGACGAGCACCCGTCGGTGGTCGGTGCCATGCGCGGCTCGGTGATGGGCGACGCCGATCTCGTGGTGACCGTCGGCAGGCGCCTGGATTTCCAGCTGGCCTACGGTTCGCCGGCGGTATTCGGCGATGCCCGCTTCCTGCGCATTGCCGACTGCGCCGCCGAGTTGCGCGACAACCGGCGCGGTGCGGTCGAGATCTTCGCCACACCCGCCGCCACGCTCGAGGCGATGCTCGAACGGGCCGGCGAGCGCGCGCCGGCAACCGACAGCGAATGGGCCGCCAAGGTTCGCGCCAAACACACCGAGCGGGCCGACAAGCTGGTGAGTTCCCTGCGCGCTGCGGCGCCCGGCAGCGACGGCCTGATGCATCCCAATCGCCTGCTCGCCGCGTTGCGCGACGCCCTGCCCCGCGACGCGGTGATCGTCGCCGACGGTGGCGATTTCCTGAGTTTCGCGCGCGTTGCCCTGCCGGCGACGACCTACCTCGACCCCGGCTCGCTGGGATGCATCGGCGTCGGCACGCCGTTCGGCATCGGCGCCAGTCTGGCCTGTCCCGATCGAACGGTCGTGGTCGCCACCGGCGACGGCTCGTTCGGCTTCAACGCGATGGAGATCGACACCGCCGCGCGACACCGGGCACCGGTGTTGATCGTGGTGGCCAACAACGGCTCGTGGGCGATCGAGGTGCGCGACCAGCAGGAGTCGTTCGGCAAGGTGGTCGGCACGCGCCTGCAGTACGCCGACTATGCCGCGATGGCACGCGCCTTCGGCCTGCACGGCGAGCGGGTGGAACGGGCCGAAGACCTGCCACAGGCGCTCGAGCGCGCACTCGCCAATCGTCCGGCCCTGCTCGATGTGCTGGTGACGCCGGAGGCGGTGTCGGGCGACGCCAAGTCGGGGCTGGCCTGGGTGCCGGACCTGCAGGCGCTGGCCACCTGGGACGATGCCGAGCGCAACTGGCGTGCCTCGTGACGGCGTCCCGCCGATCGACTGTGCGGCGCGATCGATCGGCCACACCAGCGCGCGAATCACGCGGCATCGCCCGGGTGCGGCACGAAGCCAACGAAGGAGAGCCTAGTCATGGACATCAAGCAATGCGGCGTCACGCTATTGGCGGCCAGCGCGCTATGCACGGCAAATGCCAGCCACGCATTCGAATTGCACAGCAACCTGGAGGCCGGCCAGGCGGTTCCTGCCGACTACTACCAGAGCAACTTCGGCTGCACCGGCCAGAGCACGTCGCCGCAGCTCATCTGGAAGGATCCGCCGGCAGGGACCAAGAGCTTCGCGATCACCTTCTTCGACAAGAGCGCGCCGACGCAGTCGGGTTTCTGGCACTACCTCGCCTACGACATCCCGGCGAGCGCGACCGGCTTCGAGATCGGCGACCTGACCCAGGCGAAACTGCCGCCCGGCACCCGGGAGGGCAATACCGATCTGGGTAAACCCGGGTATTTCGGGCCCTGCCCACCCGTCGGCAGGAAGCATCACTACGTGTACACGGTGTTCGCACTGAAGACCGACAAGCTGGACGTGCCGAGCGACGCGACGGCCGCGCTGGTGTCGTTCTACATCTGGTCGAACACCCTCGATCAGGTGTCGCTCGAGGTGACGGCAGGACCGCGAAAATAAGTGTCGGCAAGGATCGGTGTCGCGTCATGAGGCAGCACGTCTGCGCCGGCGGGACGCCGGCCACTTGGCGCGACGGAGTCGGCCATCTGCGTGTCGCCCACCAGCGATGCCGGCGTGCGGGCGAGCGCGGCACCGGGGCTGCCGCGACGGCAGGACGGCCCGGAAGGGCACGGGAGGCTTGGGAGCAGAAGATGGATTTTGCGCTCAGTCCGGAAATTCGCGACGTTCAACAGCGTGTCCGGCGCTTCGTGCACGAGCACGTGCTGCCGCTGGAAGTCGATCCGCAGGCCTACGACGAACACGAGAACCTGCGCATCGAACGACTCGACGCGCTGCGCGACAAGGCCCGAACGGCCGGCCTGTGGGCACCCCAGATGCCGCGGGCGCGCGGTGGCATGGGCCTGCCGACGATCGGCCTGGCCAGCTGCTACGAGGAAATGAATCGTTCGATCTTCGGTCCGGCAGTGTTCAACTGCGCGGCACCCGACGACGGCAACATGATCGTGCTGAACCGGACCGCGACCGAGGCTCAGAAGGAGCGCTGGCTGCAACCGATCATCGATGGCAAGGTGCGCTCGGCATTCGCCATGACGGAGCCGGCGCCCGGCGTCGGATCGGATCCGGCGATGATGCACACCACGGCCACCCGCCGCGGACAGCACTGGGTGGTGAGTGGCCGTAAGTGGTTCATCACCGGTGCGGACGAGGCGCGCCATTTCATCCTGATCGCGCGGACCTCGGGAGACCGGCGCAAGGGACTGACGGCCTTCCTGTTCGACCGCGACCAGCCCGGCTGGCAGATCGCGCGACGGATCCCGATCATGGGGCCGGAAGAGCACGGCGGGCACTGCGAGCTGGTGTTCGACGGCCTCGAGATCCCGGACGAGAACCGGCTGATGGAAGTCGGCGAAGGGCTCAAGCTGACGGAGATACGGCTCGGTACCGCGCGACTGACCCACTGCATGCGCTGGCTCGGCCTGGCCAGACGCAGCCTCGAGATCGCTGCCGAGCATGTCGATGCGCGCGACAACGGAAGGCACAAGCTGGCCGCGCGCGAAGGGGTGCAGTGGATGCTCGGCGAGGCCGCGATGCAGATCCAGGTCGGGCGTCTGCTGACGATGCACGCCGCATGGAAGCTGGACCAGGGTGACGATGCCCGCAAGGAAGTATCGATGGCCAAGATCGCAGTGGCCGACGTCCTGCAGACGGCGGTCGACACCGCGATCCAGCTATGTGGCTCCAAAGGCTATTCGAAGGATACGCCGCTCGAGTGGATCTATCGCTATGCCCGGCAAGCACGCCTGGTCGATGGCGCCTCGGAGCTTCACAAGATGATCCTCGCGCGCCACTTCCTGAGCGAGAGGTCACGGCTATGGCGCTGGGACTGAGCGCGTGGCCGGCGAGAGCCGAGAGTCGTCTGCCAGGCGGCGGCGACTGATCAAAGCGAGATCCCAAAGGGACGAAGGAGACATTCGATGGAACGATCACTGACAGGAAAGTGTGCGCTGGTCACCGGAGCGTCGGGTGGCCTGGGCCAGCATTTCGCCCGCACGCTGGCCCGCGCCGGCGCCAAGCTGGCGCTCGCGGATCTCCGGCTCGAGGAGCCCAATCCACTGGCCGAGGCGATCCGCAGCGAGGGCGGCGAAGCGGTCACGGTGCGCCTCGACGTGACCGATCCAGCCAGCGTTCGAGCCGCCTTCGACGAGGTCGCGGCGACGCTCGGACCGGTCGGAATCCTGGTCAACAACGCGGGCCTCGCGGTAACCAAGCCCTTGCTCGAGCATGACGAGCAGGATTGGCACAAGGTGATCGACGTGAACCTGAATGGCGCCTGGTTCATGGCCCAGGCGGCTGCGAAACAGATGCTCGCGCACAACATTGCCGGCAGCATCATCAATGTCACGTCCATCGTCGGCCTGCGCGTCGCCGGCCAGGTGCCGTCCTACGTCGCATCGAAGGCCGCCCTGAATCACCTGACGCGGGCCATGGCCCTCGAGCTGGCGCGCTTCAGGATCCGGGTCAATGCGCTGGCGCCCGGCTACGTCGAGACCGGCATCAACCGGGAATTCTTCCAGAGCGAGGCCGGCCAGGCTCTGATCCGGCGCATTCCGCAACGCCGGGTCGGCCGGCCCGAAGAACTCGAAGGCCCCCTGCTGCTGCTCGCGTCCGATGCGTCGAGCTACATGACCGGTTCCGTGCTGGTGGTCGACGGCGGCCACCTGACCAGCAGCCTATAGATGATCGCCAATCGCCATGACCACTGACAATCGCTCCGCGGCGGAGGAGTCCGCCGCATCCCTCTACGGCTGGTGGATCGACGCCATCCCCACCCTGTTCGCAGGGCTGTCGCCGGCGACCGCAGGCTCTGCGTCCGACACCGGCCGCGCCGGCAAGTCGCCCACGGCCGACCAGCAGGCGACGCCGTTTCCGATCGAGCAGATCGTGCAATCGCTGCAACGCACCCAGGAGACCCTGGCGCCGCTGTACCAGGCCTATGCCCAGGCCCTGGGTTCGCCGTTTGCTTCCAGTTCGTGGATGGGGGCGCTGCCGATGACCGGCGCCTCGCCCACCCGACAGTTCGTCGACATGCTGTCGAGCTTCGGTAAGGCGATGGCGGTGCCGCTGAAGATTCCCGGTGGCGCCTTCGACGCCTGGAGCAACCTGTTGTCGCGGGACGGCGAGGCGCTCGGTTCCCTGATGACCGGCGCCGAGCGCACCTTCGGCGCACTGGCCGATGCGCTGGGGCTGGCGCCGTCACGCGAACTGCGCGACGCCTGGCGGACGATGGAGTCCGCGGCACTCGCCAAGCAACAGGCTCAGGTCGAATACCTCGGCGTCATCGCCAGGATCTGGGCCAAGGGCGTCGAAGGCCTGATGGCGCGCCTCTCGGACATGGGCGCGCGTGGCGAGAGCGTGGACACGGTGCAGGACCTGATCCGCCTGTGGGCAAGGATCACCGACGCCGCCGCCCATGACGCCATGCAGTCCGAAGAAGGACTTCAGGCTTCGGCCAAGATGATCCGAGCCGCGACCCGGTATCGACAGGCGGCACATCGTGTGGTGGCGATATCGAGCGAGGCGATGAACGTCCCGACCCGCGCCGAGGTCGATGAAGCCTACCGCGAGATTCAGGGGCTCAAGCGGGAACTGCGGCGCCTGAGGAAATCCATGGCGGCACCGGTCACCGGCAAGCCCGCCGCAACGCGAGGCAAGGACGGCAGAAAATGAGCAAGGCCCAAGACAGCAAGCAGGGGACCGAGGCGGCCGGCACACTGCCGATCCGCATCACGCCCGAGGGCGTCGTCCGCGAGTTCGACGAGATCCGCCAGAAAATCGCCCAGGGCGTCAAGCGCCTGACCGAGTACACCGAGGACGACCTCGCGATCGCCACCGCCGCCAAGGAGCAAGTCTGGCAGCAGGACATGGTTCGGCTGTATCACTACCAGCCGGCCGTCGAACGCCCGGCGCGGGTGCCGGTGCTGATCGTCTATGCGCTGGTGGGACGCTACCAGATGATCGATCTCGAGGAAGAACGCTCCTTCGTCCGCAAGCTGCTGGGCGAGGGCCTGGACCTCTACATGGTGGATTGGGGCCACCCGACGCGCGCCCAGCGCTGGCTGACGATCGACGACTACGTCTCGGGCTACCTCGACGACTGCGTCGACACCATTCGCGAGCGACACGGCGTGGACAAGGTCAATCTGCTGGGCATCTGCCAGGGCGGCGTGTTCACCACCTGCTACGCCTCGCTGTTCCCGCAGAAGGTCCAGAACCTGGTACTCACCGTCAGCCCGCTCGACTTCCATGGCGACCAGGGCGTGCCCGAAGCGGGTGCCGGCTACATGAACCTGTGGGCGCGCTCGCTCGACCCCGAGGACGTGGACCTGCTGGTGGACACGCTGGGCATGGCGCCGGGTGCGATGGTCGGCTTCGCCTTCCTGATGATGAACCCGGTATCCAACATGACCAAGTACACCACCGACCTGGTCCACATCCTCAACGACGAGGCGAAGCTGCTTAACTTCCTGCGCATGGAGCGGTGGATCGCCGACCGCCCGGGCCATCCCGGCGAGGTATTGCGCCAGTGGTTCAAGGATCTGTACCAAGGCAACAAGCTGATCAACAGCGAACTGGAACTGGATGGCCGGCGCGTCGACCTCGACCGCATCGACATGCCGGTGCTCAACGTCTATGCCGAAGGCGACGTGATCATCCCGACCGCATGCAGCCGCGGCCTGGACGGCAGGTTCGGGACATCCGACTACTCCGAACTGGCGGTGCCGGGCGGGCATATCGGCACCTTCGTCGGTGGCAAGGCACAGAAGATCCTCGCCCCTGCGATCGCAAACTGGCTCAAGGAAAGGTGTTAGCGCCAAGCAGGCAGAACGGTCCCATCGCCGGCGGCGCCTGCTGCCGGGACGGAATCGACCCGATCCTTCATAACGAAGAAAGGAACTGACATGGAAGCTTCAATGAGATCTGAACTGACCCCGACGAACCAGCGCCAGACGCGCCGCAACCCGGCCTGGAACGGCCTCGTGGCCTTCGGCGCCGCGTCCCTGCTCGCGCTGATGGCGGGCTCGGCAATTGCAGCGGAGCCCACCGCAATCCCGGTCACCGACAGCACCTTCAAGTGCCTCGGCGAGATGACCAAGGTGCGACATTTCTTCGTGGACAACCTGAATGGCGACACCAAGGCGACCATCGCCGTCGCCGAGAAAGGGTCCGGCGACTATCCGGTCGGTTCGGTGGTGCAGCTGATCCCGGGCGAAGCCATGGTCAAGCAGCCCAAGGGCTTCAATGCGGCCACCCGCGACTGGGAATTCTTCGAACTGGACGTCGCCAAGGAAGGCTCGACGATCCGCAAGCGGGGCTTCGTGGACG
>JAGRGB010000162.1 GCA_020445745.1 Rhodocyclaceae bacterium | reverse complement strand
GCGCAGCCATTTCAAACTCCTTTCACGTTGCCACCCATCCGTGGACGACATGTATCGATTTGCTCGCGGCCGACAGCACGATGCCGGCCGCGTCGGGGCGGGCGCGAGCGCCGCCGCCGGATCAGGCGGTGGCGGCGAGTTCCTCGGCAGTCTTGCCGACGATCGATTCGTCTTCGACCTCCATGATCCCGAACTCCATCAGCAGATCCTCGAGCTCTTCCATCTCGAGCGGCGTCGGAATGACCATCAGCTTGTTGTCGATCACCTTCTGGGCCAGCGCGCGGTACTCGTCCGCCTGCTTCGCCTTGGGGTCGTACTCGATGACGGTCATGCGGCGGATCTCGGCGTGCTGGACGACGTTGTCGCGCGGCACGAAGTGGATCATCTGGGTGCCGAGACGGGCGGCGAGGGCCTCGATCAGCTCGTCCTCGCGGTCGGTGTTGCGGCTGTTGCAGATCAGGCCGGCCAGTCGCACGCCACCGGAATTGGCATACTTGACGATGCCCTTCGAGATGTTGTTGGCCGCGTACATGGCCATCATCTCACCGGAGCAGACGATGTAGATCTCCTGGGCCTTGTTCTCGCGGATCGGCATCGCGAATCCGCCGCAGACCACGTCGCCGAGGACGTCGTAGAACACGAAGTCGAGGTCCTCGTCATAGGCGCCCTCTTCCTCGAGGAAGTTGATCGCGGTGATCACGCCCCGCCCGGCACAGCCGACGCCGGGCTCGGGTCCGCCGGACTCGACGCACTTGACGCCACCGAATCCCACCGACAGCACGTCTTCGAGCTCCAGGTCCTCGACCGAGCCGGCCTCGGCGGCCAGGTGCATCACCGTGGTCTGGGCCTTGCTGTGGAGGATCAGACGGGTCGAATCCGCCTTCGGGTCGCACCCGACGATCATTACTTTCTTGCCGGCTTCGGCCAGCGCGGCGACCAGGTTCTGGGTGGTCGTGGATTTGCCGATACCGCCCTTGCCGTAGATGGCACATTGACGAAGAGCCATGATGATTTCTCCAAGGTCATGCGTTTCGAGGGAGGGAAATCTGTTGTCCCGAACGTCAATTCGCAACCGCCGTGCCATCCCCGGACAGGAATTGCAAGCTATTGAGTTTGCTAGAAAAAAGTATGCGTTGAGGCCGCCAGATGGCGGTTCGACTTGCGACAATGGCAGCCGGGTTTGTCGGGCTAGTGACAATCCCGCCCGCCGCGCGGACGGCGCGTCGCAGTGGCCGGCACAGGGTCCAGGCGGGCTACAGCGCTCCGGCTTCGACGCGGTTGCGGCCACCCTGCTTGGCGCGGTAGAGGGCTCCGTCCGCGCGCCGCAGCAGGTCGTCGGCGCTACGGTCGCGGCGAGAGGCCTGCGATGCACCGATGCTGATGGTCAATGCGATCTTGCCGGCGTCGGTGAGCGCCGGACGCGATTCGACCTGGCGGCAGAAACGCGCCGCGAACTCCATCGCACCGTCGAGGTCGCTGCCGGTCAGCAGGAACGCGAATTCCTCGCCACCGAGCCGGGCAAACACGTCGGTGCGTCGCAATTGCTCGGCTGCCAGCGCGCAAAGGTGGATCAGCACCGCGTCACCGATGGCGTGGCCGTGGCTATCGTTGATGCGCTTGAAGTGGTCCACGTCGATCATCAACAGGCTCAACGGATGCTCGAAGCGCTTGTGCCGCACCAACTCCTGTTCGCAGCGCTCGATGAACTGGCGGCGGTTGGTGACCCCGGTGAGCGGATCGGTGGTCGCCAGCCGTTCGAGTTCGCGTTCCATCGCGCGCCGTGCCGAAATGTCCTGGAACACCACTTCGACACCGATGCGCTGCCGTCCTTCTCGGATCTCGGTCACCGTCATCCGAACCGCGCGCCGGGAACCGTCGCGTCGTATCAGCGTGTCCTCGAGCTGTCGCGTCACGCCGTCGCCGAGGGTCAGCAGAATCGGACAGTCTGCGGGGCCGTAGCGGCGATCCTCGGCATCGCGGTGTTCGAACAGCTCGTCGACCGGGCGTTCGATCGCCTCGTCCTCGGTCAGGCCGAGCAGTTCGAGCGCCATCGGGTTGATGAAGATGCAGTGGCCGTCCCGGTCGACGCCGAAGATGCCCTCGCCCGCCGAATTGAGCAGCAGTGCATTACGGGC
>JAGRGB010000161.1 GCA_020445745.1 Rhodocyclaceae bacterium | reverse complement strand
GGGCCAGCGCGTCCTCGGACGAGTTGAAGATGGCGAGCGATTCGTCCGCCGGGTTGCTCTGCGCCTTGCCGACCACGAAGCGGCCGTCGTCGCGCACGAAGAAGGTGTCGGTCATCGTGCCGCCGGCATCGATGCCCATCACCTCCACGCGGGATGCGGTTTGGACTTCCATGAGTGTCTCCATTCCTTGTTGGCGATCGCGGCGCTCGGTGAGCACCGCACCGCCTTGCCTGGTGCAACGCCTGTGCCACGGCAGGAATGGTGCAAGGCACAATGATGAAATCTACGGCACGGTGGCCTGCGCTCTCCTGGCATGCTGCAGTGGGCCAAATCTGGGTAAGGCGGGCGCCGACCTGAAACCCGATGGGCGTTCGGCATTCGAACGCGTCGCTGGCAATCTCTTGGCGGCGTCGAGCACGGGCCAGCGGGCAGGCTTCCGGCCCCTTCGCCGGTGGCGCGACGGCGTGGCGGGCGAAGGGACCGGAAATCGCGACCGGGGGCAGGCGGCGGAGCCGCGGTGGCATCGCTGCGGCCGGGGTGGGGCCGGCCGGGCGGACTACCGTTCGGGCAGTCGCTGGCGATGGTCGCGCGAGAAGTAGCGCAGGCGATAGAGCTGCCATGCGCCGCTGGCAGCGTCGCGACAGAAGCCGTAGCGGAACGTGTCCGACAGCGATGGCAGGTCGTAGCGCAGGTCGGTGAACCACACGCAGTCGCCGCTCGCCGTGTCCGAGCGGGACAAGGCCGGGAAGCGGGCGAACAGGCGGAATGCCGCGAAGCGCGGATCCGACCAGTGTCTGGCCACCGCGTCGCCGGCCGCGAGCGGACGATCGCGCGACTGCCAGGCCAGCGCTTCCGGCGCGCGGTAGGCGCCGGCAATCGTGGCAAGGGGCGCGGGCAGGGGCAGTGGCGGGTGGCCGACGAGGTTGACATGGGCCTCGTGATACACCTGCCCGCCGTCGGCGATCAGCTTCCAGTTGTACGGCGAGAACGGTTGCGCCAGCGCGACGAGCTGCGCGTCACCGTGCGGCGGCAGCACCGGCGAGCCCCGCGCCAGTCCGACCGCCTGGTGCTGGAGCCCCGCCAGGGTGGCGAGGTAGCCGCCCAGGGCCAGCAGCGCGGTCGCCGCGGGCAGGCGGCGCCCGGTGGTCAGCGAGATGGCGAGGCCGGCCACCAGGATCAGCGTAAACAGCGGGTCGACGACGTAGGCGATGGCAAGGCCGATGCGCGCGTCGGAAAGCGGCCACAGGACTGCCGTGCCAAAGGCCGTCACGGCGTCGCTGGCGATGTGGGAGGCGATTCCGAGCGCGGCGACCAGCGAGGCGTGGTGGAAGGCCGCGGATCTGCCGCGGGCGAGGACGAAGACGCCGGCAATGGCGGCCGACCACAGTGGCAGCACCACCAGCGAGTGGGTCGCCGTCTGGTGCCAGAAGGCGAGGAAGGCGAGGGGATCGACCAGGAAGGCGAGGAAGTCCACGTCCGGGAATGCCGCAGCGAGGCTGCCGAGGCCCAGTTGCTCGCCGCGCGACAGGCGCGCTGCCCGGCAGGGTTCGCAGGTTCGTGCCAGCGTGGCGCCGAGCACGGCGTGGGTCAGGGTGTCCATCGCGCCACGGTCACCGGTCCGAGCCGGCGCGGCGGGCTCGTGCCGACGGTCTGCCCATTGACGTGCCGAGGCACAGCGCCAGTCTTTCCGCCAGCGCCAGCTGCCGGTCGATGAAGCGTGAACTGCGGTCGGCTCCCGGCGAATCGTCGACCAGCCAGTACGCGAAGCTCGCCAGGTAGATCGCGGTCAGCGCCACCTCTTCGAGCTCCCGTCGCCAGCCGATCGTGGGCACGCCGGCGGCCTCGCGCAGCCACTGCACGGTCCGGCTGACGCGCATCGCACCGAGCGCCTGCAGATGCAGGTGGTCCGGCTGCAGCTTGTAGCGCAGCATCGCGATGGTCAGCCGGCGATGGGGTGCCAGCGCCTCGAGCCAGCGCCACAGGGCCCGTTGCAGTCGCTCGCGCGGGCTGAGCTTCTGCCAGCCCGGGCACCCCGGCGCGGCGAGCAGGGCGGCGTCCGCCCGGTCGAACCAGCGTTCGACGAGTGCATCCTTGCCGGCGAAATGCTGCGCGAGCTGGGAGAGACCGAGCCCGCATGCCGCGGCGAGCTCGTACATATGCACGGCGTCCCAGCCGGTGCGCTCGCCCAATGCCAGTGCCTCGTCGAGGATGCGTTCCGCGCTGGCGTCCCGGGTGCCGGGGTGATTGTCCGGTGACGAGATCATGACGCATCTCCTCGGTGCCGGGCGGCGCCGGTCGGGAAGTATGGCGCCGGCCGCACCCATATCAGTCTAGTGGTCCGCTGTGCAAATGCCGGGACACGAAAGCGCGCCTCACGCCCCGTGGCGGCGTTGCTCGTCCGCGCCTGTCCCGGCCGTCCCGGGACAGCGGCGCCGGCCGCGGAGGGCCGGTTGCAAGGCTGGTGGGAGTTGCCGGTGCCACTGGTCTATGCTGATGATCTGTCTCGCCGGCGACGACGGAGGTGGGCATGGAACAGGGCTGCGATCTGGAATACCTGCGTCGATGGATCGGGCGCAGCGAGCGACGCGAGGAAACCCTGGCGGCGTTTCCGCACCGGGCGCTGAAGGCCACGCTGGAGGCGCCCTACGCCGGCGACGGCGAGGATGGCACGTGCCTGCCACCGCTATGGCACTGGCTGTATTTCCTGCCGCTCGATGCGACGACGTCGCTGGCCGCGGACGGTCACCCCCGCAAGGGCGGTTTTCTGCCGCCGGTGCCGTTGCCGCGGCGGATGTGGGCGGGAGGGCGCTTCGCATTCGGGTCGCCACTGAGGGTCGGCGCGCGCGCGGTGCGCACTTCCACCGTGACCCGTGTCGACGCACGCCGCGGGCGCAGCGGCGAATTGGTGTTCGTGACGGTGCGTCACGACGTCAAAGCCGGCGACAGTCCCTGCCTGCAGGAGGAACACGACATCGTCTATCGTGCCGCGGCGGGCGGTCGCGACCGGGCAGCGGCGGAAGCCGTCGGAGCGGGGGCGTTCAACCGCGAGGTCGTCGCCGACGAGGTGTTGCTGTTCCGCTATTCGGCGCTGACCTTCAACGGCCATCGCATCCACTATGACCGGCGATACGCGACCGAGGTCGAAGGCTATCCGGGGCTGGTGGTGCACGGCCCGTTGATCGCGACCCTGCTGATCGACCTGCTGCTGCGGGAGCGGCCGTCGGCCGAGCTCGCGGCCTTCGAGTTCCGCGCCCTGGGGCCGGTCTTCGACGGCAGGCCGTTCCAGCTCTGCGGATCGTGCGACGAAGACGGCGATGCGAGGCTGTGGGTCCGCGACGACCACGGCCGTCAGGCGATGGCGGCCCGGGCCCGGCTGCGATAGTGGTCCGCTTCGCAAATGCCGGAACACGAAAGCGCGCCTCGCGCCCCGTGGCGGTGTTGTTCGTCCGCGCGACAGTGCCGGCCGTCGCTGTGGCTCGCGCCTTGCCACGACGCCCGATGCATCACTTTCGTCATGTCCCTTGATTTACGAAGCAGACTACCAGCGGCCGGCTTTCGGGGAGAGGCGAATGGAGATCGAGGGGCCGGACCGTCCCCTGCCGACCGCGGCCGCCATCGACGCAAGCCCTGCTCCTGGCGGCGACCCGATCGTCGTCGCCAGGCGGACCGGCTGAGATGACGGAGGCCCGGGCCGCCGCCACGGATGAGGCCCGTCTGTTCCGCCAGCGTGGCTTCGTGTGCTTCTGGGTCGCCCGCATCTGCAGCGCCGGCGGCTACCAGATGCTCGGCGTCGCGGTCGCCTGGCAGGTCTGGGAGATCACCGGCAGTGCCGTGGCGCTGGGCCTGGTGGGCCTCGCCCAGTTCCTGCCGAAGCTGATGCTGATGCCGCTGGCCGGCAACTGGGCGGACCGCTTCGACCGGCGGCGGCTGGTGGCCGCGGCACAGGCGCTGCAACTGCTGGGCCTGCTGATGCTGGTGTGGGCGAACTGGCGCGGCAGCCCGCCGCCGGGGCTGATCTATGCGGTGCTGGTGGTCAACGGCATCGGCCGCAGCTTCGAGATGCCGACCACCCAGGCGCTGCTGCCGGCGCTGGTGCCGGCAGCGATGCTGGCCCGGGCGGTGGCGATGGCGGCCTCCGCATTCCAGCTGTCGACGATCGCGGCGCCGGTTGTCGCCGGCTTCCTCTATGCCCTCGGGCCGCGCGTCGCCTACGGCGTGGCCGGGTCGCTGATGGCGCTGGCGGTGCTGGCGGTGCTTGCAGCCCGACCGCTGGCGGCACAGACGCGGATGGCCCCAGGGCGCAGCGCCTGGCGCAACTTCGTCGACGGCCTCCACTTCATCCGCCGCCAGCGCGCGGTACTCGGCGCGATCTCGCTGGACATGATGGCGGTGCTGCTGGGTGGTGCGACGGCGCTGCTGCCGATCGTCGCCAGCGAGATCCTGCACGTGGACGCGCGCGGCCTCGGTCTGCTGCGCGCCGCTCCGGCGGTGGGGGCGCTGGCGATGTCGCTGTGGCTCGCGCGCTTCGCGCTGCGCCGCCACGTCGGGCGCTTGATGTTCGCCTCGGTCGCCCTGTTCGGTGCCGCCACCGTGCTGTTCGGCCTGTCGTCGTCGCTGGCGCTGTCGATCGCCTCGCTGGTGGTGCTCGGTGCCGCTGACATGGTCAGCATGGTGTTCCGCGGTGCTTACATCCAGTTGGCGACTCCTGACTCGATGCGCGGCCGGGTCGGCGCGGTCAACGGACTGTTCATCGGCGCGTCGAACCAACTCGGCGAGTTTGAGTCCGGGCTCACTGCGGCCTGGTTGGGCGTCGTGCCGGCGATCGTGATCGGCGGCCTCGCCTCGCTGGTGGTGGCGGTGGTGTGGGCGCGCCACTTCCCGGAACTGTGGCACCTCGACCGATTGCCGTCGGGCTGACCGACGCGCCGCGGTGCCCGGCTTTCCCCGACCGGGGCTTTTCGGCATGCTGGTGGCCCGCGACGGGATGGCGCACCAGCGGCGGCCCGTGACCACCGACGATGGAGTTTCGCAGATGACCAATCAGGCCCAGGATCGCCAGTTGCTCGAGCAGATCCGTCAGCTGTTCAACGACAGGATCCCGTTCAACCGGGTGCTCGGCCTGCGCATCGACTCGCTGGACTACGATCATCCCCGGGTGCGTTTCGACATGCGGCCGGAGCTGGTCGGCAACTTCCTGCGGGGCAACCTCCATGGCGGTGTGATATCCGCGGCGCTCGACGTCACCGGCGGACTCGCAGCCTTCCTCGGTGTACAGAAGCGGCTATCCGACGAGCCCCTCGACGCCAAGCTCGAACGCTTCGGCCAGCTCGGCACGATCGATCTGCGGATCGACTATCTGCGACCCGGATTCGGCCAGTGGTTCGAGGCCACCGGCTTCGTGTTGCGCACCGGCAACAAGGTCGCGGTCACCCGCATCGAGTTGCACAACGACGAAGACAGCCTGATCGCGGTCGGCACCGGTGCCTACGTGGTGGGCTGAGGCCGCAGGCGATCGCCTCCGCGGGCACGGCGGAGCTGTCGTTGCGCTCGCCCCACGGAGCCCCGGGGCAGGCGCGCGGGTTTCCTTGAGTCGTGCATTCATCTTGCGCATACTGATTGGTCAAACATTGTTTCGCGGTCCATGGCCGCCCGGGCCGGCGCGCAGCGTGGCTGGTCGCGCATGGGGAGCAACTAGACGTGTCTGCGCTTCCGGTCATCGAGGAACTCCGCCTGAGCGGGGCGTTGCCCAGCCCCAAGGGCGTCGCCCTGGCGGTGATGGAACTGTGCCGGAGCGAGACCGCGACCCTCGACGACGTGGCCCGGGTCCTGATGGCCGACCCGGCCCTCTCGGGCAGGCTGATCCGACAGGCCAATGCCGCCGCGATGGCCGGTCGACCGGTGGTTTCGATCGGCGAGGCGGTGCGGCGCCTGGGCCTCGGGCCAGTGAAGCAGCTCTCCCTCGGCTTTTCACTGGTGGACCAGTACGGCGACGGTGCCTGTGAGGCATTCGATTACCAGGCCTTCTGGTCCCATTCCCTGCTTGCCGGGTTGGCGATGCAAAGCCTCGCCCGCTCCAACGGCGTCGGTCCACCGGACGACTTGTTCGCCTGCGGGCTGTTCTCGAGAATCGGCCGTCTTGCCCTGGCGACCGCGTATCCCGACGCATATGGCGAGATCCTCGTGGCGACCGGCCAGCGGGACGCGATGGCCCTGACGGCCGCCGAGCACGGCCGCCTGCAGATCGATCACAATCAACTGGCCGCGGCGATGCTCGCCGACTGGGGTTTTCCGCCGGCGCTTATCGAACCGGTCCAGCATTACGAGGACACCGGTGCGAATTTCTTCGAGGCGGGCTCGCGCGGGCTTCGGATCTGCGAGTCGCTGCGGCTGGCCACATGCATCGCGGATCTCGGGCATCGCGACGAGGCGGACCGCCATGAAGTGGTGCCCGACCTGATGTGCATGGCCGGGCGGGTCGGCGTCGACGAGGCCGAACTCGGCGAATTGCTCGATCCGCTGATCGGCCAATGGCACGAGTGGGGCGAACTGCTCAACGTGACGACCCGTGAGCTGCCGCCCTTCGTCCAGATCGTCGATGCGCCGCCACCGCGCAGCGTCACCGAGAACGACATCGGCGCCCTCAGGATCCTGCTCGTCGATGACGAGGGATCGACCCGCGAGCTGGTCCGGCACATGCTCGTCGACTCCGGGCACGAGGTCCAGCTGGCAACCGATGGCCGTGCGGCACTGGCGCTGGCCGTGGAATGCCGACCCCAGGTGGTGATCACCGACTGGGTGATGCCGGCGATGGACGGACTCGAGCTCACCCGTGCGCTGCGCGCGACCGACTGGGGGCAGGTGATCTATGTCGTGATGCTGACCGGCGCGGGCTCGGAGGCGCGGATCGAGGCGGCATTCAAGGATGGCGTGGACGATTTTCTGACCAAGCCGGTCGGCGAGGTCGAGCTGCGCTCGCGGCTGCGGGCGGCCTGCCGTTATGTCCGGCTTCGTGACGACTGGGAGCGGGACCGCGCCCAGCTGAAGCGGATCGCGTCGGAACTGGCGGTCAGCAACCGCAAGCTCGAACAAGCGGCGCTGACCGATGCGCTGACCGGCCTGCCCAACCGTCGTGCCGGGATGACCCTGCTCGAACAGGCCTGGAGCGCCAGCCGGCGCGGCGATCTGCCCTTGTCGCTGATGATGGTGGATGTGGACCGCTTCAAGGCGATCAACGATGGCCACGGCCATGCAGGTGGCGATTCGGCGCTTGCGGCGGTGGCCAAGACCTTGCGGGCCGAGGCCAGGAAGGATGACTGGGTGTGCCGCGTCGGTGGCGAGGAATTCTTGGTGATCTGCCCGAACACCGCCTTGCTGGAGGCGGCCAAGGCGGCCGAGCGGTTGCGCCACGCGGTGCGGCAGCGGTCGATTGCCGTCGGCAACCGGAAGATCGAGGTGACCGTCAGCATCGGCCTGGCCGCGCGCGGACCGTTGACCGACGAAATCGACACCCTGGTGCGCGATGCCGACAAAGCGCTGTATGCCGCCAAGCACGCGGGCCGCAACCGCTGCTGCCTGGTGCGTGGCGGCAGGATCCATCTGGGGCCGGCCTGAGTCTCCACTGCCGGGAGCGCGCGACAGGGCCGGCGATTTGCCTGAGATCGTGCAACTGGCATATCGTCTGCGCCTGTTGCCGCCGCCCGTCCTGCCATCCGAGTGTCCTCCTGCAATCCCCTGTCGCGCGCCTGCCGGCCGCCACTGATCGCCGTCAGCGCGCGTATGGCCGCCGTGCAGCGCGGCGTCGCCGGCCGCCAACGGGCGCACTGGGCGATCGATGCCGACCTGGCGAGCGCATTGCAGCGGGCAGGTGCGGCGGTCGTCGTGCTGCCGCCGCCACCCGGCGCAGATCGGGTCGGCGCGCAATCCGGCCTTGGGTCGACCCGGTCCGGCGGTCGGTCGGGAACTGCCGGCAGAATTTCCGCTGCGGCCCCATCTGGTCATCGACAACGATGCCGGCCGCGGCTCTGATGTCGCTCGGTGTGCCGGTATTCAAGCGGTGGGGCATCTTCGACACGCCGAACTGGATCGCCCTCGGCGCGCGAAGCTTCGAGTACCGCTTCGCGGGAAGCGGCTGGAGCCGGTTATTGCCCGACCTGATCGACCGCCGTCGCTTCGAGTTCGTGCCGGAACCGGTGCCGCGCTTCACCCACGCCTTGCCGGGCGCGTTCGCGCTGACCGGGAAGCGCATTCTGTTCGTTCGCGACCCCCGCGACGCGCTCGCGTCGGCAGCGGCCCGTGCGCGGCGAATCGGCCAGATCCCGGCTGACCGTTCGACCACCGCCTTCGCGCTGTCGCCGCGGGGCCCCGGGCAGCCGAACTCGATCACCTATCTCGCCGGCTTCCTGAGGCGCTGGCTCGACGCGCTGCGCGATGGCGACGGTCTGATCGTGCGCTTCGAGGATGCCAAGCGCGAGCCCGAGCCGACCCTGCGACGGGTGCTGGACTGGCTGGAGTTTCCGTGCTCGCTGCCGGCCCTTGCCACCGCCTGTGCGGCCGCCCGCCACGAGCGCGTGCTGGCGTGCGATCGGGCGCTGGTCGCAGCAGGCACGGTGCCGACGCCGATTCTCGGGGCCGGTCTCGTCTACGGCTGGAAGCGGGAGGCCGATGCACAGCTGTGGGCGACCATCGGACGACGCTACGACGTTCTTTGCCGGCAACTGGGCTACGAACCCATCGACGCCGGCGGCTGAGCCGAAACGAAAGAGGCGGCTCCGCAGAGCCGCCTCGGGTGGCGCAGATCGGCCGGCGCGTTAGTCGCTGCTGGCAAAGCCGAGCAGATTGAGCAGACTGACGAACAGGTTGTAGATCGACACGTACAGGCTCACCGTGGCCATGATGTAGTTGGTTTCGCCGCCGTTGATGATCTGGCTCGTCTCGAACAGGATCAGGCCGGCCATCAGCAGCACGAAGGCCGCCGAGACCGCCAGGGACAGTACCGGCAACTGGAAGAAGACCGCCGCCAGTCCGGCCAGGAATGCGACGATGATGCCGACCATCAGGAAACTCGACAGGAAGCCGAAGTCCTTGCGCGTGACCAGCGCCACCGCAGACAGCGCGCCGAAGATCACCGCGGTGCCGCCCATCGCCATCATCACGATCTGGTCGCCGTTGGGCAGCGACAGGTAGGCGTTGAGGATCGGCCCTAGGGTGTAGCCCATGAAACCGGTCAGTGCGAACACCGCGAGGATGCCGGCCGAGCTGTTGCGCAGCTTGGTGGTCAGGAACAGCAGGCCGAAGTAGCCGATCAGGGTGATCACCAAGCCCGGATGGGGCAGCCCGAGGGCCATCGTCACGCCGGCGGTGATCGCACTGAAAACCAGCGTCGCCGCCAGCAGCATGTAGGTATTGCGCAGGACCTTGTGACTCGCGATCAGCGAACTGCCGCGCGCGCTGCGGTCCATCACCTGGGTATTGCCGTATTGCATGCCTTGCATCTCCTTTGCATCGGCCGTGGCGGCCGTATGGTCACTCGAGCGCGTGCCGCGCCGAACACCGGGGTTGGATGCTGCTGCCGGCCGCGGGTTCCCCCGATCCGCCGGCAAGGTGCCGGGCGCGATGACGCTTGATGGGGACTCTAGCGATCACTCGTGCCACTGTAAATCTGATTTAATAGTAACAAATGTCAGAGAAAATCTGATGCGACCACCCTTCAACTACAAGCATCTCCATTATTTCTGGACGGTCGCCCGGGCCGGGGGCGTCCATCGCGCGGCGGAATCTCTGCATGTCGCGCCACAGACCGTCAGCGCCCAACTGCTGCAGCTCGAGGGCAGCCTGGGTCGCAGCCTGTTCGAACGTGCGGGCCGGAGGTTGGAGTTGACCGACGCCGGGCGGCTGGTGTTCGGCTACGCCGAGGAGATCTTTTCCCTCGGATCCGAGTTGCGCGAGGCCCTCGACATGTTCGAAGAGGGTGGGCGGCCCACCGATTTCCGGGTCGGGGTCGCCGATGCGGTGCCCAAGGCGATCGCCTATCGGCTGCTCGAGCCGGCGGTGCAGATGGCCGAGCCGGTGCGCCTGATCTGTCGCGAGTGGAAGCTCGACAGCCTGCTCTCGGAACTGGCTGTCCATCGCCTCGACCTGGTCATCGCCGACGCGCCGATTCCGCGCAGCGTCAACGTCCGTGCCTTCAGTCACCGCCTCGGTGTGTCGGGCATGTCGTTCTTCGCGACGCGGGAACTCGCGGCGCGTCTGGGCGGAGACTTTCCGCAACTGCTCGATGGCGCGCCGCTGCTGGTGGCCGGTGAGGATGCCGCCCAGCGCGGCCGCCTGGAACGCTGGCTCGACAGCTGCCGCCTGCGGCCACAGATCCGCGGCGAGTTCGACGACTCGGCGCTGATGCGGGCGTTCGGTGAGGCCGGGGTAGGCGTCTTTGGCGGTCCGACCGTGCTCGAGGCCGATCTGCTGGGTGGCACGCGTTCGCTGACGGTGATCGGTCGCACCGACGAGGTGATCGAAGAATATTTCGCGATTTCGGTGGAGCGGCGGCTCAGCCACCCGTGCGTCGTGGTGATTGCCGAGGCCGCCCGCGACTTGCTGTTCGACACTTCCGGCGGCGACACTGACGGTGTCGGGCCGGTCCAGGGGGAAGATCGATGACGCGCCTGTCGCCACTTGCCGCGGACCGTCTGCGAAGGCGCTGCGACCTGTCCACGCTGGGTTTCGACACCAGTACCGATCTCGAGGACCTCCCCGACGGAATCGGCCAGCAGCGCGCCGAAGAGGCCCTGCGCTTCGGTTTGCGCCTGGCCCAGCCGGGCTATAACGTGTTCGTCGCCGGAGAGCCGGGCACCGGCCGCCACGCGACGGTCTGGCGCGTCGTGCGGGAACTCGCCGCTGCCGCGCCGGCGCCGGGCGACCTGTGCTACGTGCACAACTTCGAGGACGGTCGTCGCCCCCGGCTGCTGCTGCTGCCGGCGGGTGTCGGCACCAGGCTGCGTACCCGCATGCAGCATTTCGTGCGCATGCTCGGCCCGGCGCTTCGGGCGGCGCTCGAATCGCAGAGTCACCGCGAGCGCGCCGACGCACTGCGCGAACAGAACAAGCGGCGCGAGGAGAAGTCGTTGCAGACGCTGGCGGAGTCGGCGGCCGCCGACGGCCTGGGCCTGATGCGCACCAGCGATGGCCTGGTGATCGCCCCGACCCGCGACGGCGAACCGCTGTCGCCGGCGCAGTACGAGGCCTTGCAGGAGGGCGAGCGCGAGCGCCTGCAGCAGGCGGTGGAACACTGGACCGCCCGGCTCGAGGAACTGGTGCAGGGCTTTCCGGCTGCCCGCCAGCAGATGATCGAAGCCCTGGACCGCGCGGTCCAGAGCGCGGTGGAGCCGGCCGTGCACCAGCTGATCGCCACCATCCGGGAGGATTTCGACGGATCGGCCGAGGTCCAGGCATTCCTGGCCGCGGTCGAGAACGACGTGATCGCCTCGCGTGCCGCCTGGGCGGACGAAGACGCGGAGGCCGTCGTCGTCGACGAGGACGACAGCCCCGATGTGCGCTACCTCGTGAACCTGCTGGTGGACAACAGCGGTTGCCGGGGCGCGCCGGTGATCGAAGAGGACAACCCGGGCTTCGGCAACTTGATCGGCCGCATCGAGCACCAGTCGCGCATGGGCCAGGCGGTGACCCACCACGGACTGATACGGGGCGGCGCGCTGCATCGTGCCCGCGGCGGCTTCCTGCTGATCGATGCCGGACGCCTGCTGCGCCAACCCTACGCGTGGGACGGACTGAAGCGCGCGCTGCGAAGTCGCGAACTGCGGATCGAAGCGCCGGCCGAGGCCCAGGACTGGGTCGGCGCGCAGTCGCTGGAGCCGGCGCCGGTGCCGGCCGACCTGAAGGTCGTGCTGATCGGTGATCGCGAGGCCCACTACCTGCTGCAGGACATGGATCCCGACTATCCGGATCTGTTCAAGATCGCCGCCGACTTCGAGGACGAGATGCCTCGCGACCAAGGCGGAGAAGCGCGCTTCGCCGGCCTCGTCGCGACCCTGGCGCGGCATTGCGGGCTGCGGCCGTTCGCGGCGGCAGCGGTGGCCGGCTTGATCGAGGATGCCGCCCGCCGCGCCGAGGATTCCGCCCGCCTGTCGCTGCATACACGGCCGCTCGCGGACCTGATGCGCGAGGCCGACCTGCTGGCCGCCGATGCCGACAGCGAGCAGGTCCGAGCCGACCACCTGGAAGCGGCACTGGCAGCCCGACGGCGCCGCAGTGACCGGCAGGAACGCCAATTGCGGGAAGCGATGCTCGAGGGCAGCCTGCTGGTGGCCACCGACGCCATGGCATGCGGCCAGGTCAACGGCCTCGTCGTGGTCGATGGCGAGGGCGGCGGCTTCGGCCACCCGGCACGGATCACCGCCACCGTGTGGGCCGGCGACGGCGACGTCATCGATGTCGAACGGGAGACCGATCTCGGCGGCCCCGTGCACAGCAAGGGGGTGCTGATCCTGTCGGCGTTCCTGGCGGCGCGCTACGGGCGCCGCCGGGCGCCGTCGTTGTCGGCGAGCCTGGTGTTCGAGCAATCGTATCACCCGGTCGAGGGCGATTCCGCGTCGCTGGCCGAACTTTGCGCATTGCTGTCGGCGCTGGCGGGGGCGCCGATTTGCCAGTCGCTGGCGCTGACCGGTTCGGTGAACCAGCACGGCAGGGTTCAGGCCATCGGCGGCGTCAATCAAAAGATCGAAGGCTTCTTCGACCTGTGCGCCGCGCGTGGGCTGGATGGCGGGCATGGCGTGATCATCCCGTCGGCAAACGTGCGTAACCTGATGCTCGAGCCGCGGGTCGTCGACGCGGTGCGCGAGGGCCGCTTCGCGGTCCATGCGGTGGATGACGTCGATCAGGCGATGGAACTTCTCACCGGCCTGCCTTGCGGTCGTGGTGATCCGCGGGGGGTGGCGCCACGCGGCAGCCTGGAGCATTTGATCGTCCGCGCGCTCGATGCGCTGGCCGTTGCCCATCCGCCCGCCGGCGACGACTCGCGCGACGGTGGCGGTCGCGGCCGCCGACGCCACTGACGTCGGCGGTCGGCTTTCTGATGCCGGACCCCTCAGTGTCCGCCGTCACCGGGTGGCCGTGGATCGGGTTCGAAGCCGAAGCGTACGGCGACGGCTTCGTGGGTAATGGCCTCGAGCGGCAGCGAGCGGCCATCGACCAGGATCCGGCAGGCGCGGGTGTCTCCCGTGAGCGCGGCTTCGACGCGGGCGTCAGGCAAGCGGCGGCCATGATCGTCGCACAGGCGGTCGAGCATCGCCGGCAGGTCGCGATCGTCGACCAGCGCGACACCGGCGTCACCGAGCAGCAGCAGCGAGCCCAGGTCGTCGACAAGCGCCTGGCGCGGTTCCGCGAACGGCCGGCGATCGTGGCGGATCAGGGCCTCGTCTTCGAGCCGCAGCACCCAGGGCGTGTAGGCGAGGGCGACAAAGACCCGCTGTGGTCCGTTCTGGACGAAAAACCGTCCCGACTCGTCGCTCGCGTAGTTGCGCCCGAGGAAGTCCCGCAGGCCGGGGTGGTCCACCGGCTCGCCGCGCAGCCGCCAGTTGCCACGTCGGTCGAGGCCGAGCCAGCCGAACACCGCCGGCACGTTCGGCCAGCGTGCCATCGCGGCGAGTACCGACTCATCCATCGCGGCCGACGGCTACCAGATCTGCCACCAGGGCTTGCGCGCCGCCGGATCGACCAGCGCGACACTGCCCGGGTAGTTCTGTTCGAGTACGCGCTGCGCGTCGTCGCGCAGCCCGCCCATGCCCATCGCATCGTAGCCCTGGACCAGCACGTGCAGCGCCTGCTCGACCGCCGGCGTTTTCGGAAAGCTCTGCAGCGCCTGCTTGGCTCGATTGACGGCGGCGACGTAGGCACCGCGCCGCAGGTAGTAGCGGGCGACAGTGACCTCGTGGCGGCCGAGGGCGTTGACGAGGTATTGCAGGCGCCGGCGGGCGTCTTCGGCATAGACGCTCTGCGGGAAGCGCTCGGCGAGTTCGCGGAAGGTGTCGAACGCATTGCGCGCGCCGCGGGGGTCGCGATCGGACAGGTCCTGGCTGGCGAAACGCCCGAACAGCCCGATGTCCTCGTTGAAATAGACCAGGCCCTTCAGATAGTACGCATAGTCGACGTGGCGATGGTTCGGGTGCAGCTTGATGAAGCGGTCACAGGCGGCTACCGCCAGTGCTGCCTCACCGGACTTGTAATAGCTGTAGGCGACGTCGAGTTGGGCCTGCTGCGCGTAGCGGCCGTACGGATAGCGTGCCTCGAGCTTCTCGAACAGCTTGATCGCCGCTTCGTAGCCGCCGTCCTGCATCTCGGACTTGGCCTCGGTATAGATCTTCTGGGCGCTCCAGCCGGCCGTCTCGTCGCGCTCCTCGAGCGACCCGCTGCAGCCGGCGAGCATCAGCGCGACACATGTCGCTAAACTGATAAGGGTGAACTTGGCCATCGGAAACTCGCGCGTTGATGAGCCGCAGGAGTATAGCCCAGCGGCGGGGGAGCCTTCGGTGCTTGTCGTCGAGGTGCCGTGGGAGATGGCCGGCACGCGCATCGATCAGGCACTGGCAAGGATGTTGCCCGAGCATTCCCGCAGCCGGCTGCAGGGCTGGCTGCGCAGCGGGGCGGTCACGGCGGACGGCGCCGAGGTCGCGCCGCGCCACAAGCTGCGGGGGGGCGAGCGCCTGACCGTGCATGTTCCGCCGGCGCAAGAGGGCGGGCACCGCGCCGAACCGATTGCGTTGAATGTCGTCTTCGAGGACGAGGCGCTGCTGGTGATCGACAAGCCGGCGGGGCTGGTCGTCCATCCGGGCAACGGCAATCCGGACGGCACCCTGCTCAACGCGCTGCTCCACCACGCGCCCGAGCTGGCCGGCGTGCCGCGCGCCGGCATCGTCCATCGGCTCGACAAGGACACCAGCGGCCTGCTGGTGGTCGCACGCTCGCTGGTGAGCCAGACCGAACTGGTCCGCCAACTGCAGCAGCGCAGCGTCCGGCGCCATTACCTGGCCCTGCTGTGCGGAGCTCCGGCTGCCGCGCACGCCACCGTCGACGCGCCGGTCGGGCGCCACCCGGTGAACCGCACGCGAATGGCTGTGGTCGCCGCCGGCAAGCCGGCGGTTACCCACTATCGCGTGATGCAGCGGTTTCGCGGCTGCACCCTGGTCGAATGCCGACTGGAGACCGGGCGTACCCACCAGATCCGTGTTCATATGGCCCACCTCGGCCACCCGCTGGTCGGCGACGATACCTATCGCAGCGGACGCAGTTGCGCTGCCCCGAGCTTCGGGCGGCAGGCCCTGCACGCGTTCCGCCTGGGCCTCGAGCACCCGGCGAGTGGCCGCGCCTGCGAATGGGAGGTGCCGATCGCCGAGGACTTCCGGCGGCTGATCGAGCGACTGGAGACGGCATGAGCCCGACCGTGCTGATCCCAGAATGGCCGGCACCGCAGAACGTGCATGCCTTGTCGACCTTGCGCTGCGGTGGCGTCAGTGAGGGGCCCTACGCCTCGCTCAATCTCGGCACTCACGTCGGTGACGAGCCCGCCCACGTGCGCGAGAACCGACGCCGCCTTGCCGCCTTGCTGCCGGCACCGCCGATGTGGCTCGACCAGGTCCATGGCATCGACGTCGTGGCCCACCGCCAGGTCGACGACGGCGTGCGCGGCGATGCGGCATATACCGCTTCCGCCGGTGCGGTTTGCGCGGTGATGACCGCCGATTGCCTGCCGATCCTGTTCTGCGATGTTTCCGGCTCGGTGGTCGCGGCCGCCCACGCGGGTTGGCGCGGCCTGCTCGCCGGCGTGCTCGAGAACACCGTCCGCGCGATGCGGGTGCCGCCCCGGCAGCTGCTGGCGTGGTGCGGACCGGCGATCGGCGCTCGCGCCTTCGAAGTCGGCGATGACGTCCGCGACGCCTTCGTCGCGCGCGATGCCGACGCCAGCGAAGCCTTCGTCGCTGCGGGCCGCCCCGGCAAATGGCTGGCGGACCTCGCGGCGCTGGCACGACGACGGCTGTCGGTCGCTGGCGTACAACGGGTGTACGGCGGGCAATGGTGCACCTTCGAGGACAGTGCTCGTTTCTTCTCCTATCGCCGGGACGGTCGCAGCGGCCGCCACGCGACCTTGATCTGGCTGGCCGAGCCGGCGCATCCGGGGGACCTCTCCGAGCCCTGAAAACGGTCCTGCGGCGAGGGGACGTGCGGGCGGTCCGGGGCGATTGATCGTACCGGTGCTGCGAGTATCATGGTCGGCGGTCGTCGTCGCCGTGCCGTGGGCGTGATGACGATGGCCGGCGGCCGCGGCGTCGTGCCGGCGTGCCGACGAGCCACAGGAAAAGGGCCAGCGGACCCAGTCCGCCGAAGACGAAGGTCAGAACGCCGCCGACGACGGAGGAGTCCGCAGCGGCGACCAGCAGAACCACGTAGAGCCAGGCGATGGCGATGATGTACATGCTTGTCGGATGTGCTCGTGCAGCGGATGCGATATCCCCGGGCGCGACGGTCGGACAACCGGCCGGTGCGCGGCAAGAATCCAGAGAGTCCACAGAGAGAATGATTCCAGGAGGGTCCCAGATGTCCAACCCCAACGACGCGTCCGATGCCGCGATGGCGGGCATGATGCAGGTCAGCCAGGCCATGGTGAAGAACTTTTTCGACCTCGTCGGAAAGAACAGCGGCAGCTTGAGGAATTCGGTGCCGTCGGCGGCTTCACTGCCGCTGCCCGAGGCGGGGCGGGTGGCCGAACTGCATCAACAATTCGCGCGCCGCCATGCGGAACTGTGGTCCAGCATGATGCGCTACAAGCCCGGCGAGGCGCGCGATCCGGTGGTCGGCACGCCGCGCGGCGATCGCCGCTTCAGCGCGCCGGAATGGCGCGAGAGCCCGATCTACGACTATGTGCGGCAGGCCTACCTGCTCAACGCCGAGTTCCTGATGCAGGCGGCCGAGGCGGTGCCGATGGCCGACGTTCGATTGAAGGACCGCCTGCAGTTCGTCACCCGCCAGTACGTCGACGCGATGGCGCCCTCGAACTTCGCGGCGACCAACCCGGAGTTCATCAAGACCGCGATCGAGACCAAGGGGGAAAGCATCACCGAGGGCATCCGCAACCTGATCTCGGACCTCGAGAAGGGCGCAATCTCGATGACCGACGATTCGGCCTTCGAGGTCGGCCGCAACCTCGCGATCTCGCCCGGTTCAGTGATCTACGAGAACGAGCTGATGCAGCTGATCCAGTATTCGCCGCTGACCGACGAGGTTTACGCGACGCCGCTGCTGATCGTGCCGCCGTGCATCAACAAGTTCTACATCATGGACCTGCAGCCGAACAATTCGCTGGTGCGATTCATCGTCGACAGCGGCCACACGGTGTTCCTGGTGTCGTGGAAGAACGCCTCCCAGGCGGAGGCCCATTTCGGCTGGGACGATTTCCTCGAGAAGGGGCCGATCGCCGCCCTCGGCGTCGTGCGTGACGTGACAGGCGTGGCGAAGCCCAACGTGCTCGGCTTCTGTGTCGGCGGGACACTGTTGACTTCGGCGCTGGCGGTACTGCGCGGGCGTGGCGAGGAGCCGGTGAACAGCCTGACGCTGATGACCACGCTGCTCGACTTCGAGAACGCCGGCGAACTGGGTTGCCTGATCGACGAGACCTCGGTTTCCGCCCGCGAGGCGACCATCGGCAAGGGCGGCCTGCTGACCGGGCGCGAGATCGCGGGCGTGTTTTCGAGCCTGCGGGCCAACGACCTGATCTGGCAGTACGTGGTCGGAAACTACCTGAAGGGCAACAAGCCGCCGGCATTCGACCTGCTCTACTGGAATTCCGATCCGACCAATCTGCCGGGGCCGTTCCTGGCATGGTACCTGCGCAACATGTATCTCGAGAACAATCTCAGGGTGCCCGGGCGGCTGGAGATGCTCGGGGTCAAGGTGGACCTCGGCAAGGTGGATGTGCCGGCCTACCTGCTGGCGACCAGAGAGGACCACATCGTGCCGTGGCAGAGCGCCTATCTGGTGCGCGGCCTGCTCGGCGGCGAAACGCGGTTCGTGCTCGGCGCCAGCGGCCATATCGCGGGTGCGATCAATCCTGCCTCGAAGAACAAGCGCAATTACTGGATCGGCGACTCGCAGGCGAGCGCGCCGGAAGAATGGCTGGCCAGTGCCGAGGAGCGGCCGGGTAGCTGGTGGCTTGACTGGATCGATTGGCTGAAGTCACGTTCGGGCGAGCAGGTGACGGCCCGCGGCCGCCTCGGCAACAAGCGCTACGAGCCGATCGAGCCGGCGCCGGGACGCTACGTCAAGGAACGGTCCTGACGGACGCGGAGATTGTGGATGCCCTTGTCCGGAACCGCTCCGGCCAGGGCACGGGATTGGCGAAGGGAGGGGAACTATGGCACGTCTGGCGGTTGTCACCGGTGGCATGGGCGGTCTCGGGGAGGCCATTTGCATCAAGCTCGCGGCGCTCGGCTACAAGGTCGTCACGACCTACTCGCCGGGCAATGCGAAGGCCGGCGAGTGGCTGACCAACATGAACAACCTGGGGTACGGCTTTCGCGGCGCGGAATGCGACGTCGCGGACTTCGATTCCTGCAAGGCCTGCTTCGATTCGGTCGCCGGCGACGTCGGCCCGATCGACGTTCTGGTGAACAACGCCGGCATCACCCGGGACATGACCTTCAAGCGGATGACCAAGGCCGACTGGGATGCGGTGATCCGCACCAACCTGGACAGCGTGTTCAACACCAGCAAGCAGGTGCTCGACGGCATGGTCGAGCGCAAGTGGGGACGGATCGTGAACGTGTCGTCGCTGAACGGCATCAAGGGTGCATTCGGGCAGACCAACTACGCGGCCGCCAAGGCGGGCATGCACGGCTTCACCAAGTCGCTGGCGCTCGAGGTCGCGCGCTCGGGTGTCACCGTGAATACCATCTCCCCCGGCTACATCGGCACCAAGATGGTGTTGTCCATCCCGAACGAGGTGCTCGACTCGAAGATCCTGCCGCAGATCCCGATGAACCGTCTTGGCAAGCCCGAGGAGATCGCGGGCCTGATCGCCTATCTGTGTTCCGAGGAGGCGGCCTTCGTGACCGGTGCGAACATTTCGATCAACGGGGGGCAGCACATGTTCTGACCGGGCACACCAAACGCAGCGATTTTTTTGCGCCGCACCAAGTTCGTCGGATTTTGTTTATAATAGACAAGCGGGCCGGAGGTTATCCCTCGCCTCCTGCGGCGCACAAGCCGTCGACAAGTGGTGTGCCGATAGCGGGAGGGCGCCCACGACCAGATAAACACTCGCTGCGTAAGGAATTAAGATGCCCCAGAAAGTCGCACTCGTCACCGGAGCCATGGGTGGCCTCGGCACTGCGATCTGCCGTTCGCTTGCAAAGGACGGCATGACGGTCGTGGCCAACTGCCTGCCCGGTTTCCCGCAGAAGGATGAATGGCTCGCCGACCAGAAGGAACTCGGCTTCGCGTTTGTTGCCGCAGAAGGCGATGTGGCCGACTACGAGTCGTGCAAGGCCATGGTCGACAAGGTCGAAGCCGAGGTCGGTCCGATCGACGTCCTGATCAACAACGCCGGCATCACCCGCGACAAGTTCTTCCCGAAGATGGAGAAGGGCCAGTGGGATGCGGTGATCGCGACCAATCTCGACAGTCTGTTCAATGTCACCCAGCATGTCTCGCCGAAGATGGCCGAGCGCGGCTGGGGCCGGATCATCAACATCTCGTCGGTCAATGGCATCAGGGGCCAGGCTGGCCAGACCAACTACTCGGCCGCCAAGGCCGGCTGCATCGGTTTCACCAAGGCCCTCGCCCAGGAACTGGCGACCAAGGGCGTCACGGTCAATGCGGTGGCGCCGGGCTACATCGGCACCGAAATGGTCATGGCGATTCGCGAGGACGTGCGCCAGGGCATCGTCGACACGGTGCCGATGAAGCGTCTCGGCAAGCCCGAGGAGATCGGCGCGCTGTGTTCGTATCTGGCGTCCGAGCTCGCCGGGTACATGACCGGCGCGACGCTGAACATCAATGGTGGGCTGCACATGTGCTGACCTGCGTCGGTCATTGTGCACGGCGTGATGGAAATGTAGGAAGCCCCGCCTGGAGGCGGGGTTATTTTTTGCGCATCGCGGTATAATCCGCCCATAGAGGCGAGAAAGTCCGCACCGAGGAGATATTGGAAATGGCTGAACAATTGCGCCTGATAAAGAAGTACCCCAATCGCAGGCTGTACGACACCAAGACCAGCTCGTACATCACCCTGTCCGACGTCAAGGAACTGGTACTCGGGCACGAGGCATTCCAGGTGGTGGATGCCAAGACGGGGGAGGATCTGACCCGCAGCATCCTGCTGCAGATCATTCTCGAGGAAGAGGCCGGCGGCGCGCCGATGTTCACCAGCGATCTGCTGGCGCACATGATCCGCTTCTACGGCAATGCCATGCAGGGGATGATGGGCAAGTACCTGGAGAACAACATCAAGGCCTTCACGGACATGCAGCAGAAGCTCCAGGACCAGGCCAAGTCGATCTACGGCGAGAACAGTCCCATCAGCCAGGATCTCTGGGCCCAGTTCCTGAACTTCCAGGGGCCGGCAATGCAGAGCCTGATGGGGGCCTACACCGAACAGAGCAAGAAGATGTTCATGCAGATGCAGGAGCAGATCGAGAACCAGACGCGCAACATCTTCTCGGGATTCCAGTTCCCGAATTTCAAGACCGTCGATGACGAGGACCAGCCGCCGAAGGGCAAGGAGAAGTCGGCGGGCGGCAAGAAGTAGCCGGCCGCAGCGCTTTCCGTCATCTTCCCGGGTCGCGTTCGCGGCCCGTTTCGTTTGGACCAACCATGCCGCAGACTCCCAGTGTCGGGTTCGTATCCCTTGGTTGCCCGAAGGCCACCGTCGATTCCGAGCGCATCCTCACTCGACTGCGGGCCGAAGGCTACGCGATCAGTGCCGACTACGATGGCGCAGACCTGGTCGTCGTCAATACCTGTGGCTTCATCGATGCCGCGGTCGAGGAGTCGCTCGACGCGATCGGTGAAGCGCTGGCCGAAAACGGTCGGGTGATCGTCACCGGATGCCTCGGCGCCCGCGACGACGTCGTCCTGGCGGCGCACCCCCACGTCCTCGAAGTGACCGGCCCTCATGCGACCGAGCAGGTGATGCAGGCGATCCACCGGCACCTGCCCAAACCCCACGATCCCTTCGTCGATCTGGTGCCACCCCAGGGTGTGCGGCTGACGCCGGAGCATTATGCGTATCTGAAGATCTCCGAGGGCTGCAACCATCGTTGCAGCTTCTGCATCATCCCGTCGATGCGTGGCGACCTGGTCAGCAGGCCGATCGGCGACGTGATGCGCGAAGCCGAGACGCTGGTCGAAGCCGGCGTTCGCGAGCTGCTGGTGATCTCCCAGGACACCAGCGCCTATGGCGTCGACCTGCGCTACCGCACCGGTTTCTGGGGCGGACGCCCGCTCAGGACTCGGCTCTACGAATTGTGCGAGGCCCTCGCGTCGCTCGGCGTCTGGGTGCGCCTGCACTATGTCTATCCGTATCCGAGTGTCGATGCGCTGATCCCATTGATGGCCGAAGGCAAGCTGCTGCCGTACCTCGATGTACCGTTCCAGCACGCCAGCCCCCGCATCCTGAAGCTGATGAAGCGTCCGGCAAGCACCGAGAATGTGCTGGAGAGGATCCGCCGGTGGCGGGAGATCTGTCCCGACATCGCGATCCGCAGTACATTCATCACCGGATTTCCGGGTGAAACCGAGGCGGATTTCGAGCTCCTGCTGGCCTTCCTAGAACAGGCGAAGCTGGATCGTGTCGGCGCTTTTGCCTATTCGCCGGTGGAGGGGGCGAGTGCCAACGAACTGCCCGATCCGGTGTCGGCGGAACTCGCCGAGGACCGCCGGCTGCGGCTGATGGAATTTCAGGAGGACATCTCGACGCAAGGTCTCGAGGCACGAATCGGTCGCCGCTGTACCGTGCTGATCGACGATGTGGACGAGGATTGCGCCTACGGCCGAAGTGCCGGCGAGGCGCCCGAAATAGACGGCATGGTGATCGTGCCGGACGCGAACGGCGTGGAAGTTGGGCAGATGATCGAGGTTAGGATCACCGATTGCGACGTGCATGACCTGTGGGCCGAGCGCGTCGGCTGAGCGGATGACGGCGGCGCGTTCCAAAGGCCTGCGCATCGGTCTGGCGCTCGGCAGCGGCTCGGCCCGCGGCTGGGCTCACCTCGGTGTGCTGCGGGCGCTGTCGGCGGACGGCATCGCGCCGGACCTGATCTGCGGTTGCTCGATCGGCGCCCTGGTCGGTGCCGCGGCCGCCGCCGGCGACCTCGACAAGCTCGGCGCGTGGGTGGAGAGCCTCGGCTGGCAGGACGTGCTGTCGCTGCTGGACGTCAGCCTGCGCAGCGGCCTGATCCGGGGCGGGCGATTGATGGAGTTCTTTTCGAGCAATTTCACCGACACCAGCTTCGACGATCTGGACCTGCCCTTCGCCTGCGTCGCCACCGACCTGCTGACCGGACGCGAAGTATGGCTGCGCGAGGGCAGCGTCGCCGACGCGGTGCGCGCCTCGATCGCCCTTCCCGGGCTGCTGACGCCGGTGGTCCGTGACGGCCGCCTGCTTGTGGACGGCGGGCTGGTCAATCCGGTTCCGGTTTCGCTGTGCCGGGCGCTGGGGGCCGACGTCGTCATCGCAGTCGACCTCGGTTCCCAACTGATCGGCCGGGCGTGGCGCCATGCCGGCGTCGAACCCGCCGAGGCCGATGACGGCGAGCCGGGCTGGATCGGGCGTCTGCTCGCGCGCTTCGGGGTGGCCGGTGACGATCGGGGCGCGTCGGCCTCCGGCGAGGAAAACCTGCCGTCCCTGGTCAGCGTGATGAGCACCAGCGTCAATATCATGCAGGTACGCATCGCGCGCAGCCGGCTCGCCGGCGAACCGGCCGACGTGCTGCTGTCGCCGCGGGTCGGCCAGATCGGCATGATGGACTACCATCGCGGAAGCGAAGCGATTGCCGAAGGCGAGGCCGCCGTGCAGCGCATGCTGCCGGCCATCCGCTTCGCGCTCGGTCGCAGCTGAGGAACTCGCATGAACGACAAGCCGGATCTGGCCGCCGACTTGGCGGAGATCGTCGGCGCACGCCACGTCCTGGTCGAGCGCGCCGATACCCAGCGCTACGAGGAGGACTGGCGTGGGCGCTACCGCGGTCGCGCTCGCGCGGTGGTGCGGCCGGCGTCGACCGAGGAAGTATCGGCCGTGGTTTCCCGCTGCCGCGGGCAATCGGTCGCGATCGTCCCCCAAGGCGGCAATACCGGTCTGTGTGGTGGCGCGACGCCGCACGCCGGGGGTGACGAGGTCGTCGTTTCGCTCGAGCGGATGAACCGCGTCCGTTCGGTGGATCGCGTCAATCGGACGATCGCGGTCGACGCCGGTTGCACGCTGGCGGCTGTGCAGACGGCAGCTGCCGACGTGGATTGCCTGTTCCCGCTGTCGCTGGCATCCGAGGGCAGTTGCCAGATCGGCGGCAACCTGTCGACCAATGCCGGCGGCGTCCATGTCCTGCGCTACGGGAACATGCGCGATCTGGTCCTCGGCATCGAGGTGGTATTGCCGGACGGGCGGGTGTGGGACGGGATGCGGCATTTGCGCAAGGACAATACCGGCTATGATCTCAAGCAGCTCTTCATCGGCGCCGAGGGGACCCTCGGCATCGTCACGGCAGCGGTACTGAAGCTCTTTCCCCGTCCCCGGGGCCGGGCCGTCGCATGGCTGGCAGTGCCCGACCCGACCCAGGCGATCGCGCTGCTGCAGATGGCGGCGGCACGCTGCGGTGGCAATCTCGACGCGTTCGAACTGATCGGTGCAAGTGCGCTGGAACTGGTGCTGCGTCACATTCCCGGGACCCGTGCGCCGCTGGCGGTGGCGAGCGAGTGGAACGTGCTGATCGAACTCGCCGGTACGGGTTCTGCGGAAACCGTCGGCGCGACACTCGAGGCGCTGCTCGCCGACGCGATGGCCCGGGGACTCGTCGCGGACGCCGTGGTCGCGCGCAGCGAAGCCCAGGCCGAAGCCTTGTGGCGGCTGCGCGAGAACATCTCGGAAGCGCAGCGCATCGAAGGCTTCAGCGTCAAGCACGACATTTCCCTGCCGCTCGATGCAATGGTGGCATTCCTCGATGGCAGCCGGCGCGAACTCGAGGCGCATTTCGATGATCTGCGCCTGGTGGTGTTCGGCCATCTCGGCGACGGCAATCTCCACTACAACCTGTCGGCAAAGAATCGCCAGGGCAACGACCTGGTCATCGCGCGCAGCGCCGAGGTCAATCGCATTGTCCACGATCGGGTCGCCGCCTGCCGCGGCTCGATATCGGCCGAACACGGACTCGGTCAGTTGAAGCGCGAGGAGATTCTGCGCTATCGATCCCCGGTCGAGGACGAGATAATGCGGGCGATCAAGCGGGCGTTTGACCCCGACTGCCTGATGAACCCGGGCAAGCTGTTGTAAGCAACGGCTTTTCCGTGATTGCTGCGCCGCGGCAACCAGGCCGTGCACTGTTCGCAACGCAACTGTTTACAGGGGGCGGGGCGGGACCTATAATTCGCGCTCTTTGCGGTCGGGGGTATAGCTCAGCTGGGAGAGCGCTTGCATGGCATGCAAGAGGTCAGCGGTTCGATCCCGCTTACCTCCACCATTAGGTCCCCATCGTCTAGAGGCCTAGGACATCGCCCTTTCACGGCGGTAACCGGGGTTCGAATCCCCGTGGGGACGCCAGTTTTTCGGGCGCTTGGGCGCCACGCGGTTGCAGTTCGGAGTGGTAGTTCAGTTGGTTAGAATACCGGCCTGTCACGCCGGGGGTCGCGGGTTCGAGTCCCGTCCACTCCGCCAGGATCGAAAAAGGGAAGCCTCCGGCTTCCCTTTTTTCTTGGGCGCGCCCGGCGGGGCGCACTTCGCTCACTTGAAGATGCAGGTCACGGTACTGAAAGTGCCTCGCGGCGGACCAGCGCCACATGTTCGCGCAGCGTGTAGAGTTCGTGGGCGTAGGCCAGCGGCACCTTGGCGCGGTTGGCCGCGTCCTCGATCTCGTTCAGGCGCGCCAGCAAGGCGTCGTGTTCGGACGCAGGCCGGCTGCGGATCTGGGCCTCGAGGAACTTCAGTTCGCCGTACCAGCGATAGATGCGGGCGCGCATCCGCCACGCGTAGATCGGCGGTGCTACCCGCAGCAGCGGAATCAGCAGCGCCAGCGTGGGCAGCAGCGCGACCAGCAGGCGGTCGACCATGACCGCCAGCCAGAATGGCAGGTAGCGCTGCAGGAACGGCGGGCCGGAATCGTAGAAGCGCCGCGCCTGGGCCGACAGCGGCAGCCCGCCGTCCCGGACCGAGGGATATTCACCCCGCGCCTGGAACAGGTCGGCGTCGCCGTGAATCTCCCGTCCTATCTGCAGCAGCAGGCTGATGACCGCCGGGTGGAGATCCCGGCGCGCGACCAGTACCGCCGAAGTCCCGAGCAGATGAAGGGTGCGCGCCGGTCGCAGGTCGACCAGGTCGAACGTGCCGGCCGGTATTTCGAGAACGTCGAGATGGTGGAAGCGTGCCTTGTACGCGTAGACCAGCTCGAGACCGTACAGCCGGCTGGCGGGATCCGCGAGCAGGGCCTTGACTGCCGGCGCCTGCACTGCCGCCACGAACGTGGCGGCATCGACTTCGTCGGCGAGCAGCATCTCCGAGGCACGTCTGCCGCTGACCGACAGCAGCCGGCCGGAGTCGATCGGAATGCCGCTGGCACCGAGGATCTGGAGTGCCATCAGCTGGGTGCCGCTGCCGGGCGGCCCGATCGCAATGCGCCGACCTGCGAGCGTATCGAGCCGACCTTCGACGTCGGCGCCATGGTGGAAGATCCAAAAGGGTTCCGGAAACATGCTGCCGAGTTGGACGAGATCGCTGGATTCCGGCTCGTTGGCGATGCCACCCTGGATCAGCGCCAGGTCGATGGTGCCATCGGTCTTGATCCGCCGCAGGTTCTCGACCGATCCGGAACTGGCGAGCAGCACGAGTTCGATGCCCTGGGCGCGCAAAGCCTCGCGGTAGCGCTCGGCGAAATGGCGATAGGCGCCGCCGTCCTCGCCGGTGACCATGGTCACCCGCTCGGGCGGCGCAGGACGGATCGTACCGAAGGCCAGCGCAAACAACGCCACGGCGCCGGCGATCGTCGCGACCACCAGCAACCAGGCACGGGTGCCGAACACGGCTCGGGCATCGGATCTTTCCACGTCGCCGAGCATAGGCGCCGGTCCGGCCGCTTGTCCATCCGCCGCGCGCCGGGGGCGCCCTCGCAGGGTGCTATACTGCGCCCGCGCCGAGGACCGGCAATCCCGGGATAGGTGGCAGAGCGGTTGAATGCACCGGTCTTGAAAACCGGCGAACGTGCGAGCGTTCCGTGGGTTCGAATCCCACCCTATCCGCCAGAATGTTAACTAACTTAATGATTTTAAAGAGAAATTTTTATACGTAGAACCATTTTCTACGGTAAATTCTACACACATGAGTGGACTGCTTTCCCTGGTGCGTCGAAAGGTCTTTGTCTCGTACCACCGCGCGGACGAGCAGGAAGTTCAGCACTTCATTAAGTGGTTCGATCATGCCGCCGACGCTTTCATTGCTCGCGGCATTGGATCTGGTATGGCTGGCGACGTCATCGACAGCAAGAACTCAGACTACATCATGGGCCGGATTCGATCGTTGTACCTTAGTGACTCTACGGTCACCGTCGTGATGATTGGGAATTGCACTTGGTCGCGCAAGTACGTCGATTGGGAGGTACAGGCGTCATTGCGATCCGGTGGCCTGTCCCCACCGAATGGTTTGATCGGAATTCGACTGCCAAGCTACCACGGCAACGCATACCCTCGTCGCCTGAACTTGAATCTGTTGCCGGAAAAGCGCGGGCTGCTCGCACCAACGGATTGCTACGCGCGTGTCTATGACATGCCGCGATCAGTGGCGGAGTTCCGCGATTACGTAGAAGACGCGTTTCGGGCGCGAACGGCGCGACGAACCCTGATTCAGAACCCAAGAAGTCGGATGGGGCGCGATTTAGATTGTGGCCATCCATGGCACTAGCCGCCATCCCAAGCTGGGCTCGGTCGCTAATTCGACGCCTCCGCGCGCCTGTAGGTCGGCCAGTAGGTGGTCGGCGGCGCTGGCGCTTATTTCGGCCAGCCGCGCCGATCAGTCCCGCCCCGGATGTGGCGCAGCAAATGTAAGGATGGATGTCTGAAATCGCCTGCCCGAGACGATCGACGGTCAGTCATTGATGACGCTTGCCGAAGATCCGAACACGCCCCTGCTGAAGAGCGGACTCATATGCGGCATATCGGCTCAGACTGTTCCCAAATTCCGCACGCAGCTCGGGATCACTTTTCCAGCGCTGGATGATTGCCACCGATTGCTCACCGGTGGAGTCCCTGGATTCGACATTGGTTCGCGGTATCGCTCGCATTACGCACTCCGCGCCTGGTTCAAATTGAGTTAGGTTGCCCCTCGCAACGGGCCAAAGGAGTGTGCCCGCGTCCCCTGGGACATGCACACGCATGATGCGTGTGCGGGGTGTCCGATCATGATTTCGGCAGTAACCCCCGCCACGAGGAATCTGCCGCCGCGCAGCTATGAACGGACTCCCTCGCTGCGCGCGAACGGATTAGGTCAGGCCGGATAGAAGGGCAGGTCGAGGCCACATTGCCGGCAGTGCAGAACGATCTCGACAACCTCGGTCCCGCGCATCAGTGCGAGTTCGGCGCGGGCGTCTGCGACGCTCGCTTCGTGCTCGGCCGGGATCGGTCGGTTTCGAGCCTCCATTTCGGCTGCGCCAATAACAAGGCGAACGGCATTCTGTTTCTTTTTCTCGATCATCTTGGCCTCCTCAGACAAGGATTCCGGCCTTGCCGGCCTCGGCTCTTAGATCGTCGATTTCAGCCTCGACGCTCGCGATGTTCTTGTCTAACTCGGACAAGCAAGTATCGCGGCCCTTGAGAGGCTCCGCCCCGGCCGGCCAATCCATCTCTTCGAAGGCCCTCCGCAGCGCCTCCTTGATTTGGTCGCCGAACAAAAAGGACATCGATGCCTGGATGTCTTGCGGCGTGGCAGGGGATTGACAGTCCTGACGGGCAATCGCGATAGCGATGGGATTCACCGCGGTGGGCGCGCGCTTCCCGTACCGCGTTGAAAGCTCGATATTCCTCTGCAGGCGGCTGACGTAAAGCGCGGCCTCGGCGTCGACCTGCGCAATCAGCAGGTCGAGCATGTCAATGCTGATTAAAAACTGACACGCTTTTCGCCGTGTTGCCGATCTAAAACTGATACACCCCCAAGTCATTGTCATGTTTGCTGTGCGCGCCCCGTAGAGAGGGCCGTAGGCCCGAACGTAGG
>JAGRGB010000018.1 GCA_020445745.1 Rhodocyclaceae bacterium | reverse complement strand
GGCACGTTGACTCTTTCTGTTCGGTCGCGTGGAGCGCAGACGCCCTCTGAGATTGAAATGCCACCAGAGGCGCTGGAACAGCTTGCGGCTGACATCATGGAAAAGCTGAATGCTGATGCCGCATAACGCTTAGCTGTGCGGACTGCGCGAAAAGCCGCGCAGTCCGCACGAGCGTTGTGTTCGGCGCTCGCTGACCAAGGAGAAAACAATGAATATCCAACGACTGCGAAACCTGACGACCGGCCGACTGCATACAGAGATTGGCCACGTGTACGAAGACCTGGAGATCATCACCGGCGAAAATGGACTGATGACCCACATGCTGCCGCGAGCGGCGCGAGCAGTTGAGCCGTGGCTTCGTGAGCACGTAACGGAGCCGCGCTTTTGGGACGGCGAATACGACACCACACACACCGGAGACTATGCGCTCCCAGAGCCAACGGCGGACGACCGCGCGGCGATGTTTGAACGCTACAAGGCGCAACCGAACCCGCTTGAAGGCAAGAACGTGGTTGCGGTGCAGGCGTGACGCCGAACGCAGAGTGAAGCGGCGCCGTAGGCGTCCGATTGCACGCCGAGTTATGCGGTGCGACTGGAGATAGAAATGGACTGCTACATCGTGAATTTGAGCCACACCCAGCGCCGTGATCTGTACATCACAATCTGGCGCCCGGATGACCGCGGCTATTGCTGGGCGCTGAGCCGAGCCGGCAAGTATCCGCGCGACCACGTAATGACGCGTCTCGGCTACTACAACAGCGGATGCAGCAATGTGGCCGTGCCATGCGGAGTGCTCGATGCCGTTGCGGTCGCGCCAATACCTGGGCATCACGACAACGACGCCGGACCGTGCGTGGAAAACACCCGCGCGAACTGGAAACTGATTCTGGCGAGTGTGATTGCGCAACCCGCATACCCGTCGCTACCGGAATTCAAGGGCGCCCGGAGAGTGCGTGCAGCCGCATAACTAGAAGTAGACGACACGGGCGTCCGATAAGCTGGCGCTGTCCGATAAGCACGCTCGCAACGCATTGAGGATCAGGGCGAAAAGCGACCGGCGTCAAGTATACCGACAGAAAATACGACATGATCGCCGCCACCTTCCACCGCCCCTTCCCCGAACAGCTCGCCTTCTTCCGCCGCAAGCTGAACCTGCCGACGGAGGCCTGGGACGACATCTGGCAGGAGGCCCACGACCGCGCCTTCGTCGTCGCCGGCGCGCTGAAGGCGGATCTGGTCGCCGACCTGCGCGCCGCGGTCGATCGCGCGATCAGTGACGGCGCCACGCTCGAAGACTTCCGCCGCGACTTCCGCGCCACCGTCGCCCGCCACGGCTGGACCGGTTGGACCGGCGAGGGCACCCGGGGCGGCGAAGCCTGGCGCACCCGCGTCATCTACCAGACCAATCTATCGACCAGCTACGCCGCCGGCCGCTGGCGCCAGCTCACCAGTCCCGCGCTCATCAAAGCCCGGCCCTACTGGCGCTACGTCCACAACGACTCGGTGCTCCACCCCCGCCCCCATCACCAGGCCTGGGGCGACATGCGGCTCACGCTGCGACACGACCACCCCTTCTGGCGCACCCACTTCCCGCCCAACGGCTGGGGCTGTCGCTGTCGCGTCCAGGCCGTCACCGGCCCCAAGGCCGGCGACGCCACCGAGCCGCCGGCCGGCTGGGCCGAGCCCGACGCCAAGACCGGCGCGCCGCCCGGCATCGACCGCGGCTGGGCCTACGCCCCCGGCGCCAGCGCCGCACGGCCACTGCTCGAGCTGGTCGACGCCAAGCTGCTGCGCCTGGAGGCCCCGATCGGCGCCGCCCTGTGGCAGGCCCTGGCCCCGGCCCTCGCGATGGAGCGCGAACTGGCCTGGGCCGAAACCCTCGACACCTGGCTCGCCGATGAATTCGCCGGCGGCCGCCAGTTCGTCGCCGGCGCCCTGTCGCCCCGCGTGCTGCAACGGCTCGACGCTTTGGGCCAACCCCGGCCCGCCAGCGCCGAGATCGCGATCCGCGACGAACTGCCCCGCGGCGCCAAGCAGCGCCGCCACGAAGCGGAGGGGAACGCCCTCACCCAGGCCGACTGGCGCGCGCTGCCGGCGCTGCTGCGCGCCCCCGGCGCGATCTATCGGGACCGCGCCAACGGCACCCTGATCTTCGTCGCCGACGGCATCGGCCCCACCAAGGCGGCGGTGCGCTTCGAGGCCAAGCGCGCCAAGGACGGCCGCAACCTGATCGTCAGCGCCTTTCGCGTCGACGACATCACCATCGCAGGGTCAATCGAAGGGGGGGAATGGGAAGTGATCGAGGTGGCGGGCAAGGTGGGATTCGAACCCACTTAAGCGCTGTGCGTCCTGTATCCAATGCAGGCACATGCCCGCCGCCTCTATAAGGAGTATAGCAACCATGGCCGAGCCCATCCGCATCGACATCGACGACGCCGAACTGCGCGCCCTCATCGACCGCCTGGCCAGCGCTGCCGCCCCCGGCGGCCTCGCCACGCCCTTCGCCGAGATCGGCGAGGACCTGGTCGACAGCACCCTGCGGCGCTTCGGTACCGGCACCGCCCCGGACGGCACCCCCTGGGCGCCCAACAGCCCGGCCACCTTCGCGAGCTGGTTGTCGAAGCGCACCGGCATCACCCGCAAGGACGGCCGCCTGAACGCCCGCGGCGCCGCCCTGGCCGCATCCAAGCGCCCGCTGATCGGCGACAGCCTCGCCCTGTCCACCCAGATCTTCTACCAGGTCGAACCCGACGGCCTCACCGTCGGCAGCTCGCGCATCTACGCCGCAATGATGCACTTCGGCGGCACCCGCGCGGAGTACCCCCACCTGTGGGGCGACATCCCGGCCCGGCCGTTCCTGGGTATCTCCGACGCCGATCGCGTGGGCATCGTCGAGGTGCTGAACCGGCACCTGGCGGGCGGGGTGGGGGCGTGAAAGGCGCCGAGGCGATTTGCGGGCCTGTGGGGCGTTGCTTTGGGCGTGTGGCTACCAGCGCCCCTGCCGTGTCACGAAAAGCGAAACTAACGCGGTTGTAACGCTATGCCTGAAGGCGTATAGGAATGAGTCCGGTTGGCTGTCATAATTGCGCGGCGCGCGGACGGCGCACTTTTCGTTCTTGCGAGGCGCATGATGAGCAGCAGTACTTTCCAG
The DNA here is from genome assembly GCA_020445745.1 of Rhodocyclaceae bacterium. GTDB lineage: Bacteria > Pseudomonadota > Gammaproteobacteria > Burkholderiales > Rhodocyclaceae > Cognatazoarcus. The sequence continues at coordinate 3,592 of JAGRGB010000018.1, read as the reverse complement.
GTGGTGTATGACGGGCCTGCCCTGGAGGGGAGCGCCATCGACGTGCGTGATCTCGCCCCAGCCTTGCTTGCGCTTGGCCAGGTGCTGGAGGAGGCGAACAACACGTTCAATGATGGCCACGCCAAGGTGACCCTGAAGGTCAACGCTTCCTTCAAGTCTGGATGCTTCGGCATCGACTTTTCGGTCATCCAAGGGATTCTGGACCAAGCAATAGGCCTCTTTCGCCACGAGACGGTGGCTAGCGCAAAGGAGCTATTGGATCTGCTCGGGATCTCTGTGGCCGATGTCGCGAAGGGTGTGGCGGGGACCGGAGCCGTTGGCCTGATTGGTTTGATCAAGTGGCTTCGAGATCGGCCGATCCGGAAGGTCGTGGTACTTGAAGGCGAGCGCGTTCGGATCATGGTGGACGACGACGAGTTGGAGGTTGAGCGTCGCACGATTGAATTGCTTCGCAACCACCGCCTACGCGTCGCGCTCGAAAAGGCCATCCTTGAGCCCCTTGAGCGAGAAGGCTTTGAATCGGTTTCGTTCACGACGGACCCGAAGATGGGCGCGGAGGTCGTTAGCAGGTCAGAGCGCGCTTGGTTCTCCGCCCCTCCGCCTGCCCAAGAATCGCTCGATGATAGGACTGACGAAGTTCGCCTTCAGCTTGTGAACGTGTCGTTCAGGGAAGACAACAAGTGGCGCTTCTCTGATGGCGGTGCTCCTTTTTTTGCCACGGTTTCCGACGATGGATTTCTGCAGCGCGTCAAGTCGTCTGAGGAAACCTTTGCGGCAGGCGACATCCTTCGCGTGAGAATGCGCCGCAGGCAGTGGCTGGAAGGTGAGACGATGAAGGTCGATTACGAAGTACTCAAGGTCCTAGAGCATCGCAAGGGTGCTGCGCAGTTGCCGATCAATTTTGCGCCACCGGAGAGCGAGTGGTAACCCCACAATTCAAGCCCTTGAATCCCGCTAGCTGACCCCCCGCCGCCACCATGGCGGCATGCATCCGTCCTCCGTCGCCCTCGCGGCCCTGACCGTCGCCCTCGGCGCGGCCGCTGACCAGCCGCTGCAGCTGCTGCCCGCCGGCGAGTTCCGCGGCAACGACGGCCGCCCGGACAACGCGCCGGCCTGGCGCATCGACCGCGCCATCGCCGAGCGCGTCATCGCCGCCGCCCGCGCCCGCGGCACCCGCATCGCCGTCGACTACGAACACCAGACGCTGTACGCCGAGAAGAACGGCCAGCCCGCCCCGGCCGCCGGCTGGATCGATCCGGCCGAGCTGGAATGGCGCGAGGGCGAAGGCCTGTTCGCGCGCCGCGTCGAATGGACTGCCCGCGCCAGCCAGATGATCGCCGCCGGCGAATACCGCTACTTCTCGCCGGTGTTCGCCTACGCCAAGGGCCGCGGCGACGTCCTCGCCCTGCGCCTCGGCGCGCTCACCAACAACCCCGGGCTCGACGGCATGTTGGCCGTCGCCCTGTCTTCCCTTTCCATCCACCAGGAGACCCCTGTGAACGAGACGCTGAAAAAGCTGCTCGCCGCGCTGGGTCTGCCGGCGGACACCAGCGAAGAGGACGCCCTGGCCGGCGTGGCTGCGCTGAAGTCCAAGGCGGACCAGGTCGCGGGCCTGCAAACCGAAGTGGCCGCGCTGAAGGCGCAATCGCCCGACCCCGCCAAGTACGTCTCGGTCGACACCATGACCCAGCTGCAAGGTCAGGTCGCCGCGCTGTCGGCGCAGATCGCCCAGGGCGAGGCCGCCCAGGTAATCGACGCCGCCATCAAGGACGGCAAGCTGCTGCCGGCCCAGCGCGCGTGGGCCGAGGGTCTCGGCAAGACCGACCTCGCCGCGCTCAAGAGCTACGTCGCCACCGCCCCGAAGATCGTCCCGGCCGACGGCCAGCGCCAGACCACCGGCGACCCGGACAAGGGCGACAAGGGTGCCGCTGGCATCACCGAAGCCGAACTGGCGGTGTGCACCTCGATGGGTCTCGATCCGGCCGAGTTCGCCAAGCACAAGGAGGCGTAAGCCATGGCCGCAATCACCGCTGACCGCAACACCCCGATCCGCGCCGCCGAGGATTTCGAGTACCCGGTCGATGCCGGCAAGAAGATCTACGCCGGCGCCCTGGTCGTCGTCGACACCGTCGACAACCTCGCCAAGCCCGCCGTCACCGCCACCACCGGCCGCTGCGTCGGCGTCGCCCAGGCCCTGGCCGACAACTCGGCCGGCGCCGACGGCGACGTCACCGTCAAGGTGCGCCGCGGCTGCTTCCTGTTCAAGAACAGCGCCGCCGGCGACCTGGTCGATCTCGGCGACGTCGGCCTCGACTGCTACATCGTCGATGACCAGACCGTCGCCAAGACCAACGGCACCAACACCCGCAGCGTGGCCGGCAAGGTGCGCGACGTGGACGCCGACGGCGTCTGGGTCGAGATCTGAGCCCCAAGGAGAAACGCACGATGAAACACGCCACCTTCCGTACCCTGGCCGCCTGCGCCCTGTTCGCCGGCGCCTTCGCCGCCGCGGCCTGGGCATTGGCCCAGCCGGCCGCGCCGCTCGATCTCAGCCCCGGCTTCGCCTTCCTCGGCTTCGGCGGCCTGGTCATCAACCAGGAAAACCTCGCCGCCATCTACCGCGGCTTCAAGACCGCCTTCGCCCAGGCCTTTGCCGGCGCCACCCCGCAATGGCAGCGCCTGGCTACCTTGGTCCCCAGCTCGACCAAGACCGAGGACTACGCCTGGCTCGGCCAATGGCCCAAGCTGCGCGAGTGGATCGGCGATCGCCAGATCAAGAACCTCGCCGCCCACGGCTACGCGATCACCAACAAGAAGTTCGAGAGTTCGGTCGGCATCCCCCGCGACGACATCGACGACGACACCTACGGCGTGTTCGCGCCGCTGTTCTCCGAGATGGGCTACGCCGCCGCCACCCACCCGGACGAGCTGATCTTCGCGCTGCTGGCGCTGGGTACCACCGAGCTGTGCTACGACGGCCAGTTCTTCTTCGACACCGACCACCCGGTCGGCGACGCCACCGTCAGCAACGACGCCGGCGGCGGCGGTGCCGCCTGGTACCTGCTCGACGTCTCCCGCCCGCTGAAGCCGCTGATCTTCCAGAAGCGCCGCGACTACGACCTGAAGGCGATGACCGACGCCAAGGACGAAGGCGTGTTCATGCGCGACGAGTACCGCTACGGCGTCGATGCCCGCTGCAACGTCGGCTTCGGCTTCTGGCAGATGGCCTACCGCTCCGCCCAGACCCTGGACGCCACCAACTACGGCGCCGCCCGCACCGCGATGATGGAGTTCAAGAGCGACGAAGGCCGCCCGCTCGGCATCTCCCCGAAGCTGCTGGTGGTGCCGCCCAGCCAGGAGAAGGCCGCGCTCGACGTCATCCAGGCCGAACGCCTGGCCAACGGCGCCACCAACACCTACCGCAACACCGCCGAAGTGATGGTCGTGCCCTGGCTGGCCTAACCCATAGCCCCTGCCCCGTAGCACGCTAAGCCCCGGGCGCCCCGATCCGCAAGGACGGCGCCCGGGCCGGCAGGACACAGGAGACCCCGAACCATGAGCAATACCACGCCAGCCGCGCCGGCCGCAGCCG
>JAGRGB010000017.1 GCA_020445745.1 Rhodocyclaceae bacterium | reverse complement strand
GTGCGCAGGTGATGCCGGCAAAGGTGCACTGGAAGGCGATGAACAGGTATTCGGGCAGCTTCACGTTGTCGGTGAAGGTGTCGGCCAGCGAGTCCATCGTGATGCCCTTCAGGAACATCTTGTCGAGCCCCGCGATGATCGTCCCCTCGCCGCCGAACGCCAGGCTGTAGCCGTAGACGGCCCACAGCACGCTGATCAGCGAGAACACCACCATCACCTGCATCAGCACCGACAGCATGTTCTTCGAACGCACCAGGCCGCCGTAGAACAGAGCCAGGCCGGGCAGGGCCATGAACAGCACCAGCAGCGTGGAGGTCATCATCCACGCGACATCGCCCTTGTTGACCTCGATCGCCGCTTCCTGCGCCCAGGACATTCCGGGCAGCGCGACTGCACCGGCAGCCAGCAGCATGGGTAAGAGTTTCTTCATTGGATTCCCCTTTTCTCGAATAGCTTTTCTCAGAGGGCGTCTTCGTCGGTCTCGCCGGTGCGGATGCGAACCACCTGCTCGAGATCGAAGACGAACACCTTGCCGTCACCGATCTTGCCGGTGCGTGCGGATTTCTCGATGGCCTCGACGGCCTGTTCGAGCTGCTCCGTGCGAACCGCTGCTTCGATCTTGACCTTCGGCAGGAAGTCGACGACGTACTCGGCGCCGCGATACAGCTCGGTGTGGCCCTTCTGCCGGCCAAATCCCTTGACCTCGGTGACAGTGATGCCCTGGACACCGATCTCGGACAGGGCTTCGCGGACCTCGTCGAGCTTGAAGGGCTTGATGACTGCAATCAGGAATTTCATGACCTGTTTCCTCTTCTGCACGGCAGGGCCCCGTGGCCCCGCCCGAATTCATGGCCTCAGAAGGACTTGCCGACCGAGACGATCAGTCGCTCGTCGGCCAGATCGGCATCGTCGACGTCGGTATCCACGTAGGTCAGGCCGAAATCGAGACCGACGAAGCTGGTGCTGGCGCCGACGCTCCAGTCGTTGTAGGAGCCGCCGCCCTCGACCTTCTGGCGGCCGACATGGGCACTGACCGAGATGCCGGCGACGTCATGGGAGGCCGACAGGTCGTAGTACTGGGAACCGTCGGAATCATCGACACCGAACAGGTCGGTGAAGGCATGGGAGACTTTCAGGGTGACCGGGCCGTAGGAAACGCCGACGTAGCCTTCCAGCGTGTCCGCGCTGTTGAAGCCGTCCGGATAGTGGCCCGGATAGAGGTACTGGAGCAGGCCGACGTCGATGCCGACTCCGGAGAACTCGGTGGCGTAGCCGCCGTAGACGTCCACTTCAAGGCTGCTGCTGACGTCGGAGCTGCCGTCCGACAGCCACGAGACGTTGGAACCCCAGGTGCCCACGTAGAAGCCGCTGGCGTGGGCGTAATCGAACCCGCCCTGCAGCGCCATGTCTTCATTGGTCTGCGAAAAGCCGCGGTACTGGTAGTCCGAAACCAGCGCGACGTTGGCACTGATCGGGGATTCCTCTGCCTGGGCGGTGGTGATCAGCAACGGCATCGTGGCGAGTACCGACACTGCTAGCAGGGTCTTGCGCATGTTTCTCTCCTTGAGAATTGAGATACAAAAGTCAGTGGGGCCCCCATTACACGATTCGTGCCAGATGAGTTTTTGTTTTGTAAACAAAAAGATGTCTTGAGTTGCCGAAAGCGCGCGGGGGGATAATGCACTGCAACATCGCAAACGCTCCATGGTTCTGCACCGACTTGGTGCATGCACCGAATGCGTGCGTCGCCGGCTTCCGGTGCGTGGTAAGATCGCCGGCGCCGACCCCCAGGAGACTCCCCGATGGCCGTTCCCCGACTGCTCGATGAACTCGGTTCCCGACTCGCCGAACTCGCCGCCAACAGTCCCGCGCGGGACGTGGAGAAGAACGTCCGGGCGCTGCTGTCGAGCGGTTTCGCGCGCCTCGATCTGGTGACCCGCGAGGAGTTCGAGGTGCAGGGCGCCCTGCTGCAGCGGGCGCAGGAAAAGATCGCGGAGCTGGAGAGGCGCGTGGCCAGCCTCGAGGCGGCTGCCGCCCCGGGTGCGAACGAGGGCGCGGACTGAGCATCCGGCCGCAGAGATCGACCGGCGCCGGCGAGGCGGGCGCAGCGCGACGTCTCGCGGTGGCGCCGATGCTCGACTGGACCGACCGCTTCTATCGCTATTTCGCGCGGCTCATTTCACGCCACACCTGGCTGACCACCGAAATGGTGGCCTCCGCTGCGCTGCTGCACGGTGACCGCGAGCGCCTTCTGGCCTTCGATCCGTCGGAACTGCCGCTGGCGCTGCAACTCGGCGGCAGCGATCCGGGGGAACTGGCTCGCTGCGCGCGGCTGGGCGAGGCGAGGGGCTACAGCGAGATCAACCTGAACGTCGGCTGCCCCTCCGAGCGGGTCCAGTCGGGCGCCTTCGGCGCCTGCCTGATGGCCGAACCGGTGCTCGTCGCCGACTGCCTGAAAGCGATGCGTGACGCGGTGTCGGTGCCGGTGACGGTCAAGCATCGCACCGGCATCGACCATGTCGAGGACTATGCATTCCTGAGGGACTTCGTCGGCGAGGTACATCGCCGCAGCGGCTGCGAGGTGTTCATCGTGCATGCCCGCAACGCGATCCTGAAGGGCCTCAGTCCCAAGCAGAACCGCGAGATACCGCCGCTGAAATATCCTTACGTGTACCGGCTGAAGCGGGAGTTCCCGCAGCTCGAGATCATGATCAACGGAGGCATCGGCGACTGGGCGTCGATCGAGCATCAGCTCGGTTACGTCGATGGCGTGATGATCGGCCGCGAGGCCTACCATAACCCGTGGATCCTGGCGGAGGCGGACCGCCGGCTGTTCGATGACGACCATCCGCTGCCGCAGCGGCGCGATGTCGTCGACGCGATCCTGCCCTTCCTGCAGGCCCAGGTCGGCGAAGGCGTGCCGCTCCGGCACATGACCCGGCATCTGCTGGGTCTCTACCAGGGCATGCCGGGTGCCCGGCTGTGGCGGCGCACCCTGTCCGATGCGGCGGTCCTGGGCGCGAACGATCCTGCCGTGGTGCTGCGCGCCGCCGACCAGGTCGAGGCCTGCCGCCGGCGGGCGGCCTGATCAGTCGCCGCGCCCGACCGTCCCCGGCAGCCCGGGGAGCAGCTCGACGATGAAGCGGGCGATCGCCTCGACATCGTTCAGGTCGAGGATCGGCAGCGTCGTGGCGCAGTGGCCGTCGGTCGCGACCGCGAGCACCGACGGTATCTCGGGGTGCAGGACCGGCTTGCCGCTGCTCGGACGCCAGACCTCGATCTTGGCGATCGGCGCCGCCTTGAACCCCTCCACCAGAACCAGATCACAGGGCGACAGACGCGACACCAGGTTGCCGAGATTCTCCTCCGGGTCGCGCCGCAGTTCGCGCATCAGCACCCAGCGTTCGGGACTCGCCAGCATCACCTCCTGGGCGCCGGCCTCGCGGTGCCGCCAGGAATCCTTTCCCGGCTTGTCCACGTCGAAACCGTGGTGGGCGCGCTTGATCACCGAGACCACCAGCCCGTGCAGGCTCAGCAGCGGGATCAGCGCTTCGATCAGGGTCGTCTTGCCGGAGCCCGAGTAGCCCGCGATTCCAAGGATCTTCATGGCGCGGATTGTATTGAGCGCCATCGGCTCTGGCAAAATCGGCCGATCGAGTGGCGCGGGCGGAGTGATGGAAGACGACAGGGCGACATCGCCGGTGGAGGATCTCGGCAACTGGCGCGGCTACTCGGTGCTGATCGTCGACGACGAAGAGGGCATGCGCAGCTTCCTCGAACGGGCGCTGCGCCAGCGCTGCGGCCTGGTCGAGGCGGTGGCCAGCGTCGAGGACGCGACCGGCCTGCAGTCGCGCGTGCATTTCGACCTGATCATCCTCGATATCGCGCTGCCGGGGATGTCGGGCATCGACTGGCTGAACGAGCTGCGTTCCATCGGCTTTGCCGGTGACGTCGTGCTGATCACCGCCTTTGCCGACATGGAAATGGCGATCAATGCGCTGCGCGGCGGCGCCTCCGATTTCATCCTGAAGCCGTTCCGCCTCGATCAGCTGCTGAACTCGATCAAGCGTTGTTTCGAACGCTCGCGGCTAACCCGCGAGAACTTCATCCTGCGGCGTACCCTGGCCGGCCAGGGCGACCAGGTACCGGGTCTGGTCGGGCAGTCGGCACCGGTCCAGCAGCTGCGCACCCTGGTCCAGCGGGTGGCGCCGATGCCGTCGACGGTGTTGCTGGCCGGCGAGTCCGGTACCGGCAAGGAGGTGCTGGCACGCGCCCTGCACCAGCTCAGCCGCCGCGCCCAGTGCCCGTTCGTGCCGGTCAATTGCGCCGCGATCTCGGCCGAGTTGATCGAGAGCGAATTGTTCGGACACGTCAAGGGCGCGTTCACCGGCGCCATCGAGCAGCACAACGGCCTGTTCTACTATGCCCACGGCGGTACGCTGTTCCTCGACGAGATCAGCGAACTGCCGCTGCCGATGCAGACCAAGCTGTTGCGCGCGATCGAGGAGCGCAAGGTGCGGCCGATCGGATCCGAGAAGGAGGTGCCGGTGGACGTACGCATCATCACCGCCACCAACCGCGACCTGTCGGCCGAGGTCGCCGCCGGCAGGTTCCGGCAGGATCTCTATTTCCGCCTGGCCGTGGTCGAGTTGCGCCTGCCGCCGCTGCGCGAGCATCTCGCGGACATTCCCTCGCTGGTCCGGCATTTCATGGCTGCCCTGTGCAGCCAGCTCGGCGTCGCGCCCCTGCCCCTGACGCATGCCCTGGTCCAGCGCCTGTCCGCCTACCGCTGGCCCGGCAACGTGCGCGAACTCAAGAACTACGTCGAGCGTTCGCTGATCCTCGGCAGCTTCCCGGATCCCGGCAGCGGTCCGGCGGCGCCCGTCGAGCAGCCGACGGATGGCGATCTGACGCTGGCCGAGCTCGAGCGACGGCACGCCCTGCGGGTGCTCGCCGGCGCCGGTGGAAACAAGTCCGAGGCCGCGCGCCGACTCGGCATCTCCCGCAAGACGCTGGAGCGCAAGTGCATCGAATGGGGGCGCGACACGGACGCCTGAAGCGGGCTGCGCCGGCCGGTCAGTCGGCCAGCGCCTCGGCCACCAGGCGCCGGATCGAAGCCTGTTCGAAGGGCTTGTCGCAGATCGCCGATACGCCTGCCCGCTCCACCGCGGCGAGGCGTTGCTGGTCGTGTTCGCTGGTCACCATCAGCACCGGCACCGAACTCTGCCAGCTCTGCCGGCGGATGTACTCGACCAGGTGGTGGCCGTCCATCTCGGGCATGTTGTAGTCGGTGATCACCAGATCGACCATGGTCTCGGCGAGCAGCGCCACTGCCTCCACGCCGTTGCCGGCCTCCCAGATCTGGCGCACGCCCAGTTCGACCAGCATCCTTCGGTAGTGGCGAAGACTGGTGCGGCTGTCATCGACCAGCAGCACCCTCAGGCTCTCCGGCTCGAGACCGTCGAAGCTGACCTCCGGGGTCAGATAGTCCACCGCGCCGATCAGGGCACGCTGCAGCTGGTGCTGGCCGAACGGCTTCGGCAGGATCGAGCAGGCGCCGGCCTGTCGCACCGGGTCGAGCATCTGCGGCCGGGTCTCGCTGGAGATCAGGATGAACGGCACGTCCTCGAGGGCGGGGCGGGCGCGCATCTGCTTCACCAGTTCGGTACCGGCCATGTCCGGCAGGTAGAGGCTGCTGATCACCAGATTCGGCTCGAGCGCTTCCATCGCCGACAGGGCCTCGCCGCCCGATTCCACCACCCCGAGGATCGACAGGCCCTGCTGCTCGAGCATGCGGCGTATCAGGCTCGATTGCGCGCGGGAGGGTTCGACGAGAACTACCTGCAGGTCGTGGAAGCCGAGCAGCGCGTGCATGGAAATGTCCCTCCGGGCGGTCGTCACCAGAGATACGGGTCACCACGGCGGATCTTTAGGGCCGGCGATGCCCCGTTCGGCCGTCACCGCAGGCACAGGCAGCCGTCACGCCGTTGGCGCCGCAGCGTCGTCGGGCAAACGGATTCGGGTACCCTAGCGAGCGCGCCGACGCTTGTGCCGAGGGCTTGCCTGCAAGCGGTCTGCGGCCTTGGCAGACGGTCGGGCTATGCTGACACGGTGGTGCCGGCGGCGAACATCGACACGGTCGCCGCCGACCGTGCACGATGTCGCGGAGCGGGTGCGATCGACTGCATCCGGGGGCTCGCCGATTGCGACCCACCGGTGGGGGCATGCTGCCGGATATCGGCGTCGGGCGGTGCCGGTGACGGTCTGCCATCGCCCCCGGGGCGGTGTCGACGGCGGCGATGCGGGTGCACACCGGCGTGACCTCCGTCCGCGATGGCGGCGCGTCGACGCCCTGTTGGACCGAAGCTGTGGCTAGAATGCGGGAGTTTGCCGGATTGCGCGGCGTTATTCGGTGAATCCGCGGAACAGCGGTACGAGGAGGCTGAGATGGCAGGATCGGAACTCTACAAGCTGGTCTCGCCCTTGGGCGAAGACCTGTTGTTCTACCGGATGCGCGCGATCGAGGGACTGTCCCGGGTCAGTTCCTTCGAACTCGATTGCCTCAGCGAGAACGACGCCATCAACGTCGACGACATCCTCGCCCAGAACGTCCATGTCGAAATGAAGATGCCCGACGAGTCGCTGCGCTTCTTCGCCGGCTACGTCACGCGCTTCGCCCAGGCCGGCATGCACGGGCGCTACCACGTCTACCGGGCGACCGTGCATGCCTGGACGTGGTTTCTGACCCGCACCGCCGACTGCCGCATCTTCCAGGAGAAGACGGTTCCCGACATCGTCAAGGAGATCTTCGCCGACCATCCGACCGCGGATTTCGAGGATCGGCTCAGTGGCAGCTACGAGCCCCGGGAATATTGCGTCCAGTATCGCGAGACGGACTTCAATTTCGTCAGCCGGCTGCTCGAGGAAGAGGGCATCTACTATTACTACGAGTTCGACGGCGACCAGAACAAGATGATTCTGGTGGATTCGATGGAGACCCACTCGCCGTTCCCGGGCTACGACCAGGTCCCCTACATCAAGCCCAGCGGCAGCGGTCGCAGCGAGCTGGAGAACATCGCCTACTGGGAATTCCGGCGTGAGGTCAAGCCCGGCAAATGGGCCCACACCGACTACGACTTCAAGAAGCCCAACGTCAAGCTCGATGCCAAGTCCCTGATCGAGCGCAGCCACCCCCATGCCGACTACGAGGTGTTCGACTATCCCGGCGAATATCTCGCCAAGGGCGAGGGCGAACTCTACGCGAAGACGCGCATCGAGGAAGTCCATCGCGGCTACGAGGTCGCGGAGGGCTCCGGCAATGCCCGTGGCATTGCGGTCGGCTGCCGGCTGACGGTGTACGGTCACCCGCGGGGCGACCAGAACGCCGAATACCTGGTCACGCGCTCGGAGATGAACTGCCAGGCCGAAGGCTTCGAGAGCGACGGCCTCGGCGGGGCCACCTACGACGTCGTCTTCGAGGCGCTCAACACCGCGCACGTGTTCCGCCCCGAGCGGCGCACGCCGCGGCCGCTGGTCAAGGGGCCCCAGACCGCGGTGGTGGTCGGGCCGGCGGGCGACGAGATCCACACCGACGAGTACGGCCGCGTCAAGGTCCAGTTCTTTTGGGACCGCTACGGCAACAGCGACGCCAACAGCTCGTGCTGGATGCGGGTCAGCCACCCGTGGGCCGGCAAGAACTGGGGCATGATCGCGATCCCACGCATCGGCCAGGAGGTCATCGTCGAGTGCCTGGAGGGCGACCCGGACAAGCCGATCATCACCGGCCGGGTATACAACGCCAACCAGATGCCGCCCTACGACCTGCCGGCCAACGCCACCCAGACCGGCATCAAGACGCGCTCGTCGAAGGGCGGCGGCACCGCCAACTTCAACGAGATCCGCTTCGAGGACAAGAAGGGTTCGGAGCAGCTCTTCATCCATGCCGAGAAGAACCAGGACATCGAGGTCGAAAACGACGAGACGCACTGGGTCGGCCACGACCGCACCAAGAAGGTCGACAACAACGAGGACAACACCATCGGTGCCAACCGCACCGAAAACGTCGGCGGCAACGAGGAGATCACGATCGGCGGCAACCGCACCGAGAAGGTCGGTGGCAAGGAGAACATCACGATCGGTGTCAGCCGCACCGAGACCGTCGGCACGACCGAAAGCATCACCATCGGGGCGGCGCGGACGACCAAGATCGGCGGTTCCGACTCCCTGACCATCGGCGCCGCCCAGTCGACCACGATCGGGGCGGCACAATCGGTCACGGTGGCGGCCGCCTACTCGCTGACGGCCGGCGCAGCCATCTCGATGACCTGCGGCGCCGCCGCCAGCGTCACCGCAGGTGCCGGCATCAACCTCACCACCGGTGCGGCCATCAACCTGATGGCGCCGGCCGGTGTCAACCTGCTGGCCGGCACCCAGGTCAATGGCCTGACCTCGAACGAGAGCTGGCTGAAGGCGATCAGCTACGGCGTCACCGGCATGGTCACCGAGATGAAGGGCGTGGTGATGGAGGTGGTGGGCGTCAAGACCGAGGCGGTGACGACGAAGGCCGAGAACGTCGCCTTCGAGAACAAGGTCGCGGCGCTCGAGAAGGTGGCCGCGGGACTGCAGATGATCAACCCGGTGACCAAGATCACGCAGGGGGCGCTGGCCTTGCGCCAGGCCGCCATGCAGATCTTCTCCTGACGCGACGATGGCCTCCTCCAACAACTGGCTGCTGGTCGGCGTCGTCATTGCCCTGCTGGTCGGCGCGATCGTCTTCGGACAGCTCGGCGGCGACGGCGACTCACGGCTGCGACGTGACGGCGTCGCCGCCAGCGGCCGGGTGGTCGAGGCCCGGCAGACCGGCAGCTGGGTCAACAACAATCCGGTGGTGGAGCTGTCGCTGGACGTGGACTCCGGCGGCAAGCGCTATCGTGCCGCCTTGAGCACGATGGTGCCGCAGGTCAATCTGGCGGCAGTGCAGCCGGGCGCGACCCTCAGGCTGCGGGTCGATCCGAAGGACCCGCAGCATCTGGTACTCGACGAACCCTGGGCCCGCTGAGGACGCATGCGCATCATCAAACCCCAACATCTGTCGGTGCTGCACCGCTGCTTCGAGCGCCAGCAGCGGGCCTATCTCGGCGTCGCGGTGATGGCCTACCTGCCGATCCAGGAGGAGCCCGCGCTGCTGCCGGAGCAGGAGCTGTGGCAGCAGGTGGCGCCGCTGATGCACCCGGAGGTGCCGCTGGATGCCGCGCTGCCGAAGTCCGGTGCCGAGTACCTGATGATCGGCGACGCCTGTGCGCCGGGCGGCGAGCCGGTCACCGGACTTGAGGTGGAGGTTCGCGTCGGCGCGCTGGTGAAGCGGCTGCACGTCTACGGCGAGCGCTACTGGCTCGACCGCCAGCGGATCAGCGACGTGCGCCCGTTCGTGCGCATGCCCCTCGGCTGGGAGCAGGCCTGGGGCGGACCGAAGGTCCCCGAGAACCCGGTCGGGCGCGGCACCGCGCCGGAACAGACTGCCGCCGGACCGCTGCTGGCGGTGCCGCCGGTGCAGCATCCGGACTACCCCTGCACATCGCCGAAGGAGCCCGCGATGCCGGCCAGCTTCGGGCCGATTCCGCCGATGTGGCCGCAACGCAAGCAGTTCGACGGCAGCTACGACGACGCCTGGCTGAAAGAGGAATTTCCCGGGCCGCCGCGGGATTTCGACTGGCGCTACCATTGCATCGCCTCGGCCGACCAGTGGCAGGCGGCGGCCTTCGACGGCAGCGAGGCGATCGAGATCGGCCACATGCATCCGGAGCACGCGCGGCTGCAGTTCAGGCTGCCGGGCATCCGCCCGGTGGTGCTGGCGCGCATGAAGCGCGGCGAAGGCTTCAAGGACCGTCTCGGCGAACCGCGCCTGACCACCGTCTGGCTGCTCCCCAACCAGCTGCGGGCGGTGCTGGTGTGGCACGCGATGTTCGAGGTGGCCGACGAGTTCGCCGACGAGGTGGAGCTGTTGTGCGCGGCCTTCGAGTGGCGTGACGAGCCGCGTCCGCCGGAGTACTACGTCGACGCGATCGCGGCGCGGCTGGATCCCGAGCACGGTGCGGAGAAGCTGCTCGACGACTTCGAACTGCTGCCCGACGGGCTGGCGACGCCCAACGAGCTGGTCGAGCACTTTCGCGAATCCCTAGGCAACAGCGGCGTGGACGTGAACCGCATCAACGAGCAACTGGCCGACGCCGAAAAGCAGGTGGACGACGCCATGCTGAAGGCCCATGGCGCCGAGTTCGCCAATGCCGCGCGCCAGGCCGCGGCGACCGCCATCAACCGCTCCGGCCTGCCGCGCCCGCCGACCCACGTGCCGCCCGACCCGACCGGCATGTTGTCGGCCAGCCGCAGCCTGTTCGCATCGATGCCGCGTCCCTCCGACATGCGCAGCGCGCTGTCTGCCAGGCAGAACGAGCTGCGCAGCCATTTCGGCAAGGTCCTGCGCGAGCAGGGTGTCGACGAGGGCGAAGTGTCACGCCTGCTGCACCCGACGCCGCCCGCGGTGACGGAAACGCCCCGGCAGATGATGTCGCGCTTCGACAGCATGATCGCGCAGGCCACGCGTATGCCCGACGTGCAGGTGCCGCGGGTGGACCAGCGGCTGAGGGACCTGGTCGATCGCGCCGAATCGATGCAGAGCTCGCTGACGCGCGGCGTGGCCCACATGCAGCCGGCGCCGCCGCCGCTGGCACGCGAGGTCGCCAGCCGCTGGCGCGACAGCGCGGCGCGGGCGCGCCAGGCCGGCCAGAGCTTCGCGGGGCTGAAGCTGAAATCTGCCGATTTCAAGGGCATGGACCTGTCGGGTGTCGATTTCTCGGGGGGCGAGCTGGAAGGCGTCGACTTCAGCGGTGCGACGCTGACCGGCGCCAACTTCGCCAATGCCTGCCTGGCCCACGCCAAGTTCCGCGGCGCGAAGCTCGACGGCGCGTCGATGGTGGGCGCCAACATCGGCAAGGCCGATTTCGGCGAAGCCTCCTGTGTCGGCGTGCAGTTCACCGACGCGATCGTGCAATTCACCCGGCTTGCCAAGGCCAACCTCGAGGGCAGCGACTGGCGGGGCGTGACCCTGCTGGAAGTCGATGCCGCCGAGAGCCGCTGGCCGGGAGCGCGCCTCGGCCAGGCCACGCTGATCAAGTGCAAGCTCGGTGGCTGCGTGTTCACGGGGGCGGATTTGACACGCGCCACGGTGCTGGAATGCGAGCTGCCGGCCGCGGACTTCAGCGAGGCCAGTGCCGAATCGGCCGACTTCATCACCTGCCTGCTCGACGGTGCCCGCTTCGACAAGTGCCATGCGCCGAACGTGCGATTCGTCTACCGCAGCTCGCTGAAGGGGGCCAGCTTCCGCGGGGCGGAGATGCCGAAGTCCAACTTCCGGGCGACGCCACTCGAGGAAAGCGACTTCACGGCAGCGCTGCTGGACGGCGCCGACCTGTCGGAAGCCCGCTGCGGGCAGTGCTGCTTCGAGGCGGCCAGCCTGAAGGGGGCGCTGATCATGAAGGCGGATTTCTCCGCCGCCCGCATGGCCCGGTCGAACCTGATGCAGACGGTGGCGCAGCATGCGGTGTTCAATGGTGCCGACCTGCGCGACTGCAATCTGTACGGCTCGGATCTGGCGCGCGTGGACGTCGATACCGAGACCCGGCTGGACAATGCCTACATGGCCAAGGCGCGTACCCTGCCGCGGCGCAAGGTCCTGTCGCCGGGATCGTCGAGGAAGGACGGATGAGCGAGTGCGATCAACTGAAGGCGAAGCTGGCCAGGGGCGAACCGGTCACCGAGATGGCACTGGCCGGCAGCTCGCTGGCCGGACTGACGCTGAAGCGCGGCATTTTCAGCGAGTGCGATTTCACCGGCTGTGACTTCGCCGGGGCCGATCTCCAGGAGTCGTCGTTCATCGATTGCCGCCTCGACGGTGCGCGTTTCGGCGAGGCGAACCTGCGGCTGGCGACCTTCCACCGCGCCACCCTGAAGCAGGCTGGTTTCGCCGCCGCGCGACTGGTCGGCACGACCTTCAACGAAACGCTGCTGGAGGCTGCGGTGTTCGACGGCGCGGACATGGAATTCGCCAACCTGGTCAAGTGCCGCCTGGAGTCGAGCCGCTTCCATGGCGCCAAGCTGGTGCAGGCCAGCTTCGTCGAATGCGCCTTCGGCAGCGTGGCACTCGACGAGGCGCGATTCGCCAAGACCGTCTTCTACAAGGCCGACCTGAAGCAGGTGCGCTTCGTCAAGGCCGGCGGCGACCAGTGCGTCTTCGCCGAGTGCGACATGGGCGGCATGGACTTCACCGCCGCCGCATGGACCCGCAGCCAGTTCATGGATGCCGACCTGTCCGGCGCCAAGTTCGCCGGTGCCCGGCTGTCGGGCAGCAACTTCAAGGGTGCCAAGCTGGCCGGGGCGGACTTCCGCGGCATCGAGGGCCGTCACACGCTGTGGATCGGTGCCCGGGTGGACGGCGCCTGCTTCGACGAGGCGCGCCTCGGCCAGTCGATCTGGCTGGAGGCGGAAGGCGAGCAGGCGAGCTTCCGCAAGGCGGAGCTGGTCGAGTCGGTACTGCACAAGGCGCGATTCACCCGCTGCAGCTTCGACGGGGCCAGCGTGCGCCATGCCGACCTGGCGCATGCCGAATTGACCGGCAGCCGGTTCGTGTCCTGCGACATGCACCGGGCCGGACTGCGCGGCGTCCGCGCCGAGGGTGCGGAGATGCCGAATCGTGGGCAGGCCGCGCCGGATGACGAAGATACCCTCAAGGCGGAGAACTGGCGGCCGGCCTGAAGCCGGGCGCCGAGGAGAATACGAATGAGTCTGACAGAGAACTCGCGGGTTACCCAGGGCATCATCCAGGGTGTCGGCGAAGTGGAAAAGAACGGCGAGGCGGGCGTCATGGTTTCGACCCCGCACGGCATCGTCAGGGCGCGGCTGGCTTTTTCGTGCCTGGTGCAGCCGGTCGGCGGCGACATCGTGCTGTTGTCGTGGCGTGGGGCCGAATGCTTCGTGCTGTCGATCCTCGAGCGCCACAGCGAGGCGCCGGTCGAGATGCGCTTCGACCGCTCGCTGTCGATGCGGGTCGACGGCGATTCGACGATCGAGGCCAGCGGCGGGACGCAGCTCGGCGGTGGCCGCAGTGTCGCGCTGAAGGCCGCGGCGGTCGAGGTCAGCGGCACCGCGGTGGAGATCAACGGCGAGCGGCTGAGTCTGGTCGGGCGCGCCGTCAACTGGCTGGCCGACACCGTCGACGGTACCGCCCGGGTGATCCGCCAGGTCAGCGACGTGTTCGCGCTGCGCGCCCGCAGCCACACCCGCCAGGTGGAGGACATGGAACTGGTGCGGGTCGGCCATCTCGACCTGCGCGCCGACAAGATCCTCAACGTCAATGCCGAGCACGCGATCGTCAAGTCGCGTCAGCTGGTCAAGCTGGACGGCAAGCAGATACAGGTGGGCTGAGCGATGTTTGCCAATTCCCAGATGGGTGGGGTCGATTTCGCGTTTCCGGATGTCTGCCTGACGCCGGCGCCGCCTTCGCCGGTGCCGGTGCCGATTCCCTACCCCAACATCGCGGCCGGCCCGATGGGCGTGCCGGCCGCCTACAACGTGCTGTGGAGCTGCACGCCGGCCCATAACATGGGCACCATCGTGCCGCTGTCCAACGGCGACAATCCAGGCGTCGCCCTGGGCGTGGCCTCGGCGCTGGTGATGGGGCCGGCCCGCCACCTGACGGCCGCGTTCTCGGTGCTGGTCACCGGCATGCCGGCCACCCGCATGACCAGCGTGTCGCTGCAGAATTCGACCAACGCACCCGGCATGCGGATCGCGCCGAGCCAGGTGAACGTGCTGCTGCTCGCGCCGTGAGGGCTTGCCGCCGCCCGCCTCAGGTCGCGCCGGCTGCGTTACAGATCGCCCCTCACGTGCCGTTGACCCCTGCTCGGGGGGGGTGCCGGGTGCGTCGTGTCTTCGGCCGGCTGCCGATTTCGGGCCATCGCCATTGCGTATAATCGGACGCCGTATCGTGCCCGGCGACGTGGTCCGCATGGCGGTCGCGGGATCCGGGCGGACCTTCCTGTGGAGACAAGACTGATGCTGCAATCATCCCCGCTTGGCCGAATCCCGCTCGTCCTTCTCGCCGTCGTGCTCGCGGCGCTGGTGGCTGCCGGCTGCTCGTCCACGCCGGATCCGACGGTCGTCGCCGCGACCTTCCAGGCCGAGGAGAACCTCAACCCGGACAGCTCCGGCCGGCCATCGCCGCTGGTCGTCCGGATGTACGAACTGAAGGCCCTGTCGACGTTCAAGGACGCCGATTTCTTCTCCCTGTGGGACAACGACCAGCAGACCCTCGCCGGTGATCTCAACACCCGCGAGGAAATGGTCCTTCGCCCCGGCGACACCCATTCGGTGCAGCGGGTCACCCAGCCCGGCACCCGCTTCATCGGCGTCGTCGCCGCCTACCGGGATCTCGAGCGCGCGGTGTGGCGCGCCAGCGTGCCGGTGGTGGCCGAGCGGACGCTGCCGCTTTCCATCAAGCTCGACGATCGCTCGGTGACGATCAGCGGTACCGCCCAGTAACACTCCAGCCAGGCGACCGGGGGTTGCCAGGGATGAGCTAGCGATGTCATGGAATAACAAGGTCATCTGGTCCGAGGGCATGTTCCTGCAGCCCCAGCACCTGCAGCAGAACGATCGCTATGTCGAACGCCTGGTCAACGGGCGGGTTGCGCCGCTGCGGGCATGGCAGTGGGGCTTCGGCGAGCTGGTCCTCGACGAGGACGCGCTGGCCCTCGGCAAGATCGCCCTGTCCGCGGCCAGCGGCCTGTTTCCGGACGGTACCCCGTTCGACTTTCCCGGCACCGATCGCGGTCCCGAGCCGATCGAACTGCCGGCCGAGATCAAGGACGAACGGGTGGTGCTGGCGGTGCCGATGCGCCGCCAGGGCGGGCTCGATGCCGACGTCGCGGGCAGCGGCCAGGCCGAACTCGCACGCTACGCGACCACCGAGGCCGAGGTCGCCGACAGCACCCTCACCTCGGCGCAGACCGCGCTGGTCCAGATCGGCCGGCTCAATGTCCGCCTGATGCGCGCGAGCGAGGTCACCGACGCCTACGCGACACTCGGTGTCGTCCGCGTGCGCGAGCGTCGCGTCGACAACCAGGTGGTGCTCGACAAGGACTACGTCCCGCCGATGCTGTCGGTCCAGGGCAGCGCGGCCCTGGCGGGTTACGTGCGCGAGATCCGCGGCCTGCTGCACCAGCGCGGCGAGGTGCTGGCGGCGCGGATGGGACAGGCCGGGCGCGGCGGCGTTGCCGAGATCGCGGATTTCCTGCTGCTGCAGACCATCAATCGCTTCGAGCCGGTGTTCGATCATTTCGACGAGCAGATCCCGCTCCATCCGGAGCGCCTGTTCGCGACCTGCCTGATGCTGGCCGGTGACCTGTCCACCTTCGCGTCGGACAAGCGCCGACCCGGTCGCTACGCGAGCTACCGCCAGGACGAACTCGAGAAGTGCTTTCCGCCGCTGATGGTCGATCTGCGGCAATCGCTGTCGATGGTGCTCGAACAGAACGCGATCCCGATCGAACTGCAGGAGCGCAAGTACGGCGTGCGGGTGGCGATGGTTCCCGACAAGGAGCTGTTCCGCAATTCGTCGTTCGTGCTCGCGGTCAACGCCGAAATGGCCGGCGAAGTGCTGCGCTCGCGATTTCCGACCCAGACCAAGATCGGTCCGGTCGAGCGCATCCGCGATCTCGTCAATCTCCAGCTGCCGGGCATCGCGCTGCGCTCGATGCCGGTGGCTCCGCGGCAGATTCCGTACCACTCCGGCTTCAACTACTTCGAGCTCGAACGCAGCGGCGACCTGTGGAAGCAACTCGGCACCTCGGGCGGGCTGGCGATGCACATCGCCGGCGAGTTTCCGGGACTCGATCTGGAGATGTGGGCGATCCGCAATTGACCGTGAAGGCGGGCGGCGGGCTGCCGCGCATCCGACAACGACCGGCACGTGAACGCGCCCGGTCATCATCAGAACCAGGGATTCAGGGGCCATGAGTCAGGACGATCCGTTTTCCAAGCTGCCCTCAGACCGCACCTTGATCATGCCGTCGCCGGGTTCGCGCCAGGGGCGCCAGGTCACCCAGTTCGGACAGCAGCAGCCCAAGCCCCAGGTGGCGCCGCAGCCGACCCCGTCTCCCAATCATGCGCCGAACCCGGCACCGGCGTCGGCGGCGCAGATGGATCCGTCAGTGATGGCCTCGCTGTCGGCCGGCATCAGCCTCAATCCGGTGGTCGCCGAGGCCAGCTCGCTGCTGACGGCGGGCCCGCAGCTGCGGACCTCGCAGCATCCCGATCCAGCCGGCCTGCGCGATGCACTGGCCTATTCGATCCGGCAGTTCGAGGAGCGGGTGCGTGCCGCCGGCATTCCGAACGAGCAGGTGGTCGCGGCACGCTACTGCCTGTGCACCTACCTGGACGAGTTCTGCGGCAGCACGCCGTGGGGCGGGTCCGGCGTGTGGGCGCGCCAGAGCCTGCTGGTGATGTTCCACAACGAGACCTGGGGCGGCGAGAAGTTCTTCCAGTTGCTGGCGCGGCTGGCCGAGAACCCCGGCGCCAACCGCAACCTGCTGGAGCTGATGTACGTGATGCTGTCGCTCGGCTTCGAGGGCCGCTATCGGGTCGTCGACAACGGCCGCGCCCAGCTCGACACGGTGCGCGAGCGGCTGCACCAGATGATCCGCAACCAGCGCGGCGAGTTCGAGCGCGATCTCTCCCCCAACTGGCGCGGCACCCAGGTCGAGCGACACAAGGTGCTGGCGATGTTGCCGGTGTGGGTCGTCGCCGCCCTCGCAGCGCTGATCGTCGTCGCGGCCTACATGGGGCTGAGCTTCTCCCTGAGCAACCAGTCCGACCCGGTGTTCAACCGCATCCTCGGCATTCGCGCGAGCTCCGCGGTGCCGCCCAAGCCGCGCCCGCCGGCCGAGCAGCCGCGGCTCGCGACCTTCCTCGAGCCGGAGATCAAGGCCCATCTGGTGTCGGTCAGCGATCTCGACGACCGCAGCGTGATCACGATCCGCGGCGACGGCTTCTTCGAACCCGGCAGCGCCACCGTCGCCGAGCGGGTGCGGCCCCTGCTGGTGCGCATCGCCGACGCCCTCAACTCGGTGCCCGGCCGCATCCTGATCACCGGCCACACCGACAGCCAGCCGATCCGCACCGCCCGCTTCCCGTCCAACTGGCACCTTTCCCAGGAGCGGGCGCTGAACGTCGAGAAGATCCTCGGCCAACAGGTCGAGGCATCGCGGATGCGGGCCGAGGGCATGGCCGATTCCGAGCCGGTGGCGAGCAACGAGAACGCCGAGGGGCGGGCCCAGAACCGTCGCGTCGAGATCACGCTGTTGGTCGCGCGTGCCGAAAACTGACAGCCGAGGACGCCTGACATGAAGAAGATTCTCGCTAGCCTGCTGGTCGTAATCGGCATCCTCGCGATCTGCCTGGTGATCTGGTTCGTCGGTCCGATGGTGGCGATCGGCGGGGTCGCGCCACTTGCCACGCCAACGTCGCGCTGGGTGCTGATCGGCCTGATCGCCGGCACCTACCTGGCGTGGAAGCTGTGGAAGGTGATCGCCGCCCGCCGCAAGAACAAGGCGATGATGAACGACCTGCTGGTGTCGTCGGCGAAGAGCGCCGGGCCGGCCGAGCCGTCGGCCTCCCAGCAGGAGGTGGCGGAGCTGAAGCGCCGCTTCGACGAGGCGGTCAAGGTGTTCCGCGACATGCAGCTCAATGTCGCCGGCCGCAAGGGCGGCGGCCTGTCGAGCCTGTTCAGCCTGTCCGGCAAGCAGTACCTCTACCAGCTGCCGTGGTATGTCTTCATCGGTGCACCGGGCTCCGGCAAGACCACCGCGCTGGTCAACTCGGGCCTCCAGTTCCCCCTCGCCGAGAAGTTCGGTACCGCCTCGATCAAGGGTGTCGGCGGTACCCGCAACTGCGACTGGTGGTTCACCGACGAAGCCGTGCTGCTCGACACCGCCGGTCGCTATACCACCCAGGAATCCGACCGCAACGTCGACGCCGCGGCCTGGCAGGGCTTCCTCGACCTGCTCAAGCGCTTTCGGCCACGCCGTCCGATCAACGGCATCATCCTGACCATCAGCGCCGGCGATCTGCTGCAGCAGTCCGCGGCCGAGCGCGAGATGCATGCCCAGGCGGTGCGCAACCGCATCCAGGAACTGCACGAGCGTTTCAAGATCGCCTTTCCGATCTACGTGCTGGTGACCAAGGCCGACCTGTTGGCCGGCTTCATGGAATTCTTCGGCGACCTCGGCCGCGACGAGCGTGCCCAGGTCTGGGGCACCACCTTTCCGTACGTCGAGAACCAGTCCACCGACGCCTCGCTGGCAACCTTGGCGACCGAACTCGAGGCCCTCCAGCGGCGCATCGTCGATCGCCTTCCGGACCGCCTGCAGGCCGAGCGCGATCCGGTCCGCCGTGCCGCGATCTTCGGCTTCCAGCAGCAGTTCGCCGGCCTGCGGCCGGCGCTCGGGGCCTTCCTGGAGCGCGTTTTCGCGGTCTCCAGGTACGAGCAGCCGCCGATGTTGCGCGGCGTGTATTTCACCAGCGGCACCCAGGAAGGCAGCCCGATCGACCGTGTCCTCGGCGGGCTGTCGCGGGCGCTCGGCATCGACCGCAGGATGCTGCCGCCGCAGGCCTCCAGCGGTCGCAGCTACTTCCTCACCGGCCTGCTCAGGAACGTGGTGTTCTTCGAGCGCGCGCTGGCCGGCACCAATCTCAAGTGGGAACGTCGCCGCAATCTCGTGCAGTGGGCCTCGTATGCGGTCGCGGTGCTGGTCACCGGCGGTCTGGTTTCGCTGTGGGCGATGAGCTATTCGCGCAACCAGGCTTACCTCGACGACGTCACCGCCCAGACCCAGGACGCCGAGCAGCGGGTCGGCGACCTGCCGGCCCAACTGTCCAGCGACGTGGTGCCGCTGCTGCCGATTCTCGAGCGCGTGCACACCGTCGCCGAGACGCCGACGGTCGGCCGCGGCAATGCGCCGACGATGATGGGCTTCGGCCTGTTCCAGGGTGACAAGCTGGCTTCGGCGGCACGCTCGGCCTACGAGCGGCTGCTCAACGACGCCTTCCTGCCGCGGCTTGCGCTGCGCATCGAGGAGCAGGTACGGGAAGCCGACCCGAGCAACCTCGAGTACACCTACGAGGCGCTCAAGGCCTACCTGATGATCAACGAGGCCGGCCCGTTCGATGCCGATGCGCTGAAGGCGTGGATCCGCCTCGACTGGCAGCGCACCCTGCCGCGCGAGGTCACCGAGCAGGAGCGGGCCAATCTGGCCGAGCATCTCGACAACCTGCTGGCCCTCGGCACGCCGCGCTCGCCGGTGCCGGCGGATCAGGCACTGATCGACCAAACCCGCCAGACCCTGGCGCGCTATCCGCTGGCCGATCGCGTCTATAGCCGCCTCAAGCGTCAGGGCGTCGGCGAGAACTTCGCGGAGTTCACGATCTCGCGTGCCGCCGGCGCTGCCGCGCCGCTGGTGTTCGAGCGCAAGAGCGGCGAACCGCTGACCAGCGGCGTGCCCGGCATGTACGGCTACGATGCCTACCACACCGCGTTCGTCGCCGCCGCCGAGAAGGTGTCGAAACAGATGGCGTCCGAGAACGGCTGGGTGCTGGGCCTCGACGAACCGGAAAAGACCGCCGCCGAGCGGGCCGCGGCGGCCCTCGACGACGGCTCCAAGGGCCTCGCCCAGGACGTGCGCCGCTTGTATCTCGAAGACTACGCCGACACCTGGGAGCGCTTCGTCAATGACATTCGCCTGAAGCGGTCGTCGAACCTGCAGGAGAGCATGCAGCTCGCGCGCATCCTGTCGGCGGTCGATTCGCCGCTGGTGCCGCTGCTCGAGGGCATCGCGCGCGAGACCACGCTGTCGGAGAAGCGCGAGGACGAAAAGACCATCGTCGATCGCACTGCCGAGAAGTTCAGCTCGGCGACCGAGGACCTCGTCAAGATCCTCGGCGGCGGCGAGGACAGCAAGCGCCGGGTGGTGCGCAACGATCTCGAGAAGAGCATCGTCGACGACCGCTTCGCGGCGATCCGTCGGATGGTCTATGCGCCGCCGGGTGGCAAGCCGCCGATCGAAGGCACGCTGCAGCTGATCAACGATGTCTATACGCTGCTCGCCGCCACCGACACCGCCATCAAGAGTGGCAACGCGCCACCCCAGAGCGAAGTGCCGAACCGTGTCAAGGCCGATGCCGGCCGGCTGCCGCAGCCGGTGCGGGGCATGCTGCAGACCCTGTCGGCGACCAGCGCCAGCCAGGCCCTGGGCGCCACCCGCCGCAACCTGTCGCAGGGGGTCGGCAGCCAGGTCGGCGATTTCTGCCGGCAGGCGATCGCCGGCCGCTATCCGTTCGTCAAGAGCAGCAACCGCGATGTCACCCAGGACGATTTCGCGCGACTGTTCGCGCCCAGCGGCATCTTCGACGAGTTCTTCCAGCGCGACCTGGCCCAGTACGTCGATACCTCGACCCGCAACTGGTCGTTCAAGAAGGTGAACGACCAGTCCATGGGCGGCAGCGGCAACCTCGTCCAGTTCCAGCGGGCGGCGACGATTCGCGACGTGTTCTTCCGCGGCGGCGGGCGCACGCCGAACCTGCGCCTCGACTTCAAGCCGATCGAAATGGATGCGGCGATCACCCAGTTCATCCTCGACGTGGACGGCCAGCTGGTGAAATACAGCCACGGGCCGCAGGTGCCCCAGAGCGTTCAGTGGCCGGGCCCGCGGGGCAGCACCCAGGTGCGGGTGTCGATTACCCCGCCGGCGCCGAACGGTACCTCGGGCGTTGTCACGGAGGGGCCGTGGGCCTTGTTCCGGCTGCTCGATCGCGCGACCATCGAGGCGACCAGCCTGCCGGAGCGCTTCCGGGTCACCCTGTCGGTGGCGGGCCGCAAGGCAATGTTCGAGGTGACCGCCAACAGCGTACAGAATCCGTTCCGGCTGGATGCGATCGAGAAGTTTTCCTGCCCCAGCGGGCTTTGACGAGGAGTCCAGGTGTTCGGGTTCGGCGCAACCAGTCAGCCTGTGGTCGGCACACCCGCCGGCTGGTACGGCAAGCTTCCGGCGACCGGAGACTTCGTCTCGCGGCGGCTGCCGGGCGAGTTCGTGTCTGCGTGGGACAACTTTCTGGGCGACGCGATCGCCGGCAGCCGGGCGCTGCTCGGTGAGAGATGGCTGGAGCACTACCTGGCGAGCCCGATCTGGCAGTTCGTCGCCTTCCAGCCGCTGTGCGGTCCCGGCGCCTGGATCGGCCTGATGATGCCCAGCGTGGATCGTGTCGGCCGCTATTTTCCGCTCACCATCTGCAGCCGGCTGGCCATGATCCCCGACACCATCGAGGGCGCCGATGCGCTGCTGGACTGGCTCGGTACCCTCGAGGGGGCCGCCCTCGGCGCCCTCGACCCGGAAGCCAGTCTCGACGATTTCGAAGCTGCCCTGCATCGCCAGAGCGAGCTCTCGCCGTTGCCGGCCGAGCACCTGGCGGGGATGCCACCCCTGAGCCGCGATGCGCTCACCCCCGGGCTGTTCATGCTGCGCGAGGGGACGGAACTGAGCAGCTGGCTGGCCCAGGCCTTCGTCGAACCGGCGCGGCTCGCCGGCCACAGCATCTGGTGGTCGTTCGCCCTCGACGGCGACCGCATTCCGGCCGCGGTGGTGCGTGGGCTGCCCGGATCCCAGTCCTACGCGCGCATGATCGGCGGCAGCTTCTGAGATGACGACGATCCTGCGCCGGCCACGACCAACCTTCTGCCCGTCGGACTCACGCCATGGCGCCACCCGCTGACAACCAGACCAGGATCTCGAGCTCCCTGCCCGACGAAGAACCGCCCGGCAACGCGCTGGCGATAGGCTCGCGGATCGCCGAGTTCGAGATCACCGGCATCGTCGGCGAGGGCGGCTTCGGCATCGTCTATCTCGCCTACGACCATTCGCTGGAACGCAGCGTCGCACTGAAGGAGTACATGCCCTCGTCGCTGGCTGCGCGGGTGCCAGGCAGCGCCGACGTACGGATCAAGACCCAGCGTCACGCCGAGACCTTCAAGGCCGGGCTGCGCAGCTTCGTGAACGAGGCCAAGGTGCTGGCCCAGTTCGACCACCCGGCGCTGGTCAAGGTATATCGCTTCTGGGAGGAGAACGGCACCGCCTACATGGTGATGCCGTACTACCAGGGCGTGACCCTGAAGGATTGGCTGCGCGAGCGCGTCGATCCGCCCGACGAGGCCACCCTCAAGCGACTGCTCGGCCCGGTGCTCGAAGCGCTCGACGTGATCCACCGGGCGCAGATCTACCACCGCGACATTGCGCCGGACAACATCCTGCTGCTCGAGGGCGAACGGCCTCTGCTGCTGGATTTCGGCGCCGCCCGCCGGGTCATCGGCGACATGACCCAGGCGCTGACGGTAATCCTCAAGCCCGGCTACGCGCCGATCGAGCAGTACGCCGAGGTGCCCGGCATGAAGCAGGGCGCGTTCACCGACATCTATGCCCTCGGCGCGCTGATCTACTACGCGATCATCGGCCGGACGCCGCCGCCATCGGTTGCGCGCATGGTCAACGATGGCATGGAGCCGTTGGTCAAGCAGGCGGCGGGGCGTTACAGCGCGCAGTTCCTCGAGGGCGTGGACCGCTGCCTGGCGGTGCGCCAGGAGGATCGGCCGCAGTCGATCCGCGAGATGTGGGGCCTGCTCGGCATCGAGGCCGAGCAATTCACCCAGGTGATGCCTTCGGCCACCACCGACGACGAGCGGGCGCGCCACCTCGAGGAGGTGAACAAGGCTTCGCGTTCGCCGCTGCCGGCGATATTCGGCGCTCTGGCGCTGGTGTCCGCCGCCGGCGCGGCCTGGTATCTGGCGGGCCGGACGCCGCCGGACAACGACGGGCATGCCAAGCCACCGGTGGTAACGACGATCGCATCGGTAGCGACCGAGACGGTGTCGCCAGCGGCAACGTCACCGGCCGTGCCGCCCGCAAGCGAGGCGCCGCTGGCACCCATGCCACCGGCGGAGCGTGAGCCGGCGCAACCACCAGCCACCGCAGTCACGGTGGCTCCGCCGGCGGAGCCACCGCCTGAAGAGTCACGGCCTGCAGAGACACGGCCGGCAGAGACACGGCCGGCAGAGCCGCCGGAAGATAACCTTCCGCCGGAGGTCGAGGTGCCCGATCCGGTAACGTTCCTGCAGGCAGCCTTCCAGGCCCGCGATCGCGCGCGGCGGGTGGCTGTCGAGGTGAACCGCACGCGGGTGCACATCGGCAGGGACAAGCCCTCGTTCCGCGTGCGCAGTTCGGATTCGGGCTATCTCTACGTGTTCATGGTCGGCACCGATTCCGAGCATCTGATCGTGCTCTTTCCGAACGCCATCGACAGCGACAACCGGATCTCGGCCGGCACCATGCTGACCCTGCCGCGCAGCGGCTGGTCCTTCGTCGCCGGCGGCCCGGCGGGCACCAATCACCTGCTGGCGATGGTGTCGGATGCACCGCGCGACTTCGCGTCGGGAGGCGTGGAGCATGGCGACCCGTTCGACGAGTTCCCCCTCCACCGCATCGCCGAACTCTCCGGGCAGCGTGGTGGTGAGCGCGCGTTCATCGTCGGCGAGGCCGACTGCCGCGGTACCAGTGCCTGCAGCCAGGCCTACGGGGCGACCTTGTTCTCGATCGAGGAGATCGAGTAGGGACGCCGTGGGCCGGGCATCGCGCGGTGGTCCCGGCCACGGCGACCGCGCGCTTGCCCGTCGTGGGATGGCGGATCGCGGGCGGCCACGCATCGGCCGTTGACACCGGGATCGATGTTTCTATACTCCAACGGCCTTTAACAGCGCTTGGGAGTAGCCGCGCATTTCGATGCATATCGGGTCGGAAAAGATTTCTGGTCATTTCCGACAATAATGATTTCCATGCATCTTGTGGAAGAGTAGCGTCAATAACCAAAATACTCCGAGGGAAAAACAATATGTCAGATCAGAAGCTCGGCAATCCTGCAGTCGTCGGACTTGCTGGATTCGGCCTTACGACGTTTCTATTGCAGTTTCACAATGTGGGCTGGATGTCCGGCATCGGACCGGTGGTCTGGGTCGGCCTGGTCCTGGGGGGTACCGCCCAGTTGATAGCGGGCCTGCAGGAAATGAAGACCGGAAACAATTTCGGTTACTGCGCGTTCACCTCCTATGGCGCGTTCTGGATTGCTCTTTGCCTGATTCTGCTCGGCAACAAGTTCGACGTGTACAAGTCCAGCACGACGGATATCGGCTGGTTCCTGGTGGCGTGGACGCTATTTACGACGATCCTGTGGGTCGGCTCGCTGCGCATCCACGGCGCCATGGCATTTACATTCACGACGCTCCTGATCGGCTTCATCCTGCTCGACCTTGCCCATTTCGGCTTCGAAAAACTCACGGTCCTGGCTGGCTACGAGTTGATGATCTGCGCGGCGGCGGCGTGGTACATGATGGCCCGCATCATTCTGAACGAATTGTACGGCCGGGAAGTCCTGCCAGCCGGCAAGCCATGGATTTCCTGACGCAACAGCCCGATGCGCCATCATTATCGAAATACAAGAGGATCTTGAGATGCTGAAGACTACGATGCGCTTCGCCGGTTTGGCCTTCTTGCTCGGAATCACTCCGGGCTGGGTCTTGGCCGACGATTCGAATGCCGCCACCGCCGAAGAAGTGATCGCCAAGGTGCGCGAGGCCGCACAGTACCTGCATGACAAGGGTCAGGCGGCCTATGCGGATTTCAACAACAATGCGCGCTGGGTATGGAAGGACAGCTATGTCTTCGTCTTCTCCTGCCGGGACGACCGGATGATCGCCCATCCCTTGCGTCCCGACCTGATCGGCAAGCCGATATTGCAGATGGAGGATGACAAGGGCACACACCTGTTCAAGGATCTGTGCACAGCCGGGAACAAGTCCCAAGGGGGCTGGGTCGAGTATCTTTGGCCAAAGCCGGGTGAAGGGAATGCCTCGCGCAAGATCACGTATTCATTGAAGACTTCCGTGTCGTTCCAGCCCGACGTCAGGGTCGCGGCCGGAATCTATGAAGGCACGATGAGCATGAAGGAGCTGGACACGCTGGCCAAGCAGGCAGCTTCAGTCAAGAAGGACGCGCCGTAACGACCCATTGTCGGGTCCGCGGCAGGCGACGCGGTGCGGACAAGGGCAGGCTTGCCTGCCTGCCGTTGTCCGCACCGACGAGCGGCGGCAGTCGGAGCGGACCTCGCGCGTCGCTCAGCCGAGCCGCCGCAACTCGCCGAGCAGCGCGTTGCGTTCCGCCGGGTCGGCGAGCTCGCCGGCGAGGCTTTCGTGGAATTGATCGAGGCTGGCGGCGCGCTTGGCAGCGCGCTTGACGACGACCTTGGCGATCGGACCGATGTGGCGGGCCAGCAGGCGGCTGGCGGCGTCCAGCACGGCGTCCGGGATCTCCAGGCGCTGGCCGCCGAGCACCCGGGTCTCGGCCATTACCGCCTGGCTGCCGGTCTCGAAGGTCGGACTCGCGGCCGCACCCGTGCGTCGGGCGAGGAAGGCATCCCGGTCGGGGCCGGCCGGCAACTTGTCGGCAAGCGCCTCGTAGAGTTCGTTCAGCGTCGTCGCACGTCCCGCCGCCCGCCGCACCATCAGGCTGGCGACCGGACCGATCACCGACGCCAGCTCGCGCTCGACGCTGGTCAGCGTGCTGTTCTCGATGCGTGACGACGACTGGGTCGCGGCGCGGCTTTCGAGGCCGGCGTACGCGGTGCTGGCAGCGGGGTCGAAGCGAGGCTGGCCGATCCGCCCGGTGGTGCGGATCACCGTTTCCTCCGAAACGCTCGGCGCCTCCTGCATGTCGAGCTCGTGCTCCAGCGCCAGGCGCAAGGTGTCGCGGAACGCGCCGGCGGTCGGAAAGCGCTCCTCGGGTCTCTTGGCGAGGGCGCGTCCGACGATGCGCTCGAAGGCCGGCGGCACGCCGGGCTGCACCTGCGATGGCGGGGCAGGCTCTTCGTGGCAGATGCGGTAGGCCAGCGACTCCATCGAGCCGGTGAATGGGCGCTGGCCGGTGAGCAGCTCGTAGAGCATGACGCCGACCGCGAAGACATCCGAGCGGGCATCGGCCGCGAGGCCCATGAACTGCTCCGGCGACATGTAGCTGGGCGTGCCGATCACGGTGCCGACCTGGGTGAGCTCCGACGACTCCAGGCGGGCGACACCGAAATCGGTGATCTTGACCTTGCCCTTGCTGGTGATGATCAGGTTCGACGGTTTGATGTCGCGATGGACGACGCCCTGTTCGTGGGCGTACGCCAGGCCGTCGAGCAGTTGCATGACCACGCTGACCGAGTCGGCCAGCGGCATCACGCCGATCTGGTGCAGGTATTCCTTGAGGCCGAACCCCTCGACGTACTCCATCGCGATGAAGCTGATGTCGCGGTCCTCGCCGTATTCATAGACGCTGACGATCGCCGGATGGCTGAGGCGCCCGGCCGCCCGCGCCTCGTTGCGGAAGCGGGCGATCGCGTCGGCGACCCCGGATTCGAGACAGTCGCGGCGGATCGTCTTGAGCGCCACGGTGCGTTCGATCGCCGGGTCGAATCCGCGGTACACGGTTCCCATGCCGCCGCGGCCGAGAACGCCGACGATCTCGTACTTGCCCAGGCGGCGCGGCTGCTCGGACATGCTAGCGCTCCCGGCCCGGATGGTTCGCCGGCTGGCGGGCAGAATGCGGCGTTGCGGCCGGGCCGCCGGCTGTCGCGGAGGATCGAGGCTCGCAACGGATCGGGGTCCGATGCTTCGCAGCTCTGGCATCCACGCGCTTGCCGCTCATGCCGACGGCCGGCCCGGCGAACATCCCCGCTACTCCTCGATCATCCGGAAGGCCTGCACCAGGCTCTTCTTCATGCGGCCGAAGGCCTGGGTCAGCTGGGAGATCTCGTCGTGGCCGTGCGCCTCGAGCTCGCCGGCCTCGAGGTTGCCGAGACTGACTTCGTCCGCGACCCGCGCCAGCTGATTCACCGGCCGGATCACCAGCGCGTTGAGCAACAGGTTCAGCGCGATGAAGATGAACGCGAAGACGCCCGCCAGCGAGCCCATGAACAGGATGAAGGTCTGCTTGGCGCGCTCGAACGGCACCGACGTCGGCACCGAGACGATCTGGGCGCCGATCACCTCCTCGAGCTGCCAGCCGAAGCCGTTGGCGTTGCCGTAGCGCGCGATCATGGTCTTGGGTGCGGCATCGACGGTGCTGTGGCACTGCAGGCAGCCGGGGCTCTTGATGCGGATCGGCCGGGCGAGGTACAGGGATTCGCCCTGGGGTGTGTCGCGCATGCCGATCAACTCCGGTTGGTCGGCGGTGTTGCGGAACAGATTGACGACGTCGGACTCCCAGTCGGTGGCGCGGTCGCGCGGATTGGTCGGATTGAGCGTGGCTTCCTTGTAGATGTACTCGGGGTGGTTCTGGCGAAGGGTCTCGAAGGTTTCCTGGGCGCCGTAGGCAGGCACCGACTGCGGCAGGAACTCGTACTTCATCTGGGTCGCCAGCAGCGGCTTGATCTGGGTATTGGTATAGGTACGGACCGCCGACGCCGCTTCCATCATGATGCGGGCGTTCTGCACGATCTCGTCACGGGCGTTCTGCTGCAGCACCTGCCAAGACAGCAGGCCCGACGCGGCAAAGCCCGCCAGGAACACCACGACGAACACCAGATTGAACTTGACCACCAACTTCATCGGTTCCTCCTTATCGAATTTGTCGCGTCGCGTGCCGTTCTGGTTTCGTAAACTGGACCGGCGGCTGCGTTGCGGGCAGCCGCCGGCAGGTCGGATTGATTAACGTCTCAGTTCGTCACGACTTGACCGCCTACTTCAGGGTCGTGATCGTCACCCTGCGGTTTTCGGGGGCGGTCGGGTCATCCGTGTTGAGCAGCTCGCTCGAGCCCTTGCCCTCCGCCTTGAGCCTGCCGCGGCTGATGCCGTGGGTGCCGACCAGGTAGTTCATGACGCTTTCGGCTCGCGCCTGGGACAGCCGGTAGTTGAGTTCGTCGCCGCCGCGCGGATCGGCATGGCCCTCGATCGCGAAGTTGAACTTGGCCAGCGAATCGGCCTGCAGCGCCTTGCCGACCACGTCCAGCGAATTCTTGGCTTCGTCGCGCAGCTCGGCCGAATTGGTCTCGAAAGTGATCAGCAGCGAGGCCTGGGCCTTCTTCGCGACCTGGTGGCCGGGCTGCTCGGCGGATTCGCGCATGACCTTGATCGAGCGGGTGCGCACCGCGGGCGAATCTCCCGGGCCGGCGGCCTCGGGATCGGCATGGGGGGTCAGCGCTTCGATCAGCGCCGATTCGGTGATGTCGCTGCCGCGCAGGACGTGTTGCTGGGCCTGGGTGGCCAGCGGCAGGGACGCGAGCAGCAACAGTGCGGCGGCGAATTTGACGGATTTCATCGAGTGTCTCCAGCAGAAACATGTAGCAATTTCAAACATAGCACGCGAGGGTAGCGGCCGACGTGACCCAGTACGTGGTCGGCGGCGTGCGGCCCCTCGGCCGGCATGCGCGCTGCACCGGCTATTGGTCGCTGACGACCTGGGTGCGGGTGTCGTCGTCGTCGAGCCATATCGCGATCGCGGTGTAGTTGTCGTGTCCCGGGCGCGCATTGGCGAGCAGCTCGATCTCCATCAGCTCGAGCCAGTGGCGCGCCGAGCCGGCCTCGACGAGCAGCTCGAGCATGCGGTCCTCGTGCACGAACTCCCACCAGCCGTCGGTGCACAGCAGGAAGATGTCGTTGTGCCGCACGTTGAGCGGGTTGGCCGCGAAGCTGGCCTCGAAATCGTCCTCGGTGCCGAGCGCCGACAGCAGCACGCTACGCTGCGGATGGGAGCGCAGCGCGTCGAGATCGGCATAGCCTGCGTCCACCAGGCTCTGGACCACGCTGTGATCCCGGGTCTGGTGCAGGATGCGTCCATCGCGGATGCAGTACAGCCGGGAGTCGCCGACATGGCCCCACACCGCCTGGTTGCGCATCCGGTCGACCGCCAGCATGACCACCGTCGAGCGCATGTTGCGCAGCTCCGACACCGCGTACTGCTGCTCGATGACCGCCTCGTTGGCGTCCTGCAGCAATTCGGCGACCGTCTCGACACCGGCTTCGCCCAGCGCCTGGAAGTTGCGTGCAATGACCTCGACCGCGATGCGCGAGGCGACATCGCCGCCGCCATGACCGCCGGCGCCGTCGCACACCACCCAGCAGGCCGCCTCGTCGCCGATCCAGACGGCGCTTGCGTCCTCGTTGTAGCCGCGGCCGCCGGGCTGCGACAGGGTGGCGGTGTCGAAATCCACGTCGCTCCCCGCTTCAGGCCTGCTTGTCCTGAGCCTGCTCCAGGCGCTCGATCTGTTCCTCGTAGGCGCGCAGGAACTCCTTGCCGAACAGCGTATGGAAATCGTCCTCGGCTTCCCGCGAGATGTCCTCGAACATCTCGATGTAGAGATCCCACAGCTTCGCCTTGCGATGCATCGGCAACACGCTGTCCATGACCGACTTGCGCGTCAAGCGGCGCTCCAGCACCGATGGCGCGAAGCGCTTCAGCACCCCCTCGAGCGCCGCACGCATGCCGGCCATGAAGCCGAACTGGTGCGAGCGCAGATCGTTGTAGGCGTCGCGCATCGCCGCGGCCGGCTGCAGGAAGCCCTTGCGCGGCGGACCGAACAGGTGTGTCAGCGCCATCGTCACGTTGGGCGAGAACTTCAGCGGATTGTTGTCCTTGCTGACGATCATCGTGACGTCGGCCTTGACCTCGCGCTTGGTCATCGCCCGCGCCAGCAGCAGATCCAGGGTGCCCTGGGTGCTCTCGCGCAGCAGCTGGCCGATGCGCTCCATCATCTCCGGCGTCATTGCCCCCTCGACCGGCAGCTCGGCGACGCCCAGTCCCCGTTTCAGGGCTGCCACCAACGCGTCCGGGTCGCCGGCCGGACGCGGCCCTGGCGTGACTGCCTTCGCGGTCGGCGCGGGCGCCGGGGTCGGTGCAGGCGCGGGGCCTGGTGCAGGCGCTGCTGCCGGTGGGGCGGCGGGTGCAGCCGCCACCGGGCGGGGCCCGCCCTTGTCCGCTGCCGTTGGCCGTGGCGCCGGCGGGGCTGGCGTTGCGGCCGGCTTGCGGGGGGCCGGTGGCGCTTGTCCGGTCCCCTTTGGCGACGCCTCGACCGGTGCCCGCAACATCGTGTCGTCGGGGATTGCAGAGGCAGCCGGGAGCTTGAACGAACCGCGGATCTCGGGTACGTCGTCGCGTTCACTCTCGGGTGCGACCGGGCGTGCGGCGCCGCCGTAGGCGACCAGAGGATCGGTTTCCGGACCACCGCCGGCAGGCGTGGCGTCGCTGCCCAACGGCGAACCGGCGAACGGGTCGGCCGGCCTCTTCCCCTTGTCCAGCGCGAACAGCGAATCGAGATCGGCCGACTCGCCGAAGTTGTCGCGCGCGATGCCCTGCTCCGACAGGCCGAGATGGTCCGGCAGCTGGGCAGCCTGCGGTTTCCCGGGCGGCGGCGACAGGGGGTCGGCGAAGGGGTCGAAGTCGTCCGGAATGGCGCCGTCCGACGATGGCATGGCGGGTAGCCCGATGCCGGCGAACAACCCGGTGTCGGTGGACGCCGGCGCGGCCGGCGGCTGCGGCGGAGCCGCCGCCGGCGGCTCCGGCCGTGCTGGCGCGGCGGCGAACGGATCGGCCATCGGCGTAGATGGTGCAGCACCGCCCAGCAGGTCACCCAGTCCGCCTCCGGGCGGCGCCGCGGCCGGGCTGTCGAACAGGCCGAGCGGATCGGCGGCAGCGGCCGGCGTCGGCGGCTGCGGCGCAGGCGCGGAGGCCGGAGCCGCCGGGGCGGGAGCGTGGCCGGCGCTGCTGACCGAACTGACCTGGATCACGTATTCGCCGATCGCCAGCACGTCGCCGTCGCCGAGGGGCGCGGTCATGCCGTGGCCGATCGGACGGCCGTTCAGCAATACCGGGTTGGAGCCCTGGTCGGCCACCGAGAAACGGCCGTCGCGGCACATCACCTTGGCATGGATGCGCGACACATGGCGCTCCGGGTCGGGCAGGAACAGGCCGTTGTTCTCGGATCGCCCGATCGTGCCGCCCGCGCTGTCGAAGGTCGCTTCCCTCGGCTCGGGCAGCGGGCGTCCGCGGAATGATTCAACTCGCAAACGGATCATCATTGCCTACCGATCTGTCTCCTGTTCGCAGCGCTGCGCGGGTCGCAGCCATTATGGCACAGCCCGCGATGCGGCACGGCGCCGGCCTCCATGCGGTATGCGCGGCCGGCGCGCCATGCAGCCGCCATCGCACCGCTTTTGTTCGCGCCGGCAGGCGCCGGCGGGCCTATACTTGGGGGTCTTTTTTAGTTGCTCTATCAAAGGGGATATCAATGCGGATCAGGATTCTTGCGATGGTCACGGCGCTCGCCGCCGCGCCCGCGACGACGATGGCACAGGTGGCTTGCACTTCGCCCACCGAAGACTTGTACGGACTCGGCGTCTCGGTGGGAGGGGTCTGCGGCCAGGCCTCGTTCGATACCGCGCAGGATCTGATCGACGGCCTCGAGACCAGCCAGCTCGGCGACGTCAATGTCAACTACGACGGCACGCAGATCGCCAACATGGAGATCTTCTTCAATTCGCTGCCGATCACGCTGTCCTTTCCGAACGCGGGATTCACCGGCGATGGTGCCGCCCTCCAGTTCTCGATCCCCGAACTGGGGGTCAACGAGACCTTCGTGGGTGCCGATCGCGATGCCTCCCAGGACCTGCTCGAGGACTTCCTGAAGGATTCGGGCGTGATCGCCGACATCATGAAGTACCAGGCCGCCAACTCGCCCCACAGCCCGATCTCGGGCCCCGGCGGCGTGATCCCGACCGCGGTTATGAGCGATTTCGGCGAAGTCTTCAACACCATGCCGTCCGATCAGGAGACCGAGGCGGCGAACCTGATCGGTGCCGGTATCGGCCTGTCGTCGCTGTCGGTGGACGGTCGCGACACCACGATCACGACGATCCCTTTGTCCTATGCGATTCGCAACACCATCGATCCGCGCCGCCAGCTGGTGTTCAGCATGCCGATCACGATCGCCGATTCCGAAGGCGCCAAGGCCTACTCCTTCTCCCTCGGCGTCGGCTACCGCTTCCCGATCAACGAAGCCTGGACCCTGACCCCGGCGGTGCGCTATGGCCTCACCGGCTCGGAGGACTTCGCCACCGTCGCCGGCGTGG
Source organism: Rhodocyclaceae bacterium (assembly GCA_020445745.1). Lineage (GTDB taxonomy): Bacteria > Pseudomonadota > Gammaproteobacteria > Burkholderiales > Rhodocyclaceae > Cognatazoarcus. The sequence goes on along the minus strand of JAGRGB010000017.1, from coordinate 24,301 downwards.
CCTCGGCGACCCTGGCCAGCACCTATGCGCTGCGTTTCGAGCATTTCGACATGGCGATCGGCAACATGATCGGCTACTACACCACGACCAAGATCGACGCCGGCGACTATTCCTTCGATCCGGACATCCACAACACCGTGCTGCGCAACGGCGTGATGCTGTCGCAGCCGGTGACCCTCGGCGGCAAGCGTCTGGCCTTCGAATATTCGCTGATCGACACCCGCTATCTGGGCACCGAGATCTATGTGGACAACACCCAGGAGCTGGGCATCACGGTCGGTACCAACCGCAGCGCACTCTCCTCGCGCACCTATATCCGCGGTGGCCTGAACCTGCTCAAGGGCAAGGACACGACCGGCATCTCGCTGAACATCGGCTACTGGTTCTGAGACGATGAACCGGGCGGGCCGGCTGCAGCGCATCGTCGGCATCCTGGCGTTTGCCGGGGTGCTGGCGCTGCCGGCCTGCGTGTCGCCCGGCGGCGGAGTTCGGGTCGATCGGGACGTCTACGCCGAAGTCTCCGCCTACGCCACCACCGGGCGCTTCGACGAGATCGAACGTACCCTGGAGGCCATTGCCCGCGAACGGGAGTTGTCGAACCAGGAACGCCACGCGCTGTGCTTCGCCCACGCCAAGACCAAGCGCTACGATCGTCTGCTGCCCTGCCTCGACAAGCTCGAAGCCGGCCTTCGCAAGGGCTCGCGCCACTCCTGGCTGTTCGGTCTCGAAGACGCCACGCCGGTGGTGTACCTGATGCGTGCCGTCGCCCGCGTCGATCTGGCCCAGTACAGCGAGGCCCGCTCCGAGGCGAAGCGGGCGATGGACTGGCTGGGCGGCGACTACGACGGCTTCGGCGACATCGCCATCGAGGCGCTGGCGGTGCAATCGATCGCCGCCACGCTGTCCGGCGATCCGGAGCGAGGGCGTGCGCTGGCGCGCGAGCTCGAAGCCCTCGACCTGCGCTGGGGCGAAGCGCAGGACTTCGCGACGACCCGCTCGCTGGCACTGGCGCGCGCCTATGCGGCGCTCGGCGATTACCGCGAGGTGTTGCGGGTGATCCGCGAGGACGAGCATTTCGAGTGGCGGGTGTGGGCCGACAACCTGTTCAGCGGTGCCAGCCTGCGGGGCGCCAGCAACTGGGTGTGGATCGAGCTGCCGCGCGGCTTCCTGCTCAATCGGGCGTTGTTCGAGACCGGCGACGTCGACGCTGCGCGGAGCGGACTGGACAAGCTGCTGGCGGCCCCGGCGGCGCCCGCCAACGGCGAGATCTTCTGGATGATGCTCTACGATCGCGGCCGCGTCGCGGCCCGGGACGGCGACATCGCTGCCGCGATCCGCTATTTCCGCCAGGCGATCGAGGTGATCGAGCTGCAGCGCTCCTCGATCAACACCGAGGCGGCCAAGATCGGCTTCGTCGGCGACAAGCAGGTGGTCTATGCGGAGCTGATCGAGATGCTGCTGGCCAGCGGTCGCAACAACACCGCGTTCGACTACATGGAGCGGTCGAAGGCGCGCGCGCTGGTGGACATGCTGGCCGCGAAGAACGACTTCGTCGTCACCGGCCCGCGCTCGGGCGAGGCGCGGGAGACCTTTGCCCGGCTCAAGGATGCGATGCTCGAGCGCCAGGCCCAGGTGCCGGTGTCGGCCGATTCCACCCGCGGCGCCGGCGGACAGATGAGCCTCGAGGAGATCCGTGCGCGGCTGGCGGTGATCGCGCCGGACCTGGCGTCGCTGATCTCGGTGGCCTCGCTGTCCACCAGCGACGTCGAGGCCCGCCTCAACAAGGAAGAGGCGGTGCTCGAATACTACGGCCACGGCGGCAAGCTGTATGCGGCGCTGCTCGACCAGGGCAAGGTCACGGTCACCGAGATAGCGACCGAAGGGCTGGCCGATGACGTGCGCGCGTTCCGCAAGGCGATCGACGAGCGCACCGACGACGTCGAGCGTCGCTCGCGGGCGCTGTACGATCGGCTGATCCGTCCGGTGCGGGGCCTCGCCGCAACCGGCAACCTGCTGGTGGTACCCCACGGCATCCTTCACTACGTGTCGTTCGGCGCGCTGCACGACGGCCGCGACTACTGGCTCGCGCGCCGCAGCCTGCGCTTCCTGCCGAGCGCCAGCGTGGTCGGTTTCCTCGACACGCCGCAGCAGGCGACCCCGCCCCGTCACCTGCTCGCGATCGGCAACCCGGATCTCGGCGACGAGCGCTTCGACCTGCCCAGCGCCCAGCGCGAGGTCGAGGCGATCAGCGCGATGGTGCCCGACAGCCGGGCGCTGGTGCGCGGGGAGGCCAGCGAGACCGAGTTCAAGCGCAACGCCTCGCGCTACCGCTACCTGCACATCGCCTCCCACGGCGAATACAACGCCGACAATGCCCTGCAATCCCGCCTGCTGCTGGCGCGAGACGAAGACAACGACGGTTCGCTGACCACCGACGAGCTCTACAACCTCCAGCTGGATGCCGACATGGTGACCCTGTCGGCGTGCGAGACCGGCCTCGGCACGGTGCTGACGGGCGACGACGTGGTCGGCCTGACCCGCGGCTTCCTGTATGCCGGTGCATCCAACATCGTCGCGTCGCTGTGGCAGGTGGACGACGATGCCACGACCATGCTGATGCAGAACTACTACCGCCGGCTCGACACCGGCGAGCCCAAGCGGCACGCCCTGCGCCACGCCCAGCTGGCGACCCGCGAGAAATACCCCCACCCCTTCTTCTGGGCGGCGTTCTTCATCACCGGCAACGGACGCTGATCGCCGCGGCGGCGCCGCGCGCCGTCAGCCCGCCCGCGGATGGGCCGTGGCGATGCCGTCGTCACCGTCGTCGCTGGCCATCGGGCGGGCGGAGCGCCGCACGATGGCGATCACGACGAGGGACAGCAGCGCCGCGAAGAAGCACCACACCGAGACGAACGCGTAGGCATAGGCGATCGCGCTGCCGACCACCGAGAACAGGATCAGCATGCCGAACACGCGCACCGAATCGACCGACGAGAACAGCAGCGGCACCGAGACGATCAGCGCGTAGAACGCCCGGATCACGCTGCGCGGCACGTAGCCGTCGTAGATCAGCATCGGCCCGTAGAGGATGGAGCCCTTGCTCAGCGTCACGGTGATCCACTCGCGATGGACCAGCAGTGGCAGATACAGCGAGGCACCGAGGGCGAAGCCGAACAGGGCCAGCACCGCGAACAGGCGGCGCCGCTCGGCGTGCACCTCGATGCTGCGCGCAGCCAGCGGGACATAGAACGGCCACAGGAAATAGGCGAATGCGAGAAAGCCGAGCGCGGCGGTGTCGACCCCGATCGCGGTCGACCCGCCCAGCGCCAGCCACAGGCCGCCTTCGACGAACTGCTGGATGCCGAACATCAGCGGAAATGATGCCAGCGGCAGGTAGCGGCGGTCGTGACGCAGCGCAAAGGCCGCCCCGTACAGGCCGCTCGGCACGAGCAGCCCTGCGGTCACGAAGCTCGCAGTCGCCGAAAAGCACATCGTCCGGCACTCCCGACCGGCGGGGCATGGCCGCCACGCCGCCGCCATCGGCCGCGCGGGCCATCTCCGCCCACTGTTCACACCATAGGCCGTAAGCGCTGCTCCGGGGTTGACATCGCTCAAGCAGCGCCGCCGCCGGCCGGGTGCCGCGGCGGCTCCTCAGCGCTGCCGCGGCTTCAGCAGGCGCGCGGGGCGTCGGGCCTCGGCCGTCTTGAACAGCGAGAAGGTCTGACCGACGTAGCTGACCACGCCTTCGATCATCACCAGGTACTCGTCGAGCTCGGGCGTGCGCTCGGCTTCGACGAGCTGGATCGCGCGATGCTGGGGGGTGGTCTCGAACTGCACGTAGAACAGCGGTTCGCCGCGGTGCAGGATCAGCGGCGCCGTGGTGTCGTGCCACTCGAAGCCCCACATCAGCGGACGGGGCCAGACGTTGATCGGGAAACGGCCGCTGAGCATCAGGCCCGGTAGCGGCTCGGCGCGGTAATGGAACATCGGTGCCCATTGCGACAGGTATACCGGCTCGTCGGCGACGAAGATGTAGGGCATTGCCAGTTGCAGCGTCGGGCGCTCCGGTGATCGCCACTCGTCTTCCTCGACCCAGTGGATCAATTCGTCGATGCGGTCGGGCCGCAGGGATGCGGCGCTGCCGAGACGGTCCCGCACCGCCGGCCGACCGAAATCGTCGCGGACGTAGTCGAGGGCCAGGTCGAAGGGACACTTGATCTCGAACAGTCGGCTCTCGAGCCCGAGAATGGCCGGACATCTGGCCGCCGACTTGGCCGGCGGGGGTGTGCCGCGGTCGACGCCGCGCACGCGGGCCGGCGGACCGTAGATCACGCTGCCGCGCGGGTCGCTGAGCAACCAGCCGACGGTCACCGGCCCGCCGTCGCTCGCGGTGCCGTCCGCAGGCGGCTCGAAATGGACGGTCAGGCGCACCGGGTAGTCGCGCCCTGGGTCGCCGCTGTCATGGCCGGCATCGCGAATCCTTCAGCCGAGCTGGGCGCGCATCCAGGCCGGCGCGGCCAGCCAGCGCTTGGCCTTGGTGTCGAGGTACTGTCGGGTGACCGGGTTATAGACGACGCTGACGACCTGACGGGTGGTCGGGTCCTTGACCGTCATCGTTACCCCGCCCCCCTGGCGCGGCGCGCCCCAGTAGGTGATGGCCCCGCTGCCGCCACCGCCATACACGGTGTCGAAACGCTTGCCTGCGTAGATCGTGTCGAAGCGCTTGCCCGCGTAGATGGTGTCGAAGCGTTTGCCTGCGTAGATCGTATCGAATCGTTTTCCGGCGTAGATCGTATCGAGGTTCTTGCCGCCGTAGATTGTGTACATCCGGTTGGCGAACGGCTGGGTCATGCCGGCGGTGTGGTCGAGGGTCCTGAAGCGTGCGCCGCCGGTGATCGTGTTGCGGCGGATGGTGGTGACCGTCCGCCCTCGGTGGTCACCGCCGAGCCGCTTGATGTCGCGATCGATGTCGAGGCGGTCGCTCGCCCCGTGGCCGATTTTCCTGCTCATCGCTGTCTCCGTGCGCTTGCAGTCGAATTGCCGCCGGACAACCTTCGCCCACTCCGTCGCCCCGGTCAAGCACGTCTGTCACGATCGTCCTCGCGCGCTGGTGGCCCGCCCGCCGCCGCGAGCGCGGCCAGCTCGCTGCAGATGCGCCGCATCACGCCCGGCCAGTCGCCCGCCGAACGCTGCCGGAACAGCCGCATCGACGGGTACCAGGGGCAGGTCTCGCCGCTCGTGCCATAGAGCCAGAACGGCGCCGAATCGAGCAGCAGCCAGACCGGTTTGCCGAGGGAGGCGGCGAGATGGGCGAGGGCGGTGTCGGTCATCACCACCAGGTCGAGCCCGGCGACCAGGGCTGCGGTCTCGCTGAAGTCGCAGTCGTCGGTGTCGATGATCAGGCTGCCGAGTCCGGCCTCGCGCAATACCGCCTGCTGCGTGCCCTTCTGCAGGCTGTAGAGCTGCACCGAGGGCAGTTCCACCAGCGGCAGGAAATCGGCAAGCGACGCAGCCCGGTGGCGATTGTTGGCGTAGGTCTCGTTGCCCGACCACAGCATGCCGACCCGCAGGCGCCCGGCCGCCCGCGCCAGCAATCGCGACCAGCGCTCCGGCTGTTGCGCGCTCGGCTTCAGCCGCGCCGGTGGATAGCCGTGGGGGTCGGACACGCCGAGGCGCGCCGGCAGCGACAGGATCGGACAGTAGAGGTCGAAACCGTCCTCACCCGCATCGAGCGGCACGAAGCCGTCCACCCCGTCCAGCGCCGCCAGCAGCTCGCGCTGCTCCGGCCGCAACTGCAGATGAACCTCGCCACCCAGCGCCCGCAGCGCGGGCAGGAAGCGGGCGGCCCAGATGGTGTCGCCGTGGCCACCCTCGGCAGTGACCAGCAGGCGCTCGCCGTCGAATCGCCCGCCTTGCCAGCGCGGCACGTCTGCTGGCGCCTGGAAGGCCGGGTCGAGCAGGTGTCGCAGATCGTAGTCCGGCCACGCCTCGGTCAGCCGCCCCGCCTCGAGCAGGACCATGGCCCGCTCGAAGCGGCCGATGTCGAAGTGCGGCGCCAGCGCCAGCGCCCGGTCGAGCATCGCCAGGGCCTCCTTGCCGCGGCCGTCCCGGCGCAGCATCACCGCGAGGCCGTGCAGCAGGGCGGCATTGCTGGGGTCGCAGCGATGGGCGCGCGACATCGCGGCCACCGCCTCGCCGAAGCGCTTGCCATCGACCAGCAGATCGGCCAGCGTGCAGAGCGCGTCGACCTCGTCGCCATGACGTGCCAGCAGACGCTGGAGGCAGGCGATCGCGGCGCCATCCCGCCCGGCGCGGTGGTGGCACTCGGCGAGCAGCCACAAGGCGTCCGGCTGGTCGGGCGCGAACTCGAGCAGCGCGTCGAGCAATGCGCAGGCCTCGTCGAAACGCGCCCGTCCGAACTGGCGGCGCGCGATCGCAAACAAGTCGGCTTCGCTCGGCCTCACCTGGCTTCCTCCGTCGTCGGTCCGCCACCAGTCGTCGACACCCGTCACTTCGGCCAGCTCGCGCAAGGGTGGCGGACGGTCGTCCGGCAGGCACAGCAGGTTCACACTGACGATGTCCCCCGCGTCGTCCAGCGGCGCCCCGCGGAAATTGTCGGCCACGGCGAGCGCGGGCAGGTGCCAGTAGGCACGATAGCCGAGTCCGAGTACCAGCTCCAGCAAGGGCCGGGAATGCTCGCGCCGGTCGTTCTCGAGATACAGCACCGGCCGGCAGCGATCGATGGTTGCACGGGCGCCGAGCAGCACGGCCCGCTCCATGCCCTGCACGTCGGCCTTGATCAGTCGGCAGGCGGGCAGGGCCAGCCGGTCGATCGTGGTCACCGCGACGGCGTCGCCGTGCCCGGCCGGCAACAGTGCCGCCTCGCCGAAATTGCCCGGAAGGCGGGTGTCGAGCGGCGCGATCGCCCGTTGACCGGATTGCGCGCCGAGCGCCGCACGATGGGCCGACACGTTGTCGAGCCTGTTCAACGACAGATTGGCGTGCAGCAAGGCGAACAGCGCGGGCCGAGGTTCGAAGGCGTGGATGCGGCCCTGGTCGCCGACCTTCCGTGCCATCGCCAATGTCAGGCATCCGATGTTGGCGCCGGCGTCGATCGCGACATCGCCGGGTTCGAGCAGGGCGGCCAGCAGCGCGGCCTCGGCCGGGCTGAACTCGCCGTAGCGGTCGAGCGTGGCGCCGATATAGGCGTCGTGCGCGACATAGCGCATCCGGCCGAACCGGCAGGTTCGCTCGCGAACTGCGCCGCTGGCGGCGGGCGGTGGCGATGCGTCGGGATGTTCCATCGGCCCCGGCCGCTCAGTCGCGCCGCACGTAGATTTCGTCGACCCCGATGTATTCGACCAGCTGGTAGCCTGCGGCCTGCATCCGGCGCTCGATCCCCGGCTTGCCGTCGGCGTTTTCGATCGACCACGCGGCGACGTCGAACTCGCCGAACGGAAAGGCCTCGAGGATCTCCTGCTCGGCGCCTTCGACGTCGAGCGACAGGTAGTCGATGCGCTCGAGCCCGGCATCCCGCAGCAATCGGGCCAGCGACTGCGCCTCGATCGTCACCACCTGCTCGCGATGCCGCGGATTCTCGCGCACGGCTTGCAGCAACCCGGGATCGTAGCGGTCCATCAGGCCGCTCATCTGCGTATAGCCGTCTGCCACCTGCAGGAACTCGCGCATGCCGTCGCGGCCGGCGACCGCCGCAGCGATGCAGCGACAACGCCGCCGCGCCCTGGCCGAGGCCAGGTGCTGGGGCACCGGCTCGATCAGGAGCCCGGTCCAGCCGCGGAACAGTTCGAAGAACAGCGTGTTCGAGCCGGTGATGCCGTCGTAGCCACCGACATCGACGAAGACGCCATCACGCAGGCCCGTGCTCACGCAGCGATCGACGAAGTGATCCTGGCCTGCCTGGCTGAAGTATTCCGGGACCTCGCCCAGCATCCGGACCACCGTCCACAGTTCCTGGTTGAGCGCCCCGCGTGAGCGATCCCGCGTATCGGCCAGCGTCGCCTGCAGTGCGTCGCGGGCCTCGATCAGCAGCGCCTGCGCGATTCCGCACTTGTCGGCTGGCGTCATCCTGCGCATTTCCTCCCATCGATCGGGTGCCACGAGCTTGCCAGAGTTCGCGCTTCGAGGGTATCAAATGGGCAACGGCGGCCCAGCCGCCTAGCGATCCAGGAGGAACGGTGGCCGCCGCCATACATATCGAGATCGGGCCGGGCGAACTGATCGACCGCATCACCATCCTGCGCCTCAAGGTCGCGCACCTGGACGGCGCGCGCCGTGCCGACGCGGCTGCCCGCCTGGCGGCCTTGCTCGAGTACTGGCATGCCCTGCCGGCTTCGCCCGAGCTCACCGCGCTGGCCGACGAGCTGGCGGCGTTGAACCATCGCCTGTGGGTGATCGAGGACGCCTTGAGAGACTGCGAGCGTCGCGGCGAATTCGGCGCGTCATTCGTCGAACATGCGCGCAACGTCTACCGCACCAACGATCGCCGGGCACAGCTCAAGGCGGACATCGACACCGCACTCGGCCACCTGGTCGGCGACGCCAAGGTCTATGCGGTCGGCGCGCCGGCGGCAGGCGCGACGCGGCGACGCGACCCGGAAACGGGATGAAGACGATTCTGCTCGGCTGGGAACTGGGCGCAGGATTCGGCTACTGCCTGCAATTGCGTCAGCTCGCCGACGCGCTGGCCGATGCCGGCCATCGGCCGGTGCTGGCACTGCGCACGCTGGATTACGCGCACAGACTGTTCGCCGACCGGCCCTACCCGGTGCTGCAGGCGCCGTGGCTGATCGGGCGGCTGACGCCGCAGGCGCTCGCCGACGGCTTCAATCCGACCGGTTTTGCCGACCTGATGGCCTGCAACGGCTTCGGTTCGGTGGACCACCTGTACTCGATGCTGCGCGGCTGGCGCGACCTGATCGATCAGCTGCGACCGGAGCTGGTGGTCGCCCGCTATGCGCCACTACTGGCGCTCGCCGCCTACGGCCGCCTGCCGGCGGTGGTGTTCGGCTCCGCCTACTCGACGCCACCGGCCGACGGGCCGGATTTCCCGCAGTTGCTGTACGACGTCGCGCCCTACGCCGACCAGGCGCAGATGCTGGAGACGGTGCGGGCCGTGCAGCGACGCTTCGGCGCGCCATTGCCCGACACCCTGGCCGAGATCTATCGCGGCGAGCGGCGGGTGGTGCTCGGCCTGCCGGAACTCGACCCCTACCGCGAGACGCGGCGCGAGCCCTGCGCCGGGATGTTCGAATCGGCGCCGGCGCCGGCGCCGGTCGATGCCGAGGGCGTTCATGCCTACCTGTCCGGCGCCGGACCGGAAGCCCGGCTGGCCGTTGCAGCCTTGATCGAATCCGGCGTGCCGGGGGGCCTCTTCGCCCGTGATCACGACCCGGCCCTGCCAGGGCGGATAGCCGGATCGCATCTGCGCTGGCTCGACGCCCGGCCCGACGCGATCGAGGCCTGCGCCGCCGCGTCGCTGGTCGTCCATCACGGCGGCCCGGGCACCGCCTACGCGGCGCTGGCGGCGGGGCGGCCCCAGTTGCTGTTGCCCCGGGTCCTCGACCAATGGTTCACCGCCAGCGCCCTCGACCGGATGCCGCACGCCGTGATGGTGGACGACGATGCCCCGCCCGGCCACGTCGCCGAACTGATCCGCGGACTTGCCAGCGACCCGGTCGCCCGCCGGTCGGCCCTCGATGCGGCGCACTCGATCCAGGCGCGGGGCCTGCACGGCGCTTGGCGGCGGGTAGTCTCGGCCTGCCTGGCGCAGCTCGCCTAGGCCGAGCGCGCCTGCAGGCGCAAGGCGGCGGGAATTCCGACGGTGTCAGGCCTCACAGGGCGACCTGGGTCCAGGTTCGCTCCCACACGCAGGGATACTTCTGCCTGACGTGCTCGACCATGCCCCAGTTCTTGTCGGCGTTGACCCCGTGCTGGTCGCCGTAGCGCTTGATCCGCACCGCCTTGACCTTGTTCTGCGCCGAATCGAAGTGCAGGTGCAGTTGCAGCTGGTTGTGCTGATAGTCGTAGATGTAGGTGCCGCCCTGGACGTCGGCGAACCACGCGTGCTGGGTCGGCACATAGCGCTGGTACTGCTGGCGAAAGTCGGTGCGGTAGTCGTCACCGAGATAGATCTCGTCGAAGCATCGGCTGTCGTTGTAGGCGTTCACCATGCGCGCCAGGTCCGACCTCAGGCGCTGGATCTCCTGTCGGTAGGGCGCCACCCGCTTGTCGTATTCCGAAGGGTCCTCGTGCTCGAGCTGGTAGCGCTCGTAGGCGTCTTCGTAGCGCCTGAGCTTGAGGTCGTAGGCCTGGGTCGATTGTTCCAGTGCGGTCGCCGCGGTCTTGACCTGTCGTGCCGCCTTCGCCTGCCCCTTGCTTCCCTGTTCGGTGCGCGAGAACCTGTCGAGCCGCTCGAAATACCGCTGCGCGAGCTGGTCGTGCTGGTTGCGGAAGGCGGGATCGATGAAGTGGTCCTTGACCGGCTCGGTCAGCTTGGCCGGCGGCTCGTCGTCGATCCGCTGGACCTGGCGCAGCCATTCGTCGAGGCCCGCCTGCAGTCGGTGCTTCAACAGTCGATGGGTGTCCAGCCCCGGTTGCAGGTGGTCGGTGACGTAGTTGACCAGTTGCGCTTTGGTGCGGTGGTTCTTCCCGGTGACGGCGGGCAGGTCGGGCATTCTTGTTCTCCTTCAGGTTGGGGCGCGGAACAGGTGGCCCTCCTGACACATCGAATACCAAGTCGCCGGACAATTCAAACCTTTCGACGCGGGTCCGGAAGCAACGCGGCACCGGCACCGCCGACGGGGCCGGCCCGCCGCGCCGGGAGCGGGCGCGGCGGCGCCGCCCGTCTATGCCGGTCGATCGTCCCATACCCCGAGTTCCCGCAACTGCCGGCTCGCCGCCGCGGCCCAGCCACGGTTCGCGGCCGGACTCGCCGGGCTCGGATGCAGCACGCGGCCGAAGGCGACCGGCAGGCCGTCGGCCGCGATCCGGGCACGGCCCTCGGCCCAGGCGCCGACGCCGATCACCCATTCGGGTTCGAGCAGTTCGAGCATGCGCCGCAGGTGGGCGTCGCAGATCGCCTGCAGCGGCTGCAGCTCGGCCGCCGCCAGCTTGTCCGGGGTCAGGTTGCGGCCGCCGTCGAAGAAGGCCAGCGGGCAGTAGTTGGCCACCAGGTGCTCGGCGAAGAAATTGTCGGCGGCGCCGAAGCGTTCCGCGAACAGGCCCCACAGCCGCCGCCCGCTGACCTCCGAGCGGGCGCACGCGAACCCCTCGACCGGGCGTTTCGGGTTCTGTGCCGGCGGCACCTCGACCGGCGCCTCCAGCCCCATCCAGTCGCGCACCGCGGCAATCTCGCCGAACGGGACACCGGTCTGCACCATGCCGAACGGGCCCGGATTCATGCCGACGAAGACCACCCGCTTGCGACTGGCCGCGTAGCGCGTCAGGTACGCCTCGGCCGGCGCCCGGGCGTATTCGAGGGGGTTGTAGACGTGGCTCACCGGCGCCGAGAACCGCAGCCCGGCCAGCTGGTGCGACATCGCGCGGGCGGCATCGACCAGCGCCGCGGCGAGGGTCGGGTCGGCCTGGATGGTGGTCATATGTCCTGTCCTCGAGCGTCGGTGTCGGGCACGTCTTCGTTCCACGGCGCGGCCTTCAGCAGCAACAGCATGCCGGGAAACGCGAGCGCGAAGCACAGCCAGAAGAACGGCTGCCAGCCGAGCGCCTCGACCAGGAAGCCGGCGGTGGCGTTGATGAAGGTGCGCGGCACCGCCATCAGGCTGGTGAACAGCGCGAGCTGGGTGGCGGTGTAGGCCGGGTGGGTGGTGCGTGCCATGAAGGCGACGAAGGCGGTGGTGCCGAGCCCGGCGCCGATCGCCTCGCCGGCGATCACCAGGGCCAGCGCGACCAGCCGACCGGTGTCCGACGGCGCGGGTCCGAGCCAGGCCAGCCAGACGAAGCCGAGAATCGTCACCAGCTGCACCACCCCGAACAGCCACAGCGCCCGGTTGATGCCGAGCCGGACCATCCAGATGCCGCCGAGGATGCCGCCGGCGACCATCGGCCACAGCCCGGCATTCTTGGCGATCAGGCCGATCTCGGTCTTCGAGTAGCCCATGTCCAGGTAGAAGGGCGTGGCGAGCGCCGTGCACAGCGAGTCGCCGAGCTTGTAGAACAGCATGAAGGCGAGCACCAGCAGGGCCGAGGACACGCCGTGGCGGGCGAAGAACTCGTGGAACGGTTCGACCACCGCGTCGCGCAGCGTGCGCGGCGCGGTGTCGGCGACCTCGGGCTCGCGCACCAGCAGCGTCATGACGACGCCCGGCAGCATGAACAGCGAGGTGATCAGGAACACCGTGTCCCAAGGCAGGCGGTCGGCCAGGATCAGCGACAGCGACCCCGGCACCAGCCCGGAGATGCGGTAGGCATTGACGTACATCGCGTTGCCGAGGCCGAGCTCGCGGTCCGGCAGGATCTCCCGCCGCAGCGCATCGAGGGCGATGTCCTGGGTCGCCGAGAACATCGCCAGCGCTGCGCTGACGGCCACCACCCACGGCAGGTGTACGGTCGGCGAGAGTTGGCCGAGCCAGGCGATGGATGCCACCAGCCCGAGCTGGGTCACCAGCATCCAGCTGCGCCGCCGGCCGAGCCCCGGCAGGATGCCGAAGCGGTCCAGCAGCGGCGCCCACAGGAACTTCCAGGTGTAGGGAAACTGGATCAGCGCGAACGCACCGATGGTCTTCAGCGACAGCCCCTCGGTGCGCAACCACGCCGGCAGCAGGTTGAACAGCAGGTACAGCGGCATGCCCGACACGAAGCCCATGACGATGCACACCAGCATGCGGCGATTGAGCAGGGCGACGAGCCATGCGGGGGTCTGGGCGGGCAAGAAGGCTCCGGTTGCGGACTGCGAAGGCGGGATTATCCCAAACGTTGGCGGCGCGGGCGGCGTTGATGCGCGGCGGGCGAACCCGCCGCCATGGGCCGCCGGACCGGCGCCCGGATCACGCTCCGGCGGCGGATGGCGCAGCGCCTGCGGCCCCTTGTGCGCAGCCGGCTTCGGGTATAACGGGATGACTGGGCGTGCACGCCGACGCGACCGTCGGCAGCCGTGCCACCCGTGCATCCACGTTCGAGACGTTTCGAGGAGAAAACAATGACAATTCCAGAGGACGGATCCCCGCGCATCTGCCGGATGCTGCTGGCAGCGCTGGTCGCGCTCGCCATCGCCCAGTGGTCCGCCAGCGCGTTCGCCCAGGCCGTGGGCCTGACCCTGCTCAATCCCGGCACCGGCACCGGGCAGGTCGAGATCGTCCAGGGCGACATCATCGAGGTGCAGTTCGAGATCACCGACGCCAGCGGTACCGACAAGAACGACATCATCCGCATCCGCCAGCTGGCGGACTCGCGCGTGGTCGGCAGCAAGAAGCGCGGAGATTTCCTCAGCGGCACGGTCAGCCTGGACACCAACAATCCGGACACCGTCGGCGAACTGGCGATCGAATACGTGCTCAAGTCGAACGGCGTGGTCGTCGCCGCCGCGGCGAGCAATGTCGTGGTCGTCGTCGAGCCGACCACCAGCGAGATCTTGAGCCGCATCTCGCAGCTCGAGGCGACCGACCCGGTGCCGGGGCCCCAGGGGCCCGCCGGCCCGACCGGTCCGCAAGGGCCCCGGGGCGAGCCCGGGCCGCAGGGCGCCGCGAACCTGCCGTGGAGCGACGTCACCGTGTTCGGCGCGGTCGGCGACGGCATCGCCGACGACACGCTCGCCGTCCAGGATGCGATCGACGCGACCGCGAGCGGCGGCACGGTGTTCTTCCCGCTCGGCCACTATCGGGTATCCGCTGCGCTGGTGCTGGCGAGCCAGCGCGTCAATCTGGCCGGGGTGGGCTTCGGATCGCAGATCTTCCAGGCCGCGCCCGACCAGCACCTGTTCGTGCTGCGCAAGAGTTGCGCCGCGTGCAGCAGCGTCAGCGGCATCACGATCCGTGACCTCTACCTGGGTTCGGCCGCCGCCATGGTCACGCCCGAGGGCGACATGCCGAGCCTGATCAAGCTCGAAAACGCCCATCGCAACCATGTCGAGCACGTGATCATGGCCGGTGCCCACTACGGCATCTATCTCAAGGGCAGCCTGCTCAACCGCTTCATCGGCCTGGCAACCGGGGCGAATCTCGATCCGGACCAGTTCTTCGCCCACCAGGCGCTTTCACAGAATCACGTCTGGGTCCATGGCGAACGATTCAACGACATCTCGGCCAATGCCAACACCTTTCTGGCGCCGAACCTCGAGGGCGGACAGAACGGGATACGGATCGTCGACCCGGTATCGGAGGGCAGCGTGTATCTGTACGGCGGCACCATCGAGGGCCTCGGCGGCGTCGGCCTGCAGCTCGCGACCGGCCTGCCGAGCGTCGTGTCGGGCACCCACTTCGAGGCCAACGGGGGCGCCGACGTGAAACTGGACCAGGCGGCGCACGTGACCATCAGCTCGGTGCTGTCGACGAACACCATCGACATCGGCAGTGGCTCGCGCAACAACGTGCTCGACAACTCGCTGATTAACGGGCTCAGCATCGACGCGGCGGCGCGACGCACCGTGGTACGAAGCACCGAGTGGAACATCACGGGCACCGCGACCATTGCCAACCAGGCCACCGACACGGTCTTCCACGGCGTCTCGGGCGTCAATCCCTTCGACTGGTTCGGCACGGTCGGCATCGGTGTCGAGAACCCCAATTCCAATCCGGTCGGCCTCACCCCCGACCTCAAGCTCGACGTCGCCGGGCAGGTCCGCGCCCAGGCCTTCCTGACCGGAGACATCAAATTCCACAAGGATGGCAAACTGGTATGGCGCATGTTCGAAGACGAAGAAGGTCTTTACCTGGAAAGCGCCAAGAGCGGAGATGTCTCGCGCCTGCCGATGGCGGCCGACCTGGCGAGGATCTCGGAAGTCGTGGACGCGCAGCAGGCGAAGATCGACAGCCTGGTCGAGGAACTCGCCAGGCTGCGCAGCCGGCTCGCGCCGGAGCACTGACGATCCCGGGGCGGCAGCGCGCTTGAATCTGGCCGTGCTTGCCCGTTCCTTGCGACGGGCACGCACGACGATGGCATCGGGGAGCGGTGATGGAATCGACCATCAGCGAAATTGTCGAACAGGCCGGGAGACTGCTCGCGGAGCTCGCGACGCCGGCCGTGTATCACCAACTGGCGGTGCTGATGGTCGCCGCGGTGTGCGGCTGGATGGCAGGTCGATACGTCGATCGAACGCTCCAGCGCCGGCTCGCCGAGGCTTCGAGCGTCGGCCTGCGGCGCTTCGCGCTGCGTACCGCGCAACGCCTGCTGTACCCCGCCGTGCTGCTGCTGCTGATATTGCTCGGGCGCGGATTCCTGCTCGCGCGGCACGCCCCGACCGCGCTGCTCGACGTGGCCGTGCCGCTGCTGCTGTCGCTGGCCGCCATCCGCCTGGCGATCTACGTGCTGCGCAAGGGCTTTCCGGTCACGCCGGCGCTGAAGGCGTGGGAGAACATCATCACCGGCGTGGTCTGGGTGACGCTCGCGCTCCATCTCGTCGGCTGGCTGCCGGCGGTCGCCGACACGCTCGACGCGTTGGCCTTCAAGGTCGGCAATTCACGGGTTTCGCTGCTCGCCACGCTGCAGCTGGTCGGCCTCATCGCGCTGCTGCTGACGCTGGCGTTCTGGGTGTCCGGGGTGATCGAGCGGCGCATGCGCGCCTCGCCCTACGTGACACCGTCGCTGCAGGTGGCGCTCGGCAAGTTCAGCAAGTTCTTCCTGATCACGCTGGCGTTCCTGGTGGCGATCGATGCCGCGGGTATCGACCTCAGCACGATGGCCGTGTTCGGCGGCGCCCTCGGCGTCGGCATCGGCTTCGGCCTGCAGCGCATCACCAGCAACTTCATCAGCGGCTTCATCCTGGTGCTCGACCGCTCGATCAAGCCCGGCGACGTGATCTCGGTCGGCGCCGACGACAACACCTTCGGCTGGGTCCAGGAGCTTCGCGCGCGCTACGTGGTGGTGCGCAACCGCGACGGCGTCGAGCGCCTGATCCCGAACGAGAAACTGATCACCTCGGAGGTCGTCAACTGGAGCTTTTCCGACGACAACACGAGGATCAAGCTGCCCGTGCAGATCAGCTACCGGGACGACCCGGAACAGGCAATGGCGCTGCTGCTGGAGGCCGCCAGGGCATCGTCGCGGGTGATCGTCTACCCGCCGCCGGCGGCGCGGCTGATGGCCTTCGGCGAGAGCGGCATCGACCTCGAACTGCGGGTGTGGATCGACGACCCGCAAAACGGCATCGGCAACGTTAGGACCGACATCAACCTGGCGATCTGGAAACTCTTCAAGCAGGCCGGCATCACGATTCCTTACCCGCAGCGGGATGTCCACCTCAGCCCGCCGCCGCCGAACCAGGGCTCGGCGGCGGCGGGGCCGGCCACGGAAGGCGGCGCGCCACCGCCCCAGGTGGGATGACCCGTCGCGGCCGCGGGCGTCCTAGCCCATGGCTGCCACCGCGGTCGGCGACGCAAGCGACGGCCGGCGTGAGCTTTGCCACGGTGGCGGCGCGGAACTCGCGCCGGGCAGCCGCTTGCGGTGCAATCCGCCACCGACCGAAGCTCAGGTGAATCGCCGGCGGGCGATTGCCTTGGTGGCGACTTCGATGCCGATTCGTCGCACCCGGCGAAGGCCTTCGACCGCCGCCACGCCCCGCATTCGAAACGCGAATGGCATCTTCTTGTAACATGCTGCACCCGGTCCGTGCATGACAAGGGCGTCGACAACGGAAAGCCTGTGAAGAACACGAGAACTCATGTCCTGCTGGCGCTATTGCTGGCCCTGGTGGCCTTGGTGGTCGCCAGGCCGGAACTGCTGCTCCGATACGAGCCCAGCGTCGCAGGCCAGCAGGGCGAGCCTCCCCTGCCCGGCACGAACGCAATCAAGGGCCTGGCGATACGCCGCGATGGCGAAGTCTACGCGGCCGATGTCAGCTACTTCTACCGCGGCGATGCGCCGGTGGCCCAAGTCAGGGTATTTGCGGCGTCGGATCCTACCGACCAGTCCAAGTACCAGCCCGGCATGGTCGAGATCGCCAGTCGCGGCGAGCATCAGGTGACACTGAACGTCCTGCGGCCGAAGTGGATTCAGGAGGCGGTGCGCACCCAGAAGGTCGTTGCGAGCCTGGAAATAAACGGCAGGACGGTTTCGCGGCTGGAAATCGACTACGGGATCGCATGGCCGGACCCGTTCGCGGAGATGCAGAGCCGGCGAGACGCGCAGATGAGCGACGACGACAGGTACCGGCAGGCCGTTACCCTGATCGACTCGCGATCGCGCAACGCATTGACCGAGGCCAAGCGCCTGCTTGACCGGATCATCATCAATCAACCGGATTATGTGGACGCGTATCCGGAACTCGCGCGACACGCCATGATGACGATGCCACGCCCCGGCGCGTTCGATCGTGCCGAGGAGCACCTTCAGCACGCGCTCGCGCTGCAGCCCGGCCATGCCAATTCGCACGTATTGCTGGGCTATGTCTTTGCGCACCAGGACAGATTCGACGAGGCCGAGGCGGAGTTCGAGCGCGCCCAGACGATCGGTACGGCAAATCTCTGGCTGTGGGCCAACTGGGGCGAGCTGCTGCGGATGCAGGGCCGGGATGCGGAAGCCATTGCCAAGTACCTGCAGGCGATCGATGGCGCGCGCCCGTTCAATACCTACGACGTCGCCCGTCAGGAGGCCTATCGAAATCTGCTGGACCTGCTGGAAACCCGGGGCGACGTCGAGAAACTGGACGAGCTGTACGCCAGGCGCTCCGGGGAATTTCCGGAGAATGCCTGTTTCCTGGCAGCCCATGCCGAATTCAAGCTGTTCCAGAAGGGCGATTTCGATGGCGCGATCGAAGACGACGAGCGCGCTGTCAAGGCGGGCTGCGACGATCGGGGGGTGGGCGAGGTGCTGGGTGTCGCCTACTACATGGCCTGGTCCGCAGGTCAGGAGCCCGACAAGGCGCGCCTGCTCGCCAAGGCCAGGGTCTTCCTGCCCGAGGGGCCGAGGCTCTACCTCCGCCTGAGCACCAGCGACCGCACTGCCGGCCTGCTGGAGAAATTCAACGAAGACGGCCGGATCGCCGCGGCGCGCGACGCCGACAACATGACCGCGATCGCCTATGCGCTCGCCGGGCGCGACCTCGGAGCGGCGCGACGCCTGATGGGCTACGGTGCGAGCCTGACGGACAGCGTCGGGTCGCAGCAGATTCAGGTGGCGTTGATTCCGGTGTTCAACGAGGACCTGGAGGGGATCAGGTTCGTGCTCGAAAGCGGCATCGATCCGGCCAGCATCACCTTCCGCGGGGCAAGCCTCGTCGACATCGCGACCCAGAGCGGCAATCCGGAACTCGTCGAACTCGTCCGCAAGGCTCGTCGCGAGCTCTGAAACAAGCGGCAGTCCGGGCTGGATTGCCGATTACCGAAGCAACAAGGGCGCAGAAAGCGACGCTAACTGGAGCAAGGCCGGCATGCTCTTTCATTCCCCAGAATTCATTTTCCTGTTTCTGCCGGTCACGTTGATTGCCTACTTTGCGTTGGGCCGGCTGTCGTGGCGAACGGCATTCGCGTGGCTCGCCCTGGCTTCCCTCTTCTTCTATGGCTGGTGGGATATCGATTACGTATTGCTGATCCTGGTTTCGATAACGGCGAACTACCTTGGCGGCTGCCTGATCGACTTTCTCGGAAAGCATGAGCGCGGCACATTGGCCAAGCTGACCTTGGGTGGCTTCGTCGTTGCCAACCTTGCGGCACTTGCGTATTTCAAGTATTTCACTTTTGCCGCTGCGGAATTGAGCCGGGCGTTCTCGCTGGAGTGGCATGTCGCTGACCTGATATTGCCGATCGGCATCTCGTTCTATACGTTCACCCAGATTGCATATCTGGTCGATACGTCGCGCGGCAAAGTCTCCGAACGCAGCTTCGTGAGCTACCTGCTGTTCGTCACCTATTTCCCGCACTTGGTCGCGGGGCCCGTCCTGCACCACTCGGAAATGATGCCGCAGTTCGCGGAACCAGGGAATCTGCGCTTCAATTCCCTGAATTTCTCGCGGGGACTGGCGTTCTTCAGCTTTGGCCTCTTCAAGAAGATCGTCTTTGCAGACGGTTGCGCGCCCCTCGCGAACGCGGCCTTTGCCAACCCGGAAGGTTTGTCGGCGATCGAAGCGTGGACTGGCGCGGTCGCTTACAGCCTTCAGATCTACTTCGATTTCTCAGGCTATTCCGACATGGCGGTCGGGCTGTCGCTGATGTTCAACATCAACCTTCCGGTCAATTTCAATTCACCCTACCAGGCTACGAGCATCATCGATTTCTGGCGGCGCTGGCACATGACGCTTTCGCGCTTCTTGCGCGACTATCTGTACGTTCCCCTGGGTGGGAGCCGCAACGGCCGCGCCAGGCGCTACGCCAACCTGCTCGTGACGATGCTGCTTGGCGGTCTGTGGCATGGCGCCAACTGGACATTCCTTGTGTGGGGCGGCTTGCATGGCCTCTATCTGGTGATCAATCACACCTGGCGGCGCGTCGACGCGACGAGAGAGCGGCTGTTGCCCAACCGCATGACGCGGAGCCTTAGCTGGTTCGCGACCATGGCTGCGGTAATCGTGGCGTGGGTCTTCTTTCGGGCAGAGAGCATCGAAGATGCAGTGTCCTTCGTCCTGGCGATGGCCGGTGAAGGGGACCGGATGTCGGGGAGCGAGAGCCTGCTGACGGCACAGAGCTACGCGTTCCTGTTTGCACTTGGACTTTGGGCCGCATTCGCGCCCAATACCAACAAGATCATGAACTACAGCTTTGGCAGCGGGGAGCGCGTTGATCGTGCGGACGCGAAAATATCCTGGCAGCCTTCTGCCGCCTCGGGCGCAATGGCCGGCTTCCTCCTGTACTGCGCGGCATTCGTCGCCGTTGCCGGGCGGGAAAAGCTCGAGTTCATCTACTTTCAGTTCTGAGCTATCGGGATATATCCAGTGGCCACTGATTCGAATACGGGCTCGGGGCCCAGACATTTCATGGTTTCCGCCTTTGCGGCTGCGCTCGGCTTGTCGTTGATCATTCCGGTGGCGATCATGGCTCTGGCGATGCGGCCGCCGGCCGAGCATAGCAGCGCGAGTGCCCGTTGGATCTACACGCTGGACCAGATGAAGCGGGAGATCGGACGGCAGACGCCGGGCGACCGCGTCGTGCTGCTTGGCGGCTCGAGCGTCCTGTACAGCGTGAGGGCAGAGACGCTCAGCATGAGGTTGGGAAGGCCGGTGATCAACGAGGGCCTTCACGCCGCGCTGCGCGTCAATTACCTGTTGTATCGCGCCAGGCAGGTCCTGAGGCCCGGCGATACGGTCGTGTTGTTCCTCGAATACAATAGCTATCGCATTCCCGGGCCGCAATGGACACTCGCGGATTTCGTTCTGCCCCATGATCTCGGGTATCTATCCACGCTGGGTTTCAATACGATCGTCGAACTGGCGGGTAAGCTCACCACCGCCGAGTACGCTTGGCGTGTCTATGACAGCATGGCGCAGCACGACGCGGATTTGAGTGGGATATCGAGCCGAATAAATGCATTCGGGGATTTGGTCACCAATGAAGATGGCAGTCAGAATGCCGGGCAACGAGCGGCTTGGAAGAAAGCCTCTCCATTCAACCTGCAAGCCGGGCCGCGGGCGGTTGTTGACGGGCCCGTACCTCCTGAACTAAGGAAATTCGTCGAATGGTGTCGCGCACGGAATATCAGGGTCATTGGCGGATTTCAGGCGTTCCGGGATTTCCCCAGTTATCACGAGGATGCGGCGACAGGGTTTTTTGAACAGGTCAGGCGCGAGTACGAAGTCTTGGGCGTACCGACACTCGGGAGACCAGAGGACTACCTGTTTCCCGGCGAATGGTTCTTCGACTCCGTCAATCATCTGCACGCGGCCGCTGCGGACAAGATGACGGAGCTGGTTGCGGAGCGTCTCGAAAAGCTGTTGTAGAGCCGGAAACGAATGATCTCCAGGTGATCATCAATCAGCCGGGCCTGCCGTCGGGGAACGGGGAATCTCGCCGTCGGGAGTATCCGAACCGGCACCCGGCTCGCGCTATCGGCTGTTAGCCGGAGCCACCCTGCGTCGGCCAGGCCTTCGTGGCCGGCATCCGTGGCGCCCCTCGGGAATGCGCGCAGACCGCAGATCGATGGCTAGGCGTGCCGGGGGCGCTTTGCGGTTGCCGACACGATGCTGTCGCTGGCCCCGGGGGATCCGTCGGTCGCCGCCACGCTCGTCGGGATCAGTGCCTCGGCTGGGCGACGGCAGACGAATCTCGTCGAATCGTTCCCCGGTCGTGGTGCGTGCGAGGGGGTGATTGCCATTTCCGGTCGGTTCGTGGCATCGCCGCGGCGATTGCAGCACAGCGCAGGTCGCCGCCAGGAACCACGCGCAACCGCGCGGTTTCGAGACCCGGCTCTTGTTTCCCTGTCGTTGCTTGGTCATCCTTATAGGTGCCAAGGGCTTCGAGGCCGGGCTTCCGGCCAACGTGGGCGAATCGCTGCTGGAGCGGTGCGTCGCCACGGGCGCGTCGCTCGGCATTGATCGGCCGGCAACGGGGCCTCGCGCCAGCCGCAGCCCTGGCGCCGTGGCAAGTGCAGCTTGGCAGACTCGGGGAGCCTCGGTGGTAGCCACGTCGCCGGGAACGCCCTGGGGTTTACCTTGGTGGCATGAAACGGCAGGGCTGACTCGACGATTCCCAGGGGCCGCGGAGTTCGTTCGGAGGATCGGCATGACCATGAAAGGACAGGGCTGGACCACCCACGGCGCCGCGATCGTGCTCGCCCTCTTGATGTTGCTCGCGGCGCCGCTGGCAGGATTCGCGCAATCCGATGGCGACGCGGGCCAGGGCTCGACTTCGCGTCATCCGGCACAGCGGGGTGGCGGGCTGCAGCTGACCCTAGAGGTGTCACCGCGCCCACTGGTGTACGGCAAGGTGCATGAGGCCGGCATTCGCGTTGCGAACGGAACGCCGATCGATCGAAAAGTGAAGATCAACGCGCTGCTGGGCGAGGTGGTTCAATTCGTCGGCGGAGAGCAGGGCGTCCGCTTCGTTGCGCCCGACCAGCCGGAGCAGGAACGCCGGATCACCTGGCCGGTGATCGACGTGCCGGCCGACGAGACCGCACGAGTGTCATTCCGGTTTCTGGTGTCCTGGGATGTTACCGGCGACGCGTATCTCCAGGTTGACGCGGGAACCGTCGGCGACGAGGGGCCCCTCGAAGTCGCCCACCTGCGGGAGACGCCGCAACTACCCGACGGCAGCCGTGGCTTCCTGTCGCAATACGGGGCCGTGCTCATCTCCTTCCTGCTGTTCGTCGTGCTGCAGATCGCGTTGTACCGGTACACCCGGCGCAAGGGTGGAGGACTTCTCAGGGCGCTGTCCGTGGTGGGGGCGGTGCTGCTCATCTTCTTTGCCGTCGCCGGGCTGCGCAATGCCGTTGAACCCGTTCTTTACTGGCAGCCCACGACGTGTGAAGTGCTGGACGTCCGCTACGCCGTCGAGACGCACGATTCGAGCACGAGTTCCGCCGGTTCGAGGTCGCAAAGCAGCCGAAGCACCACGACGCGCCTGGAAATTCCGCTGCTGACGCTGCGCTTTGACACCCCGGAGCGGACGATCGTATCGACGGGTTTCAGAAACCAGTCGTCGTCTACAGGGGACATGAGCCTGCTGAACCAATTCCGCGCGGGGACGACGACCGACTGCTATTACGATCCGGATGATCCGGGCTGGGTCGTGGTCACCCGCGACGTCACGGTCACGACGATCGTCTTCTCGCTGCTGTTCGCCCTGGTCGGCGTCGTGCTGGGCTGGCTCGGCCTGCGGCGGCGAAAAGGGTGAGCTCCCGCCCGCAGGGGCAGCCGACGCCGCGGGCGGCGCCGAGTTTAAAGTTCTGGCCAGGGGATGCCGATCACGAGGTGTGCCCGATAGCTGCCGTCCTGCAGAAGCAGTATGCATCCCGACCCAAGGTGAGCCGTCGTGGCCGCAATGTGCATCGCAGGAGCCGACTGCGGCTTTCGTCTCGGGGTGTTCCTTCCGAGGTGCATCCGCACATGCCCCCGGAACAACGGGATGGTCGCCGCCTCCCGGCACGTCACGGGGACATGATCAGCAAGCGCAAACCCAATAGACAGTGGATCAGGAGATTTGCATGCCAAAGGAGTACACCAGCGTCGTTATCGACAAGACGGGGATCGGACTGAACGTGATGCAATTGGCCGTAGCCGAGAACGGCTAGCAGACTGCCGACATGCTCGGCATTCGACTGTCGGCAGGCTCGATCAGACTCGAGCATCATCTGCATGTCTTTGTCTGGGACGACACGGCCGCGGGCGTCAGGGGCCGAAGAGGGATCGAGGCAAATGGCAACTGCTTCCTCGTTCGAATCCGCTGGCGCGAACTTACCGAAACCGGCCGAATCATGTCTGGAACCCTCAAGGGGGACGGCGGGCACAACGGCCCGCCGGCTGGCATATCACCCAACGGCGCCTGGGCCTACAAGGGCGCCATCCCCTGGGAGTATTGTTTTGTCGTCGGACTGGACGGGCCCGATACGCCAGGCTTCGCTGATTGGTCGGCGTATCGTGGATGGCCCCAGGATCAACAGGCAAGGCATCGGTAGTGAGGCAGGGAGCCAAAAGGAATTCGGGCGCTGCAAGGTTCTCCGGTCAGGGCTGCTGGACATTGAACTGTCGCTTGGCAGATTCCTGACTGGCAAGCGCGGGTAGCTCCTTGACCCGAGACGCGGGTACGGAGCGGCCGCTTGCTGGCCGCTCTTCCCGAGCGACTTCTGTGATAGGGGGCCGCTGAATGCCAAATTCCGGCCACTCGGAGACCGAAGGCGAGCATGCCCCAAAGCAGCCGGACAGCGCTAGAGTGCTGATTCACTGCCCGGCCACCAAGCGGCTTCATCAGGGGCGTCCGGTTTGCCGGCGCTAGGCCGAGTCGAGATATGTGAGGAATTCCGCAAATGCTAAGAATTCTCAAAATCTTAGTTGAACTAAACCGCTGACGCGGTGGCTGGGAGATCGAGGCCCGCCATCGCGTATTTCATGCGCTTGTCTCAGCACTTCTACCTTGAAACCGGGGGATGTCCCCGATTTCAAGGAGAAGGTGATGACGCCCTTACGTCAGCGGATGATCGATGCGATGGTGCTGCGTGGCATGGCTGCGCGCACCCAGCAAGCCTACCT